>NZ_JBDIVE010000006.1:0-245552 GCF_039631295.1 Uliginosibacterium sediminicola | reverse complement strand
ATGGCATGTCTCCGGTAGACTACGAAAAGCAGTACTTCATGAGGCTCGGGACTGTCTAGAAAACCCGGGGCGATTCAGTCAATTACCTTGGTGTAGCCCAGCTGCTTAAGGCTTTGCTGCGCAATCGCCGAACGCCGCCCGGAGCGGCAGTAGAGCAGCAGTTCATCTGCCTTCTGTACCCCCAGGGTGCCGACGCGCTGGGCGATCTGCGCGTGGTCGATATTCAGCGCGCCTTCGATATGGCCGGCCGCATATTCCTCGGGCGTACGCACGTCGATGAGCACGCTCCTGGCGCAGGCCAGGGTGCTGAGGCAGGCGAACAGCAAGGCAATGAGCAAGCGCATGGGCATGGTGGATTCCTGCGGTTCAGTGGTAGCAGGGCCACAGCATGGCGTAAAAGTGCGGCGACGGCTGTGTAGTGGATCAAGCGGACAAAAAAAGGCGGCCCGCAGGCCGCCTATCAGGGAGGAAGTAAATCTTTTGCCGGCGCTCAGGCCTTGATCGGCTTCTTGAGCACGAACAGCGCCAGGGCCGTCAGCAGGGTGCCGATGGCGATTGCAAAGGCGTAGGCCGCAACGTGCGAGACCACATTGGGCATCGGCAGCACGAAGATGCCACCGTGCGGCACATGCAGTTGCACGCCGACATACATCGAGATCGCGCCAGCAACCGCCGAGCCCAGCACCAGGGCCGGAATGACGCGGAACGGGTCTTTCGCTGCAAAGGGAATCGCGCCTTCGGTGATGAAGGAGATGCCCAGCGCTGCGGCAGCCTTGCCGGCTTCGCGCTCGTCATTGCTGAAACGGTTGTGGAACAGGAAGGTCGCCAGGGCGATGCCCAGCGGCGGCGTCATGCCACCGGCCATGACGGCGGCCATCGGCTCGAACACCTGGCTGGCCAACAGACCCGTGCCGAAGGTGTAAGCCGCCTTGTTGACCGGGCCACCCATGTCGAAAGCCATCATGCCGCCGAGCAGGGCGCCGAGCAGCACAGCGCTGCTGCCTTGCATGGATTTGAGCATTTCCGACAGGCTGGCCAGTGCGGAAGCGACCGGGCTGGCGACGACGTAGTACATCAAGAGGCCGGTGATCGCGGCGCCGAACAGCGGCAGGATCAACACCGGCTTGAGGCCATCGAAAGTGCGCGGCAGGGTGATCGTCTGGTTGAGGCCGCGCACCGTGTAGCCGGCGATGAAGCCACCGATGATGCCGCCGAGAAAACCTGCGCCGACGCTGTCGGCAATCACACCAGCGACCATGCCGGGCGCGAGGCCGGGGCGATCGGCCAGCGAGAAGGCGATGTAACCGGAGAGAATCGGCACCATCAGCTGGAAGGCGCCCTTGCCGATCCAGAACAGGTTGCCGGCCAGGGTGCCCTTGTGCGCATCGTCATAGGCATAGATGCCACCCAGCGCGAAGCCCAGTGCGATCAGCAGGCCGCCGACCACGACGAAGGGAATCATGTAGGACACGCCGGTCATCAGGTGCTTGTAGGCGCCGCTGCGCGAAGCGCTTTGCTGCGCCTTGGCTTCCAGCAATTGCTCGGCCGCCGGCTTGTCGCTGGCGGCGGCCGCGCCGCCCTTGACGCTGGCGCGCTCGAATGCGGCCTGGATCGCCGCGGCGCCGTCATTGATGGCGTCCTTGGTGCTGGTTTCATAGACGCGCTTGCCGTCGAAACGGCTCAGATCAACCGAGGTGTCGGCGGCGATGACGACAATGTCTGCCGCCGCAATGTCGGCGTCGCTCAGCGTGTTTTGTGCGCCAACCGAGCCTTGCGTCTCGACCTTGATGCTGTGACCGAGTTTCTCGGCGCCTTGTTCAAGGCCTTCGGCGGCCATGAATGTGTGGGCGATCCCCGTGGGGCACGAGGTGATCGCGACGATGTTTGCCATGCCAGTCTCCTTTTCTCCGGATGTGCTGCTGTTATTGCGTCGTTCAGCCCAGGGCGCTGATCACGACTTGTCGGGCCAGGGCCTGCACTTCGCTGGGCACTGGCAGATGGGGGCCGAGGCGGCTGAGCTTGCCTGCGGCAAAAGCGGTGGCCAGCTGCGCCGTTTCGGCAAGCGGCAGGGCCTGCAATTCGGCGGCGATCAGGCCGGCAACCATGGCATCGCCGGCGCCGACCGAGCTGCTGGCCGCGACCTTCAGCGGCTGCGCCAGCACGGCGGCATCGCGGCTGATCAGGATCGCGCCTTCGCTGCCCATCGACACCACGACCTTGCCCAGACCCGCATGCGCGGCAAGCAGATCATGGGCGGCGGAGAGGGTGTCCACGCTGTCATGGAGCGGGCGGCCGAGGTGGGCGGCCAGCTCGTCGCGATTGGGTTTGACGATGTCCGGTCCGGCTTTGAGCGCTTCACCAAAGGGGGCGCCGCTGGTGTCGAGCAGGGTGCGTACGCCGAGGCTGCGGGCGTGGTGGATCAGGATCGCGTAGGTATCGACCGGCCAGCCCGGCGGCAGGCTACCGGAGAGCACCAGCCATTGCAGGCTGCCGGAGAGTTCGCCGATCAGGTCGAGAATCTGCGCGATGCGCCCGGTGATCTGCACGCTATCGAGATAGGGGCCGGGCAGGTTGATGTCGGTGGTTTCCTGGCCGGCCGGCTCGACCAGCTTGATATTGATGCGCGTCGCGCCGTCCAGGTAGATGCTGCGATTGACTACGCCCTTGCTGGCAAAGAGGCTTTCGAACAGCGCCGGGTTCTCGGCGCCGAGCAGGGCGACGACGGCCGTCGGCACGCCGTAGTCGGCCAGGCAGGAGGCGACGTTGACGCCCTTGCCACCGGCGTCCTGCTGCGCGCGCGTGGCGCGATTGACGCTGCCGACACGCAGATGGGTGATTTCGACAGTCTGGTCGATGGCCGGGTTGAGTGCCACGCACAGCACACGGCTGGCGGCATGGGCGGTCTGCGGAGTCGGATTCATAGGGCACGTACCTCGCTGGCGCTGCTGGCGGCGAGCGCACGCTCGGCCAGCACTTGCATGGCACTGAGCGGCTCGGCGCGGATCACGGTTTTGACGGCGGCAATGTCCTGCGCGCTCATCGACAATTCATGCACCCCCAGACCGGCGAGGATGCGCGCACCCAGCGGGTCGCCCGCCAGTCCGCCACAGACGCCGACATGGATGCCCGCTGCATTGGCGGCGCGCGCGGTCATGCCGATCAGCGCCAATACCGAAGGATGCAGCGGATCGGCCTGCGCCGCCAGTTGCGGATGCTGGCGATCCATCGCCAGCACGTACTGGGTGAGGTCATTGGTGCCGATCGAGAAGAAGTCCACCAGCTTGGCAAAGCGGTCGGCGATGACCGCCACCGCCGGCACTTCGACCATGATGCCCAGCGGCACCACCGGTGCGCCCAGCTGCTTGCGGATCAGCTCGCATTCGGCGCGCAGGGTTTCGACTTCGGCCAGATCGGTGATCATCGGGAACATGATCTGCAGCGGGCCGTGCGCCGCTGCGCGGTACAGGGCGCGCAGCTGGGTGTGCAGCAATTCCGGGCGGGCCAGCAGCAGGCGGGCGCCGCGCACGCCGAGGAAGGGGTTTTCTTCCTTGGGCAGATCGAGATAGGAGACTTGCTTGTCGCCGCCGATATCGAGGGTGCGGATGATCAGCGGACGGCCAGCCAGCGCAGCGATGGTGTCACGATAAACCGTGTATTGCTCGTCTTCGCTGGGTGCGCTGTCGCGTTCGAGGAACAGGAACTCGGTGCGCATCAGGCCGACACCTTCGGCACCGGCTTCCACCGCATCCGCCGCCTGTTTGGCATTGGCGACATTGGCGAACACGCCGACGCGGTGTCCGTCCGGCGTCATCGCCGGCTGGTCACGATTGGCGCGCATCGCCTCACGGCGCGCAACATAGGCGCGCACGGCGAGACGCGCCGATTCAAGATCGGCCGGCGAACACTTCAGGTAGAGGCAGCCGGCAGTGCCGTCGATGACCGCTTCCTGCCCGGCTGACAGCGCCAGCAGCGAGGGGCCGGCGGCTACCAGGGCCGGCAGGCCGAGCGTGCGTGCGAGGATCGCGGTGTGCGAGGTCGGGCCGCCGCTGCTGATCGCCAGGCCGACGACATAGCGCATATCGAGTTGCAAGGTGTCGGAGGGCGTCAGGTCTTCGGCAATCAGGATGCTCGGCTCGCGCAACACGATGGCGCGCCGTTCAATGCCCAGCAGGCTGGCCAGCACGCGCTCGCCGGCGTCCTGCAAGTCCAGTGCGCGGGCTGCGAGCAGGGCGTCAGGGAGCTGGCGTTGCTGATCGACACGGGCACTCAGCACCTTCTTCCAGGCCCAGGCGGCGCCGTGGCCACGCATGATGTCGGCAATCGCGCTGCGCATCAGGCCCGGGTCAGCCAGCAGTTCGCGCTGGGCAGCGAAAATCGCGGCTTCGCCAGCGCCGAGGCGTTCGCGGGTTTCAGCTTCGAGCGCGCTGAGTTCGCTGGACACCTTGCTGAGTGCAGCTTCCAGCGCTTCACCCTCGGCAATTGCGCCCTGGCTCTTGTCTTCCACTTCCAGTGCATGGGCTTCGTGACGCACCAGCTTGCCGACGGCCAGCCCCGGGCTGGCGGCCACGCCTTGCTGCTGGCGGCTGGCGCCGACCGGCTTCCAGGTCGGCGCATTGGCACGTGCCTGGGCGGCGGCGGCACGGGCGCGCTCGGCATCGGCATGTTCTTCAGCCGACAGGCGGGTCACGGTTTCGGCCAGATCCTTGACCGCCAGTTCAGCGCCCGCGCCACGCGCGGCAATCACGATCTGGCTGCCGCTGGAGATGCCCAGGCCGAGCAGGCCGGTGAGGGTCTTGGCATCGGCAGACTCTTCATCGCGCAGCACGCGGATCTCGCAGGCATGGCGCTTGGCCGTCTCGACCCACTGCGTGGCCGGGCGGGCATGCAGGCCGTTCGGATAGTCGAGGGTCAGTTCCAGCTTGGCATCGGCCGGCCAGGGCGTGGTCTTGGCGGCGGGCACGAAGGGCGTGTCGGTCAGCGCGGCGATGATGCGGCCGGGTTCATCGGTGCTCGCCAGCGCCTCGATTGCGCCTTCCTTCTGCATCAGGCGGGTGAGGCGGCGCAGGATCGCGATGTGTTCGTCCGACTGGGCGGCAATGGCGACGATCAGGCGCGCCGAGTTGTCGTCTTTCCAGCGCACACCGGCCGGCACCTGGACCACGGCGATGCCGGTGGACAGCACGTGGTGGCGGTCTTCGATCATGCCGTGGGGAATCGCCACGCCATTGCCGAGGAAGGTATTGGAGACGGCTTCGCGCTTGAGGAAGCTGTCGACATAGGGCGCGGCAATATAGCCGGCCTGGACCAGCAGCTCGCCGGCCATGCGGATTGCGGCCTCCTTGCTGGAGACGGGAGCGTTGATCGCAACGCAGCTGGGAACAATGATTTCCATGAGTGGAGGATCCGCAGGATTTGTTGAAGTATTTGTAATCGATTACATTGTATGTGTCAATCAAATAACTTGATACTTCTTGTCGTACGCCGCAGGTTTTGGCGTAAACTGCCCAAAATCAAGCACACGCGCTGATTGTGTGTGCTGAAAAATTGTCGTGTTTCAGCGCTCGTTCGCATTTTGGGCTGGAACTGTGTGTAATCGTTCTCAGGTTCTTGGTGAAAGATGACTAGGATTTCTGATGTCGCAAAGCATGCCGGCGTCTCGGTGGCGACCGTCTCGCGCGTGCTGGTCGGGCAGGGCAGTGTCAGCGAGGCCACGCGTGAGCGCGTGCTGGCCTCGGTCAAGGCGCTCGACTATCACCCCGACCTCGCCGCCAGGCGCCTGCGCTCGGGCAAGACCGACACCCTGGGCCTGATCGTCTCCGACATCCGCAACCCGTATTTCACCGAGGTCAGCCGCGCCATCGAGGACGTCGCCTACGCCCGTGGCATGCGCGTGCTGCTCTGCAATGCCGACGAAGACCCGGCCAAGGAACGCTTCTACCTGGACATGATGCGCGACGAAAATGTCGCCGGTGTGATCCTCTCGCCGACCTTGTCGCTGCTCAATCAGTACCGCGCTGAAGACTTCAGCTTTCCGCTGGTACTGGTCGACCGTTGCGATGCCAAGACCGAGGCCGATGCCGTGGTGCTCGACAATATCGATGCCGCCCAGCGCCTGACCCGCCATCTGCTCGAACGCAATTGCCGGCGCATCGCCTTCTTCTACGGTGCCGCCAGTGCAACCGGCAGCCAGCGCCTGGCCGGCTACCAGGCGGCGCTCGCCGAAGCCGGCCTCAGCGCCATCACCCAGCCAGTCAAGCCGACGACAGACGACGCCCGCCAGGCGCTGAGCACCTATCTGGAACGCCACCGCCAGACGCCGGACGCGGTGGTGGCGAGCAGCGGCCTGATCCTGCTCGGCCTGGTCGAAGGCTTGCGCCAGCATGGTTTGCGCTATCCGCAGGATGTGATCGTCGCCGGTTTCGACGACATGCCCTGGACGCGCATCGTCACCCCCGACATCACGGTGATGGCGCAACCGACGGCCGACATCGGCCGCACCGCGATTGAACTGCTGCTGGCGCGCATCGCCCAGCCGGGCCAGGCGATGCGCCGCATCGTCATGCGCGGTGAGCTGATCGTGCGCGGTTCCAGCGCCGCCTGAGTTGCCGGCGCGCTGAACTGCGTTTAACTACGCGCTTTGGGACGCGCGCTGACGATCTGGTAGACGCCGCCGAAGATCGTGCGCTTGTGCCAGTCGTAGTCCTCGGCGTGGCTGGCGTAGTGGCGGATCTCGTGTTGCCAGAGTGCGTCGGCAAAGGGTTCGAGCAGGCGATTGACCCACTTGAGGATGTAACGCACCGGCTGCCACCAGGCCGGCTTGTGGTAGTCGACGAATAGGGCTTCGGCGTTCTCGGGCAGCTGGCTGAGGATGTTGTCGACGATGCGCCGCTTCCAGTTGTCCGGCACTTCGTGCAGCAGGAAGAAGCTGCAGATCAGATCGCAGGGCGCGGCAACGCGGAACTGGCCGGCATCGGCATGACGCAGCTGCGCCCAGGGCATGTCGTCGAGCTTGCGGTGAGCGTGTTCGAGCTGGATCGGCGTCACGTCGGTGAGCGTGAAGTGCCCCTCGCTGCCGCAGCGCTGCGCGGCACGGCGCACCAGATCACCATAGACATGGGCCACCTGCCAGACATGCATGCCGGGCTCGATCCGTTCCAGATAGGCCTGCATCAGGCGCTGGTCATTGCCGAACAGCAGGGTTCTGACGACGCTGTTGCGATCGAGCCAGCGCACCCAGCGCGGACTGACATAGGCCCAGTCGTAGACGTCCGTCATGTAGGCGGGCAGGGCCGGTTGTTGCGGGGCGGGATGCTCGATCTCGCGCTTGAAACTGCTCTCAATGCTGCTCATGGCGACGGTGACACTATCCAGTGGTGAGGTCGCAAGGCGATACCTCAGCGCGGTGAGGCACAACCGCCCCACCGGGTATTCAATGCAAGCGGCCGATCAGAGTCCGGAAGTTGCCGGTGCCGCCACATCCTTGAGACCTTGCGGGTCGAGGATGACGACGTGCTTCTGCTTGATCTGGATGAGCTTCATGTCATCGAAGCGCGACATCACGCGGCTCACCGTCTCCAGCTTGAGGCCCAGATAGCTGCCGATTTCCTCACGCGTCATGCGCAGGTGGAATTCGGTCGGCGAGTAACCGCGAGCGCGGAAGCGGCGCGACAGGCTGACCAGGAAGGTGGCGACTCGTTCTTCGGCACGCATGCTGCCGAGCAGGACCATGACGCCTTGTTCGCCGACGATCTCGCGGCTCATGATGCGGTGGAACTGCTTTTGCAGGCCGGCAATTTCACGCGAGGACTCTTCCAGACGGGCGAAGGGGATGGCGCAGACTTCGCTGTCTTCGAGGGCGATCACATCGATGATGTGGGCGTTGGTGCCGATGCCATCGAGGCCGATCAGATCGCCCGACATCTTGAAGCCGGTCACTTGGTCACGGCCATCTTCGGTGGCGATGCAGGTCTTGAAGGAACCGCTGCGCACCGCGTAGAGCGAGCGGAACGGGTCGCCGGCGCGCTGCAGGCTCTCGCCGCGCTTGAGACGACGACGCGTAGCGACCAGACCGTTGAGGCGCAGTACATCGTCCTGGGCCATACCCTGGGGCAGGCACAGCTCGCGCAGATTGCAGTTGGTGCAACGAACGGCGTTGGTGTCCTTGGCAAAGTTGCAGGCGTCGTTTTGTTGTTGGATCTCTGTCGTGGCAAGCATGTCGTTTTCCTCAGTGGTTTCGGCTATGGAGAGGGAGCGCTTCCTTGATCCGCTCGAATTCTTCTGTCTTGTCGAAGAACCAGCGGGCGCCGGCCTCCATGTAGAAGCGTCTGTATTGCGGCGTGGCATGGTTGGTCAGCACGATGAAGTCAATGTGGGGCACGTGGGGGCTGATGGCTCGGATGACCTCGATGCCTTGCCCGCCGATGAGCTGGATATCCAGAACAACACAATGCGGCTGTGTATCGAAAATCCCCTGCACAGCGCCAGCCGGCGTGTCGGCTTGTCCGACGATGCGAACGTCGTCAATGGCGCTGAGAAGCTCGACCAGACGTGCCCGTATGGCTGGTGAGTCCTCGACGATGAAGACGTCGGTGGTTTGTTTTGTGGTGTTCATGGGATGAATTGTGGTCGTGTCCAGCCCCCGCGAACATCGGCCGTGCCTGCATCAGCGTGTCGGCGATGGCTCATTTGCGCTTGGTCAAATGCCGCCTGTATGTAGGAATTCCCTTACACGCCGCTGATGCTTGATACGCGTCAAGGCAGTCGGTGGGCGTCGGCATAGCGTGGGGACTTGGACGACATCCGAAAGGAGATCCACCATGTACAAGCATCTGCTCGTGCCGACCGATGGCACGGAACTCTCCAATCACGCACTGAACCAGGCCACAGCGCTGGCGCGCTGCCTGGGCGCGCGCATTACGGTCTTATACGTGCAGGAGGAGTGCCCGCAGCCAGTCGTGGCCGACGGCTTTACCAGCGCGGGTTTCGAGGAAGACTTTGTGCGCAACAGCGCTGAAGCGGCTCAGAGCATCCTCAGCCAGGCCCGTGCCGTGGTCGAACAGGAGGGCGTAGCCTGCTTCTGTCGCACGGCGACCAATGCCTCGCCTTGGCAGGAGATCGTGCACACCGCCCAGCTCGAAGGCTGTGACCTGATCTTCATGGCTTCACATGGCCGTACCGGCCTGAGTGGCCTGATCATCGGCTCCGAGACCCACAAGGTGATCACCCATTGCAAGATCCCGGTGTTGGTTTGCCGTTAGGCGGGCTTGCCATCCGCGGCGCAAGTCTGCGGTGAGGGCAACCACAGTTCGACCGTGGTGCCTTCTCCCGGCGCGCTGGTGATGCGTGACTCACCGCCGAGCAGGTAACCACGCTCGCGTACGCCCAGCAGGCCGTGGGAATTGCGCTTGCGCGGACTTTGCAGCGAGAAGCCGCTGCCATCGTCCTGCACGCGCAGATGGATCTGCTCGCCGCCGCTCTCGATCAGCACCGAGACCTTGCTCGCCTGCGCATGCTTGGCGATATTGGTCAGCGATTCCTGCAGCACGCGGAATACCGCTGTGGCATGCGGATCGCCAAAATCCAGCGAACCAACGATCTGCACGTCACAGACCGCATCCGAACGGTCGGTGAATTCCTGGATCACCCATTCGACGGCGGCAGCCAGGCCGAGGTCGTCGAGCATCAGCGGGCGCAAGTCTGCCGAGATGCGTCGTGTGGCGGCCACGGTTGAATTGAGCATGCTCTCGATGCGCGCAATGCGCTCGGCCATTGCCGTGTTCTGCGCCGGTACTTCATGACGCAGGGCGATGACATCCATTTTCAGCGCAGTCAGCGACTGCCCCAGCTCGTCGTGCAATTCACGCGCAATACGGCTCTTCTCCTGCTCGCGGACCGATTGCGCCAGCGCCGCCAGTTCGCGCAGTTCCTCACGCGAATGACGCAGCGCTTCATCGGCGCGGACGCGTTCCGTTACATCACGCAGAATCACCGTGTAGAATTTGTGACCGTTCTCAGCGATGTGAGAGATCGAGGCTTCCAGCGGGAATTCCTCGCCGTTGCGGCGCAGACCGGCGAGTACATGCAGGGCGCCCATGCGGCGCGCGCTGATGCCGGTTTCGCCAAAGCGGCGGACATGCTGGCCATGCGCGGCGCGAAAACGTTCCGGAATCAGCAGGTTGAGCGGTTCGCCAATCACCTCGTCGCGGCTGTAGCCGAAGACCACCTCGGCGGCGGCATTGAAAATTACGATGCGTTGCGTTTCATCTACGGTGACAATGGCGTCCATGGCGGAATCCACGACACCTTTAACCAGGACGCCAAGATGGTTTTGATCGAATGTATCCACAGCCTGCCCTTGCCAAAAGTTGCGCTAGTATAGGCTGCAGCAATCGACTTGCGCATCTCCGCGCAAGACCATTGCGATATCGTCCCTGACAGAAGCCCCAATGAGTACATTTGCACCGACCCGCATTCTTGTCGCCGACGACCATACCCTCATGCGCGAGGGCCTGCGGCGAATCATCGAAGGCGCGCAGGACATGCGCGTAGCGGCGGAAGCCACCAACGGCCACGAAGTGCTGGCCCATGTGCGACGCGGCGAGGTCGATCTGGTCTTGCTTGATCTGTCGATGCCGGGCAAGAGCGGGGTGCCGCTGATCAAGCAGATCAAGGAAGAATTCCCGCGCCTGCCGGTGCTGGTGCTGACCATGCATCAGGAAGAGCAATATGCGGTGCGCTCGATCCAGGCCGGCGCCTCAGGTTACCTGACCAAGGAAAGCGCCGGCACCGAGCTGGTAACGGCGATTCGTCGGGTGGCCAGCGGGCGCCTGTTCATCAGCCCCGAGGTGGCCGAGCAGCTGGCGATGAATGTGATGCCCGGCAGCCACAAGGAGCTGAGCCACAAATCGCTGTCCGACCGTGAATTTGAAGTGTTCCGCCTGATGGTCGAAGGCGCCTCGGTCACTGACGTGGCCGATCGCCTCAAACTCTCGGCCAAGACGGTGAGCACGCACAAGGCGCGCATCCTGCAGAAGATGAATATGCAGTCACTGGCGCAACTGGTGCGCTATGCCGTCGAGAACGGCATCATCGGCGACGCCGAAGGCAGCCACGCGACCCAGGACGAGGCGCCCTGAGCGGCACAGCCAGTTTCCTGATTTAGCGCGCCGCTTGCAGCCAGGCCGGGCGCTCGCAGGCGTCGAGCCAGTTCTTGATCACCAGCCCCAGTTCGGTATCTCCGGAAATCTTCAGGCGACGCTGAAAGAACAGCGTGTCGGCATCCATGCTGCCGCGTGCCATCAAGACAAAATCTGCCAGCGTGGCGCTGATCTCCAGATCGGCCTCCGGCAGCTGCCAGAGCGGCCGGAAGCGGCCTTGCTGGCAGGCGAATGCGCAGCGCAGGCCCAGATCACTGATGCCGATGATGAAACTGTGACCGTCCAGTTCCTCGGGCGGCGTCAGCCAGGTGGCGCGACGCGCAATCTCCAACAAGAGCGCGCCATGCGCTGACACCAGGGCCGGCGGCAGGCGTTCGCCGAGACGCGCCATGAAGGGGCGCGGCGTCGGCAGATTGCTCAGTACGCTGGCGGCGAGCTGGCCGAGCAGGGCCGGCGGGGTGCGCAGCAAGCTGTCCTTGTTCATACAAGCTCCAAGTGTTCGATGCCGGCATGGCCATGCCAGTAGCCATTGCAGAGGCGAATGCCTTCCGGCGGTTTGACGGCTTGCGGCTGCTCGCCACGCCGTACCGCGTCGAGCGCGAGGATCGCCTCCAGGGTGCCCTGCGATTGCGGGCTGACGCGCAGCACATCGACACCGGCCTGAGCCAGATTCGCCGCTTGATTGATCAGGTCCAGACAGGCGGCCGATTGCGTCTGGATGCCATTGATGGCGAGAAAGTCCTGCGATTCCCGAGTGCGCAGATCGAGCCCGTCGGGGTGCTCGCTGCAATGGAAATTGCAATCGTCCTTGCGGCGGTGAAAATGCCGGGCGGTAAAGCAGCGGGAGGAGAAGGCCAGCGGCATGCGCCCCCAGACCATCACTTCGGCCTGCAGCGCGGACGGCTTTTCAGCGATCAGCTGGCGCAGCGTGTGCTGGTCCATTTCCAGCGGCGCGACAAAGCGCGTCGCGCCAAGGCTGTGCAGCCAGGCCAGGGTCTCGCCGTTGTAAGCGTTCAGATGCGGGCCGGCGACAAAGCCGCGCCCGCCGCGTGCGCGGATCGCGCCGACCTCGCCAGCTTCCACCGCAAAGTCGTCCTGCTCGCAGATCCGCTGCATGGCCATCGCCTCGCTGCCCGATTCGATCAGGGTGCGTGTCGACAGCAACACCTGTTTGCCCGAGTCGCGCAGCATGCGCGCCAGATCCAGCCATTCTTCGTGGCGCAGAGCGTGGCGGCGGCTGCACACGGTCTCGCCCAGATAGATGATGTCCACCGGCGTCGAGGCGACATCGACGTAGAAATCCAGGGTTTCCTGTTGGGTCCAGTAGTAGAGCAGGGGGCCGAGCGCAATGCGATAGGCCGGAGCGCCGTTGCCGGCGTGTGTCGCGTTCATTTCCATGGTCGGTCAAATGCTCCCTGGGTGACTTGCGAACCTTCCGCATGCGCGGCTAGCGCGGCCTGCCATTCGGGTCTGGCGGAGTAGCGCGCCGGATTGCTGAGGGCGCTATCGAGCGCGCTGCGCAAGGTGCTGGTGACTTGTGTGACATAGGCCGGACTGCGCTGGCGCCCCTCGATCTTCAGCGCCGCAACGCCCATCTGAACCAGGCGCGGCAAGAGGCTCAGCGCGTTGAGGCTGGTCGGCTCTTCGAGCGCGTAGTCAGGCGCGCCGTCACAACCGCCTTCGTGTACTGCGAAACGGCCCTTGCACAGCGTCGGATAGGCCGCAGCTTCCTTGGGTGCGTAGCGGTCGATGAGAATGCCGTTCAGCCGCGCTTCGAGCTGGCCATCGTGTTCGATCCAGCGCACCGCATGCGCCGGTGAGCAGACACCCTTGTTATTGGGTGAATCGCCGGTGGCGTAGGACGAGAGCAGGCAGCGCCCCTCGGCCATCACGCACAGACTGCCAAAGCCGAAGACTTCGATCTCGACACTGGTCTTGTTGATCAGCTTCTCGATTTCGTTGAGCGTCAGCACGCGGGGCAACACGGCGCGGCGGATGCCGAATTGCTCGCGCATGAATTCGATGGCACCGGCGTGGGTCGCCGAACTCTGCACCGAGAGGTGCAGGCGCATGTCCGGATAACGCTTGCTGGCGTAGGCGAGCAGGCCCGGATCGGCGAGGATGACCGCATCGGCGCCCAGCGCGTAAGCGGTATCGACGGCGGTATGCCATTCGCCGACGCGCCCTGCTTGCGGAAAGGTGTTGATCGCGAACAGCACCTTGCGGCCCATGCGGTGCGCCAGTTCGACGCCTTCGCGCAGCTGTGCTTCGCTGAAATTGAGCCCGGCGAAATTGCGGGCATTGGTGGCGTTCTTCAGCCCCAGATAGACAGCATCCGCGCCGGCCTGCAAGGCCGCCTTGAGTGCTGCGAGACTTCCCGCGGGAGCGACGAGTTCCATGTGTATAGATGAGCAGCCAGAATGAGCTGCAGGCTAGCCGCATGAGCGCGCTCGTGGCTTGTCGCGGGTCAACGCAGCATGGAACGTCGCCCCCCGGCTTGCCGTCTGCGCTTGACCCAGGTCAAATAGTCGCCAGCGCCGCTCGCTTAGTCTGTAATGGGCAGCTATCTGCCGGAGAATTGTTTGCGTGGCTTTTGAAACTCTTGACCCCAGTCTTGCCTTGCCGGCGGGCCCCGGCGCGGCCATTGCGTCGGACGCGCGCTATCAAGCGCTGGATGACGCCGAGCTGCAGGCGCAATTTAGCCGTCCTGCCGAGCAAGAAGGCCTGACCGAATCCTGGCTGCTGGTCGATGGCATGGTTTGCGCAGCCTGCGCGCAAAGCATCGAACAGCGCCTGGGCGGCATGCCGGGCGTGCACCGTGTGCAGGTCAATGCTGCCGCCGGCCGTGCAAAACTGATCTGGGATCAGCGCCAGACCGCGGTGTCGACGCTGTTTGCCGCCATCGCCCAGCTCAATTACCGGCCCTATCCGGTGCAACACATCGAGGGCGATCTGCAGCGCCGACGCCAGCAGCGCCAGGCACTGTGGCGTCTGTTCGTCGCCGGCTTCTGCATGATGCAGGTGATGATGTATGCCACGCCGATCTATTTCGCGACGCCCGGCGACATCACGCCGGATATGGAACAGCTGCTCAAATGGGCCAGCTGGCTGCTCAGCCTGCCGATCGTGCTGTTCGCGGCCGGACCGTTTTTCCGCAGCGCCTGGCAGGATCTGCTGGCGCGCCGCATCGGCATGGATGTGCCGGTTTCGCTGGGCATCCTGATCACCTTCGTGGCCAGTTCGCTGGCCCTGATGCAGCGCAGTGGCGAGGTGTATTTCGATTCGCTGTCGATGTTCGTGTTCTTCCTGCTCGGCGGCCGCTATCTGGAAACCCTGGCGCGCAACAAGGTCGCCGGCAATCTGGAACAGCTCGCCAAGCGCTTGCCAAGCTCGGTCGAGCGTCTGCTCGATTACCCGGCCTCTGGCGAATCCCGCCCGGCGCTGGCGCACCAGCTGCGCAGCGGTGATGTACTGCGCATCCTGCCCGGCCAGGCTTTTCCGGGCGATGGCGTGGTGCTCGACGGCCACAGCGCGGTGGATGAAGCCCTGCTCACCGGCGAAGGACAGCCGGTCGACAAATCGCCTGGCGATCCGCTGGTCGCGGGCAGTTACAACCTGCATGCGCCGCTACTGATGCGCCTCGAACGCCTGGGGCGCGATTCGCGCTTTGGCGAGATCGTCGCCCTGATGGAACGCGCCGCCAGCGAAAAGCCCCGTCTGGCGGCGCTGGCCGACCGCTATGCAGCGCATTTCCTGCTCGCCGTGCTGGTGCTGGCAGCGCTCGCCGCCGGCGTGTGGCGGCTGATCGAACCGGCACGCGCAATCTGGGTGGCAGTGGCGGTACTGGTGGTGACCTGTCCCTGCGCCTTGTCGCTGGCGACGCCGGCGGCGATTCTCGCTGCCAGTGGTCGGCTGGCCCGCGAAGGTGTGCTGGTGGCACATCCGGCGGCGCTCGAGGCGATGGCCGAAGCGCAGCGCGTGGTTTTCGACAAGACGGGCACGCTGAGCCATGAGCAGGTCTTGCTCAAGTCGGTCCAGGTCGTGCGCGAAGGCTTTGATGCGCAGCGCGCACTGGCGCTGGCGGCGGCGCTCGACGCGCAATCCCTGCATCCGATTGCACGGGCCTTGCAGCGCGCCGTGGCGACCGAAGCGGCGCCGCTCAAGCTCGAATCCCTGCACGAAGAACGCGGCCAGGGCGTCGAAGCCTGGTTCGAGGGTGAGCGCTACCGGCTCGGCCGCGCCAGTTTCGCCTGGCCAGATTTCCGTATCGAGGACAGCATCGATGTCAGCAGCCTGTTGGCCGACCAGAACGGGCCTATCGCCGTACTCCATTTCGGCGAACGGCTGCGCGAGGATGCGGTCGCTGCGCTGCAGGCTTTGCGCGTTCAGGGCTTGCAGCTTGCGATGTTGTCGGGCGACCGCTCGCACAGCGCAGCCGCCATCGCCGCCCAGGCCGGCATCAGCGAAGTGCTCAGCGAACAGACGCCGGAGAGCAAGCTGGCGGCGCTGGCGGCCTGGCAGCAGGGTGGGGCGGGCCGTGACGCACAGCGCGTGATCATGGTCGGCGACGGTATCAACGACGGGCCGGTGCTGTCGCGCGCCGATGTTTCGGTGGTGATGGGTAGCGGCGCGCCGCTGAGCCAGTCGGACGCCGATCTGGTGCTGCTCTCCAACCGCCTCGGCGATTTGCCGCTGGCCATTGCGCTGGCGCGCCGCACGCAAGCCATCATCAAACAGAATCTGTGCTGGGCAGCCGCTTACAATGCACTCTGCGTGCCGCTGGCCATGCTCGGCTGGCTGCCGCCCTGGCTCGCAGGCTTGGGCATGGCGGCCAGCTCCTTGCTGGTGGTGCTCAATGCACTGCGCCTGGCGCGCTGAATTGCGAATCCGCACATACTGATCGAGAGCGACAATACATCTTGGATATCCTGCTTCTGCTCGTACCGCTGTCAGTCGTGCTGGTCTTCATCATCGTGGTGATCTTCTACTGGGCCTTGCAGGAAGGGCAGTTTGAAGACCTCGAATCGCCCGGTCGCGAGCTGCTCGACGACGACGACCGCTGAGTGTGACGCCGCGCCGCAAGGGCGCTGTCATGTCAATGCCGCGGAACGACCCGCCTTGTGCGCTGCGCCATTGACCACGCGGACCTCAGTAGATTCCCGTATGCCGGGTGCTTTTGTGCTTCGGAGCTTGCGTTGTTTGATATACATCAAGTTATCGCGGGCTGCATGCCGACAAACTGCCAGCGAGTCACCTGATAGGTTTTTCCATGACAAACATCAATAGCGCAGAGCACTTCAACTATCGCGTTGTCCGGTTGTTCTCGGTCGCGTCGGTAATCTGGGGGGTCGTTGGCATGCTGGTCGGCGTAATCATCGCCTCCCAGCTCACTTGGCCCGAACTCAACTTCGGTATTCCCTGGCTGACTTATGGCCGCTTGCGTCCCTTGCATACCAATGCGGTGATTTTTGCATTTGGTGGCTGTGCGCTGATGGCGACCTCGTACTACGTGGTGCAGCGAACCTGTCAGGTGCGTCTGTTCCTCGGCAAGCTGGCGGAATTCACCTTCTGGGGCTGGCAGCTGATCATCGTGGCTGCGGCACTTACCTTGCCGCTGGGTTACACTCAGGGTAAGGAATACGCCGAGCTGGAATGGCCGATTGACATTGCCATTGCTGTCGTCTGGGTGGCCTATGCAATCGTCTTCTTCGGTACGATTGCCAAGCGCCGCGTCAAGCACATCTATGTGGCCAACTGGTTCTACGGCGCCTTCATCCTCGCCGTGGCACTGTTGCATATCGTCAATAGCGCCGCGCTGCCAGTGTCGATGCTGAAGTCCTATTCGGCTTACTCGGGCGCGCAGGATGCAATGGTGCAGTGGTGGTATGGCCACAACGCGGTGGGCTTCTTCCTCACCGCCGGCTTCCTCGGGATGATGTACTACTTCATCCCCAAGCAAGCCGAGCGTCCGGTCTATTCGTATCGCCTGTCCATCGTCCACTTCTGGGCGCTGATCTTCACCTACATGTGGGCGGGTCCTCACCACCTGCATTACACCGCGCTGCCTGACTGGGTGCAGTCGGTCGGCATGCTGTTCTCGCTGATCCTGCTGGCACCGTCCTGGGGCGGCATGCTCAACGGCGTGCTGACCATCTCCGGCGCCTGGCACAAGCTGCGTGATGACCCGATCCTGCGCTTCCTGATCGTCTCGCTGTCCTTCTACGGCATGTCGACCTTTGAAGGCCCGATGATGGCGATCAAGACGGTCAACGCCTTGTCGCACTACACCGACTGGACGGTGGGCCACGTGCACTCCGGCGCGCTAGGCTGGGTCGGCTTCGTCAGTATCGGCAGCCTGTACTACCTGATTCCGCGCATGTTCGGTCGCGACAAGATGTACAGCATCAAGGCCATCGAACTGCACTTCTGGATTGCCACCATCGGTGTGGTGCTCTACATCTCCGCGATGTGGATCTCCGGCGTGATGCAGGGCTTGATGTGGCGCGCGATCAACGCCGACGGCACGCTGACCTATACCTTCGTCGAGAGTGTTAAAGCGAGCTTCCCGTTCTACGTCGTGCGTTTGTGTGGCGGCCTGATGTACCTCACAGGCATGCTCGTGATGGTGTGGAATATGGTGATGACGGTGCGCGCTGGCCGCGCAGTCGACGCGCCGATTCCTGTTCCGAAAACATTGGCCCACGCCTGATCGCCTACACATTCCGGGATTCCTGACATGAGCTTTACTCACGAAAAAATCGAAACCAATAACTGGTTGATGATTGCCCTCATCCTGCTGGTGATCACGGTCGGTGGTCTGGTTGAAATCGTGCCGCTGTTCTTCCAGCACTCCACCACCGAGCCGGTGCCGGGCCTCAAGCCTTACACCCCGCTGCAACTGGCTGGCCGCGACGTATTCCTGCGCGAAGGCTGCTACGGCTGCCACTCGCAGATGATTCGTCCGCTGCAGGCGGAAACCCTGCGCTATGGCCACTATTCGGTGGCTGGCGAATCGGTGTGGGATCACCCCTTCCAGTGGGGCAGCAAGCGTACCGGGCCTGATCTGGCACGCGTTGGTGGTCGTTACACCGATGAATGGCATCGCATCCACCTGAACAATCCGCGCGATCTGGTGCCGGAATCGAACATGCCCGCTTACCCCTGGCTGAGCGAGAACAAGGTTGATCCGAAGGCCGTGGCAGCAAGTGTGCGTGCGATGCGTACCCTGGGCGTGCCCTACACCGATGCGGATATCGCCCAGGTGCCGGAATCGATTGGCCAGCACACCGAACTCGACGCCCTGATTGCCTACCTGCAAGTGCTCGGCACGGCAGTCAAGTGATCAGCATCCAGTACAGCAACTAAAGAGAATCCAGAATGGATATCAATACACTCCGTTCCGTCAGCACGGTGATGTCGTTCTTCATCTTCATCGGCTTGATCTGGTGGGCGTTCCGCCCGGCTAACGCCGCGCAGTTCCAAGAAGCATCCATGCTTCCTTTCGCACTGGACGAGATGCCAGTCGGTGATACCCAAACTTCTGCCGAAGGACAGCAACGATGAGCGATTTTGTCAGCGATTTCTGGAGTTACTACGTCGGCATCGCCGTCATCCTCAGCATCGTCGCCTGCGCCTGGCTGCTGTGGGTGATGAGCCGTGGCAAGACCACGCCGAACCGTCCGCTCAAGGAAGGCGAAGATCCGCGCCTGGCCGTGGGCACCACCGGCCACGTGTGGGATGAAACCCTCGAGGAACTCAACAATCCCTTGCCGGGCTGGTGGGCGGGCCTGTTCATCATCACCATCGTCTTCTCGCTGGTGTATCTGGTGTTCTACCCGGGCTTGGGCAGCTTCCAGGGGCAATTCGGCTGGACTTCGGTCAAACAGTACGAAGCTGAAAAGCAGGCAACCGATGCCGCTGTCGCGCCGCTCTATGCCAAGTTTGCCAGCCTGACGACCGAGCAGCTGGCTGCCAACCCCGACGCGATGGCCGTGGGTGAGCGCCTGTTCCTCAATAATTGCGCGCAATGCCATGGTTCGGATGCACGCGGCAACAAGGGCTTCCCCAACCTGACCGACAATGACTGGCTGTATGGCGGCACGCCGGAGAAGATTCATGAGACCATCACCAAGGGTCGCAATGGCGTGATGCCCTCGATGGCCGCAGCCGTCGGCAGCGCTGACGACGTGACCAATCTGGCCAACTACGTGCTGTCGCTGTCGCAAAGCGGTGGCGATCCGCTCAAGGCCAATCTGGGGCGCGAGAAGTTTGTCGTCTGCGCCGCCTGTCACGGTCCGGAAGGCAAGGGCAATCAGGCGGTTGGCGCACCGAACCTCACCGACGGCATCTGGCTCTATGGTTTCGGTCTGGACAAAGTGATTGCCGCAATCAACGGCGGCCACAATGGCATGATGCCGGCGCAGGAAGGCAAGTTGTCGGCCGGGCAAATCAATATCCTGAGCGCCTACGTCTGGCACTTGTCGAACAAGGCTCCTTGATTGCTGCCTCCGCAATACGTGTAAAGCTGCTGCAGGTCATTTAATGGCGAACGATAAAGAACCAAAGGTGATTCCCATTGAAGCGTCTGCAGCGGCCACGCCGCAGCAGACGTCCCTGTACGAATCGCAGCCGAAAATCTATCCGCGCTCCGTCAAGGGGCGCTTTGCCACTTGGCGCTGGGTCTTTGTCTGGATCACCCAGATCGTTTTTTATGGTCTGCCATGGATGAGCTGGAATGATCGCCAGGCCGTCGTCTTCGACCTCGCTGCGCGCAAGTTCTACCTGTTCGGCCTGGTGCTGTGGCCGCAGGACTTCATCTACCTCACCGGCCTGTTGATCGTCTGCGCGCTGTCGCTGTTCCTGTTCACTGCCGTGGCCGGCCGCCTGTGGTGCGGTTATGCCTGTCCGCAGACGGTCTATACCGAGCTGTTCTTGTGGATCGAAAAGTTCTTCGAGGGTGACCGTCAGGCGCGCATCAAACTCGATGCGGCCCCCTGGTCGCTGCGCAAGCTGGCACGCAAGGGGGGCAAGCAACTGGGCTGGATCGGCCTCTCTCTGTGGACCGGCTACACCTTCGTCGGCTATTTCACGCCGATTCGTGTGCTGGCCAGCGAGCTTGCCGCGTTCTCGCTCGGTCCCTGGGAGACCTTCTGGGTGCTGTTCTACGGTTTTGCGACTTACAGCAATGCCGGTTATCTGCGCGAGCAGATCTGCAAGCTGATGTGTCCTTATGCGCGCTTTCAGGGTGCCATGTTCGACAAGGACACCTTGATCATCACCTACGACCAGGTGCGCGGTGAGCCGCGCCGCCCGCGTGCGCGCAAGCAGGAAGGCCTGGCGCCGGCGGGTGACTGTGTCGAATGCAGCCTCTGTGTGCAGGTCTGTCCGACCGGTATCGATATCCGCGACGGCCTGCAGGTGGGCTGTATCGGCTGTGCCGCCTGTATCGATGTCTGCGATACGGTGATGGACAAGATCGGCTCGCCGCGTGGTCTGATCCGTTATTCCACCGAACGGGCGATGGCCGAGCGCAGCAATTCGACGCTGAGCATCCTGCGTCGCCTGATGCGGCCACGCGTGATGCTCTATTCGATCATTCTGGTGCTGCTCAGCAGCGCCTTGATGTTCAGCCTGATCTGGCTGCGCAAGCCCTTCAAGGCCGACATCATCCGTGACCGTGGCGCCCTGGCTCGCGTGGTTGAGCGCGGCTACGTCGAGAACACCTACACCCTGCGGCTGATGAACACCACCGAGCAGGCGCAGCGTTACCACTTCGATGTCAGCGGTCTGCCCGGCCTGAGCCTGACCTCCGAGGCCGATATCTCGGTCCCCGCCACGGACAGCCGCGCCGTCGCGGTACGTCTGCAAGTGCCGCCGGACAGCGTACCGCCCGGTTCGCATGCGATCAAATTCCATATCCGCGCGATCGTTCCGGACGGACAGAAGGGCGCGGAAATTGAAGAACGCGCGGCTTTCCTGATGCCCATGTAAACAGGCACAGGCACCAACAATCAACAGAGAGGAGCCTTTATGACTACGTCAAACGGCAACATCCAACAGCCCGTAGTGGCTGAACGCAAGGACGAAGGCCCCTGGTGGCGTCAGGGCTATTGCTGGCTGGTGTTCATCGGCCCCCTGGTCGTTGTGGTCGCCGGCATTGCGACGGCGGTGATCGCTTTCAAGACCGCCGATGATCTGGCGCCGGAATACGCCGCCACACATCATCTGCCGGCCAGCATGCATCCGGCGCGGCCTACGGTTCCTGGACTCAAGCAAGGCGCCGGGCATTGAGCTGAGCGCGCAGGGCTGGGCAAAAAGTCGCTGCGCGCAAGCACAGGCTTTGATGTATCGCCAATACGCGCTTGCCGCAGGGCCTGCGTTGCGCCGGCCTTGACGCCAATCAATCACGCCGTGTCGCGATTAAGCCACTGTAAATGAATCAGGCGCTCGCCCTCTTGCTACGCCGTGAGTACCTATGAAGGAAACCCGCAACATGGAAACGTCCGCCATGACGCCCTCTGCTGAATTACCCATCGATTTGTTGCAACGCTTCGACATCAACGGTCCGCGTTACACCTCGTATCCGACCGCCGACCGTTTCATCGAAGCCTTCGACAACAGCTCGCTGGAGAGCTGGTTGCGTGTGCGTGATCTGGGTACGCGTGTCACGCCGCTGTCGATCTACATCCACATTCCCTTTTGCGAGTCGCTGTGCCACTACTGCGCTTGCAACAAAATCATTACCCACGACCACGCACGTGGTGCGGCCTACCTGCAGGACCTGCAACGCGAGATCGATCACTACCGGCGCATTTTCAAGACACGCATTCCGGTCTCGCACCTGCACCTCGGCGGTGGCTCGCCGACCTTCCTCAGCGATGAAGAGCTGGGCCAACTAGTCGCCATGCTCAACACCACCTTCAATCTCGAAGCTGGCGGCGAGCGCTCAATCGAGGTCGATCCGCGCACCGTCAATCGCACGCGCATGGAAGCGCTGGCTGCACTCGGCTTCAACCGCGTCAGCTTCGGTGTGCAGGATTTTGATAGCGATGTGCAGCACGCCGTGCACCGCGTGCAGTCCACCGAGCAGGTCTTCGAGCTGGTCAAAACTTCGCGCGAGCTGGGCTTCCGCTCGGTCAACATCGACCTCATCTACGGTCTGCCGAAGCAGAGCGACGAATCCTTCACGCGCACCTTGCAGACGCTGCGCGAGCTGCGGCCGGATCGCATCGCGCTCTACGCCTACGCCCACCTGCCGGCGCGCTTCAAGCCGCAGCGGCGCATCCTCGAGAGCGAGCTGCCGGATGCCGATGCCAAGCTGCGCATGATCCGCAGCGCGATCCGCGGCCTGCTGGCCGACGGCTACGTGTATATCGGCATGGACCACTTTGCGCTGCCCGACGACAGTCTCTCGGTGGCCAAGCGTCAGGGCCGCCTGCATCGCAATTTCCAGGGCTATACCGACCAGCCCGATGGCGACTTGATCGGCCTCGGCGTGTCGGCGATCAGCAAGATCGGCCCGACCTACAGCCAGAACGCCAAGACCATCGCCGAATACCGCGACTACCTCGATCAGGACCGCTTGCCGGTAATCAAGGGCATCGAGCTCTCGGCCGAGGACATCACGCGCCGAGCGGTGATCATGGCGCTGATGTGCCAGGGCCGCGTCTCCATCGAGGCGATGGAGATTGCGCACCTGATCGACTTCCACACCGTCTTCGCCAGCGAGATGGCCGAAATGCGCCGCTACGAAGAGCTGGGCCTGGTCGAGTGCACGCCGGAATGGTTGCAGGTCACCGAGCGCGGCTGGTACTTCGTGCGCGCCATCGCCATGGTGTTCGACCGTTATCTGCAGTCTTCGCAAGAGCGCAACCGCTTCTCGCGCATCCTATGAGTCTGGCGCTGCTGTTCTCCGCACTGATGCTGGGCCTGGCCAGTGGTGGCCACTGCATCGCCATGTGCGGCGCCGGCAGCGCCTGGTGTCTGGGTTCGGGCGATTCACGCAGCACACGCGGCCTGCGTTTGCTGTCCTTCCACGCCGGTCGGGTCAGCGGCTATGCCTTGATGGGCGCCTTGCTCGGCGGTGCCGCCGGTATGTTCCAGCTGCTCAGCACCTGGATCAATGCACTGCGCCCGCTATGGACCATGGCCAATGCCGCGCTGTTCGTCGTCGGCCTGTGTTTGCTGCTCACTGCGCGCCAGCCTGCCTTCGTGATCGCCGCAGGGCAGGGCATGGGACGCTGGATGCGCCGCTTGCAGGCCAGTGTGCGCGGTGAAGCCGCGGTCGCGCCCTTGCGTTTCGTGCCTGCCAATGCAGCCGTGGGCGGCGTGGCCAGCACGGCGCCGGCACTCAGCGCACGTGGCGGCCTGGCCCTGGGTTTGAGCTGGGCTTTGATTCCGTGTGGACCGCTGTATTCGGCCTGGACGCTGTCCTTGTTTGCCGGCAGTCCGCTCAATGGTGCGGCGATTGCTCTGGCTTTCGCCATTCCTTCCGGCGTGCAACTGGCCTTTGGTCAGTGGTGGTTTGCGCGCTACGCCCAGCGTCCGGCCAATCAACAAGGCGGGCGCTGGGATCGCCTGGGCACCCGCGCGGCAGGTGCTGCGCTCTGCGTGTCCGCCGGCTACGCCATCGCCATGCTGGCCTTTGGCCATCCGGAGCAAGGCGTGTTCTGTCTTTGATGCGTCGCCGCAAGCGTCGCTGCCGGCCTCATTGACGATGATCAAAACAGCCCGAGCTGAAGGCCCGTAGCCTGTCAGCAGGCTTTCAAAAGGATAATAACTATGTGGTTCAAACCCCTCAACTTGCTTGGCCGACAGCTGCTGCCCATCGTACAGGGCGGTATGGGTGTCGGAATTTCAGCGCATCGCCTCGCCGGTGCCGTCGCGCATGAGAACGCCGTTGGCACCATCGCCAGCATCGATTTGCGCCATCATCATCCCGATCTGCTTGAGCAAACGCATCGTTGCCGTGACCACGAGATCATCGACCGCGTCAATCTGACCGCGCTGGATCGCGAGATCCAGGCTGCGCGCAAGGGCGCCGAAGGCAAGGGCCTGATCGCTGTGAATGTGATGAAGGCCGTGCGCGACTACGCCAATCTGGTCCGCCAATCCTGCGAAAGCGGTGCTGACGCCATCGTGATGGGTGCCGGCCTGCCGCTGGATCTGCCCGATCTGACCGCCAACTTTCCCAAGGTCGGCCTGATCCCCATTCTCTCCGATTCGCGCGGCATCGGCCTGGTGCTCAAAAAGTGGTTGCGCAAGGGCCGCAAGGCCGACGCCGTGGTCATCGAACATCCGGGCTATGCCGGCGGTCACCTTGGCGCCAATCGCATCGAAGACCTGAAGGACTCGCGTTTTGACTTTGAACGTGTGCTCAGCGAATGCCATGCCCTGTTCAACGAAATGCAGCTCGGTCGCGATGCGCCGCCGCTGATCGTTGCGGGCGGCGTAGATAGTCATGAAAAAGTGCGCCACTGGCTGAACCATGGCGCGTCCGGCGTGCAGCTGGGTACCGCCTTCGCCGTGACTCAGGAAGGTGACGCGCATCCGGAATTCAAGCGCGTGCTGGCCGAAGCGAAGAGCAAGGACATCGCCGAATTCATGAGTGTTGCCGGCTTGCCGGCGCGTGCCGTGGCGACGCCCTGGATGACACAGTACATCCGTCGCGAAAGCGATCTGCAGCAACGCGCAGCCGCCGATCCGCGCCGCTGCACCCAACGCATGGACTGCCTGACACAGTGCGGTCTGCGCGATGGTATCGGCAAGATCGGCCAGTTCTGCATCGACCTCAAGCTTGCCGCTGCGCTGCGTGGCGAAGTCGACAAGGGCCTGTTCTTCCGTGGAGCAGGTCGCCTGCCTTTTGGTGAAGCGATCCGCTCGGTGGCTGAACTGATCGACTATCTGCTCTACGGCACCATGCCGGCTGACAGCAATGCGATGCCGGCGTCGGCAGTGGCTGCCGCCTGACTGCGTCGCTGAGTCAGGACGAAAAAAAAGCCGCATCCCGCTGGATGCGGCTTTTTCACATCTGGAAACCTGCTGTGTTCAGGCTGAAAGATTGAGCAAGCTGCCCAGCGATTTGGCGCCGCTGCTGACGTAGCCGGCCACCGTGCTGGCCCCTTCTTCTACCGTGTCCACCGCGCTGCTGACATAGTCAGCCAGGGTGCTGACGCCATCCTCAACGGTGTCGACTGCGCTGCTGAGGGCGTCAGCCCCCGCTTCGAATACGCTGGAGATGCTATCACCGACCGCCGTGGCAGCATCCTCAATGGATTCAGCGCCGCTGCTCACCGCATCTTCCACACTTTCGAAGGCATCAGAGATGGTGTCGCCGACTGCGCTCAGGCTCTCCGCCGAAGCCGCGTAGGCGGCTTTGCCCGCAGCGCTGATCTTGTCGATCACCGAACCTGCGGCGTCCAGCGCCTCGGTAACTTCGCTGATCGGCGTGGTGGTTTTGCTCAGTGTGCTGCTGACTACGCCGTTCGGATAGGTGGAGCCGTTGATTGCTGTTGTTGTGGTCATGATTGTCATCCGTTTGGTGATCTCTGATAAAGGTATCGGCCCTCACTCAGGATGCTTGATCAGGGTAACGGGTAAAGATTTGATAGATTTTGTTAGGCGCCGCCGCCCTGCAATGCCTAGCGCAGATTGCACCCACAAAGCGCCAGCGCATGAAAAAGCCCCGCTTGAGCGAGGCTTGTTGAATGATTTGGGTGAGGGGCGGATTCAGGTCGTCACCAGTCCGTGGCGGCGGAAGATCTCGCGGGTCGATTCCAGCAGCGCTTTGTCGGGGGCAGGGGTGTCGGGCAGTTCGTACTTCATGCCCAAGGCTTCCCATTTGAATTTGCCCAGCTGGTGGAAGGGCAGTACATCGACACGCTCGAAGTTACCCAGGGAGGCCACGAAGCTTGCTACGCCCTCGACATTGTCTGGCGCATCGGTGAGGCCGGGCACCAGCACGTAGCGCAGCCAGGCCGGACGGCCCAGGCGTGCGAGGCGGCGTGCGAATTCGAGCACTGGCTCCACCGGTTTGGCGGTGACGCGCAGATGCGTCTCCGGGTCCCAGCTCTTGATGTCGAGCAGGACCAGATCGATGTCCTGCAGCTCTTCATCCGTCAGTCGCTCGCCCAGAAAGCCGTTGGTGTCGAGCGTGGTGTGCAGGCCCATCTCCTTGGCGCCGCGCAGGATGTTCATCACGAAACGATGCTGCACCAGTGGCTCGCCGCCGGACATGGTGATGCCGCCGCCGGCGAGCTTGACGAAGGTGGCGTACTTTTTCAGATCGGTAAGGATGTCATCGACGCAGACCAGCTTGCCGTGTTTGAGCTTCCAGGTATCCGGGTTGTGGCAGTACTGGCAGCGGAACTCGCAGCCGGTCGTCCAGTAGACGACGCGCACGCCCGGCCCGTCGATGGCCGAGCCGGTTTCCTGCGAGTGCAGGAAGCCCCAGCGGCCCTCGTGCGAGAGACGGTCGATCTCGTTTTCGTCCAGTTGCACGTGCTCATCTGTTGATTGCAGTGTGAAGCGCCCTTTGCTCAGGCTTTGTTTTTCAGTCATGCCTCATGGCCTCGTATACGTGGCGCGGCGCTTGTCCGGACAATGCCGGACAAGCGCCGCGGGACCTATGCCTTCAACAGCTGAAGCTTACACTTCGCCGTGGAAAGTACGGTTGATCACATCCAGCTGCTGTTCCTTGGTGAGCTTGATGAAGTTCACCGCGTAACCCGACACGCGAATGGTCAGCTGCGGATACTTTTCCGGATGCTCCATGGCATCGAACAAGGTATCGCGGTTGAGCACATTAACATTGACGTGGAACCCCGTGATGCCGAAGAAGCCATCGAGCGAGTGTGCCACGTTGGTGACCTGGTCTTCACGCGTTGCACCCAGGGCGCCCGGGACGATGCTGGAAGTCATCGAGATACCGTCCTGGCAATGCTCGTACGGGATCTTCGAGACCGACATGGCCGAAGCCATGAAGCCCAGCTTGTCGCGGCCGTGCATCGGGTTGGCACCCGGTGCGAACGGTTCGCCAGCGCGGCGGCCATCCGGCGTGTTGCCGGTGTTCTTGCCATACACCACGTTGGAGGTGATGGTCAGCACCGACTGCGTGTGCGTTGCGTTGCGATAGGTCGGATGCGTGCGCAGCTTGTTCATGAAGGTTTCGGCCAGCCAGACTGCGTATTGGTCCACGCTGTCGTCGTTATTGCCGAACTTCGGGAAGTTACCCTCGGTCTGGTAATCGACGATCAGGCCGGTTTCGTTGCGGATCGGCTTGACCTTGGCGTACTTGATGGCAGAGAGCGAGTCAGCCACCACCGACATACCGGCGATACCGAAAGCCATGGTGCGCAGCGGGTTGTAGTCGTGCAGCGCCATTTCGATACGCTCGTAAGCGTACTTGTCATGCATGTAGTGAATCACATTCATGGCATTGACGTAGGTGCGTGCCAGCCAGTTCATGGCGATGTCGAAGTTCTTCATCACCGCATCGAAGTCCAGCACATCGCCTTGCACCGGAGCGAATGCCGGCATGACTTGCTCGCCGGTGATTTCGTCGCGGCCGCCATTGATGGCGTAGAGCATGCACTTGGCCAGATTCACACGGGCGCCAAAGAGCTGCATCTGCTTGCCGACGCGCATTGCTGACACGCAGCAGGCGATGGCGGTGTCGTCACCCCAGGCCGGACGCATCAGATCGTCGGATTCGTACTGGATCGAGCTGGTGTCGATCGACACTTGGGCACAGAACTTCTTGAAGCCCATCGGCAGGCTAGGCGACCAGAACACGGTCAGGTTGGGTTCCGGTGCCGGTCCCAGGTTATAGAGCGTTTGCAGGTAGCGGAAGCTGGTCTTGGTCACCAGGGTACGGCCGTCATCAGCCATGCCGCCCAGCGATTCGGTCACCCAGGTCGGGTCGCCCGAGAACAGCGCGTCGTATTCCGGCGTGCGCAGGAAGCGGACGATACGCAGTTTGATCACGAAGTCGTCGATGATCTCTTGCGCTTGTGCTTCGGTCAGCGTGCCTTCGCGCAGATCGCGTTCGAAGTAGATGTCGAGGAAGGTCGAAGTACGGCCCAGCGACATTGCGGCACCGTTCTGTTCCTTGACGGCGGCGAGGTAGGCAAAGTAGGTCCATTGCACGGCTTCGCGTGCATTGGCAGCCGGACGCGAGATGTCAAAGCCGTAGGCCTTGGCCATCTGCACCAGTTCGCTGAACGCGTAGATCTGCTCGGAGAGCTCTTCGCGGTCGCGGATGATTTCGTCCGTCGAGTGCTTTTCGGTGATGCTGGCTTTCTCGGCTTTTTTCGCTTCGATCAGCTTGGCAACGCCGTACAGGGCAACGCGGCGATAGTCACCGATGATGCGGCCACGGCCGTATGCGTCGGGCAGGCCGGTGACGATGTGCGAGCGGCGTGCCTTGAGCACGTCTTCGGTGTAAGCGTCGAACACGCCGGCATTGTGCGTCTTGCGGTACTTGGTGAAGATTTCCTTGACCTTGCCATCGACCGGGAAGTCGTAGGCCTTCAGGCTGTTCTCCACCATGCGCCAGCCGCCGTTCGGGAAAATCGCGCGCTTGAGCGGGGCATCGGTTTGCAGGCCGACGATCACCTCACTGTCGCGATCAATGTAGCCCGGCTCATGCGCCGTGATCGAGGAGGGGATCTGCGATACATCCAGCACGCCACGTGCGCGTTCGGCCTCGAACAGTTCCGTGAGCTTGTTCCACAGTGCCGTGGTGCGCGCCGTTGCCGGTGCCAGGAAATCTGCTTCACCCAGGTAAGGTGTGACGTTCTTGTGGATGAAGTCACTGACATCCACCGACTTTTGCCATTGTCCGTCCTGGAAATCACGCCAGGCATTCACTACAGGTTCACCTACTGGGATCGCATCGCGTTCAGCCATGATCCGCCTCCGTTTATGATTGCAGCTATCAACTGTTAGGGATGTAGCACGTACCGGTATACCGTTACACACTATGTAACGCAGCACAGTTTAGCCATCGACCTGCATCAAAGCGGCTTTTGTAAAACCGTGTAGTGCAGAACTGCGTTACAAGTCTGCAGTGTGCGCGCAGTTCAAAATCGCAACTTAGATTTAGATCAACGGAAGCACCGATTCGTCCATTAGGATCTGGCACATAAATCGCTGAAAAAGCGCGCCAGGCTTGAATTTTAGACGCATAAACCAAACTTATAGTAGCATTAGAATGGCATATCAAGAGTGCAGCAAAAATGATGCATTAAGCATAATCGAGCACGCCGCGCGACTGCTTTTGCAATACAACATGAGAACCGCCTTGCTCGAGCAGCGCCTGCGTCAGGCTGCCCGCGCCCTGGCACTGGATGTACAGATCGTCGCGGCCTACCGGCAGGTCACCATCCACGGTCGCGAAGGCCTGTACATCCACATCCAGGTGGCCGAGCTGCGCATCAATATCGCCGTCAGCGCGCGCGTCAATCAGATCCTTGATGCACTATGCGCGCAGGAGATCGATGCAGCAAGCGCGCTGAGTCAGTTGCGCGAAGTCGAGCAGACCTCCAGGCGCCACAACCGCTGGATTCTGGCCTTCATTTTCGCCTGTGCAGCCGCAGCATTGGCCGCGCTGATGTCGGCCGACCGCAATGCAATGCTGGTGATCGGCTTCTCGTCGGCAGCCGGTTTGCTTGCCCGCCAGGAACTGGCCAAACGCCACATGTCATTGTTTGCATTGCCTTTTACCGCAGCATTCATTGGCGCTGTGTGTGGCGGGATACTGATCCGCGCGGGGCTCACCAGCACACCCGGCATCTGTCTGATCGTACCGGCACTGATGCTGGTGCCCGGGCCGCATTTCATCAACTCCCTGCACGACATCGTCGAGAACAATATGACCTCGGGCCTGGCCCGGCTGACTCTGGCGGCCGCGATCCTGATCTCGGCCTCACTCGGAATTTTCTTCGGCGGCTGGCTGACCCTGGGCATGACCACCGTGCCGCCCTGGGACAGTGCTGCGGTGCACATTCCGCTGTGGGCGGACGTGATCCTCGCCGGCATTGCCGCCTGCGGTTTTGGCGCTTTCTACAACGCGCCCTGGAAGGTGCTGTGGACCTCGATCCTGTGCGGCATGCTCGGTCACGGTATCCGTTATCTGGGGCTGGAATACGGGGCAGGGCTGGCCATGTCCACGCTCGCCGCCTGCTTTGTGATCGGCATCCTGGCCAGCATGTTTGTCGAACGGATCCGCGTGCCTTTCGCTGCTGTTGCTTTTGCCGGTGCCGTACCGATGATGCCCGGCGTGCTGATGTTCCGCGCCCTCGGCGGCGCCATCGACATTTCGCTAGTGGGCGCCAAGGCAACCGAAGCGATGGTCTCCGCCAGCTTCACCAATCTGATCACATCCTGTTTCGTGGTCGGCGCCATGGGGCTTGGCCTGTTGCTTGGCGCACGGGTCAATCTCAAACCCATCACACGTTTTCTCGGTTTGGGCCCTGGCCATCAGGGTCGTGCCGAGCTGATGCACAGCAGCGAAGAGTGATTGTGATCGTGACCTCATCAATCAACGACGCATACGATCAAGCGTAAGAAAAACAGAGTGCTCAACAGAATAATAAGCTTTCTCAGCGCTCTGACAAGTTGCAAGGCTCGTTGCAGCCCAAGGGCAATCTCGAAGGCTGCAGCGGTATTCCTCGCGACTGCGAACGCAAAAAACGTGGGCAGTCGCCACGCTGCAACCCTTGTCTGAAGATTTGAAGCGAGGGGAGTCCTTGCCGACGTATCGAGGCAGGACAGAATTATTTTCCCACTCTTAACTTTACATAATAAAGATTATGACGACTCATGAAGTGAGTCACAACAGCGAATCGAGTGGGTTTTTCGCGTCCGATGGAATGGTTGAATGCACGGTGTATGGAGCTTTATCGCTTGCTGCGCCACGATACATCCACTTGCTCACCCGTGTAAGGCATCGAAGTATCTAGCGAACTTGAGGCATTTAATTCGCACAACTCCCGCGTTAAAGCCCAGTCATCCAGACCGACAACATCGAAGAAATCCTGTTTTGCTGAGTAACAAAAAAGCATGGATTGCCAGCTAAAATCCGCAACTTGCCGCCCATAATAAGCGCCAGCCAAGTTGTATATGTGTTACGTGAGCACACCTAGTGCCCTTGGATTTTCATGAACATGCAGTCTCTTAAAAGTATGCGCTCACGACCTCGGAAATGCTCTACTTTATTTTCTGCTGCGAAAATAATGTGATACTTCTTTTTAAAGGATATTGTGAGTGAAGACTATAAGGGTTTATTTGGCCATAACAACTCTGGCCTTTAATGCAATTACAGCCTGTGTTGCAGCGGAGTGCCAAGAGCTGGCTGTCATAATTCCGTTTAGCTCATCAAACAAAAAAATGATGCTTCAATTTGATACGGGCGCGCCAAGAAATATTATTTACGAAGATGCTCTCTCCGATGATTTCAAATCAAAAGCTTTAAGATCTGTTTCGCAAGATCGGGAAGTGAAGTCGATGGACGTTCAGTTTGAAGGGGTTTCTTCTAATACAACCGTCAGCTTTTTTCCGAAAAAAAACTTCAATCCCAATGACAAGGAGACAGACGAGATTCCTCTGGTGGGGACGCTGGGGTTGGAGTTTTTAGGGGATACAGGTTTTGCTATAGACTACCCGAGACAACGGATTTATATTCTTTCTGCTGCGGCATTGGATCAATTCGAGAGTCGCTATTCAAAGCACTTTCATCCGTATTGGACTAAATACGGGAAATTAGAAAACAAGATCGTTTTCCCATTTGAGATCGAAAACAAAAAAGGTGCTGCGGTTTTTGACACCGGAAGCAGCATGTTTGAAATCAGTGTTCCGAGGGCTGTATGGAAAGACATGTCGCATGTGCCGCTGGAGCAGGCCGATAAAAAATTGACAGGCCAGTCATGGGGAGAGAGCCTAGTCATATACGGCAAATCAGTTCGGTTTGATATAAAATTAGGACCGCAGATCTTTCCACTTTCAGAAATCTACGCTTCGTCATCAAAAAACCAGGACTGGCTTAATGTGATCGGAAATAAATTATTTTTTAATAGTGTTATTGTTTTTGATGTACGCAAGAAGATTTATTTGGTTTTATAAATCCCACCATTTGGTAGTCGTTGGTGTTTGTTAAAGGTCTGTATGATGACCACGCACGCACCGCTGGTTCTTTGGCATGGCAAGGTGACAGATGCCAACGAGAGGTCATGAAGAAGGGCTGTTGAAAGCACCACAGAATTCGGCTTGTGGATCTTAGCGGTCAAACCCTGGCTGGTTTATGCTCCGCTCTATGAACCCGCAGCGCCGTATTGCCCACCTCGACATGGATGCCTTCTACGCGTCGGTCGAGCTGCTGCGTTATCCGGATTTACGTGGTCAGCCGGTGGTGATTGGTGGGCGCCGCGATCAACAACCGGAATTGCTGGCGGATGGCAGCCGGCGCTATTCGCGGCTGCGCGATTACGTCGGGCGTGGCGTGATCACCACCTCGACTTACGAAGCGCGCGCGCTGGGTGTGCATTCCGCAATGGGTGTGATGAAGGCAGCCAAGCTGGCGCCGGACGCCATCTTGCTGCCGGTCGACTTCGATGCCTACCGCCACTATTCACGCCTCTTCAAGGCCGCCGTGCGCAGCATCGCGCCGCGTATCGAAGATCGCGGCATCGACGAGATCTACATCGACCTCAGCGACATTGATGAAGAAAGCTTGCCGCTGGCGCAGCGCATCAAACGTGCGGTATTCGAGGCGACCGGGCTGAACTGTTCGATCGGCATCACACCGAACAAGCTGCTCTCGAAGATCTGTTCGGATCTGGACAAGCCGAACGGCATCACCTTGCTGGAGATGGCGGACATTCCGGCGCGCATCTGGCCGCTGAATGTGCGCAAAATCAATGGCATCGGCCCGAAGGCGACCGAAAAACTCGCTGCCATGGGCCTCAATACGATTGGCGAACTGGCGCAGGCGTCATTGGCGAACCTGCAGAAGGTGTTTGGCAGCAATTACGCGCAGTGGCTGCATCAGGTGGCCCATGGTATCGACGAGCGTGCGCTGAGCATTGCCAGCGAGCCGGTCTCGATCAGTCGCGAGACAACCTTCGAGCGCGATCTGCACGCCCGCCATGATCGCGCCAAGCTCAGCGAAATCTTCACCTGGCTGTGCGGCCGCGTCGCTGAAGACTTGCGCCGCAAGCGCTACAAGGCGCGCACCATTGGCATCAAGCTGCGCTATGAGGACTTCCGCTCGGTGACGCGTGACCTGACCTTGCCGCTGGCCGTTGATGAGGCTGGCGCGATCCGTCGCGCCGCCGGTGAATGCCTCAAACGGGTCAGTCTGGATAAGCGTTTGCGCTTGCTGGGCGTACGCGCCAGTGGTCTGACGCCCAGTGATGAATCCGGCGCGCTGGCCGAGCGACAAGCGCAATTGCCGCTCGACCTGCCCTGAGGCTGCCCGATACGATCAAGCCCGAGGGCTGGAGCGCATCGGGCCGGATCGTTCAATGACGGTCGCGCCCCTCGCCTTGCGGACCACGGCGATCATCGCGCCTGTCATCCCGCCTGTCGTCACGTCGATCTTCGCGGCGCTCGGGCGCTCCATGCGGACCATCGTGTCGATCATCGTGCCGGTACGCATCATGATCGCGATGCTGCTCGCGGTAATGCGGGATGAACTGGTCGCGATACCAGCGGTCCTGCACAAAATAGACCGGCCGGTCACAGGCGCGGTACTGCGCGCAGTAACGCTTCCAGTGGCGTTCATGGCCAGGCGGAACGCGCAGATAAATGGGTTCGCGAACCACGCCTACCGGTACCGGACGGATGATGATGGGCCGTTCGTAGACGGTGACCGGGCGCGGCGCATCGCCAATATCGATCGTGCCGTAAAAACCCGGCTGACCAACAGTAATGGAGACGCCAACATTGGATGCTGCAAATGCGCTGGCAGCTGAAGTGATCAGGGCTGCGCCGAGCAGGATGCGTTTCATGGGTGCCTCTTTTGTTGTTGTGGATCGTGATCCAAGTAACGCATGTTCCCACGTTTGGCGGGACACAGCGGCAGAATGAAATCGTCAGCAGTTGTAACAAGCCCCCTGCTCCCGAGCGTGCTGTGCACTGCGGCATCCGCACACGCAGCGGCTATAATGGACGGCCGCATTGCTGCGGCTCCGACTTCGTATAAAACCTGATCCCTTACAACAGCCCAGCCTGACAGCCCGAGGTAAACATCATGAGTTCCATTCGGCAGGACGACCTCATCGAGAGTGTCGCCGGCGCACTGCAGTACATCAGCTACTACCATCCGGTCGATTACATCACCAATCTGGCACGCGCCTACGAGATGGAGGAAAGCCCCGCCGCCAAGGACGCGATGGCGCAGATCCTCATCAATTCGCGGATGAGTGCTGAAGGCCACCGCCCGCTCTGTCAGGACACCGGTATCGTCACGGTCTTCCTCAAGGTCGGCATGAACGTGCGCTGGGAAGGCTTCACCGGCTCGCTCGAAGACGCCGTCAACGAGGGCGTGCGCCGCGCCTACAACCATCCGGACAACAAGCTGCGCGCTTCGGTGCTGGCTGATCCGGCCGGCAAGCGCAGCAATACCAAGGACAACACCCCCGCCGTCATCAATGTCAGCATCGTGCCGGGCGACTCGGTGGATGTGACCGTCGCTGCCAAGGGCGGCGGCTCGGAAGCCAAGTCCAAGTTCGCCATGCTCAATCCGTCCGACTCCATCGTCGACTGGGTGATCAAGACCGTGCCAAGCATGGGTGCCGGCTGGTGTCCGCCGGGCATGCTGGGCATCGGCATTGGCGGCACCGCCGAGAAAGCCATGCTGCTGGCCAAGGAAGCGCTGATGGAGCCGATCGACATCCTCGATCTGATCAAGCGCGGCCCGAAGACGCGCGCGGAAGAGCTGCGCCTGGAAATCTACGAGAAGGTGAACGCCCTCGGTATTGGCGCCCAGGGCCTGGGCGGCCTGACCACGGTGCTCGACGTCAAGGTGCTCGACTATCCGACCCATGCAGCCAATCTGCCGGTCGCCATGATCCCGAACTGCGCCGCCACGCGTCACGCGCACTTCGTCCTCGACGGCAGCGGCCCGGTGTATCTGGACCCGCCCTCGCTCGAAGACTGGCCCAAGCTGACCTACGATTCGTCCAAGGGTCGCCGCGTCAATCTGGACACCGTCACGCCGGAAGAAGTCGCCACCTGGAAGCCGGGCGACGTGCTGCTGCTCAATGGCAAGATGCTCACCGGCCGCGACGCTGCTCACAAGCGACTGACCGATATGCTGAACAAGGGTGAGCCTCTGCCAGTCGATTTTCGCGGACGCTTCATCTACTACGTTGGCCCGGTCGATCCGGTGCGCGACGAAGTCGTCGGCCCCGCCGGCCCGACCACCGCGACGCGGATGGACAAGTTCACCGAGCAGGTGCTTGCCGAAACAGGGCTGCTCGGCATGATCGGCAAATCCGAACGTGGCGACGCCGCCATCGAGGCGATCAAGAAGCACAAGTCGGTCTATCTGATGGCCGTGGGTGGTGCAGCCTACCTCGTCTCCAAGGCGATCAAGGCCGCCAAGGTCGTCGGCTTTGCCGACCTTGGCATGGAAGCCATCTACGAGTTCGAGGTACAGGACATGCCGGTGACGGTCGCAGTCGACTCGGGCGGCACCTCGGTGCACAAGACCGGCCCCAAGGAATGGCAAGCAAAGATAGGCAAGATCCCGGTTGTCACTGCCTGATTCGCCAGCAGCGACAAACAAAAGGCCACTCAGGTTTTCCTGGGTGGCCTTTTTCATGCGCGGGCGCCCTCACCTGCCGGCGCCCGTCTTGCATCAAAACAGCTACTTGGCGCCGAGCTGGCGCATCAGTGCATCGTTGCCCGCGTCTTCGGCGCTGGGGGCCGAAGCGTCAGCGGAAGACTCGCTCGGCGCACTTTCCGCCGCGAGCGGCGCGTCGCTGTCTTGCAAGATGATTTGCACCTTGTCCAGATCGACCGCAGGCCCTTTGTCCAGCCCCGCGCTGACCAGCTGCGGGAAGGCGATCACCAGGGCCACCATGATGATCTGGATCAGCACGAAGGGCACGGCCCCCCAGTAGATGTCCGCGGTCTTGACGGCTTTCGGTGCGACCGAGCGCAGGAAGAACAGCGCAAAACCGAAAGGCGGGTGCATGAAGCTGGTCTGCATGTTGATGCCCAGCAGCACGCCGAACCAGATCAGGTCGATGCCCAGCTTCTCGGCCACCGGCGCCAGCAACGGAATGACGATGAAGGACAGTTCGAAGAAGTCGAGAAAGAAGGCCAGCACAAAGATCAGCACGTTCACGAAAATCAGGAAGCCGAGCTGGCCGCCGGGCATATTGACCAGCAGGTGCTCGACCCACAGATGTCCGTTGACGCCGTAGAAGGCCAGACTGAACAGGCGCGAACCGATCAGGATGAAGACCACGAAGGTGGTCAGCCGCGCCGTCGATTCCATGGCCTGGCGCAGTTGCTTGCGGTCGAGCCGCTTGCGCAGCAAGGCCATCAGCAAGGCACCGGAAGCGCCCATCGCGCCGCCCTCGGTGGGCGTGGCAATGCCCAGGAAGATGGTGCCCAGCACCAGGAAGATCAGCGCCAGCGGCGGAATCAGCACAAAGGTGAAGCGCTCAGCCATGTTCGACAGCAGCCCCAGCTTGAAGGCGTGGTTACTGGCCGCGCAGGCGTAGGCGATGATCGACCAGGCCGCCATGCCGAGCACGATATGTTCATCCAGCCCCAGTGACTCCACCGTGTCATGGCGCATGAAAGACATGATGGCAGCTGGCAAGCTGGTGTGCAGGAAGGCCAGCGTACTTGCAATCGACAGTACCAGCAGCACGCCCAACGAGCGCAAGCCGGCGCTACCGTCGGCCTCGCGAAGCGTGCGCGCTTCCGGCGGCAATGCCGGTGCCCATTTGGGGCGCACGACGGTGACGCCGAACACGTACAGCAGGTACAGCCCGGTCAGTACGAAGCCGGGCACGAAAGCGCCCTTGTACATATCGCCGACCGACTTGCCGAGCTGGTCGGCCATCACGATCAGCACCAGGGACGGCGGAATGATCTGCGCCAGGGTGCCGGATGCGGTAATCACCCCGCTCGCCAGCCGCTTGTCGTAGCCATAGCGCAACATGATCGGCAGAGAGATCAGCCCCATCGAGATCACCGACGCGGCAACCACGCCGGTGGTCGCGGCCAGCATGGCACCGACCAGCACCACCGCGAAAGCCAGACCGCCACGAATCGGGCCGAACAGCTGGCCGACGGTTTCGAGCAGATCCTCGGCCATGCCGCTGCGCTCAAGGATCAGGCCCATGAAGGTAAAGAACGGAATGGCGAGCATCGTATCGTTGCTCATCACCCCCCAGATGCGGTCCGGCATGGCCTGGAACAGGCTGGCCGGCAAGAGGTCGAGCTGGATGCCGAGCACGCCGAAAATGATGCCGCAGGCGGCCAGCGAAAAAGCCACCGGATAGCCCAGGAGCAGCAGCAGAACCATGCTGCCGAACATGATCGGCGCGATGTTTTCAGTCAGAAAGGCGATCATTGCGCGTCCCCCTGCAGGCCACGGGCGCGGCGGATGTCTTCGGCGAGGGCTTCCTCGTCACGCGGGCCGTCATGCACTTCCTGCGGCACGTAATGCCCGCTGAGGAAACCCAGACGTTTGATCAGCTCGGAGACGCCCTGCAGCCACAGCAAGCTGAACCCCAGCGGCACCAGCAGGCGCGCCGGCCAGAAGATCAGCCCGCCCTGGTTGGCCGAGCGCTCACCGCTGCGCCAGGCTTCGAGGAACACATCCCAGGAGAGATAGATGACCAGGGCGGTCGCCGGGAACAGGAACAGCAAGGTACCGAGGATATCGATCCAGGCCGCCACGCGTGGCCCGAAGCGACCGACAACAATATCGATACGCACATGCGCATTGCGCAGCAAGGCATAGCCGGCGCAAAGCAGGAAGATCGCCGAAAACAGATACCACTGGATCTCCAGCCAGCCATTCGAGCTGATATTGAACAGCTTGCGTACGATGGCGTTGCCGGCGCTGATCAGTGTGACGACCAGCACCAGCCAGATCACCTTACCGGCGACCCACTCATTGAGCGCGTCGATGGCGCGCGACAACTTCAACAATCCCCTCATTCTTCCTCCTAGGCTGCATATTTCGCGGAGTCATTGCATGACTTCTTCAGCGAGCGCGTAAGAATACTGGCATTGTTGCCAGCTGTCTCCAGAGCCGCGTGCAATATGGCTTTGATCAGGCTTAGAGCTGGCCTGGACGCGTGTTTTTATACAGGAAAACCCTAGATTATCTTGCTGACGCCGCAGCGGGTCGGACCGCCGTCCTTGCCAAGGCTCGCCCGAAACTGTCCGGCTTGCTATCATTCGCCTTTATCCCGCACCGCACTCAAAACGCGCACATGTTCTCCAAGCAAAACACTCTCGCCAAGGCCGATCCCGAACTGTTTGCGGTGATCGAAGCCGAAAACACGCGTCAGGAAGATCACATCGAACTGATCGCCTCCGAAAATTACGTCAGCGCCGCCGTCATGGAAGCCCAGGGCTCGCAGCTGACCAACAAGTACGCCGAGGGTTACCCCGGCAAGCGTTACTACGGCGGTTGCGAACACGTCGACGTCGCCGAACAGCTGGCGATCGATCGCCTGAAGAAGCTCTTCGGCGCTGAAGCGGCCAATGTGCAGCCGAACTCCGGCTCGCAAGCCAACCAGGCCGTGCTGATGGCCTTCGCCAAGCCCGGCGACACCATCATGGGCATGAGCCTCGCTGAAGGCGGCCACCTCACCCACGGCATGGCGCTGAACATGTCCGGCAAGTGGTTCAACGTCGTCTCCTACGGTCTCAACGAAAAGGAAGAGATCGACTACGAGGCGATGGAAGCCCTGGCTCGTGAACACAAGCCGCGCATCATCGTCGCCGGCGCCTCGGCCTACTCGCTGCGCATTGACTGGGAGCGCTTCGCCAAGATCGCCAAGGAAGTCGGCGCGATTTTCTGGGTCGACATGGCCCACTACGCCGGCCTGATCGCTGCCGGCATCTACCCGAACCCGGTGCCCCACGCCGATGTGGTGACCTCGACCACCCACAAGACCCTGCGTGGTCCGCGTGGTGGCGTGATCTTGATGAAGGCTGAACACGAGAAGGCGCTGAACTCGGCGATCTTCCCCGGCCTGCAAGGCGGCCCGCTGATGCACGTCATCGCCGCCAAGGCGGTGGCTTTCAAGGAAGCGGCAACGCCGGAGTTCCGCAACTACCAGGAACAAGTGGTGGCCAATGCCCGCGTGATGGCTCGCGTGCTGTCGGAACAACGCGGTCTGCGCATCGTCTCCAGCCGCACCGAGAGCCATGTGTTCCTGCTCGATCTGCGCTCCAAGAAGATCACCGGTAAGGAAGCTGAAGCCGCGCTGGGCAAGGCGCACATCACGGTCAACAAGAACGCGATTCCGAAGGACCCGGAAAAACCCTTCGTGACCAGCGGCATCCGCATCGGCAGCCCGGCGATGACCACGCGCGGCTTCACCGAGATCGAAGCCGAACGCGTTGCCCACCTGATTGCCGACGTGCTCGACGCGCCGAACGATGAAGCGGTGCTGGCCAAGGTGCGTGAAGAAGTCAGCGCACTGTGCAAGAAATTCCCGGTCTACGGCGCTTGATATCTTGCAGTGAGTAGAAAGGAGTGAGGTGTGAGGAGTAAAACCAGCGACGCGCCATCCGTTTCACTCGATACGATGCCGCACAGCAGCGAGCGAGCGCTTTTGCGCCTCTCGCCTCACGCCTCACGCCTTACCCTCATGGCGATCAAGCCATGAAATGCCCTTTCTGCAACGCGCCCTCCACGCAAGTGACGGATACGCGTGAAAACGACGAAGGCGACATCATCCGTCGCCGTCGCCGTTGCGGAGAGTGCGACAAACGCTTTACCACCTACGAACGCATCGAGCTCAAGCTCCCGCAGATCGTCAAGAAAAACGGCAGCCGTACCGAGTTCGATCGCGAAAAAGTGCTCGCCAGCATGAAGCTGGCGCTGCGCAAGCGGCCGGTTACGGCCGAGAGCGTCGATCTGGCCATCGAACGCATCGAAAGCCGCCTGCTCGCCCTGGGCGAACGCGAAGTGCCTTCCGACAAGGTCGGCGAAGCGGTGATGCGCGAATTGAAGCGCCTCGACAAGATCGCCTACATCCGCTTTGCCTCGGTCTATCGCAACTTCGAAGACACCGAGGAGTTCGCCGAAGTGCTGCGCGAACTGGCGCCGCATGCCAAGCAAGCCATCGCCAAGCCGCGCACGCGCAAGAGCTGAAGCCAGCCGCCACCCGACAGCCATTTAACGTAGCGCGCCGCAAGCGCCCGCCAGCTTCCCCATGATCAAGCCAGACTTCATGCGCCGCGCCCTGCAACTGGCCGAGCGCGGGCTATATACCACCAGCCCCAATCCTCGCGTGGGCTGCGTCATCGTCAATGCCGCCGGCGAAATCATCGGCGAGGGCTGGACCCAGCCCGCCGGTCAGAACCACGCCGAGATCCAGGCCCTCAACGACGCCGCTGCACGCGGCCATTCGGTCGCCGGCGCAACGGTCTATGTGACCCTGGAGCCCTGCGCGCATTTCGGCCGCACCCCGCCCTGCTGCGATGCGCTGATCCGCGCCGGCGTCGGCCATGTGGTCAGCGCCATGTCCGACCCCAATCCGCTGGTGGCGGGCCAAGGTCTGGCGCGCATCGCTGCGGCCGGCATCGGCGTCACCGAGAATCTCTTGGCTGACGAAGCGCTGGCCCTCAATCGCGGTTTCGTCCAGCGCATGACCCAAGGGCGCCCGCTGCTGCGCCTGAAAATCGCCGCCAGTCTCGATGGCCGCACCGCGCTGGCCAATGGTGAAAGCCAGTGGATCACCGGCGAAGCGGCGCGCGCCGATGGCCACCACTGGCGCGCGCGCAGCTGCGCCATCCTGACCGGCATCGGCACCGTGCTCGCCGACGATCCCCTACTCAATGTGCGCGCCGTTGAAACGCCGCGCCAGCCGACCAAGGTGATCGTCGACAGCCAGCTGCGCATGCCTCCCGGCGCCGCCATTCTGCGCACGCCCGGCTGCCTGATCGCGACCACGGTGCAGGACGCCAAGCAGCATGCGCCACTGCTGGCGGCGGGGGCCGAGATTCTGGTGCTGCCGGCACATGAGGGCCGCGTCGATCTGCAGGCGCTGGTGGCAGCGCTCGCCAAGCGTAACTTCAATGAAGTGCATGTCGAAGCCGGCGCCATCCTCAATGGCGCCTTACTCAGCGCGGGCTGCGCCGACGAATTGCTGGTCTATCTCGCGCCAACCCTTCTCGGCCCCAGCGCACGCGCCATGCTCGACTTCCCGGCGCTCCCGCATCTGGCCGAGGCATCGCGCTGGCAGATCGAGGATCAGCGCCTGTTCGGCACTGACCTGCGCCTGATGCTGCGGCGCGCCTGAGTCATGCTCGCCCTGCTGTTCAAATCCACGCTCGGCGCTGCCGCGGTGATGCTGATCGCCGTGCTCTCGCGCACCTCGAATTTCTTCATCGCCGGCCTGGTGCCGCTGTTCCCGACCTTCGCGCTGATCGCTCACTACATCGTCGGCAGCGAACGCTCCGCCGCCGACCTGCAAGTCACCGCGCTATTCGGCCTGTGCTCCCTGCTGCCTTACGGCGCTTATCTGCTGGCGGTGTATCTGCTATGCACACGCATGAGCCTCACCGCCACCTTGCTGCTCGCCACCCTGGCCTGGCTGATTTGTGCGGCGATTTTGCTGATGGTGTGGACGCACTTGCGCAGCTGAATCAGGCGTTGCCGCACACCGTACAGCCGCCATCCTTGCCGTAACGCATCGTGCGCAGGCTCACGTCCAGTGCATTGATCAGCAGCAGCTTGCCGATCAGGGGCTCGCCGCAGCCGGCGATGAGCTTGAGCGCTTCGGCCGCTTGCAGACTGCCGACGATGCCGGTCAGCGGCGCGAAGATGCCCATCACTGCGCAGCGCGTTTCCTCGACATCTTCACCATCGGGGAACAGGCAGTGGTAGCAGGGATTGCTGTCCTGGCGCAGATCGAAGACGCTGAGCTGTCCATCAAAACGCACGGCTGCGCCGGATACCAGGGGTTTGCGATGTTTGACGCAGGCGCGGTTGATGGCGTGGCGGGTGGCGAAGTTGTCGCAACAGTCGAGCACCACGTCGGCCTCGCTGATGTGGGCGTCGAGCAGTGCGCCTTCCAGTCGCTGTGGCAAGGCGATGGTGATGATCTCGGGGTTGAGCGTCGCCAGGGTATCTCGGCCGGATTCGGCCTTGAAGCGGCCGACTGAATCATTGCGATGCAGGATCTGGCGCTGCAGATTGGTCAGATCCACGGTGTCGCCGTCGGCCAGGATGATCGTGCCGACGCCGGCCGAAGCGAGATACATCGCAGCGGGCGAACCCAGGCCGCCGGCGCCGACGATCAGGACACGGCTGTCAAGAATGGCTTGTTGCCCCTCTACATCGAGCTCGGGCAGAAGAATGTGGCGGGAGTAGCGCAGCAGCTGTTCATCGTTCATAGGCCAATTCTACAAGCAGAAAAGCCGCTGACCCTGCGGGGTAAGCGGCTTTCTGTTGAGCGGCGGCAATCAGGCGGCTTTGCGTAGCTCGCTCGATTCGGTCTTGCGGCGTGCGGGCTTGCGGCGCACGGCACCCGGATCGAAAGCGCCGTCGAGACCGCGCAGTGCATCTTTGCGGGCTTTCAGTGCCATCTTGAAAGCGCCCTCTTCGCCGTACTTCTTGACCGAGAACTTGACCCGTTTGCGACGCCCGTCCGGCAAGGGCCAGGATGCGACCCAGAACCAGCGCTGCTTGTCTTCGGGCAAATCACGCGTTTCCGAAGCGCAATAACGACATACGCCCACCACGCCGGAACGATTGTTCTTCTTGACGATGTTTGAGTACTCGCGCATCGAGAAGGGTGGGTTTTTGGTGATGACTTCATCGCGATAGGTCTTGGCCGCAGCAAAAGACTTCTGCTTTCCTCCGTGTACTCCGTCGGAGAAATGCTTGCGATGGATGACGCCGCGACGCTGGATAGTGACCAACCAGCCATGGGTACGGCTGACTTCATTATCCACACGGCTGATTCCGTAAACACTGCCTCTGCTCACGTCGTTCCTCCAGATGCTTTCGAGGGTTATGGCGGCGATTTGAGGATTTTCGGCAGTGCCTGGCAAAACTTTAGCGCTTCGGTTCAGGCATTGCACCAAAGGCAGAAAAAACGCTACGGACGGATTTGCGCGGTGCGCTTCAGGTGTCGATCAGCTGCAGGCCGATCGAGGTGACATTGGTCGGCCGTGTTGCGGCAACGCCACTGGCGGCGATCTGCGCCTCGGCTCGCGCAAGGCGACGCGCCACAGTGGAAATGAGGCGCTGGCGGAAGTGCTCCATGCATTCTTCGGAGGCCAGTGACAAGGCGGCCGGCGAGATTTCGAGATAGCGCGTCAGGCTCAGAGTCACCACGCTCGCATGCTGGCGGTGTTCGACTTCGTCCAGATACGCGGTTTCGCCGAAGGATTCGCCCGCCCCCAGCGTAGACACCACGCGCCCGGCGATGGATAACTCGACTTCACCTTCGAGGACAATGCCAAAACGCTGGTCATCGCTGCCTTCACGCATCAGCTGGGTCAGCGGATCGACCATGCGCCAGACCGCAAAGCGCACCACTTCCCAGATCTCGACATCGTCGAACTCGGTAAAGAAGCTGAGTTTGCGTACGGCGGCGAATCGGGACGCGTCATGCGTGCGCATGTTCTCGTCGAGAATCTTGTAGCGCACCGCGGTGAGGTCCTTGGCGAACTCGGCGCCATTCTTGTAGCGCGAGTAGAGATCCTTTTCGAGCGCCTTGCGGATCACCCCGTCCATCGCCTCCGGCACTTCGGGATTGAGCTGGCTGGCCGAGGGCGGATCGGTGTTGATGATCTTGTAGACCAGCTGGGCCGGATTCTTGGCGCGGTACGGCAAGCGCCCAGTGAGCAGGTGAAACAGCACGATGCCCAGCGAGTACAGATCGGTCTTCTGGTTGAGTGGATAGCTCTTGATCTGCTCGGGCGACATATAGGCCGGCGAGCCGACGCCCATGATGAAGGTCGAGTCCTGGTCGCTCTTTTTGTTCACGTTCATCGCCAGGCCGAAGTCCGTGATCTTCACGTTGTCGTGCTCGTCGATGAGGATGTTGGCCGGTTTGATGTCGCGGTGGATGATGCCTTGCTTGTACGCGTAATCGAGCGCCATGCAGCACTTGAAGACAATGCTCACCGTGCGATGCAGCGGCAGCATCTTGTCGAAGCTACAGTATTCCTCCAGCGACTTGCCGCCGAAGTACTCCATCACGATATAGGCCTGCTCTTCCTCGATCACCGCTTCGAAGATCTTGATGATGTTGGGGTGATCGAGCTTGCGTGCGACGCCCTCTTCCGCGCGCAGCAGTTTGAGCAGGCGGCGGTTCCACTTGGCCTCGTCCTTGTTCTTGTCGCGAAAGGAGATCAGCTTGAGCGCAACCGGCTCCGGGTAGAACGGGTTCTCGGCCAGATACACGGTCGCCGTCGCGCCCTTGCCCAGCTCGCGCAAGATGCGGTATTTGCCAATCTTCTCTGGGGTTGTGGCCATGGAATATGTGTATCTGGGGACGGTGCGAACAGCTAGGACTGCGTATTGAAACGTTTTTCAGGCTTCGATTGCAGTGTAATCCGTACTTTGTACGAAGATTGACAAAAAATGTCTCAGATTCACTTGAAATCCTTGTGCCCGACCCCACTGTCAGGTCCTGACTACTTTTTCGAGGATACTTCATGCAGGACGTACAGGATTCGGCTAGCCCGCAAGAACCGACAGATGGCGCCCCCGAGGGTGCTGACGTGGCAGCCAACAGCACAGAATCTCACACGGACAGCCTCCCCGGCCTTGAAGCGCAACTCCGTCAGCTCGAATTGCAAGCGCAGGAACACCACGATGCCTGGCTGCGTGCCAAGGCCGAGACCGAGAACGTGCGTCGCCGCGCCGCTGAAGACGTCAGCAAGGCCGCCAAATTCGCCATTGAAAAGTTCGCCGCTGAGCTGCTGGTCGTCAAGGACGGCCTGGAGCAAACCCTGTCGGTCGAGGGCGCCACGCCTGAAGCGCTGCGCGAAGGTGTCGAACTGACCCTGCGCAACCTGGGCAAGGCCTTCGACAAGAGCGGCCTGCAAGAAGTGAATCCGCAAGGCGAGAAGTTCGATCCGCACAAGCACCAGGCGATCAGCTCGATTCCTTCGGAGCAGCCTGCCAATACCGTGGTCCAGGTGTTCCAGAAGGGTTACACGCTTGAAGGCCGCGTGCTGCGTCCGGCCCTGGTGGCTGTGTCCAACGGCAGCGCTGCATAAAAGCGCGGCAGCGGGAACTTGAAATTCCGCCAAACACCCCTACTTGCGTTACAGGTATGAATCAGGGCGCGACCGCGTTGCGCCACAAAAAATCTAGGAGTTTTGAAAATGGCAAAGATCATCGGGATTGACCTCGGTACCACCAACAGCTGTGTCGCCATCATGGAAGGCGGCGTGCCCAAGGTCATCGAGAATTCGGAAGGTGCGCGCACCACGCCCTCCATCATCGCGTACATGGAAGATGGCGAGATCCTCTGCGGCGCACCGGCCAAGCGTCAGGCCGTGACCAATGCCAAGAACACGCTGTACGCCGTCAAGCGCCTGATCGGCCGCCGCTTCGAAGAGAAGGAAGTGCAGAAGGACATCAACCTGATGCCCTACACCATCAGCAAGGCCGACAACGGCGACGCCTGGGTTGAAGTGCGCGGCAAGAAGATGGCGCCGCCGCAAATCTCCGCCGAAGTGCTGCGCAAGATGAAGAAGACCGCTGAAGACTACCTCGGTGAAGAAGTCACCGAAGCGGTCATCACCGTGCCGGCTTACTTCAACGACAGCCAGCGTCAAGCGACCAAGGATGCCGGCCGCATCGCCGGTCTGGACGTCAAGCGCATCATCAACGAGCCGACCGCGGCGGCACTGGCTTTCGGCCTCGACAAGGTTGGCAAGAAGGACCAGAAGATCGCCGTGTTCGACCTCGGCGGCGGCACCTTCGACATCTCCATCATCGAAATTGCCGATGTGGATGGCGACAAGCAATTCGAAGTGCTGGCCACCAATGGCGACACCTTCCTCGGTGGTGAAGACTTCGACCAACGCCTGATCGACCACATCGTCGAAGAGTTCAAGAAGATCAACGGCGTGGACCTCTCGAAGGACGCCATCGCCCTGCAACGTATCAAGGCAGCGGCTGAACGCGCCAAGATCGAGCTCTCCTCGGGTCAGCAAACCGAAATCAACGAGCCCTACATCACCATGGCCAACGGCGCTCCGGTGCATTTGACCATGAAGATCACGCGCGCCAAGTTCGAGTCGCTGGTTGACGAGCTGGTCAACGCCACCATCGAGCCCTGCCGCAAGGCCATCAAGGACGCCGGCCTGTCGGTGTCGGACATCGACGACGTGATCCTCGTTGGCGGCCAGACGCGCATGCCCAAGGTGCAGGAGAAGGTCAAAGAATTCTTCGGCAAGGAGCCGCGCAAGGACGTGAACCCTGACGAAGCCGTTGCCGTCGGCGCCGCTGTGCAAGGTGGCGTGCTGCAAGGCGACGTGAAGGACGTGCTGCTGCTCGACGTCTCGCCGCTGACCCTTGGCATCGAAACCCTGGGTGGCGTGATGACGCCGATGATCAAGCGCAACACCACGATCCCGACCAAGCACTCGCAAGTGTTCTCGACCGCGGACGACAACCAGCCGGCAGTGACCATCAAGGTCTATCAAGGTGAGCGCGAAATGGCCGCTGGCAACAAAATGCTCGGTGAGTTCAACCTCGAAGGCATCCCGCCGGCACCGCGTGGCACGCCGCAGATCGAAGTCTCCTTCGACGTGGACGCCAACGGCATCCTGCACGTGAAGGCCGCTGACAAGGCGACCGGCAAGGAAAACAAGATCACCATCAAGGCCAACTCCGGTCTGTCGGAAGACGAGATCCAGAAGATGGTGAACGATGCCGCTGCGCATGCCGAGGAAGACAAGCGCCAGAAGGAACTGATCGACGCGCGCAACCAAGCCGAAGCCCTGGTGCACACGACGAAGAAGGCGCTCACCGAACACGGCGACAAGATCGCTGCCGACGAGAAGGCCAAGATCGAAACCGCGCTCAAGGAAACCGAAGAGGTGCTCAAGAGCAATGACAAGGCCGAGATCGAAGCCAAGGCGCAAGCGCTGGCCACCGTCTCGCAAAAGCTGGGTGAAGCGATGTACGCGCAGAACGCTGGCGACGGTGCCCAAGCTGCCGCTGCTGGCGCCAGCAAGCCGGCCGATGACAACGTGGTCGATGCCGAATTCACCGAGGTGAAGGACGCCAAGTAAGCGGCAAGCCGCAAGCCGCGCCGCAGTGCGAGGGTGGGCATCAGGCCGCAAAACGGTCTGATGCCCGCTGTCGTATGATGGGGCGGCTGATTTGTGATGGATCTGAAGATTGCCTCCAGCCTAACCGTGCGTAGCTGCCCCAGCAGATCACGTGCAAAATTTGAAGTGTGAGATATGGCCAAGCGGGATTTTTACGAAGTACTCGGCGTCAGCAAGGATGCCTCGGATGAGGACATCAAGAAGTCCTATCGCAAGCTGGCGATGAAATACCATCCGGACCGCAATCCGGATAACAAGGAAGCCGAAGACAAATTCAAGGAAGCCAAGGAAGCCTACGAAGTGCTCTCCGACGGCAACAAGCGCGCGGCGTATGACCGTCACGGCCATGCCGGTGTCGACCCCTCCGCCGGTGGCGGCGGCTTTGGCGGCGCCCAGGGCTTCGGCGATTTCGGCGATGCCTTTGGCGGCATCTTTGACGAGATCTTCGGCGGTCGTGGCGGCGGCGGTGGTGGCCAACGCGTCTATCGCGGCGCCGACCTGCGCTACAACCTCGAAATCACCCTCGAAGAAGCCGCGCGCGGCGTGGACAAGACGATCCGCATTCCAGTCATGGAATCCTGCGGCACCTGCCACGGCTCGGGCGCCAAGCCCGGCACCCAGCCCAAGACCTGCCCGACCTGCGGCGGTGCCGGCCAGGTGCGCATACAACAAGGTTTCTTCTCGGTGCAGCAGACCTGCCCGAAGTGTCATGGCGCCGGCCGCATCATCACCGACCCTTGCCACGACTGTCATGGCGCCGGTCGCGTCAAGAAGCAGAAGACCCTGGAAGTGAAGATTCCCGCCGGTATCGACGAAGGCATGCGCCTGCGTCACTCCGGTCACGGCGAAGCGGGCGTCAATGGCGGCCCGGCTGGCGATCTCTATGTCGAGATCCACATCAAGCAGCATGCGGTGTTCGAGCGCGAAGGCGACGACCTGCACTGCGAGATGCCGATCAGCTTTGCCACCGCAGCGCTGGGTGGCGAAATCTCGATCCCGACGCTGGACGGCGCCGCCAATATCAAGATTCCCGCTGAAACGCAGACCGGCAAGGTGTTCCGCCTGCGTGGCAAGGGCATCAAGAACCTGCGCAGCCACCAGACCGGCGACCTGCACTGCCATGTCGTCGTCGAGACGCCGGTCAAGCTGACCGAACGTCAGCGCGAGCTGCTGCGTGAGTTTGAAGTGATCAGCCAGGGTGAAGGCGACAGGCAAAACCCCAAGGCCAAGGGCTGGATGGACAAGGTGCGCGACTTTTTCGCTGACTGAGTTCGCAACTGAGTTCGCAACTGAACAGGTAACTGAGTTATCGCCTGCTTAGCACGCTGACATAAGATACGCGGCAAGGCCGCAGGAGCAAGCATGACTTGCAGCCTGCGGCCTTTTTTCATGTACGGATCCTTGGCGGCGACGGATTGCTACTAGGCCTGCGTGTTGAAACGCTCGCTATCGATTTCGGCGAACGTGGCCTGGTTGTAACGCTCACCAGCAATGTGACGTGGATGGATCATGCTGTCGAGCTGCGCCACCGTCGCTGCGTCCAGTTGCAGACGGTAAGCGCCCAGATTTTCTTCAAGGTGGGCAATGCTGCGTGTGCCGGGAATCATCAGCATTTCGGGTTTGCTGGCGAGAAGCCACGCCAGTGCAAGCTGGGCCGGCGTGCCGCCGAGCTCGGCGGCAAGGCTGCGGAAGGCCGGCAAGAGCTGCAGATTACGCACGTAGTTGTCCGGTTCGAAGCGCGGCATCGACAGACGGATATCGCCCGCTTCGAGCTGCTTCTGCGGATTGACCAGCTGCCCGCCGAGAAAGCCGCGCGCCAGCGGACTGAAGGCAACGAAGGCCACACCCAGCTCGCAACAGGCCTCCAGTACCGCGATCTCCGGCTCGCGTGACCACAGCGAATACTCGCTTTGCAGGGCCGTGACCGGATGCACCGCGTGCGCGCGGCGCAGCGTTACTGCCGATACTTCGGACAAGCCGATGCCGCGGATCTTGCCGGCCTGCACCAGGTCGGCCAGTGCGCCGACGCTCTCCTCGATCGGTACCGCGAAGTCGAGGCGATGCAGGTAGTACAGATCAATGACATCGGTCTGCAAGCGCTGCAAGGCAGCATCGCAAGTGGCCTTGATGGTCGCCGGCCGACCGTCGATCACCCGCTTGCCATTGACGCCGGTCATGCCGCATTTGCTGGCCAGCACAAAGCGCTGGCGATGGCCCTTGAGTGCGCGCCCAAGCAGGCTTTCATTGGCGCCAAAACCGTAAAGCGCAGCGGTGTCGAGGAAGTCCACACCGCAATCGAGCGCGCGCAGCAGCAGGCGCGTCGCTTCAGCCTCGTCCACAGGATGGCCATACGCATGGCTGAGGTTCATGCAGCCCAAACCGATGGCGGAGACGGTGAAGGGGCCGAGCTTGCGGGTCTGCATCCTGTTGAGTCCTTGTTGGTGTGTGCGGCGTTCAGGCCAATGTTTTTTCCAGTTCGCCCAGCACGCGATAACAATCGAGCACCTGAGCAACCGAGGCATTCGGCTGGCGTCCTTCGCGAATGGCGGCGATGAACTCGCGGTCTTGCAGCTCGATGCCGTTCATCGACACATCGACGGCCGAGACATCGATCTTTTCATCCTTGCCGGTGAAGAGATCGTCGTAGCGCGCGATGTAGGTGCCGGTGTCACCAATGTAGCGGAAGAAGGTGCCCAGCGGCCCATCGTTGTTGAAGGACAGCGAGAGCGTGCAGATTGCACCATTGGCGGCCTTGAGCTGGATCGACATATCCATCGCGATGCCCAGCTCGGGATGGATCGGTCCCTGGATCGCATTGGCCTGCACGATGGGACTGCCGCACTGGTAGGCGAAGAGATCCACGGTATGCGCGGCATGGTGCCACAGCAGATGATCGGTCCAGCTGCGCGCCTGACCGAGCGCATTGATGTTGCTGCGGCGGAAGAAATAAGTCTGCACGTCCATCTGTTGAATCTTGAATTGCCCCGCGGTGATCCGCTGATGCACCCATTGATGACTGGGATTGAAGCGCCGCGTGTGACCGACCATGGCGACCAGATTGCTGGCTTGCTGGCTGGCGGCGAGTACCGCTTGCGCGTCGCGCCAGCTGTCAGACAGCGGAATCTCGACCTGTACATGCTTACCCGCGCGCAGGCATTGCAGGGTCTGCTCGGCGTGCAACTGCGTCGGCGTGCACAGGATCACCGCATCCACCTCGGCGAGCGCGAGGCTATCGGCAAGCTCGCTGGCGATGTGCGGAATGCCGTACTTGTCGGCGACTTCCTGTGTGGCGTCGAGGCGGCGCCCGACCAGCGAGACCACTTCGACGCCAGCGATATTGCGCAAGGCATCGAGATGCTTGATGCCAAAGGCGCCGGCACCGGCCAGGGCGATCTTGATGGTAGATGACATATCAATTCTCCAGAATGAGATGGCCGACGGCCGTATTGGAAGCCGGGACATGGTAGAAACGGTGCCGGACCCGAGGCGCAGCGCCACCGCTCACGTCAGCCATGGCGCCGCGCGCAATCAGCCACATCACCAGTTCGATGCCTTCCGAACCCGCTTCACGTACATAATCGATGTGAGGAACCTGCGCTGCGGCGCCGGGGTTTGCGATGAGCGCGTCGAGCCAGGCATTGTCCCACTCACGATTGATCAGGCCGGCGCGCGCGCCTTGCAGCTGGTGGCTCATGCCACCGGTGCCCCAGATCTGCACAGTGAGATCTTCATCAAAGGATTCGACCGCTTTGCGGATCGCCTGACCGAGCTGGAAACAACGCCTGCCCGAGGGCACCGGGTATTGCACGACGTTGACCGCCAAGGGAATCACCTTGCAGGGCCAGGCTTGCGGCTGACCAAACATCAGTGACAGCGGCACGGTCAGTCCGTGATCGACCTCCATACGATTGACCAGCGTCAGGTCAAAATCGTCCTGGATCACCGATTGCGCGATATGCGCGGCCAGAACCGGATGGCCCTCGACATCGGGCACCGGTCGCGGCCCCCAGCCTTCGTCAGCGACCTTGTAGTGGGCTGCGGTGCCCAGCGCGAAGGTCGGGATCAGATCGAGCGAAAAGGCCGTGGCGTGATCGTTGTAGACCAGAAAAATGACATCGGGTTTCTGCTCGGCAATCCATTGTTTGCTGAATTCGTAACCAGCGAACACCGGCTTCCAATAGTCTTCCTCAGTCTTGCCCAGATCGAGTGCCGCGCCGATGGCGGGAACATGCGATGTATAGACGGATGCGGTGATGCGTGCCATTTACGCCGCCCCCTTCTGCGCCGCGCTGCCTTGCGGCTGACGATGCGCTTGAGCATCGCCCTGCTCACCGAGATAACGGTTGCCCTCGGCTGAGCGACCACCGCTGATCATCATGTTGCGGTACTCCGTTTCGCTCATGCCGGTCATGCTGCCGGCCATCTGCTGAAAGCTCTTGCCATCGGTCGCACCGATCTTGGCCAGAAAATAGATGTTGCCGCCGGTACGCATGCACCAGTTCAAATCGCGCGCCAGCACCGCCTGTTTCTGCTCCTCGCTCATCGGCCATTCGTCCAGATAGGCGCGTTCATCGGCCTTGAAGCGGACGCGATTTTCGGCCTTCATCAAGGACATGCAGAACTGGTTGAGCCAATAGCCCAGACGCGATTGGTCGGCATCGAAGATGATGGTGCCGGGAACATCCTGATAAGGCTTTTCGAGTGGCATGCTTGTCTCCTTGAGGTGCGGCGTGTGGCCTGTTGCCAGATCGCCAACATGCTGGCTAAGCCAGTCTTGCTGAAGCACATTAAACCTCCTCCGGCCAGTAAAGGCGCATAGGGTTATCCACGAGCAAGCTCTGCTGTAGCGCGGCAGTCGGGGCAATGTGCGGGATGAAATCGACCAGCAAGCCGTCGTCAGGCATGTGGTCCTTGAGGTTGGGGTGTGGCCAGTCGGTGCCCCACAAAACACGATCAGGAAACGCTTCGACGACGCGCCGCGCGAACGGCACCACGTCGCGATAGGCCGCTTGCTCGCCGCCCAGTGCACGCGGCCCGGCGACCGAGAGTCGCTCCGGGCAGCTGACCTTGCTCCACACGTTCGGATGTTCGCGCATGAACTTGAGGAACAGCGCGAACTCCGGCCCGTCGATAGGCTTGCTGACATCAGGCCGGCCCATGTGATCGACCACCACGATGGTCGGCAGCGCAGTGAAGAAGTCCCACAGCTCGGGCAGATCCACGGCTTCAAAGTAGATCACCACGTGCCAGCCGAGCCTGGCAATCCGGTTGGCAATTTCCAGCAACTCGTCCTTGGGCGTGAAGTCGACCAGGCGCTTGACGAAATTGAAGCGTACGCCGCGCACCCCTGCGTCGTGCAGCGTCTGCAGTTCCTCATCCGTGACGCTGCGTTTGACGGTCGCCACGCCGCGCGCCCTGCCCTGCGCCGCCCGACAGGCATCGACCAAGGCCCGGTTATCAGCACCGTGACAGGTCGCTTGCACGATCACGTTGCGAGCAAAACCCAAATGATCGCGCAAGGCAAACAGCTGGTGCTTGCTGGCATCGCAGGGCGTGTATTTGCGCTCCGGAGCATAGGGAAACTCCGCGCCCGGACCAAATACATGGCAATGCGCATCGACGCTGCCCGGCGGCAGCTGGAAACCTGGCTTGCTGGGTGCGCTATACCAGTCCAGCCAGCCGGCAGTTTTCTCGAAGTGGCCTGTAGTGGGTTTGCTCATGGCGCCCTCAATCGATGTAGCGCAAGCCGGCTTTTGCCAGTGGCTCACGCATCTTGTACATGTCGAGACCCAGCACACCGCTGGCCAGCCGGGCGCGCTTTTCGCCTTCGTTGGCTTCGCGCGCGCGCGCAGCGTCCAGCGTCGCAACCGCCATCGCGCGCGGCACGCAGACCACGCCATCGTCATCCGCGACGACGACATCACCGGGATTCACCCAGGCGCCTGCGCAGACCAGCGGAACGTTCACCGAGCCGAGCGTGGCCTTGATCGTGCCCTTGCTCGAAATGGCTTTGCTCCACACCGGGAAGGCCATCTCTGCCAGCGTTTTCACGTCGCGCACGCCAGCGTCAATCACCAAGCCACGGGCGCCGCGCGCCTGGAAGCTCGTCGCCAGCAGATCGCCAAAGTAGCCATCGGTACACTCGGCGGTGACCGCCGCGATGACAATGTCACCCGGCTGGATCTGTTCAGCCGCGACATGCATCATCCAGTTGTCCCCCGGCTGCAGCAGCACCGTGACAGCCGTACCGGACACCTGCGCGCCGCTGTAGATCGGCCGCATATAGGGCTTCATCAGGCCGACGCGGCCCATCGCCTCGTGCACCGTGGCCGAGCCGAAAGCCGCCAGCGCATCGGCCGTGCTGCGCTCGCAGCGCTGGATATTGCGATACACCACACCCAGTTCGTACATGCTTGTACTCCTCACAATCCCTTTGATTTCAGCACCGCATCCAGACGCGGATAGACGCGCCGTGCATTGCCTTCGTAGATCGCGTGCCGCTCCTCAGCAGTGAGCGCTGCGCTTTCGATGTAACGCTTGGTGTCGTCGTAGTAGTGCCCGGTTTGCGGATCGATGCCACGTACGGCGCCAATCATCTCGGAGGCGAACAGCACGTTCTTCACCGGAATCACGCGGGTTAGCAGATCAATGCCCGGCTGGTGATAGACGCAGGTATCGAAGAAGATGTTGTTGAGCAGGTGCTCGTCGAGCAGCGGCTTCTTGAGCTCCTGCGCGAGCCCCCGGTAACGGCCCCAGTGGTAAGGCGCGGCACCGCCGCCGTGCGGGATGACAAAGCGCAGGCTCGGGAAGTCCTTGAACAGATCGCCCTGGATCAGCTGCATCACCGCCGTGGTGTCGGCATTGATGTAGTGCGCGCCGGTGGTGTGGAAGCAGGCATTGCAGCTGGTCGACACATGGATCATCGCGGGGATGTCGTACTCGACCATCTTTTCGTAGATCGGATACCAATGCCGGTCGGTCAGCGGCGGGCTGGTCCAGTGCCCGCCGGACGGGTCCGGGTTGAGGTTGATGCCGACAAAGCCGAAGTCCTTGACGCAGCGCTCAAGCTCCGCGATGCAGGTTTTCGGATCCACGCCCGGGCTTTGCGGCAGCATCGCCGCTCCGATGAAGTGCTCCGGGAACAGCTCGGCAACGCGATAGCACAGCTCGTTGCAGATCGCCGACCAGGTCGCGGAAGTCTGGTAGTCGCCGATGTGATGTGCCATGAAACTGGCGCGCGGACTGAAGATGGTGAGATCGGCGCCGCGCTCCTTCATCAAGCGCAGCTGGTTCTGCTCGATGCTCTCGCGCAACTCGTCGTCGCTGATCTGCAACTCAGCTACCGAAGGTGTCAGCGAGGCATCCTTGAGCCCGGCAATCTGACGATTACGCCAGGCTTCCAGCGACTTCGGCGCGGTAGTGTAATGACCGTGGATATCGATGATCATGATGTTCTGTCGGAGTAATGAGACATGTTGTTGTGCGGATCGGTCCTGCGCAGCTCAGTGCGCATTCAAGCCCTCACCGAGCGCGATGGGGCTCAAGCCGGCATTGCCTTGCTGGCTTGGTACCGGCTCGGCACGTTGCTTGATCACCAGGGCCAGCGCGGCCAATGCGCCGGCGATGGCGATGACCGAGAACACGGCGCTCAGCGGCAACTGGCGTTGTGCCAGGATGCCGACCAGGAAGGAGCCGGCAATCCCGCCGAAGCGACCGATACCGAGCATCCATGCCACGCCACTGGCGCGCCCGGTCGTCGGGTAGAAACTCGCAGCCAGCACGCCCATGGAGGACTGCGCAGTGTTCATGAATACGCCGGCCGCCAGTACCACGAGGACCAGTAAGGCAGTCTGTCCGCTGACCTGACCGATCAGGAATACCGATAGCGCGGTAATGCCATAGAAAATCGCCACCACCCGATTGGCATTGTGTCTATCCATCAACCAGCCACTCAACAAAGCGCCTATGCCGCCCAGCGGGAACAGCGCGGTGATCAATGTGGCTTGTGCAGCAGGCATGCCGGTGTCCTTGAGCAGCAGCGGCATCCAGTTGATCAGCGCGTAGAAGATGACCAGGCCCATGAAGTAGGCAATCCACAGCATCACCGTGCCGAGCAGATAGCTGCGCGACAGCACCAGCCCGAGTCCGCCCTGCTTCGCTGAGGCAGGCGCAGCTTCCGCCTGCACGAACTCGGCGTCCGCAGGAAGGCTGGCCGAGACCTTGCGCAGCACAGCGCGGATACGCTCTGCCGCGAAGCCGCGTGTGACCATGTAGCGAACCGATTCAGGCATGGCCAGCAGCAAGAAAACAAGGAGTAGCAAGGGTGTAACACCGCCGAGACCAAACACGCTGCGCCAGCCCCAATGCGGAATCATCCAGGCCGCCAGGAAGCCGCCCAGCGCTGCGCCGAGCGGAAAGCCACAGAACATGGCATTGATCAGCAGGCTGCGGCGCTGCGTGGGGACGAACTCACTCATCAAGGTAATTGCATTCGGCATGGCTGCGCCCAGACCGAGACCCGTGATGAAGCGCAGGACAGCCAGCTCGTCCAGCGAACTTGCTGTCGCAGAAACCAGGCAGGCCCCGCCGAACAGCGCGACCGAGGCACAGATCAGGCGTTTGCGACCAAAGCGATCCGCCAGCGGCCCCGCCATCAATGCGCCAAACGACAGACCGAACAAGGCTGCGCTGAGTACCGGTGACAAAGCCGCCTTGCTGATGCCCCACTCGCCGATCAAGGACGGAGCGACATAACCGATGGCAGCGGTATCAAAGCCATCGAGCAACATGATGACAAAACAAAAGGCGAACAGTCGCCACTGGAAATTCGATACCGGATGCGCGTCGAGGAACTGCTGTACATCAAGCTTGCTGTTGTGGGTCATGATGTGTCTCCTGGGGTTGGGGGCAGACATGCGCCTGCCTGGGGCCAGCAACGACGGCTGCTCTGCGGCAGCTCAGCGTGACCGGCTTGTATGCGTTCTCAGGTCAGCGTTTCAGGCCTCCTCGCCAAAATCGAGCGGCAAGCCGACATAGTTCTCGGCAATCGAGCGCGCGGCAGCTTCGGAGTGCAGCACGTACTCCAGCTCGGCCTCCTGGAAGCGCGAGCTGATCGGGCCGTCTTCCGGGAAGCTGTGCATCAGCGAGGTGAACCACCAGGAGAAGCGCTCGGCTTTCCAGATTCGTCGCAAACAGCGCTCGGAGTACGTATCAATGCCCTCGAGGCTGCCTTGTTGGTAGTACTCGATGAAGGCGTTCGACAGATACTTGACGTCGGTCGCCGCCAGATTGAGTCCCTTGGCGCCCGTCGGCGGCACGATGTGGCCTGCGTCGCCAGCGAGGAAGAGGCTGCCGAAACGCAAGGGCTCGGAGACAAAGGAGCGCAGCGGAGCAATGCTCTTCTCCAGTGACGGGCCGGTGATCAGACGCTCGCGTCCCTCATCGTCCAGCCGCAGACGCAGCTCCTGCCAGAATGCCTCGTCACTCCAGTTTTCAATGCGTTCGGTCAGTGGCACCTGCAGGTAGTAGCGGCTGCGCGTGCGGCTGCGCTGCGAACAGAGCGCAAATCCGCGCGGGCTGTTGACGTAGATGAGCTCGTCGGAAACCGGCGGCGTGTCAGACAGCAAACCCAGCCAGCCGAAGGGATAGACTTTCTCGTATTCGCGAATCACATTGCGCGGAATGCTGGCGCGGCTGACGCCATGAAAGCCATCGCACCCGGCGATGAAATCGCAGGCCAGCTGATGAGATTGGCCCTGATACGCAAAGCTCACGTGCGGATGCGTGCCTGCGATATCGTGCAAAGCCACATCGCTGGCTTCGTAGATCGTCGGCAAGCCGCTGGCCTGGCGTGCTTCCATCAGATCCCGGGTCAGCTCGGTCTGGCCGTAGACCATGACTTTCTTGCCGCCGGTGAGCTGCTTCATGTCGATGCGGTGGCGGCGTCCTTCCCACAGCATCTCGAAGCCTTCATGCACCAGGCCTTCGCGATGCATGCGCTCACCCACCCCCGCCTCATCGAGCAAATCGACACTCACCTGCTCCAGCACGCCGGCGCGGATGCGCCCCAGCACATAGGCGGGTGCTTGCCGCTCGATAATGACGTTATCAATACCGGCTTTATAGAGAAGCTGGCCCAACAACAATCCTGCGGGCCCGGCACCGATGATCGCCACCTGGGTGCGCTTGGGGATACTCACGTCCATACATCTGTCTCCTGATATTGGTTTTTTGTTTGTCGCCGCGCTAGGCGTCCGGCCAGCTTGAGTCGGGGACCATGACTTCGCCGCGCATGATCAGACGTGCGGTACGCAACAAGGCAGCGCGCCGCACGTGCTGCGGATCGTCAGGATCAAGTTCGAGTTCGACCGAGAATTCGCCACTGGGATGCTCGACCGACACGCTGCGCGTACGCCCGCTTTGCGGGCGCGCAACAGCGGCGGCTACTGATCCTTCAAGCACGCAGGCTGTCGCGACAGTCACGGCCGCCAGCACGCCAATGGCATCGTGGCAAACGTGTGGAATGAAGCTGCGTGTGCTGATCGTGCCGCCCGCCGCCGGAGGGCCGACCAGGGTCATCTTCGGGTAGTTCTTGCTGCTTACATCCCCCAGACCCATGGCGTGACCGCAGGCGATACGCAGCCGTTCGATGCGCGCCTTGAGTGTTTCGTCGGCATTCAGCTCAGCGACGCTTTCATCACCGCGCTTGCCAAGATCTGTTGCGCGCAGGATCACCAGGGGCATGCCGTTGTCGATACAGGTCACGCGCAAGCCGTCGATCTCGTCGAGCACCCGGCCTGTCGGCAAGAGGCCCGAGCACACCGAGCCAGCGGTGTCGAGAAAGTTGATGGTGATCGGTGCCGAGTGACCCGGCACGCCGTCGATGCGGGCAGGCCCTGCGTAGTTCATCCTGCCCTGCGGGGTGTGCACGGTGATGTCGCACTGCATGGCGGTGTTGAGGGTCAGCACGCGGTAGGTGCTGTACTCGCCCTGTGGCAGCAACATGCCGCACTCCAGCGCAAAGGGAACCACGGCAGCCAGCATGTTGCCGCAATTGGGGGTGGTGTCGACGCTGTCTTTTTCTGGTTGCAACTGGGCAAACAGGAAGTCCAGATCGACGCCCGGCATCTTGCCCGGACGCACGATGCCAACCTTGCTGGTGAGCGGATGTGCGCCGCCCAGACCATCGATCTGGCGCTTGTCCGGCGAGCCGAGTGCTGCCAGCAGGACGCGATCACGCGTCGCCACATCGGCGGGCAGATCGGCTTCGCGGAAGAACGGACCACGCGAGGTACCGCCGCGCATGAAGCAGCAGGGAATGGCGATCTGCCCACCACGCGAAGCTTTGCGCAAGGTAGATGCAGGGCGTTCGGTGACGAGTTGGTCCATGCAGCCTCCGGAATCAATGGGCTCATTCTGGTGGGCGTGTCATGCCTGACCAAGGGGATCCGCGCACTAGTTGCTATATCAACTTGCTATAGCTCAGCGAGACAGCTCGGCCTCGCCTCCGAGCTTTTCGCGCAGTTCGCTCATCAGTCCGGCCAGCACTTCACGACTGCGTCGCAGCAAGGGCGTCGGATGTTTTCGACTTGGCACGGCCAGGCACAGCGTGCTGCACAAATCGTGTTCAGACAGTGGATGAAACGAGAAGGCATGCTGCTGGCCATTGGCGGCCAGCGCTGAACGTGTGAGCACGGCATAGCCGTAACCGGCACTTACCAGACTGAGGATTGATGGCACGCTGGACACTTCAAGCCGCACCTCAGGCTTGAGCCCTGCCTGTGCCAGACGGGTTTCGAGCAGGCGGCGCAAGACATGAGCACGTTCGGGCAGCACCAAAGGCAGCTCGACCAGCTGCGACAGCGGAATTTCAGCGCCGGCCGGACTCCGGTAATCGATTGGCGCGACCAGGCCCAGGCGCTCGCGCATCACCGGCGCGATATCGATGGCCGGATTGGCCTCAGGCGAATGCAGCAAGGCCAGGTCGACGCGCGCGCTGGCCAGCCATTCCACCAGATGTGTGGTGAGCCCTTCAACAATGCTCAAACGCGCCTTGGGCAGCTCGCGCTGAAACGCCTCGACCAGGGGCACGGCCAGCATACGGCCAAGACTCGGTGGCAGGCCGATGACCACCTGCCCTACCGGCTCGTCGCGCTGGGCTGCAATCTCTTCCCCCATGTTGCTGACGGCTTGCAGGATGTCGGCGGCGCGTTCGTAGAGCAGGCGCCCCATCTCGGTGAGCGTGACCCCACGGCCATTGCGCAGCAACAAGGTGGTGCGCAGATCCGCCTCCAGCAAGCGCACCTGACGCGACAGCGCCGGCTGCGCGACATCCAGTACCACGGCCGCCTTGCTGAAGCTGCCCAGCTCTGCCACGCGGATGAAGTACTCCAGCTGATGCAGATTCATGCCCATTCCTTCACGGTGATTCAGAGCTGAAGGTGCCTGTACAGCACGCCTGGGCCTGTACAGGAAGAAGCATGAACAAGCGTTTCTGGAACAAGGTTCTGTGCTCTTTGTACTGAATCGCTCCGGGTGATCCAGACACGGCAGCATCATTGAATGTATACAAATTTGCGTTAATGAGGGAAAACCCGGCTTATTTTTTGGCTTGAACGGCAACTAATGTATACACACAACAAGGAGACATGATCATGCCCCAGACTTTTCCGCTCAATGCCTGGTACGCCGCTGCGTATGACATTGAGGTCCGTCGTGCGCTGATGCCGCGCACCATCTGCAACAAGAAACTGGTTTTCTACCGCCGCAGCGATGACAGCGTGGTGGCGCTGGAAGATGCGTGCTGGCATCGCATGCTGCCGCTTTCGATGGGCCATCTGGATGGTGATAACGTCGTCTGCGGCTATCACGGTCTGATCTACAACTCCGCGGGCCGCTGCGTGCACATGCCCTCGCAGGAAACCCTCAATCCCTCGGCCTGCGTGCGTGCCTACCCGGTGGTTGAAAAGCACCGTTTCATCTGGATCTGGCTGGGCAATCCCGCCTTGGCTGATCCCGCCAAAGTGCCCGATCTGCACTGGAACCAGGACCCGGAATGGGTTGGCGACGGCAAGGTTATTCATGCCAAATGCGATTACCGCCTGGTCATCGACAACCTCATGGATCTGACCCACGAGACCTTTGTGCACGGCTCCAGCATTGGGCAGCGCGCGGTGGCCGAGGCGCCGTTCGAAGCCACCCACGACGAGCGCGAGGCCGTCGTCACGCGCTGGATGGCCGATGTCGATCCGCCGCCGTTCTGGGCCTATCAGCTGCACAAGAAGAATGGCAAGGTCGAGCGCTGTGATCGCTGGCAGATCGTTCACTTCGAGGCTCCCTGCACGGTAGCCATCGATGTCGGCGTTGCGCCCTCTGGCACCGGTGCGCCGGAAGGCGACCGCTCGCAAGGCGTCAACGGCTACGTGCTCAACACCATCACGCCGGAAACCGACACCACTTGCCATTACTTCTGGGCCTTCTGCCGCAACTACAACCTGCACGACCAAGGCCTGACGCAATGGCTGCGCGAGAGCGTGACGCGCGTGTTCGGCGAAGATGAAGTGGTGGTCGAAGCGCAGCAACGTGCGATTCTCGATTACCCGGACCGCGAGTTCTACAACCTCAACATCGATGCCGGTGCGATGTGGGCACGACGCCAGATTGATCGCATGATTGCGGCGGAAAGCAAGGACAGCGCGCCGATCATTCCGATTCGCAGCGTGACGCGATGAACAAACGCCAAGACGCAATCCAGGAGCTAGCGGCTGACACACAGATCCGCAGCTTCCCGCTCGAAGCCACAAGCAATCAAACCGAGCGCGCCGTTCAAGGCGTTCGCGAAATGATCCTGCGTGGCGAGCTGCAGGCAGGCGAACGCCTGACCGAGTTATCACTGGTGGCACGTCTGCAAGTGTCACGCACGCCGATCCGTTCGGCGCTGCTGCGCCTGACCGAAGAAGGGCTTCTGGAGCCCGCTTCGGCGACCGGCTTCGTGGTGCGCAGTTTCAGCGAAGACGAGGTTTTCGATTCGATTGAAATTCGTGGCACGCTGGAAGGCCTGGCGGCGCGGCGCGCGGCTGAACGGGGGGTGAGCCCTGAGTTGCAGGCACAGATGCGTCAATGTCTGGCGCAGATTGAGAGTCTGCTCGCCGAGAGCAGCCCCGGCGGCACACATCTGTCTCGCTACGCAGCGCTGAATGGGCGATTTCATGCCCTCATCATGGCCGCAGCAGACAGCGCGATGCTCGACAACACACTCGACAAGATCCTCAACCTGCCCTTCGCCTCGCCTTCGGCATTCGTCGAGGTGCAATCGCATCTACCCGGCTCGCTGGAGATACTGCGTCAGGCCCAGGCGCAGCACTGGGACATTCTCGACGCCTTACTCAGCCGCTCCTCGGCCCGTGCCGAACCTCTGATGCGTGAGCACGCCCGCAGTGCACGCAAGAATCTCGAACTGGTGCTCGCCGACCAAACCGCCCGGCAGCAGATGCACGGCGCGTCGCTGATCCGCAGCACCCCGACACAAGGACAATGAAGATGAACAACAGCCCGCAGTGGTACACCGCCACACTGGTGCACACCGAAGATCTGAGTCCCAGCATCCGCCTCTTTGAACTGGCAGTGGAAGGTGGTGCGCGCGCCTGGACACCCGGCGCGCACATCCAGGTGCGCGTTGTCGTCGATGGACGCGAAGAGCTTCGTCATTACTCGCTGATCGAGCTCGGGCGTAACGATGGCAGCTATCGCATCGCGGTCAAGAAAATCGAATCGGGTATGGGCGGCTCGCGCTACATGTGGTCGCTGCAAGCGGGTGACAGTCTCGTCATCTCCGCGCCGCGCAACCAGTTTGAACTGGGCTTTACTGCTCCCGCCTGTACCCTCGTTGCAGGCGGGGTCGGCATCACGCCGATTGTTAGCATGGCGCATTTTCTGGCGACACAAGGCAAGGCGGTGCGCCTGTATTACGCGGTGCGTAGTGAGGCCGAGGCGGTGTTCGCGCAAGCGCTGCGGCAATGGCTGGGCGAGAGACTCGAGCTCTATATCAGCGATCTCGGTCAGCGCATGGATCTGAACGCAATTGCGGCCAGCACACCCAAGGACGCCGAACTGTACGTCTGTGGCCCCATCACCATGCTGGAAGCAGCGCGCAGCGCGTGGCAAAAGGCAGGCCGATCACTGGGGCAACTCCGCTACGAAACCTTTGCCAGCAGTGGTCACTACGCCAATGCGCCATTCACCGTCAGCATTCCGCGCCTGGGCCTGACACTGGACGTTCCCGCCCATCAAACCCTGCTCGCTGCGCTGGAGCACGCCGGCGTGGATGTCATGGCCGACTGTCGCCGTGGTGAATGCGGCCTGTGCGCGCTTGATGTGCTGGGCTGCGATGCGCCCATCGATCACCGCGACGTATTCCTGAGCGAGAAGCAGAAGGCAGAGAATCGCAGCCTCTGCGCCTGTGTCTCACGGCCCGCACACGGCCATCTTCGTATCGACACGGCCTATCGTGGCAGCAGGCGCCAGGCCGCCTGAGCTGGCGCAACATCCCCTTCTGGACGGAGATCGCCATGCCCCATCGCAACTCGACAGCGCAGCTTCCACCCAAGGCGCTCGGTCAGCGCGAAGCCGCTCACGCATACCACTGGGTATCGCGCGAGATTGCGCGGCTTTCCGCCGAGCGCGATGCGGCGCGGCTGTGGGCGCTTGGCGCTTTGAGGGATGGCGACGAGCTATTCGTCAATCTCGCTTATGCCGAAGGAATGCCTTGCCGCCGCCCGCCATCACAAGGCGGCATGCTGCTGAGCTTGCGCGCTCGCAGCACGCATGCGGAAGGCCCCGCCAATCAGCAGGAATGCATGCTGGCGCACTTCTGGCGCTGGTTTGATTACGGCTTGGCACGACAGGATCTGGACCGTCTTGCCCGCGCCGTGCAAAACGCTCATCTGCAAATTCTGCGCGGATTGCCCACGGGCCTCAGTGAAGATGAGGCCTGCTATGCCTTGGCGTGCCTGGCAACGGGCCTGCATCGTGCGCGCACACGGATCGGTCTCGACGGCTTGACGCCGGCCCTGCAGCAGGCGGCCTATCTTTTCTGGCTGGAGAATTGGCGCCGGACACAGGGCACGGACCCGGCGGTGGAACACGCTTTGCCGGATTTTCAGGCGCTTCTGAATCGCGTGGAGATCACCGAGTCCTGTGCCACGCCACCAGACAGGCAAACCTCTGGGACCCGCTTGAGCGACTATCTGGACCGTCAGCTCGCGCGCTTGCTATGGCCACTTGGACGCCAGCTATTACTACCGGTACAAGGTCTGCCCGCTAGCGACAGCGGCAATCCGCTGGCTGCCTGGCTGCGCAGTCATAGCAAGCGCCTGGGTGACAGCCTGCAGATGCGCATGCCGTGTGCATGCCTGTTTGAGCCGCCGCGACGTTCGCGTAAGGAGCAAGCCGCGCTGCTCAGCTGAACAGCGCGACCTGTCATGACTTGGCGTCATGGTTTCTGCATGCGATAAGCCAGCTGGGCGCGCGACATGCCCAGCAGACGAGCGGCTGCGGCAAGATTACCCTGGGTGTGCGCAACCGCTTCCTCGACCACGCGCTGCTCGAACATTTCCAGCGACATACCCTGACCATCTTGCCCCCGGTGCTTGAGCAACAGCTCTAGAAAGCTCAGATTGCCCTCCCCGCCCTCCGCCGCGCTCATCACGGCGTCGGCCGCATTGTCCAGCGCGCCATCCTGACCGACTGAATACAGCGCGTCGAGCGCCACCTGTTCACTGCGGAAGATATGGGTGATGTCGATCAGCCCGCCATCCTCGGCCGCGATCACCCCACGCTCGACGAGATTCTGCAGCTCGCGCACATTGCCTGGATAGGCGTAGTTGAGCAGCGCACGTACCGTGCGAGGCGTAAAGCCAGCTAGCTGACGACCATGACGCTGGCAATAGCGGCGCAGAAAATAGCTCAGTAGCAAGGGGATGTCGTCACGGCGCTCGCGCAAAGGCGGCAGATGGATCGGATAGACATTCAGACGGAAGAACAGATCGTCGCGGAAATGACGGAGCTTGACCGCCTCCTGCAGATCGACATTGGTGGCGGCGATCACACGCACATCGACCTTGATTTCACGCGCGCCACCAACGCGCTCGATGACACCCTCCTGCAAGGCACGCAACAGCTTTCCCTGCGACACCATGCTCAGGGTGCCGATTTCGTCGAGAAACAAAGTGCCACCATCTGCGCGTTCGAAACGGCCCGGCCGCGACACCGTGGCGCCGGTGAAGGCGCCGCGATCCACACCAAACAATTCAGACTCGATCAGCGTCTCGGGAATCGCCGCGCAATTGACCGAGACAAAGGGTTTGCTGGCGCGATTGCTGATCTCGTGCAACATGCTGGCGAACAGCTCTTTGCCGACCCCTGACTCACCGGTGAACAACACCGTCGCCTGCGTTGGTGCGACGCGCCTGAGCATGTGGCACGCGGCATTGAACGCAGCCGATACGCCGACCATCTGCGTACGTCCATCCGTGCCGGGATCACTCGCTGCAGGCAGCTCGGCCGCCTGCGCTGGCGAGCGCAGCGAAGCTGAAAATACCTCACTGCTGACGAAACTCTCGGCGCTCAGGTTGCGTAGATCCTCCTCGACATCGGCCCACTCTTCAGCCGGTTTGCCGACCACACGACACACACGGCTGCCAGCGGCGCGGCACTCCACTTCGCGAAACACGATCAGCTTGCCGAACAGGGTGCTGACATAGCCGATGGCGTAACCGGTCAGATTCCAGCAGGCCGGCTCATTGCCGATGCCGTAGGCCGCCACGTGCTCGTCCACCTCGCAGGAGTTATGCCATAGAAATTCGCCGTAATAGCTGCTGCGTTGCGCATCGACTTCCAGACGCACCATCTCGACCTTGACCATCCCCTCGATCGCATGCAGTCGCGTACCGGCCATGAACTGCGACAAAGCATCTGCAGCCGGCCAGTGCTCGCGCACCAGCTCAGCGTCACGCGCTCCGGCCGCATAGCCGACACGCGTCAGCAGTCCACGCGCACGCGCCAAGCCCAGGGTGGCGATCAATTCCTTGCGGATCACGCCAAGCGTGCTGTTGCGCATCAGCACCATGCGTTGATCGTTGAGCCAGATGCGCCCATCGCCGGGTGAAAAAAACAGACATTCGGTGATGTCGCGCAGGCTCGGCGATTCATCACTCTGCTCCCTGTGGCGGGCTGCCAGGACCGCACCGGTTTCACGCGACACGTCCGCCAGGGAAACACGCTTCTCGCTCACACAGCTCTCCAAAGTGAATTCATGAAATTCGTAAGTGCATTGATACACGTCAATGCGAACTTTAAAAATCAGCACTTCCCCTTGCGCGCGTTTTCGTGCTGCACCGCGAGATCTGATCTGCCCCATGCAGCGCAATGCCGCAGCCAGCTTCGCGAAGCAAAGAAGTGCAGTGCAACACAGCGAACCCGAGGCCGGTGTGGCACAGCGATTGCGATATGAGGACACAAGTTGCAAGACCATAACCACAACAGGAGATACTCATGCTGCAAGAAAAGACACTGCATCTGCTCAACCCGGAGCAATGGAAGGGCAAGATCTTCAACGGCCAGTGGGTGGCCGCATCGGGTGGCATCTTGCCGGTACACGAACCAGCAAGCGGAGACTTGCTCGCAGAAGTGGGCCAGGCCTCGGCGGCTGACGTCACCGCAGCGGTCCGCAAGGCAGAGATTGCACAGAAGCAGTGGGCCAACACGGCGCCACGCGAACGTGCCGCGATCTTTCGTCGTGCTGCGCAGCTGCTCGAAGCGCATTTCGATGAAATGACGCGCTGGGTGGTGCGTGAGACCGGCGGGATCATTCCCAAAGGCCAGCTGGAGATCCGCGAAACCATCGAGATTTTCAATCTCGCCGCCGGCATGCAGCACGATATCCAGGGCCATGTTCTGCCGAGTACGACAGGCCGCATGAGCTATGCTAAACGCATTCCACACGGCATCGTCGGTGTGATCTCGCCGTTCAACGTACCGATGGTCTTGTCGATGCGCGCCGTCGGCCCGGCACTGGCCGCTGGTAATGCGGTATTGCTCAAACCGGACCCGCAGACGCCAATTTGCGGTGGCTTGATCATTGCCACGATCCTGCAAGAAGCCGGCTTGCCCGAAGGTGTGCTGCACGTTCTGCCCGGCGGCGCTGAACCCGGTAGCGCGCTGTGTGATGCGCCCGAAGTCAGGATGATCGCTTTCACCGGCTCCACCGCTGTCGGTCGCATGATTGCCGAGAAAGCTGGCAAGCAGCTCAAGAAGGTGTCTCTGGAGCTGGGCGGCAAGAGCCCGCTGATCATTCTCGATGATGCCGATCTTGATATCGCTGCGAGCAATGCCGCTTGGGGTGCCTTCCTCCATCAAGGTCAGATCTGCATGGCCTCGGGCCGCATCCTGGTCCATCAGCGCATCGCCGCTGAATTCACGCGACGACTCGCCGAGAAGGCTAGCCATCTGCCGGTCGGCAATCCGCTGACCGAGCAGGTCGCACTCGGCCCGCTGATCAGCGAACGCCAGCGCGATCGCGCCCACGCCATCATTCACGACAGTATCAAGGCGGGTGCCAAGCTCGAAGCCGGTGGTACCTATGAGCGCCTGTTCTACAAGCCGACTGTGCTGTCGAATGTCAAACCGGGCATGCGTGTCTATCACGAAGAGGTCTTTGGCCCCTGCGCCAGCATCATCAGCTTTGCTGACGATGATGAAGCGATCAGCATCGCCAACGATACCGAGTACGGTCTGTCCGCCGGCATTATCACCGCCGATGTCGGTCGCGCGATGCGCCTGGGCGAGCGGATCGATTCAGGCATGCTGCATATCAACGACCAGACCGTGAACGACGAAGTCTGCAACCCCTTTGGCGGACGTGGTTGTTCGGGTAATGGCGGCAATATCGGCGGCACCACGCAATGGGAGAACTTCACCCAGCTGCGTTGGGTGACCGTGCAAACAGCCGCCCACCCCTACCCTTTTTAAGCGGGGGCGCTGATGCAGATCAAAGCTGCCGTTGCGCGTGACCGTGGGTGCGCGCTAAGCCTGGAAAGCCTGGAGCTCGAAGCACCACGCGACACTGAAATTCTGGTGCGCGTGGTGGCAACAGGCGTCTGCCACACCGACATGGTGGTCCGCGATGGCCTGCTGCCCACACCCATGCCCGTAGTGCTCGGGCATGAGGGTGCGGGCGTGGTGGAGCGCGTCGGTGCCGCGGTGACCAAGGTGGCGCCGGGCGATCATGTGGTGATGAGCTTCAACTCCTGTGGGCACTGCCCGAGTTGCGAGGAACACGAGCCCGCCTACTGCCACGAGTTCTTTCCGCGCAATTTCTTTGCCACGCGTGAAGACGGCAGCAGCGCGCTGAGCCAGCACGGGGAATGCGTCCACGGCAACTTCTTTGGCCAGTCCTCCTTCGCAACTTACGCACTGTGTCATCAACGCAATGTCGTGAAGGTATCGAAGGACGCCGATCTGAAACTGCTGGGGCCTCTCGCTTGCGGCATCCAGACCGGTGCGGGAGCCGTCATCAACGCGCTGAAAGTGAAACCGGGCAAGCGCTTTGTGGTGTTTGGCGCAGGCTCGGTCGGACTCTCTGCCCTGATGGCCGCCAAGGCCATCGGCGCAAGTGTCATTGCCGCGGTCGACACTCAGGATTCACGTCTGGAATTCGCACGCAGCATTGGCGCGACCCATACCTTCAACCCGCAGCGTGACGACGTGGTCAAGGCTTTGACCGAAATCAGCGGCTACGGCTTTGACTACGCGCTCGACACAACAGGCATTGCAGCGGTGATTCGCAATGCCGTGTTGAGTCTCGCGCCACGCGGCGCCTGCGGGATTCTGGGCGCCTCGGCAATGGGCACCGAGCTGAGTCTGGACGAGGTGCATTTCATGAGCGGCGGGCGGCGGCTGATCGGCATCGTTGAAGGTTCGGCCGATCCGGAGAAATTCATTCCGCAGCTGATCCAGATGCATCTGGCCGGCCAATTTCCTTTCGAACGGATGGTGCGCTTCTATCCCTTCGAACAGATCAACGAGGCTATCCACGATAGCGAGACAGGGAGAACGATCAAACCGATCCTGCTCATCAGCGCTTGAAACACAAAACTACAAAAGCATAAACACCAACAGGAGACAACCATGTTGAGAATCAAACCAAGCCGCATCGGTCTGGCGCTTGCGGCATGTTTCGCCATGCCCGCCAGCCAGGCCTTCCAGTTCGATACCGGGGATTCAGATTTCAAGATTCGCTGGGACAACACGCTCAAATTCAGCACCATCTACCGCACACGCAATCCCGACAACGGTCAGCTGGCGGAACAAACAGCCAGCCCGTCGGGCGACGGCAATCGCAACTTCAAGAAAGGCATCGCCTCACGTCGCCTCGACCTGAGCAGCGAGCTGGATGTCACGCGCAACGATGTCGGCGGTCGCCTGAGTGTTGCCGGCTGGTATGACGATGTCTATCAAGGCAGCAACGACAACAGTACGACCATCACACACAATCGCACCGTCGGCGCCAGCGACTTCAGCCCCGGCACCACCAAGGCAGTGGGCGGCGACAGCCGTCTGATGGACGCCTTCATTTTCTTCAAGGGCGACGTGGCCGACATGCCCGGTCGTATCACGCTTGGTCGTCATGCCGTGGTGTACGGCGAGACGCTGATGTCCGGCAGCAACGGCATTGCCAATGCGCAAGGTGCGGTGGATGTCGTCAAGGCCGCCACGGTGCCGGGTGCGCAGGTCAAGGAATTCATTCTGCCGACCGAACAAGTGTCCGGCACTCTGCAACTGAACAACAAGCTCTCGGTCGGCAGCTACTACCAGCTGAAGTGGCACAAATCGCCCTTCTTTCCTGCCGGCAGTTTCCTCTCACCCAACGACTTCATGGGCGACGGCGCACAAGCGCTGCTGAGCACGCCCGCAGGTGGGCTGTTCCCGCGCGACGCTGACCAGGGCGCACGCGACAGCGGTCAGTGGGGCATGCAGATGCGCTACAAGCCGGACAGCGTCGACGTGGAACTGGGCCTCTATGCGGCCAACTATCACGACAAAACGCCGTCGGCGGCTTATCTGGACCCGGTGCGCGGCAGCTATCGCCTGGTGTATCAGCAGGACATCCGCACCTATGGCGCGTCCGCCAGCACCGTGCTGTGGGGTGACAACGTTTCGCTGGAAACATCGATACGCGACAACCAGCCTCTGACCGGTGGCCTGGCCATCGTACAGACCATCCCGGCCGGCTGGAGCACTTACGACAACGACAAGAATCCGGCCTACGCCGTCGGGCGTACGGCACATGCCAGCCTGGTGGACATTCACCTCTTTCAGCCCAATGCCTTGCTGCGCGACGGTGGCTCCCTGGCCACCCAGCTGGACTGGCATACGGTCATGAGCGTCAAGAAGAACGCTGCGGCCATCGACAGCACCACGGACAAGAGCGCTGCACGACTGACCGTGGCCTTCACGGCAGATTACTTCCAGGTCTTTGACGGACTGGACCTGTCCTTCCCCATCGTCTGGTCACGCGACTTCAATCGCTCGCGGGTGTATGTCGGATGGGTAGAGAACGGCGGCTCCATCGACACCGGCGTCAACTTCACCTACCGCAATGTGTGGAAGGGCGGCCTCAACTACCACCGCTGGATCGGCGCACACGGCACCAGCATCGGCGGTGGCAGTTTCAGCCAGACCATGTGGGACCGCAACTACGTGACCTTCAATGTGTCGCGCAGCTTCTGAGAATAACGAGGACAAGATCATGAAATTTCAGGAATCTATTGCCATCGCCTTGCTGGGCACCCTGATCGGCATGCCTGCCTATGGCGCTGTCAGTGCGGACGAGGCGGCAAAACTCAAGACCACGCTGACGCCGATGGGTGCTGAGCGCGCAGCGAACAAGGACGGATCCATCCCCGCGTGGACGGGTGGCTACACCAAAGTGCCGGCCGGCTATAAATCGGGCACGCCGCGCCCCGATTTCTATGCGGACGACAAGCTGCTCTACAGCGTCGATGCAAAGAATATGGACAAGTACGTCGACAAGCTCAGCGACGGCGTCAAAGGCCTGCTCAAGAAGTATCCGGACTTCAAGCTCAACGTTTATCCGACGCATCGCAGCGCTGCCGCACCGCAGTGGGTCTACGACAACACCTTCCAGAACGCCACACGCGCCAAGCTGACGGATGAGGGCTTTGGCGTCAGCGGTGCCTATGGCGGCATTCCCTTCCCGATTCCGCAAAACGGTAACGAAGTGATGTGGAACCACATCCTCGCCTGGAAGGGTGAATCCGCCAGTCATCCATCGCGCTGCTGGATGGTTACGGCTGACGGCAATATTTCCCTGGTCAGCGAGGGGGAACAGAACTCCCTGTTCCCCTATTACGATCGCAAGGGCAGCCTGGAAAGCTTCAAGGGCTTCTACCAGTACGGCCGCTATGTGCAGAGTGCTCCCGCCTCCAAGGCGGGCGAAGCGATCCTGGTGCACGAGACCACCGATGCCGCACATGCTCGCGGCATCTGGCAGTACCTCGTCGGCCAGCGTCGCGTGCGCCGCGCACCTTCCGTTTCGTACGACACGCCGGACTCGGTGACTTCGGGGATGGGCTTTTTCGACGAGGCCTTCATGCAATTCGGCCCCTTTGATCGTCACCAGTACAAGCTGATCGGCAAGAAGGAGCTGCTGATTCCCTACAACAACAACCGCGCGGCCTCCGCCAAGCCTGAGGATCTGATCGGCAAGAACTTCCTCAATCCGCAGGAGGTGCGCTGGGAACTCCATCGGGTCTGGGAGGTGGAAGCCACCCTCGCACCGGGCAAACGTCATGTCGTGGCCAAGCGCAAGTACTACTTCGATGAAGACAGCTGGCAGATCATCCTGCTCGATGGCTGGGATGCACAAGGTCAGCTGTGGCGCATGAGTTACACCCTGACCGTGCAGGCCCCCGAGGTTCCCGCCATTTACGGCAACGTCTACTGGGGTACGTACAACCTGCTGGGCGGAGGCTACTACCTCAACGCAGCAGCCAACGGCCTCAACCGCCAGGCCAGCCCTAACCCGCAGCTGACCGAGAAGTTCTTCTCGCCTGAAGAACTCGCCAACCTCGGCGCCCGTTGAACCCTGCCACGCAGTCTTGACGGAAATATCGAAGAGATTTTCTTCGGGCTTTCCGTCAAGCACAGGACACAAGATGAAAACGATTATTCATGCCAGCATGCTAGCCGGCAGCCTGGCGCTCGCCGCTACGGCGCACGCTTCGATGGCACAAACAGCGACACAAACAGCGACACAGACGACTGCGGCGCCCGCTGCACTTAACGCGCCTGCCTTGCAATCGAAACGCGCAGCCTTCGCTGCGATGCTCGCCCTGACGCGCGCCGGCTCGCGCATTGTTGCCGTCGGTGAACGCGGTATCGTGCTCTATTCCGACGACGATGGACAAAGCTGGACCCAGGCCAGCACACCCATCAGTGTCAGTCTGACCGCGCTGCGTTTCATCGATGACAAACGTGGCTGGGCCGTCGGCCACATGGGCGTGGTACTCAGCACTGAAGATGGCGGTCTAAGCTGGAAAAAGCAGCTCGATGGCATTCAGGCCGCACAACTGGCCTATACCCAGGCACAGGCCAGTGGCGACGAGAAGGCGCAGCGCCAGGCAGGCTTCCTGCTGCAGGACGGACCTGACAAGCCGTTTTTCGACATCTGGCTCGACAAGTCCGGCAATGGCTTTGTCATCGGTGCCTACAACCTGATCTTCCGCACCCGTGACGGCGGCAAAACCTGGGAGGACTGGGGCGGCCATGTCGACAACCCCAAGAATCTGCATCTGCACGCCATCGTGGCCAGCGCCGATGCGCTCTACATCGTGGGCGAACAAGGTCTGATCCTGCGCTCGAACGATGGCGGGCAGCGCTTTGTCCGGCAGTCCTCTCCCTACGCCGGCAGCTGGTTCGGTGCGCTCGCCAGCTCACGTGGCCTGCTGCTGTACGGCTTGCGCGGCAAAGCCTATCTGCTCCCCACGGGCGGCGAGCAATGGCAGGAGATCAATACCGGCAGCACGGCCGCCATCTCGAACCTCACCGAGCTGAGCAACGGGCGTCTGTTGCTGGCCACTCAAAGCGGTCAGCTGCTGCGCGAAGACGCCAGCGGCCACTTCACCGCGCTTGAACTGCGCTCAAGCAGCCCGCTGACCGCCGTTATCGAAACCCGCTCGCGGCGGATCATCGCCGCCAGCCTGCGCGGCTTCAGCCTCGGCGCAAAACCAAACTAAAACAAAACGGAGAGACGCGTGCATACCCCAAACCCCAACGATATCCAGCCAGTGATCCAGCGGCTGGAAGACTTCGACGCGCAGTCAGGCAATCTCGCTGAGCGCCTGCTGTTCAATCACCGCATCTGGATTGTTCTGCTGTGCCTGATCGGCACCGTATTGCTGGCCTGGCAATCGAGTGGCGTGCGTCTGAATGCCAGCTTCGAAAAACTGATTCCGACGCAACACCCGTATATCCAGAATTATCTGGAGAACCGCCGCGAACTCGCTGGCCTGGGCAATTCGGTGCGCATTGCCGTCGAGACCAGCGAAGGCGATATTTTCAATCGCGACTACCTGAACACCCTGCAACAGATGAATGACGAAATCTATCTGCTGCCGGGCGTCGACCGTCCTTTCATGAAGTCGCTGTGGACCACCGCCACGCGCTGGGCGGCCGTCACCGAAGAAGGGCTGGAAGGCGGCACCGTGATCCCCGACGATTACGACGGCTCGGCACGCAGCCTGGACATGGTCCGCTTGAACGTCGAACGCTCCGGCGAGATTGGCCAGCTGGTGGCCAGCAACCTCAAATCAAGCGTCATCTTTGTACCCCTGCTTGATCGCAATCCGCAAACCGGCGCAGCGCTCGACTACAAGGCCTTTTCGGCCCAGCTGGAGAGCATTCGCGCCAAATACCAACAAGGTCCGATCAAGGTGCACATCACCGGCTTTGCCAAGGTGATCGGCGATCTGATGGATGGCCTGAGCCAGATGCTGGGCTTCTTCGCCGCAGCGATCCTGATTGCCAGCGCAATGCTCTACTGGTACACGCGCTGCGGCCGCTCGACCATGCTGGTCGTTGCCTGTTCGCTGGTGGCCGTGGTGTGGCAGTTCGGTCTGATCCGCCTGCTCGGTTTCGAACTGGACCCCTATTCGATTCTGGTGCCCTTCCTGGTATTTGCCATCGGCATGAGCCATGGCGCGCAGAAGATGAACGGCATCATGCAGGACATCGGTCGCGGCACGCATCGCGTCATCGCTGCACGCTATACCTTCCGCCGGCTGTTCCTGGCCGGCGTCACCGCACTGCTGTGTGATGCGGTGGGCTTCGGCGTGCTGATGATCATCCAGATCCGTGCCATCCAGGATCTTGCGCTGATCGCGTCGATTGGCGTGGCGGTACTGATTTTCACCAACCTGATCCTGCTGCCTATCCTGCTCTCCTATGTGGGCGTCAGCCCCAAGGCAGCCGAACGCAGTCTGCGCGCCGAACAACTGGACCAGAGCGGGCAGGCCAAGCACTGGCTGTGGGCCTTGCTGGACCGCTTTACCGCACGTCGCTGGGCGAGCTTCGCCCTGCTGGGTGGCTTTGTACTGGCCGCCGCAGGCTATGCCCTGAGTCTCAAGCTGCAGATTGGCGATCTTGACCCGGGCGCGCCCGAGCTGCGTGCCGACTCGCGCTACAACCGTGACAACGCCTTCATGGTCGCCAACTACGCGGCCAGCTCGGACATCCTGGTGGTCATGGTCAAGACCCCGGAAGACCGCTGCACGCGCTACGAGACTTTGTCCCTGGTCGACAACATGGCCTGGCAGCTGGAGCAGCTGCCGGGGGTCGAAGCCACCAACTCGATGGCCAAGCTCTCACGCATCGCCACCGTCGGCTACAACGAGGGCAATCTCAAGTGGTTCGAGCTGGTGCCCAATAACGATGTATTGGGTGGTGTGCAAACACGTGCGCCGCGCGAGCTCTTCAACCAGACCTGCAGCCTGCTCTCGCTCTACGTCTACCTGCAGGACCACAAGGCCGAAACACTCAATCGTGTGGTGAGCAAGGTCGAAGAGATCATCGCCGCCCAGCCGCCGGGTGAGGCGCGCTTCCTGCTCGCCGCCGGCAGTGCAGGCATCGAGGCGGCCACCAACATCGTCGTCAAGCAGGCCACCCATGACATGATGTTATGGGTCTACGGCGCGGTGGTCCTGCTCTGCTGGATCACCTTCCGCTCCTGGCGCGCCGTGGTCTGCGCAGTGCTGCCCCTGGTGCTCACCTCGATCCTTTGCGAAGCGCTGATGGTTGCCTTCGGCATGGGCGTCAAGGTCGCCACCCTGCCGGTCATCGCCCTGGGCGTCGGCATCGGCGTCGATTACGCGCTCTATGTGCTGTCCATCATGCTCAGTCGCATGCGTGCCGGCGCCTCGCTCTCAGAGGCCTATTACCAAGCCCTGCTGTTCACCGGCAAGGTGGTCATGCTGACCGGTTTCACGCTGGCCGTCGGGGTGGCGACCTGGGCCTTCTCGCCGATCAAGTTCCAGGCGGACATGGGCATCCTGCTGGCCTTCATGTTCCTCTGGAACATGCTCGGCGCCCTCGTCCTGCTGCCGGCCTTGGCGCACTTCCTGTTGCGCCCTAACACGGCGGCACAAACATCTCCCGCAGTGCTCAGCAGCGACAAAACCTCGCTTGAAGCGTCTTGATGCAGATGACATCGAGCATCCACTTATTCTCAGACAAGGATCAGCCCATGATCGACTCACAATTGGCTTCAGCCCTTGAACACGCGCGTGCCAGCGGCATGCCGGACCTTTGCGAGCTGCCTCCCGAAGCGGCGCGTGGACTGTATCGCGTGCTCACCGCAGACGAGCTGCCGGCGCTTGACCTGCCCTACGAAACACGCCAGTTCGACGGCCCGGCATCTCGCCTTGGCTTGCGCATCTACCGCGCAGCGGCCGATGCGCCCGGCGTCATCCTCTACTTCCACGGCGGCGGTTTCGTGCTCGGTGATCTGGACTGTTATCACACACTCTGCAGCCATCTCTGCGCGCGCAGCGGCTGCCATGTCGTGATCGCCAGCTATCGCCTGGCGCCCGAATCGCCTTTCCCGGCCGCAGTCGACGACAGCTATGCCGCCCTCGAATGGCTGGCCGCCCACTGCGTGAGCGAATTCGCACGACCGCTGCCGATTGCCGTTGCCGGTGACAGCGCAGGCGGCAATCTGGCCGCCGTGGTGAGCCTGCTCGCCCGTGAGCGCAAAGGTCCGGCGATTGCGCTTCAAGCGCTCTGCTACCCGGTCACCGCAGCGCGCCCGGGGATGTTCCCTTCGCACGACAAGTTCAATGGCATCGTGCTCAGCGCAGCCACCATGCAGAGCTTCCATCAGCACTATTTCGGCAGCGCTGATGCGACATCAGACTTCCGCGGCGCGCCCTTGCTGGCGAGCGATCTAAGCGGACTCCCGCCTGCGCTGGTGCAGGTCGCCGGCTACGACCCCTTGCATGACGAAGGCGTTGCCTATGCCCAGGCGATGTTCGCGGCGAAGGTCAAGGTCAGCCTCGTCGACTATCCCGGCCTGATTCACGGCTATCTGAACATGGCCGGCAAATCTCCCACCGCCAATGCCGCATTGACTGATCTGGCACTGGCTTTACGCGCTGCGCTCGCCGCGCAGGCAACTCCTCAACACTTCAACCCCACAAGGACCTGAAACATGTCGAACTACGAAAACCGTTGGCAAGCCGTCAAAGTCGAACTCGATGAAGGCATCGCCTGGGTGACGCTCAACCGTCCCGAAAAACGCAACGCGATGAACCCCACGCTCAATCGCGAAATGATCGACGTGCTCGAAACACTCGAACTTGATGACTCGGTCGAGGTGCTGGTGCTTACCGGTGCGGGCGAATCCTGGTCCGCCGGGATGGACCTCAAGGAATATTTCCGCGAGACCGACGGCCGTTCCGATATCTACCAGGAACGCATGCGCCGCGACTGCTCGCAATGGCAGTGGCGCCTGCTGCGCTTCTACAACAAGGCCACCATCGCCATGGTCAACGGCTGGTGTTTCGGTGGCGCTTTCTCACCGCTGGTCGCCTGCGACCTGGCCATCGCCGCCGATGAAGCGATCTTCGGACTCTCGGAAATCAACTGGGGCATCCCGCCCGGCAATCTGGTCAGCAAGGCTGTCGCCGACACCATGGGCCATCGCCAGGCGCTCTATTACGTGATGACCGGCGACACCTGGAACGGCAAGCAAGCGGCCGAGATGGGCCTGGTCAACAAGAGCGTACCGCTGGCCGAATTGCGCGACGCTACGCGTGAGCTGGCGCTCAAGCTGCTGCAAAAGAATCCGGCCGTACTGCGCTACGCCAAACATGGCTTCAAGCGCTGCCGCGAGCTGACCTGGGAGCAGAACGAAGACTACCTGTACGCCAAGGTCGATCAGTCAAATGGCCGCGATCCGGAAAAAGGCCGTTCCAAGGGCCTCAAGCAATTCCTCGACGACAAGACCATCAAGCCGGGTCTGCAGACCTACAAGCGCTGAGCAGCCTGCAGCGAAGCGCTGCCGAGCGAAGTGCCCAAGGCAGCTCGCTCGGCAGCCATACGTATCGAAAGGAATCCCATGAGTCTTTCCAATCCGAATCCAGCCATTGCGCGCCTGCTGCGTCCTCGCTCGGTCGCCATCGTTGGTGCTTCACCGACGGCGGGTGCGCTGGGTAACAGCGTGCTGCAAAACCTGTTACGCGCCGGCTATGCCGGAGACATTCACCTGATCAATCCCAAGCGTTCGGAGATCAATGGCCTGCCCTGCCTGGCCAGCATCGAACAGCTTCCGCAAGACGTCGATTGCGCCGTGCTCGCCATTCCGCAAGCGGCGGTGCTCGACGCCGTGCGTGCCTGCGCGCAACGTGGCGTCGGCGGCGTGGTGATCTTCTCCGCCGGCTTTGCCGAAGGCGGTGAGGCCGGCCGCGCCGAGCAGGCAGAAATCGCTCGCATTGCCCGCGCACACGGCATGGTCGTTGAAGGCCCCAACTGCCTGGGCTTCATCAACTACCTCGACAAGGTTCCGCTGAGTTTCGTGATGACCGACGTGCAGCAAGCCGCCAGCGGCCCGACCGTCGCGGTGATCTCGCAAAGCGGTGCGATGGCGGCGGTGCTCGGTGTCAGCCTCGCCGCGCATGCGCTGCGCATGTCCTATTCCGTCTCGACCGGCAACGAGGCCGCCAGCGGCGTAGAAGACTATCTTGGCTTTGTGCTCGAAGACCCCGAAGTGCGGGTGGTCAGCATGATCGTCGAGCAGTTCAGGCAGCCCAAGCGCTTCCTGCAACTGGCGCAGCGCGCGCATCAGCTGGGCAAGTCCATCGTGCTGCTGCACCCCGGCCGCAGCAGCGCAGCGCGCGAATCGGCAGCTACCCACACCGGCGCCATGGCCGGTGATTATGCGGTGATGCGCGCCCTGGTGAGCCACGCTGGCGTGAGCCTGGTCGATTCGCTCGAAGAGCTGATCGATGTCACCGACATTGCCAGCCGTTGCGCGAGTCTGCCGCGTGGCGGCTGCGGCGTGCTGACCGAGTCGGGTGCGTTCAAGGCCTTGACCCTGGATCTCTGCGAAGCGATTGGTCTGCCACTACCGGCCTGCGCCGAGCACACCCATCAGGCCCTGCGCGCTGCGCTGCCGGCCTTCATTCCGGTCAGCAATCCGATGGACCTGACCGCCCAGGCCCTGGTCGATCCCGAGCTCTACCGCCACAGTCTGGCCGCCCTGCTCGCTGACGAAGCCTTCGGCAGCGTGATGCTGGGCATCATCCTCACCGATCAGGCCACTTGCGATCTCAAGCTCCCCTCGGTCATCGCCGCCATTCGCCAGTTGCAGCCGCAAAAGCCGGTGATCTTTGCCGGGCTCGATGAAGGTGCGGCGATGCCGCAAGCCTATCTCGACGAACTGCGCGCCCTGGGCGTCCCCTGCTTCCCGACGGCTGAACGCGCCTTCCGCGCACTCGCCAAGCTGTCGCAGCGCAGCGAGCCGACATTCAGTGCCGCCAGCCAGGGCTTGCGGCCGAAAGCGCTGCAGGAGGCCAGCGGCGTGATCGCTGAATACCGCGCCAAGGCTGTCCTGGCCGAGCTGGGCATCAAGCTGCCCAGAGGGCGCTTCGTGCGCAGTCTGGACGAAGCCCAGGCTGCGGCGCTGGCGATCGGTTTTCCGGTGGTGCTCAAGGCGCAGTCTGCCGACCTCTCGCACAAGAGCGACGCGGGCGGCGTGATCCTCAATCTGGCCGATCCGGCGCAGCTCGCGCGCGGCTGGCAGCGTCTGCACGACAACATCGCCAATGCTCGTCCGGGCCTTGTGCTCGATGGCGTCTTGCTCGAAGCGATGGGCGCCCGCGGCACCGAGCTGATCGTCGGCGCACGGAACGATCCGGACTGGGGCCCGGTGGTCCTGCTTGGCATGGGCGGCGTGATGGCCGAGCTGCTGCATGATGTACGCATCCTGCCGGCCGATCTGCCGGTAGCGCGCATCCTGGAGGAACTGCTGCAGCTCAAATGCGCGCCGCTGCTGTGCGGTTTCCGCGGTGAGGCACCCGCCGATCTGCAGGCCACGGCAGAGATCGTCGCGAAGATTGCGCAGCTGGTACGCAGCGATTCACGCATCCGCGAAATCGATGTCAATCCGGTAGTGGTCTATGCCAAGGACCAGGGCGCCATCGCGCTCGATGCGCTGATCTACATGGACTGAAGCGGGCTCAGCGCAAAGCCACAAGAGCGCGTCAATCGCTCTTGTGGCCCGCTGTGTCAGTTAGCCGTGGCGCCGCTGGTGTGCCTGCAGCACTTCGAGGAAGGCGGTGCCGTAGGCGGCCAGCTTGCGGTCACCAACGCCTGAGAGTTCGTACATCGCTTCCAGGCTCTGCGGACGCTTCTCCAGCATCTGTTTGAGCGTCGCATCGCCAAAGATGACATAGGCCGGCACGTTCTGCTCTTCGGCCAGCTCGCGCCGGCATTGGCGCAGCGCCGCCCACAGCGTGCGTGCCTCGTCGGACTCGAACTCCATCTGGCGGCGCACACTCGACGCACCGCCGGGCGCCGATTCGCGCACCTTGCGCGCCATGAAGGCCGCTTCGCCGCGCAGGATCGCCCGGCAGCTCTCCTGCAGCACCAGACCGCCGTGTTCATTGACGCCGACCAGACCTTGCGCTGCCATCTGCCGCAGCAACGAGCTCCACTGCGCGTCGGACAAGCTCTTGCCGATGCCGAAGGTGGACAGGCTCTGATGGCCGCGCTCCGTCACCTTGGCGGTGGCGCGCCCTTGCAGGATGTCGACCAGGTGGCCGGCGCCATAGCGCTGACCGCTGCGGTAGATCGTCGACAACGCTTGTTGTGCAGGCACTGTTGCATCAAAGGTCTCTGGCGGCGTCAGGCACATATCGCAGTTGCCACACGGCGTCGAACTCTCACCGAAGTATCGCAGCAGCACTTCGCGGCGACACGCTGTGGCTTCGCAGTAGCCGAGTAGCGCATCGAGCTTTTGCCGTTCGACACGTTTGACTTCGTCGGGCGCTTGCGACTGTTCGATCATCTCGCGCAGCAAGACCAGATCCTGCAAGCCGTAAGCCATCCAGGCGTTCGAGGCCAGGCCGTCACGGCCGGCGCGGCCGGTTTCCTGATAGTAGGCCTCCAGGCTTTTCGGCAGATCGAGGTGGGCGACGAAGCGCACATCGGGCTTGTCGATGCCCATGCCGAAGGCCACCGTCGCCACCATCACCACACCATCGCCGCGCACGAATTCGGTCTGGTGCGCCTCGCGCGTCGCCGCGTCGAAACCGGCGTGATACGCCAGCGCGCGGATGCCTTCGCTCTTGAGCCAGGTCGCGGTCTCTTCGACCTTCTTGCGCGACAGGCAATAGACGATGCCCGAATCGCCCTCGTGATTGCTACGGATAAAGCGCAGCAGCTGCTTGCGTGGATTGTCCTTCTCGACCACCGTGTAACGGATGTTCGGCCGGTCAAAGCTGGAGACGAACAGCCGCGCCGATTGCAGTGCCAGACGCTCGACGATCTCCTGCCGCGTCGCGGCGTCCGCCGTCGCGGTCAGCGCGATGCGCGGCACCTCGGGAAAGCGCTCGTGCAGGATCGAGAGCTGGATGTATTCGGGGCGGAAGTCATGGCCCCATTGCGAGACGCAGTGCGCCTCGTCAATCGCAAACAAGGCGATGCGGGCGCGGCCCAGCAGGTTCTGGAAGCGCGGCGTCATCAGGCGCTCGGGCGCCACGTAGAGCATGTCCAGCTCGCCGGCGAGCAGCTGCTGTTCGATGGCGGCGGCTTCCTCGGCGCTGCGCGTCGAGTTCAGATAAGTGGCGCGCACGCCGAGCAGTTCCAGCGCCTGCACCTGATCCTGCATCAGCGCGATCAGCGGCGAGACGACGATGCCGCAGCCTTCGCGCAGCAGGGAGGGAATCTGGTAACACAGCGACTTGCCGCCGCCGGTCGGCATCAGCACCAGCGCGTCACCGCCGTGCTGCAGATGCTCGACAATGGCCGCCTGTTCGCCGCGGAAAGCGCCAAAACCAAAGGTGTGGCGCAGGACGTGCAGCGCCGGATCGGGAGACTCGGGGGAATTCATCACCGCGCATTTTGCCAGTAATTGCGCTGAAGGCTGAGCAGATTCGTTGCGTGTGCGCGATGCGCCCGCGTCGCAAAGCGATGTGCCGCCCCTCTCCCGGCCTCCGGCCACCCTCCCCCGAGGGGGAGGGAACAGCTAGCGCCGCGCCGTGTTTCATGCCGTGACGCCGTTTGCCTTCCCCCCACGTGAGAGGGGGGCCGCATGCACGAGTCCTCATGAGCAAAAACAACGTTTGCCTTCCCCTCCCCCACGGGGAGGGTGGCCCGACAGGGCCGGGAGGGGGGCAAAACTCAAACCATGGCGACGGCCCCAGCGCGCCAGGCGCGCCTCACATAAGCAAACAATCAGCAAGGAGCCCGCGTCATCGCAAGATGGTAAAATGCCCGGCTTTGCCTTTATTGCGCTTGCCGCACCGCCATCACATGCCTCTTTCCACCGCGCTCAAGCGTCTGGCCGCCCTGCTCTGCAGCGCAGCGCTGATCGCCTGGTTCGTCTTCGGTGGCCAGCGCGAAGCGCAGTTCGCGGCACTGGCCACACGTCTGGCGCGCCTCGATACCTGGCAGATTACCGGCTTTGTCGCCGCCTTCGGTTGCACTTACCTGCTGCGTGCCGGGCGCGTCTTCGATGAATTCCGCGGCGTCGCCGGCGTGCGCTTTGGCGCCATCCTGCGGCTGACGCTGATCCACAACGCAATGATCAATGTCTTGCCCTTCCGCAGTGGCGAGGCGACCTTTCCGCTGTTGCTCACGCGCTGGTTCGGCGTGCCGACCACGCGCGCCGTCGCCGCCTTGCTGTGGCTGCGCCTGCAGGACGCCTTCGTGGTGCTGGCGCTGGCCGCTGCCGTGTGGCCCGGCCTGCCGCTGTGGCTGCGCCTCGCCTGGGTGGCGGCGGTCGCGCTGGCGGCCTGGCTGATTCCCAGCTGGGCGCGCAATCACCCTGAACTGCTGCCCGAACACGGCCGCTTTGCGCGCATCGGTATCCGCCTGCGTGCGGCGCTGGCAGAATCCACGCGTGGCTCGGGCCGCGCCTGGCTATGGACGCTCGCCAACTGGTCGCTCAAGCTGCTGGCGCAGGCCTGGATGCTGGCCGTGCTGCTTGGCGAGAGCGTGCACAATGGCCTGGCGGGCGCGCTGGGCGTGGAACTGGCCTCGATTCTGCCGATCCAGGGCGTGGCCGGCTTCGGCACTTACGAAGCGGGCGGCGCGGCTTTGCTGCGCGCACACGGCATAATGCTGGCCGATGGCCTGCAGGCCGCGCTGGTGCTTCACCTTTTCGTCATCGCCTGCGCGCTGTGCGCGGGCGCCCTGGCTGCCGTGTTGTTGCCCGGCGCCGTTTCCCAAGATCAACCACAAAGTTCACAACCATGACGCTTGCGCTCGAAACCCTGCCCCCCCATCGCCTGTCGGTCGTCGTGCCGATGTACAACGAAGAGGAAAGCGTCGGCCCGATGGTGGCGCGCGTGCACGAAGGCCTCGCCAACTATCCCTGGCCCTGGGAGCTGGTGATCGTCGATGACGGCAGCTCGGACAACACCGTCGCCACCCTGCGCGCCGCCGCCAAGCAATACGGCCCGCACGTGCGCGTCGTCGAGCTGATGCGCAACTTCAAGCAGACCGCCGCCATGCAGGCCGGTATCGACACCGCGCGTGGCGATGTGATCGTCACCCTCGACGGCGATCTGCAGAACGATCCGGTCGACATCCCGCGCATGGTCGCCCGCCTCTTGCGTGAAGATCTCGATCTCGTCGCCGGCTGGCGCAAGAACCGTCAGGACGGGCTGTGGCTGCGCAAGATTCCCTCACGCATCGCCAATCGCCTGATCGCGCGCATCACCGGCGTCAAGCTCAATGACTACGGCTGCAGCCTCAAGGCCTTCCGTGGCAATGTGATCAAGAACGTGCGCCTGTATGGCGAAATGCACCGCTTCATCCCCGCCTGGCTGGCCACGGTGACCTCGCCGCGCCGCATCTCGGAAGAAGTGGTCGAACACCATGCGCGCCAGTTCGGCGAATCGAAGTACGGCATCTCGCGCACCTTCCGCGTGATCCTCGACCTGATCTCGGTGTACTTCTTCATGCGCTTCCGCGCCCGCCCCGGCCACTTCTTCGGCAGCATCGGCCTGGCGCTGATGGGGATCGGCTCGCTGATCCTCGCTTACCTCGCCGTGATCAAGTTCTGTCTGGGTGAATCAATCGGCACGCGGCCGATGCTGATGGCCGGCTTCTTCACCGTGGTGATGGGCGTGCAGTTCGTGCTCACCGGCGTGCTCTCTGAAATGCTGGCACGCATCTACTTCGAATCAGGCGCTGCACGTCAGTACGAAGTGCGCAATCCGCTTGAGCTGAGCAATGCAGAGGGCTGGCAGCAACAAGCATGAACCTCAAGCTCACTGATCGCCGCCTGCAGTGGCTGCTATTCCTCGTCCCGCTCTGTGCCTTTGTCTGGAACCTCGGCCACCTGCCCTTGTTCGATGTAGATGAAGGTGCCTTCTCGGAAGCCACGCGCGAGATGTTCGAGCGCAAGGACTTCCTGTCCACCTGGCTCAATGGCGCGCCGCGCTTCGACAAGCCCATCCTCATCTACTGGTGTCAGGCGCTGTTCGTTCAGCTGTTCGGCGTCAATGAATGGGCCTTCCGCCTGCCCTCGGCGATTGCCGCCGCAACCTGGGCCTGGGCCACGGCGCTGTTCGTCTGGCCGCGTGGCGGGCGCAATGCCGCGATCTTCGCCGCCTGCATCGTCAGCACCGCGCTGGGCGTGGTGTTCATTGGCCGCGCAGCGACGGCCGATTCCCTGCTCAATGTGCTGATCGCCCTGGCGTTGTTCGACAGCTGGCGCCATCTCGAGAGCGGCAAGCTGGCGCCGCTGCTGCGCAGCTATCTGTGGATCGGTCTGGGCGTGCTGACCAAGGGGCCGGTGGCCATCCTTGTGCCGCTGGCCACCACCTTCATCTACTGCGCCAGCGATCGCCGCCTGGGCGACTGGTTGCGCAGCATCAGCAACTGGCGTGGCTGGCTGATCCTGCTCGCCGTCACCGTGCCCTGGTACGCGGCAGCCTATGCCATTCACGGTCAGGCCTTCATCGATGGTTTCCTGCTCAAGCACAATGTGCAGCGCTTCTCCGGCTCGCTCGAAGGGCATTCGGGCAGCATCTTCTACTACGTGGCCATCGTGCCCCTGCTGGTCCTGCCCTGGCTGTCCTGGCTGATCCATGCGCTGTTCGGCCTCAAGGCCGACATGGCCGATCCGCTGCGCCGCTTCCTGTGGAGCTGGGCGCTGTTCGTGATCGCCTTCTTCTCGCTCTCCGGCACCAAGCTGCCGCATTACGCGCTCTACGGTTGCACGCCGCTGTTCGCGATCATCGCCCTCAATTTCGAGCGCATCGAGGGCGGACAAAAGATCATCCGCCTGCTCGCCGCGCCCGGCGTGATCATGCTCTGCCTGATCATGACCATGCCCAGCCTGCTGCGCGACGCACTGGCCCACGGCTGGATCAAGGACGCCTACTACGTGATGCAGATCGAGCGCATCAAGAGCGTCAACCTGGGCGTCTATCACCACATCACGGTGCTGGCCTTCCTCGCCGGTCTGGCGGTCAGCGCGCTGCCGCGCATCACGCTGTGGAAGCGCAGCGCCATCCTCGGCGTGATCTGCATGCTGAGTGTCTCGGCCGGCGCAGCGCCCCTGCTCGGCGAACTCCTGCAAGGCCCGGTCAAACGCGCGGCGCTGGTCGCGCGCCAGGAAACCGCGCCGGTCGTGCTGTGGAATTTCCACGCGCCGAGCTTCAGTGTCTATCGTCAGGCGGTAACGCCGACCGTGCAGGCCGTTCCCGGCCAGATCGCACTGACCCGTGCCGACCGCCTGCCGGCCGATGTGCCGGTCGATGTGCTGTTCAGTGAAGGCGGTGTCCGCCTGGTGCGCCTCAAATGATGCAGAAAGTGCTGGGCGCGCCGCGTACGCCCTCGTTCCGCCCGCGCCTCTTGCTGGCCTGGCTGCTGGCGCTAACTTTTTACCGCATCTGGCTGGTGCCGCATCTGGGCATCACCCTCTATGTCGATGAAGCGCAGTACTGGACCTGGGCGCAGCAACTGGACTGGGGCTATTACTCCAAGCCGCCGGTGATCGCCTGGCTGATCGCTGCCAGCACGGCGCTGTTCGGTGATGGCGTGGTCGCTGTCAAGCTCGCCGGCATGCTGCTCTACCCGGCCTGCGCCTGGCTCAGCTTCGTGCTCGGCAAGGAACTCTACGACGAACGCATCGCCCTGCGTTGCGCGCTGACCGTCTCGCTGCTGCCCTTTGTCTCGGCCCTCGGCCTGTTCGTGTCGACTGATGCCCCGCTGCTGTTCTTCTGGCTGCTAGGCATGATCGCGCTGCGCCGCGCCCTGGTCTATGACCGCTGGAGCGACTGGCTGCTGCTCGCCGCAGCCCTGGGTCTGGGCGTGCTGTCCAAATACACCATGCTGGCCTTTGCCGCCTGCGCCGCGCTGTACCTGCTGCTCGACGCCGGCCGCCGCCGGCAGCTGGGCAATCCGCGCCTATGGGTGGCGATTGGCGCGGCCGCGCTGATCGTGATGCCCAACATCATCTGGAACTGGCAGCACGACTTCCCGACCCTGCACCACACGGCCGACATCACCCACGTCGAAGGCGGCAACAGCAAGCACGGCAATGCTGGCGAATTCCTGCTCGCCCAAGCGGCTTCACTCGGCCCGCTGCTGGCGCTCGCCTATCTAGCCGGCCTGGCGCTGATCTGGCGCAAGCGGCGTGACACCCGCCTGCAGCTCCTGCACTGCTTCAGCCTGCCGCTGTTCGGCATCGTGCTGCTGCAAGCACTGCGCTCGGAAGCCAATGGCAACTGGGCCGCACCGGCGCTGATTCCGGCGGCGATGCTGGGCGTAGCCTGGCTCAGCCGCCTGCGCGCCCGCTGGTGGCTGGCCGCCATCGGCCTCAATGCGGTACTGATGCTGGCGGTTTATCACGTCGGCGATGTCTATCGCCTGCGCGGCCTCGCCATGCCGGCGAAGTTCGACATCCTCAAGCGCGCACGCGGCTGGGACAGCCTGGCCCGCCAACTGCGCCCGCTGCTGGTGCAATACCCGGACGCCATCATCCTCGCCAATAACCGCACCCTGATCGCCCACATGAGTTACGAGCTGCGCGACCTGAACCTGCGCTTTGCCGCCTGGAAACCGCAGGAGCGCGCACAGGATCACTACCAGCTCAGCATCCCGCTCGACAACGAAGACATGGGCCGCAGCGCCGTGCTCCTCACGCAAACCGATGCGGCCTCGATTGCCGAACACTTTGCGACGCAGGAAAAAATCGCCCGCATTAGCGTGCAAGGCCCGACCGTGCGGCGCGAGCTGGACGTGCTGCTGCTGCAGGGATTCCGCGGTTATCGCTGAGTTGCGCGCTGATATTCAGACGCAAAGCTCGCTAAGGACACGCAAAGCTTCGCAGAGGAAAACGATGTTTGCATCCCTTTGCGACCCTCCGTCTTTCTCAGCGGCCTTCGCGTCCAGATATCCATCGCTTGAAATTTGAATACGCCGTAACTGCACTGCATTAAGCTGGGGAGTGCTTTGAATTGTGTTGCAGAACGCTCAGGTTGTTTCCCTGATGAAACCGCAAGACATCCAGAAAGACGGCTGGATCAGCATCGCCGGTGCCTTCCTGCAGGAGAGCGGCGTGATCCGCCTCCACGAGCCGGCCAGCGCTGACCGTCAGCGCCTGATCCACCAGCTGCTCGACGGCATCTACCCGCGCCCCTTCATCATCGACGACGGCAAAACGCGGCGCCTGCAGTTCAGCCTGAAGCTGGTGCAAAGCGAAATGGAACTCGCCGCGCCCGACGCGCTGGCGCTCGCCTACACGCGGCGCATGATGGGCTTCCTGCTGTTCAACGCAGCGCCCAAGCAACTGATCGTCGTCGGCCTCGGCGGCGGCTCGCTCACCAAGTACTGCTACCGCAATCTGGCGCGCACGCGCATCACCGCGCTGGAACTCTCGGCCGGCGTCATCGCCTGCCGCGACTGGTTCCTCATCCCGCCCGACGACGAACGCCTCGCCATCATCCAGGCCGACGCCGCGCAATACTTTGCGCAGCCCTCAGGCAGCGACAGCACACGCGCCGACGTGATCCTGCTCGACGCCTACGACGAAGACGGCCTCGCACCCCAGCTCTGCAGCCGCCGCTTTTACGAGGATGTGCGCAGCCGCCTCAAACCCGCCGGCCTTCTCGTCGCCAATATCTCCGGCTACGGCCCGCTGGCCGAAACGCACATCGACTTGATGCGCGAAGTGTTCAATGAGCGCGTCGTCGTCATCGACGTCAGCAGTGAAGGCAACCGCATCGCCTACGCCTTCAACAACCCCGCACATCCCCCGCCCTGGAAAAACCTCGCACGCGAAGCGCGTGCGCTGGACGACAAGCTGGATCTCGATCTGGCGACACTGCTGCGCGAGATGGAGCGCAGTGCGGGGCGGCAGAGGCGGAAGGCCGAGCGTTAGATCGGGTACGCAAGGCTTGGGGCATAATGGTAAAAATCACGTCAGGCATCGAGATCGGCCATGCAAATGCCCCTCAGCTATTCAATTCGTCAGGCCGAGTCTCATGAGTTCGATCAGTTTCTGGTCTACGTGAATGATCTTCTTTCAGACAATGGCAGAGACGGCTTGGGGTACTTTCAGCCGCTGTCACGAAGCGAATCCCGTTTTCCGTCTGAACGCGCAGCAGGTTTCCGCACCGGGCTCGAAGTCCCGTTCAGCCAAGCAGGCTGGCGGCGTCTGTGGGTGTTGCGGAATGCCAATGAGAAAATCATCGGGCATATCGACTTAAGGGCTCACGCCGAACGTTTTGCCGAGCATCGTTGCTTGCTGGGCATGGGCGTAGATCGAGATCACCGAAATCTTGGTCTGGGCACACGTCTGATTGAACATGGTGAAGAGTGGGTCAAAGCAAACGCCTCACTCGAATGGATTGATCTGCAGGTTCTGTCGAGCAACGAGAAGGCCATTCGTCTTTACGAGAAATGCGGCTTCGTGAGAACAGGCGAGACTCCCGAAATGTTCAGAATTGATGGACAGAGCTTTTCCTACACGGCGATGACGAAACTTGTTGGCTAGGGCTAGGTGCTCAGGCATTACGCCACATTGGTCTCAGAAAAAACTTCTGAGAATTTTATCTTCCGAGGATGCCTGCGATGAAACTTAAAGAACCCAGCCTCAACGTGCCATTCCAGAAGAAGGACAGCTGGGGACTTGTACTAGGGGCAGTGAGCATTCTGGCTGTGGGCGCGGCAGCAATATTCGATATAGCTCTTGCAATCACCCTGGCGGCTTCATGCATAGTGGGAATGCCTGCGATTTACGTGCTGTTCTTTCCACCACACTTTGCTGCGAGCCACTTGGAGAGGACGATAATCGGTCGTACGGGCGTCATTGCATTGCTGTTGGCGTATTTCGGCGCGTCAAAGATACTTTTTGTCCCATTCTTGTCGCGCATGATTTGGCATATCTTGCACTGAACTTTAAGCACGTAGCACCGGTGCTGGCGAATGCCGGAGTCCGGGGCCTGACCCATATCTCTACGGTCCCGGACTCCGCTGCGCCGCATCCAGGCTACGTCCATACTGATCCAAAGCACGAAGTTCGAACGTCGCACACCTCCACCCGTTCGTGCCGAGTGCCGGGCCCTGCGACGGGCCTTGGATGAATCGAACGGTATCTGGCCCGGTGTATCGAGGCATGGCACAGCCCTCGATACACGTCCGCGCACAGCGCGATTCATCCTGAGCTGGTCGAAGGCGCCGACTCGGGCCGAATGCTTCGTGGGGCGCCAAGCTTGAATGCGCCCTCTCCCGGCGCTGCGCGCCACCCTCTCCCGCAGGCGGGAGAGGGGAATAATCCGCCCTGCTCCTGTCCCCCGCAACTCTGCTGTAAAGATCTTTGACTTTGCCTTCCTTCGCGGCCCTTTGCGTTCCCTTTGCGCCTTTGCGGTGAAGGCCTTTAACCCCAACCTCAAACCGCCGCACCAAACAGCGCCCCTACTCCAGCCGTGATCGCCATCGCCAGCGCGCCCCAGAAGCTCACGCGCCAAGCTGCGATGCCGAGATGCGCGCCGCCGGCGCGGGCGGCGATGGCTCCGAGGGCAGCGAGGAAGACGAGGGACGTGATGGCGACGGTGGCGATCAGTGCGCTATCGGGCGTAAGCGCAGTCACCACCAGCGGCAGTGCCGCGCCGACCGCGAAGCTGGCGGCCGAAGCCAATGCGGCTTGCAGCGGGCGGGCGGCGAGCGCCTCCGAGATGCCCAGCTCGTCGCGCGCGTGAGCACCGAGCGCGTCGTGCTGCATCAATTGAGTGGCCACCTGTTCAGCCAGCGCGGGCGCAAGGCCGCGCTTGATGTAGATGGCACTGAGCTCACGCTGCTCGGCCAACGGATCGTGCTTGAGCTCTTCGCGCTCCCGCGCCAGGTCGGCCGCTTCGGTATCGGCCTGCGAATGCACCGAAACGTATTCGCCCGCCGCCATCGACATCGCCCCGGCCACCAGGCCAGCGACGCCGGTGATCAGGATGTCGCTGTGGCTGGCGCTGGCGGCAGCCACGCCGATCATCAGGCTGGCGGTGGAGACGATGCCGTCATTGGCGCCCAATACGGCGGCGCGCAGCCAGCCGATACGCTCAGTGCGGTGTTGCTCATGATGCCGACGTGCCATGGATTCGCTGCTCCGAAGTTGGCGGCATGCTCACTGCGTAATCTTGCCGCAATGCCGCATCTGAGCACCTCAGGGCACAAGAATCAAGTCATCGATCACGGCGCGCACGCCCGGCGTGTGCACAGCGGCCTGCTTGGCGAGCACACGTTCCTGCCAGTTCTGGATGCTGCCGCTGAGCGTAACGTCCGCCCCTTCGACACTGACCGAAATGTTGTGCTGGGTGTCATCGCTGCGGCGATTGAGGGCGGCCTCGATCTCGCTCTTGATCTGCGTCGATGACAGCGATTCCTTGACCGTGATCTGGTCCGTCACGCCGGCCACACCGCGCAAGCGGGCCACGGCGTTGAGCGCGTCGTGGCGCTGGTATTCCTGACTCACTTCGCCGCTGAGCGTGATCCAGCCGCCTTCGACCCGCACCTTCACATGCTCCGGTGGCAAGGACACCAGCCATTTGATGACGTGATGCGCGGCGTGGGCCAGATCGCGATCCGTCACTGCGGTGGCGCCCGAGATCTCGACATCCACTTCCACCGCCAGCGCCTTGACGCCGGCGACAGCCTGCACCGCCTGCTCGGCAATACATTTTTGCGCATAGCTATTGACGTGCCCGGACAGGGTGACGATGCCATCGACCACGTCGACCTGCAGGCTCTCGGCCTCGATGGACGGCAGCCAGGTGAGTTCGGCGATGACATCTTTCTGAATCTGTGCGTCGGTTTTCATGCTGCGTGCTCCTTGTTCAAGAGCATCGAATCTGGCGCGCCGGGCGCAGCCTGTCGGTACGCCGGCGCACATAGCCGGCCGCGCCCGCTATGTGGGGCAGCGCGCAGACGTGGCCAAATGATGCGGCCAATCTCGGTGCCAGACGCGCTGAACCCGCCAGGCTTCAGTGCAACCCTGACACACCGGATCGAGGACAACATGGCCTATCAAAGCATCAACCCGTACGACGGCAAGCTCCTGCAACGCTTCGAGGACACCAGCGAAGCACAACTCGAAATGAGCCTGCAGCAAGCCAGTGACTGTTTCGCCCATTGGCGCCACAGCAGCTTTGCCGAGCGCGCCGCCATCCTGCACAAGGCCGCAGCGCTGTTGCGCAGCCAGGTCGATGCCTTTGCGCGGCCGGTCACGCTGGAGATGGGCAAGCTGATCGCCGAAGCGCGTGGCGAAGTGCTGCTGAGCGCTGACATCATCGATTACTACGCCGATCACGGCGAAGCTTTTCTTGCCCCGCAGCAGCTGCAGCCGGCTGTGGGCGAAGCGCAGATCGTCAATTCGCCGATTGGCGTGCTGTTCGGCGTGCAGCCCTGGAACTTCCCCTACTACCAGCTGGCGCGCTTTGCCGCGCCGAATCTGATGGCCGGCAATGTGGTGATGGTCAAGCACGCCGCCTGCGTACCGCAGTGCGCGGAGGCCTTCGAAAAGCTCTGGCGCGATGCCGGCGCGCCGCAGGGCGCCTACAGCAATCTGCGCATCTCGCATGCGCAGGCCGATCGGGTCATCGACGATCCGCGCATCAAGGGTGTGGCGCTGACCGGCAGCTTCGAAGCGGGCCAGAGCGTCGCTGCGCGCGCCGGGCAGAACCTCAAGAAGTCGAGCATGGAACTGGGCGGCAGCGATGCCTTCATCGTGCTCGACGATGCCGATCTGGACAAAACCGTCGAATGGGCCTTGTGGGCCAAGATGAACAACACCGGCCAGTGCTGCGTGGCGGGCAAGCGCTTCATCGTCAGCGACAAGATCGCCAAGCGCTTTCTCGACAAGTTCCAGAGCGGCATGGCCAAGCTGGTGGCGGGCGATCCGATGAATCCGGCCACCACGCTCGGCCCGCTGTCGAGCGAAGAGGCCTTGCTCAAGCTGCTCGACCAGGTCGCCAGCGCGATTGCGCACGGCGCTACGGTCGTAATGGGCGGCAAGCTGATCGAAGGACCCGGCGCCTTCATGCAGCCGACCATCCTCACCGACATCAAGCCGGACAACCCGGCTTACCGCGAAGAATTCTTCGGCCCGGTCGCCCTGTTCTTCCGCGTCAGCAGCGACGAAGAAGCCATCGCGCTGGCCAATGATTCCGATTTCGGCCTCGGCGGCTCGGTATTCACGAGCGACATCGCACGCGGGCAGCGCATCGCGGCGCAGATCGACAGCGGCATGGTGTTCATCAACCACCCGACCTGGACTGCGCCGGACCTGCCCTTCGGCGGTATCAAGAATTCCGGCTACGGGCGCGAGCTCTCCAGTCTGGGCATCCACGAATTCGTGAACAAGAAGCTGATCCGCACCGTCCCCATCGATTCGCCCGCCTGAGCGCACCCGCTCTTCGACTGAAAGGAAGCATGATGAGCATCACCGGAAAAATTGCACTGGTCACGGGTGCCGCACAAGGCATCGGTCGCGGCATTGCCCTGCGCCTGGCACGCGATGGCGCCGATCTGGCCCTGGTCGACATCAATGCGGCCAAGCTGGCGGCCGTGGCCCTGGAAATCCAGGCACTGGGCCGCAAGGCGACCACCTATGTCGCCGACGTCAGCCAGCGCGAGGCGGTATTCGCCGCCGTCGAGCACGCTGCAAGCACGCTGGGCGGCTTCGACATCATGGTCAACAACGCCGGCATCGCCCAGGTGCGCGCCCTGAGCGAGGTTCGCCAAGAAGAGGTCGAACACATCTTCAAGATCAATGTGCAGGGTGTGCTGTGGGGCATCCAGGCGGCAGCGAAGAAATTCAAATCACTCGATCACACCGGCAGCAACAAGGGCAAGATCATCAATGCCTCGTCGATTGCCGGCCATGATGGTTTCGCACTGCTGGGCATCTATTCGGCGACCAAGTTCGCCGTGCGCGGCCTGACCCAGGCTGCGGCGCGCGAACTGGCGGCCGACGGCATCACCGTCAATGCCTACTGCCCCGGCGTAGTCGGCACCGAGATGTGGACCGAGATCGACGCCGCCATGGCCGCCATCAGCGGCGCCGCGCTGGGCGCCAGCTACGACAAGTTCGTCAAGGGCATCGCCCTGGGCCGTGCCGAAACCCCGGAAGACGTGGCGGCCATGGTGTCCTTCCTCGCCGGCCCCGACTCCGACTACATGACCGGCCAAGCCCCCTTGATCGATGGCGGCATGGTCTACCGCTGAACGCGCGCAACACCCAAGCCGAAGCCCGCACAGAGCGCATGCCACTGCGAAGCTGGCGATCACCATCCGTTAAGCGGCCATGGAGGCAGAGCCGTCAGAATTAACATTCGCCAGCAAGTCAGTCATGTTTTTCAATCGAATCCGGACCCGCGTGCAACCAATCGTCTGCTGCGCGGTCTGGAAATCCATACGCTGACAGTGAGCAAGAAGAAGCGCAGACACGTCTCAGGCGCCTTGCTCACGCCAGCTGTTGCGCTGGCGCCTGCAAGACTGAAGACCATTTTCGTAATTGAATTTAATCCCGCTTGAAATACACGATGCCCCAGGTGGTGCCGGCGAATGTCGCCATCGCTTTTGCCCTCTAGGCGGTGTCTGGACGCGCTGGAATCCCCTTGCACGCAGGGTTCGCGATCAGCGCCTCGATTCGCGCCTGAAAAGTCCGTCTAAGCACTTCACCTCCTGTTAGCCACTGCACTCATGTGCGTTGGCGTGACCATCATCCCTCCGTAGCGACTTCAAGCAAGGTCGCAGCATCGGAATACGGATTTTTACAAGGGAGAAAACATGATTGAACTTGCCCAGCTATTCAGGGATATGGCTTGGCCCATAGCGATTCTGATCGCCTGGTTCGCGGGGGAGTATGCCTACCAGTGGATAAAGCTGCCGCGCATCAGTACGTACGCAGTGGTTGGTTTTGTTCTGGCACCCACACAAATTGGGCTGTTACCACAAACACAAGCGCCGATGCTGTTGCTCGCAAATATTGCGTTTGGCCTTATGCTTTTTGAGTGCGGCTACCGCATCAACTTGCGCTGGCTCCGCGCCAATCCGTGGCTCGCAGCGAGCAGTCTGACCGAGTCTGCGCTGACCTTCGTGGCGGTCTACATCATTGCATCTTGGTTCGGGCTGTCTCTTGCAAATGCGCTGCTTCTGGCAACGCTATCGATGGCGACTTCGCCAGCCACGATCCTGCGCATCATCAACGAACAACGTAGCGCCGGACAAGTCACGGAGCGTGTACTGCATCTAGCGGCCTTGAACTGTGTGTTATCGGTGCTGGCCTTCAAAATCGTTGTGGGCTTCGTGGTGCTCCAGACTTCCGGAAGTCTCTGGCAAGCGACATATAGCAGCTTGATTGTCCTTGTGATGTCCTTACTCCTAGGCGCCATCGCGGGGGCGCTTATTCCGGCCTTGCTTCGTTTGACCAAGCGTACCGGCCAGGACTGCACGCTCGCGTTCACGATTGCCGTCATTGGTATTGTCGCCTTGGCACACAGTCTGAAACTCTCTCCGATTCTGACAGCGCTGATGTTTGGACTGTCTGCACGTCACCACCGAATCGTTTTAGCGACTTCACAACGTGGTTTCGGTGCGCTTGGCGATCTCTTGTCGATCCTTCTTTTCGTGTTCATAGCCTCATCACTGGAATGGCGACACGTGACAGCAGGCGTCGGGCTTGGATTCGCCATCATCATGGCGCGTCAGATCGCCAAGATCGGAGGTATTACGCTCTTCGCCCACCTCAGTGGCATTTCCTTGCGCAAAGGCGTGCTCATCGGCGTAGCGAGCACGCCGCTTTCTGCATTTGTGATCTTGGTGCTGGAACAAACACGCTATCTCGGCATCAGCCTGGTTGATCAGCTGAGCTCGCTGGCCGCAGCAGCGTTGAGCATAGAAATATTCGGCCCCATCCTGGTACAGCGGGCACTCGTCTGGGCAAATGAAGTGCCTGACCGCAAGGAGTTCTGAGATGCCGCTTGAAGCCTTCAAAACCTCAAAGTCATTGAGCCTCGGTGTGGAGCTCGAATTACAACTGATCGGCCTGAGCGATTTTGATTTGGTCGCCGCAAGCCCGGACATGTTTGAGCTGTTGAAACGCCAGACATTCCCCGGCACCGTGACCCCTGAAGTCACTGAAAGCATGATCGAGATTGCGAGCGATGTTCACACAGAATACCTGCCGCTTCTGGCGCAACTCGGGAAAATGCGTGATGCGCTGGTTCGCGCAGGAGAGCTGCTCAATATCGGGATCAGCGGGGGCGGGACTCATCCTTTTCAAGTGTGGTCAGAGCGCCGAATTTTCAAAAAGCCGAGATTCAAGGAGGTATCCATGCTTTATGGGTACCTGAGCAAACAATTCACCATTTTCGGCCAGCACATCCATGTCGGATGCGCCGATGCAGACGAGGCGCTGTTTCTGCTCCATGCGCTCAACCGCTACGTCCCTCATTTCATCGCTTTGTCAGCCTCATCGCCGTTTGTTCAAGGCCATGACACATTATTCAATTCTGCGCGACTGAACTCCGTATTTGCATTTCCGCTCAGTGGTCGCGCTCCATTCATGCTTCGCTGGAACGATTTTGAGCATAAATACTTCGCCAAAATGGAACACACTGGGGTCGTCAAAAGCATGAAGGACTTCTATTGGGATATTCGACCGAAGCCCGAATATGGAACCATCGAACTACGTGTCTGCGATACACCCCTGTCGGTTGAACGTGCAGCAGCCTTGGCGTGCTACCTCCAAGCGCTGAGCAAATATCTATTGGAACGCAATGAAGCCGATCCAGTAGAAGACGATTACCTTGTCTATAACTACAACCGCTTTCAGGCATGTCGTTTCGGCCTTGATGGCACGGTCGTACACCCAAAGTCGTATGAACAAATTTCATTACGCGAGGATATTCTGAGCACGCTACGGCGAATCCAGCCTCATGCCGAGGCCCTTGCCTGCAGCGCAGCCCTTGAACACATCTACCGCACTGCGCACGAAGGCAGTGACGCGAGCTATTTGCGGCGCGAATATGTGCAGCGCGGCAGCGTTGAAGGCATGGTGGACTCGGCATTGCAACGGTTCAGGCAATAAACAGTCGCGCGGCCCCGCGCGCTTAGTTTTCGCGAGAGTCGTCACCTTGCTGCCGGCGATCAAGGCGATTCATGTAGCAGGCGTAGAGACAGAGGATCAGCAAGAAGATCAGCAGACTGCCCTGTGCCGCGAAATAAAAGCCGAGCGGGAAGCCGAGGAACACGTAGGCATTGAGCGGCCCGGCATAGACACAGCTGAACACACAGACCAGGAACCACAACAGGAGCAAGAGCGCCGTTACCGCGCGCGTCTTGCGCCAGTAGGGCTTGCTCACCTGGCGGCCCGCAAGCGGCCGGTGTGACGCAGCCAGGCAGCGAACAGCGTAGTCCATTCGCGCACCGGCCCGTCAGCCAGCCGAATGCCGAAACCGTGGCCGCCATCGCGGAACACATGCAGCTCGGCGCGCACGCCCGCAGCACGCAGCGCAAGGTAGTAGCGGATGCTGTTTTCCGGCGGCACGGCGCGGTCGTCGTCAGGCAGCAGGATGAAGCTCTCCGGCGTATCGGCACGCACTTGCAGTTCGGCCGAGGCGCGTGCCGCAAAAGCCGTGTCATCGACATGGGCGCCGAGCAGCTTGCTGCGCGAACCGGCATGGGCGATGGCCGGATCCATCGAGATCACCGGATAGCCCAGGGCGACAAAATCAGGCCGCGCCGAATGCGCATCGATGGCATCGAGCGGGCGGTAGCTGGCTTCGTCAAAACGTGTCGCCAACGAAGCAATCACATGCCCGCCGGCCGAGAACCCCATTGCACCGATGCGTGTCTGATCGAGGCCCCAGGCCGCCGCCTGCTGACGCAACAGACGTAGTGCGCGTTGCGCGTCCTGCAGCGGCACTAAATGGCCATCGGCATGGCCTTCGCCGGGCAGGCGATAGATCAGCACCGCAACCGTCATGCCCAGGCCGGCCAGCCATTCGGCGACTTCGACGCCTTCCTTGTCCCACACCACGCGCTGGTAGCCACCGCCGGGCGCCAGCAGCAAGGCGCTGCCATCGGGCTGCGCCGGCTTGAAGACCACCATGCGCGGCCGCGTGATGGCGCTGATCGCACGATCATGAAAGGCCGTACAGTCGGTGCTGCGCTCGTCGACCTGCTCAACGAGGTCCAGACCTGCCGAACCGGGCGCGACGCCCGGCCACAGATCGATTTCGATACGTTCGATCATGCTCATCTCAGACGTGGTACGCGACGCTGGTCATCACCTTGGAAGCCATGCGCATGAGGCCCTTGACCGCTGTGGGCAGCTCGGCCGCGCCCAAGTCGCGCGCCAGGCGCGCATGCGCGATCTCGTCGGTCTTCATCTGTTCCAGGATGGCGCGCGAGCGCTGGTCTTCCAGCGGCACCTGCTGCAGATGGCCGGCCAGATGCGCTTCGACCTGTATCTCGGTCTCGGCAAGAAAGCCGAGATTCCACTTGTCGCCCGCCAGCCCCGCCGCGATGCCGATGCCCAGGGCGCCGGCGTACCACAGCGGATTGAGCAGGCTCTTGCGGTCGCCCAGCTCATTGAGGCGCTGCTCGGTCCACGCCAGATGCTCGGTTTCCTCGTGCGCCGCCTGCTGCAACGACTCGCGCAGCGCAGGCGTGCGGGTGCTGATCGCCTGCCCCTGGTAGAGCGCCTGGGCACAGATTTCACCGACATGATCGATGCGCATCAGCGCCGCCACTTCGCGCCGCTGTGTCTCGCTCAGTTCGCACTCGGGCAGCTTGTCACCGGGCACCGGGCGCGTCGATTGCGCGGGTGCAGCGAGGGTACGCAGGATCTTGTCGAATTCGATGATGGCGCGGTCAATCAAGCTTGCCACCCGTCAGCACGACTTCCTGCGCATAGCTTGCCGGCCGCGAGGCCAGGTCGCCATGGAACAGGATCTGCCCCAGTTCATTGAGTGCATTGCAATACACGCCACGCTTGAATTCGATCACCGTTTCCAGCGGCACCCAATATTGCGCCCAACGCCAGGCGTCGAACTCCGGATGCCCGCTGGCGCGCAGGCTGACATCGCAGTCCCGCGCACGCATGCGCAGCAGGAACCAGATCTGCTTTTGCCCGCGATAGGTGCTGCGCCATTCGCGCTTGATCCAATTTTTCGGCACGTCATAGCGCAACCAGTCACGCGTTCTGCCAAGCACCTGTACGTGCTCGGGCTGCAATCCGGTCTCTTCGAACAGTTCACGGAACATGGCTTGCTCGGGCGATTCGCCATGCTTGATGCCACCTTGCGGAAACTGCCAGGAATGTTCGCGGATGCGCTTGCCCCAGAAAACCTCGTTGCGTGCGTTAACGATGACGATGCCGACGTTGGGCCGATAGCCGTCCCGATCGAGCATGGTAACCACCTTGAAACATAAGTTGCTGCGGATTGTTCCACAGATCGAATGGCAAGGAAACTCGGGATTGCCGCCGCAATACCCCGCTGCCCGGCGGCACGGCGAAGTGCCTCGCTTGCGCTACAATCGCGAGCTACATCCAGCTCGAAAAGTAGCCATTTCCATGCGTGCCAGTCAGTTTTTCATCTCCACTCTCAAAGACGCCCCCGCCGATGCAGAAATCGTCAGCCACAAGCTGATGATGCGCGCCGGCATGATCAAGAAACTCTCCGCCGGCATCTACAACTACATGCCGATGGGTTTGCGTGTGATCCGCAAGATCGAGAACATCATCCGCGAGGAGATGAACCGCGCCGGCGCCATCGAACTGTCGATGCCTGTCGTGCAGCCAGCCGAGCTGTGGCAGGAAACCGGCCGCTTCGACAAGATGGGCGAAGAGATGCTGCGCATCAAGGACCGCCACGGCCGTGACTTCGTGCTGCAGCCCACGTCCGAAGAAGTGATCACCGACATCGTGCGCCAGGAGCTGCGCAGCTATCGCCAGCTGCCCAAGAACCTGTACCAGATCCAGACCAAGTTCCGCGACGAGCGCCGGCCGCGTTTCGGCATCATGCGCGGGCGCGAATTCACGATGAAGGACGCCTACTCCTTCCACGCCAGCTTCGAGGATCTGCAGCGCGAATACCAGAACATGTACCAGACCTACTCGCGCATCTTCACGCGCCTCGGTCTGGAGTTCCGCGCCGTGTCGGCCGACACCGGCGCCATCGGCGGCACCGGCTCGCACGAATTCCACGTCATCGCTGAAACCGGCGAAGACGCCCTCGCCTACAACCCGGATTCGGAATACGCCGCCAATGTCGAGCTCGCCGAAGCGCTGGCACCGAGCATCAGCCGTCCGGCCCCTACGGCCGAGCTGACCAAGGTGCACACGCCGGGCGCCAAGACCATCGAGCAGCTGGCAGATTTCTTCAAGATCTCGCCTGCGCAGACGCTCAAGTCGGTGATCGTCGATGGTGAAGACGGTGTGCCGGTGCTGCTGCTGCTGCGCGGCGATCACGAGCTCAACGAGGTCAAGGCCAGCAAGCTTGCCGGCGTGTTCTCGCCGCTGCGCTTTGCTACGCCAGCGACGATTCGCGATGCCTTCGGTGCCGAGCCGGGCTCCCTGGGCCCCATCGGCTTCAAGGGCAAGGTGTATGTCGACCGCAGCGCAGCGGTGATGGCGGACTTCGTCATCGGTGCCAATGAAAGCGACTACCACTACACCGGCGCCAACTTCGGCCGCGACTTCGCCGAGCCTGAAGTCGCCGACATCCGCAACGTCGTCGCCGGCGACCCGGCGCCGGACGGCAAGGGCACGCTGGCGATCTGCCGCGGCATCGAAGTCGGTCACATCTTCCAGCTGCGCACGCGCTACTCGGCCGCGATGGGTGCCAAGTTCATCGGCGAGGACGGCAAGGAACAGGTCATGGAAATGGGCTGTTACGGCGTCGGCGTCACGCGCATCATGGGCGCCGCAATCGAACAGAACTTCGACGACAAGGGCATCATCTGGCCGACCGCCATTGCGCCCTTTGCGCTGGTGATCTGCCCGATGGGCTGGAGCCGTTCGGAAGAAGTACGCAACACCGCGCAGAAGCTCTACACCGAGCTGCAAGCGGCGGGCATCGACGTGATCCTCGATGATCGTGACGAGCGCCCCGGCGTGATGTTCGCCGACTGGGAGCTGATCGGCGTGCCGCATCGCGTGGTGATCGGCGACCGTGGCCTCAAGGAAGGCGTGCTGGAGTATCAGGGCCGCCGCGACACAGCCGCCACCAAGCTGCCGCTGGCCGAGATCGCCGACTACCTGCGTCGCGTGGTGCAGTAAATGCGCCTGTTGCGTCCGGCCTTGCTGTGCCTTGCGCTGTGCGCAAGCGGCGCGGCATTGGCCGGCGCGCAGGTCGAGGAGCAGCTGTCGAACAGCGTGCAGGCTTCGCTGCACAAATCGATCAGCGATCTGGCCTCCCCCGAACCACTGTTTCCCTCCGAAGCCGAAAAGCAGCGCTGGCTGGGCGAGATGTCAGCCCGCCTGACGCGCCGCCTGCCCGATCCGCGCGACCGCATCGAGATTCTCAAGACGGTCTATTACGAAGCGCAGCGCGCCGGTCTGGACCCGCAGCTGGTGCTCGGCGTAATCGAAGTGGAAAGCGGCTTTCGCAAGTACGCCGTGTCGTCGGCTGGCGCGCGCGGCTTCATGCAGGTGATGCCGTTCTGGGTCAAACAGATCGGCACCGCCGAGCAGAACCTGTTCCATCTGCGTACCAATCTGCGCTACGGCTGCACCATCCTGCGCTACTACCTCGATATCGAAAAAGGCAACCTGTTCCGCGCCCTCGGCCGCTACAACGGCAGCCTGGGCAAGCCCGAGTACCCGAACATGGTGCGCGCGGCCTGGGAGCGCAAATGGTCCTATAACCCGGCGCCGCAGCTGGCGGTCAGTAACTAGGCGCGGCGCGCATGTAGTTTTCGAAGCGCGTGTATTCGCCGACAAAGGTCATCGGCACCATACCGGTCGGACCATTCCGGTGCTTGGCGATGATCAGCTCGGCCATGCCCTTGTCCTGCGTATCCGGGTTGTAGATTTCGTCACGGTAGATGAACATGATGATGTCCGCATCCTGTTCAAGTGCGCCGGATTCACGCAAGTCCGAGGCCATCGGACGCTTGTCGGCGCGTTGCTCAAGGCTGCGGTTGAGCTGCGAGAGCGCCATGATCGGCACCTTCAATTCCTTGGCCAGACCTTTGACCGAACGTGAGATTTCCGACAGCTCGGCGGCGCGGTTGTCGCTCTCCTTGAGCGTAGTCATCAGCTGCAGGTAGTCGATCACGATCAGCCCCAGCTTGCCGCCGCACTGGCGGTGCAGGCGCCGCGCACGGGCGCGCAGATCGACCGGGTTGAGGCCCGGTGTTTCGTCGATGTAGATCGGCGCTTCATGCAGACGACCCAGGGCATAGGTCAGCTTCTGCCATTCATCGTCATTGAGCTTGCCGGTACGCAAGCGGTGCTGATCGAGGCGACCGACCGAGGAGATGAAACGCATCGCCAATTGCGAGGCCGGCATTTCCATCGAGAAGATCGCCACCGGCAAGCCGGCATCGAGCGCCACGCTCTCGGCGATATTCAGTGCGAACGAAGTCTTGCCCATGCCGGGACGGCCGGCAACGATGATCATGTCGGTCGGCTGCAGGCCGGATGTCTTGTCGTCCAGATCGACGAGGCCGGTCGGCACACCGGTCACCGCAGCCTGATCGTCACGCGAATACAGCTCCTGGATGCGCTCGACGACCTGGCCCAGCACCGGCTGGATCGGGATGAAACCCTGGTTCTGCTTGCTGCCCTCATCGCGGATGGCGAGGATTTTCGATTCCGCTTCATCGAGGATGATGCTGGCGTTGCGGCCCGAAGGCGTCAGCGCGCTGCCGGCGATCTCGTCACCCACCGCCACCAGCTTGCGCAGGATGGCGCGCTCACGCACGATTTCGGCGTAGCGCCGCACATTCGAGGCCGACGGCGTGTTGTTGGCGATTTCACCCAGATAGGCAAGGCCGCCAACATGCTGCGACTCATTGTTCTTGTCCAGCGACTCAAACACCGTGACGATGTCCGCCGGCTTGCCCTGCTCGATGAGCATGGCGATCTGGCGGAAGATGCGGCGATGCTCGTCGCGGTAGAAATCGACCTCGGAAACCAGATCCCCGACACGATCCCAGGCGCTGTTGTCGAGCAGCAGACCGCCGATCAAGGACTGCTCCGCTTCAATCGAATGCGGCGGCAATTTGAGTGCGGCCAGTTGCGGATCCTGACTGACGGGCTGACGGGCTTGGGCCATATGGTGTTGCTCCTGTGAAGCCCGTAATTCTAGCCTGTCGGGCTGATCTTAGATGCCCTTGTGGACAAGACTCCGGTGCTTGTCCGTGACCGCAGGCGCCTTTACCATGCTTGGACGCCAAACAGGGGGACGCTCATGAGCCATCGGATTCCGCACCGAGGATTGCGTTGCAGTCGGCTGCGTCCTCTGGCCCTCTGTCCGGCGCTTCAGTGCACAAGCCTGCGGGCCCAGAGTGATGACATCGATCTGCCCCTGGCCAATCCTGGCCAAGCATCCACACCGCGGAGTGAAGCCCGACGCATTCTGGCCCTGCCACTGCCGGAAATCCGCGCTCGGCAAATCGACCTCCTGCGCCAGCTGGTCGAGATGAAGCCTGGGCGTGCGGGCGGCGATGAATGGATCTCCGCCTATGCCGAATTCGAATTCACCTGTGGCTACTCGTGCAAAGCCCTCAATGCCCGCTCCGCGCACGCCAAGGCACGCAGCATCACGCGACCGGCCAGCACAAGCTTGCAAAGCGCTTCTGCCCGCAGCATACCGCGCCTAATCGCTGCCAAGCCCGACCCGACAGCGCCGGGCTTTCGCTATGCCGACAGGCCCGCCCTGCCCGATACGCGCACCGAACGACAGGCGGTGGCGCGCGCATTAGGCGCTGATCCCAGGCGCGACCTCGTGCTGGGCGCCGCCACAATACAACGTGCAGGACTCGGCGCGCATCGGGATGAAAATCGCGTCATCGCCTTCGCCAGCCATGGTCTGATCGATGTACTGAGGCGGCGACGGAATACGCAATGGGTGCTGTCGGCCGGTAATACGGCTGCAGGTGGAAACGGCGGCGCAGCGATGTCCGGCCTGGTTCGGGGTTCTTTTTCGCTGGGGCACGGTCTGTGCTAGCCACACACCGTGCGCTTGAGTCCGAAACCGCTGCGGCACTCAGCGTAGCGACTTTCGAATTGCGCGCACTCAGCCGTGCTGGGTCACTCAGGCAAGCCCAGCTAGCCATGATCAAAGATCGGCTGAGCAATGGCCCCTGGCGGCATCCGTTTTATTGGGCGCCGTATGCATTCTTTGGCTAGCCGCAACGATGAGACATTCAAAACCAAAACCATGATCAGGGAGCAACAATGAAAACCACCCGCGTTTTTGTGTGCATGACGCTAGCCATTGCCAGTGCCGCAATACAGGCGGCCAGCGTTGCCGAGGTTGTCGCTGTGCGAGGCGAAACCCATCTTGGCGCCGGCGGCCCACCCCTTAGCCTGGGACAAAAACTGGATGCAGGTCACCAGATCCACACAGGCGCTGATGGACGGGTACGTGTGCGCTTTATCGACGGTTCCACGGTCGTGGTCGCGGATCGCTCCGAGCTGAAAATCGAACGCTTTGATGCGCCTGCCGACAAAGCCCGCGAAGCCAGCCTGGTACTGGAGAAAGGTCTCATGGGCCAGCAAGTCAGCCGGCAGGCGGCTGGCAAGTGGCAGGTGCGTACGCCCACTGCCGTCACGGCCGTACGCGGCACCGAATTCTTCGTCGAAGTCAGCACTGATCTGAGCACCGCGGTCAGTGTCCAGTCAGGCGAGGTCGAGGTTGAAGCGATCGAATCCGCAGCAGACGGCACCACGCGGAAGCTGCGTCCGCCCAGCAAGACTTCGCTGTCACGACCGCGTGAGGGTACCGACTGTTCGCTAGCGCGCGGCTGTACACCTGCCGCCCTGTGGTCGCCTACGCGCATTCAGGCAGCGCTTGAGCGCTTGAGCTTCTGATCGTGGCGCGCCCAGGCACCGCAGACAGGGGCGATCGCACCCTGTCATCTCCATCGCGTCTCGAACATCCTCTCAGCTACGGCGTGCTTGCCATCTTGGTCGGGCTCCTGGCCATTTTCGCTTGGTCATCGCGTCCGCACCTGCCCTTGCTCGAACGCCTCGATCATCTGCTCTTCGATGCACAGACCCAATGGCGAGGACGCCTCCAGGCGGCGGCACAGCCGGGCATCGTACTGGTCAAGATAGATGACCGCAGCCTGCAGCGACTCGGCGGTTTTTCGCCAGACCGCCGCACGCTGGCACGCGCCATCGACTTGCTCAACACGGCCCAAGCACGCCTGATTGCCTTGGATCTTCTGCTGCTTGAACCAGGCCGTGCAGACCCCGCCGCCGACGCCGTCTTGAGCAGCGCAATGCGTGCATCAGGCAAATTGCTGATTCCATTTGCACTGCTCGATGAAGCCGGCCAGCCACCGACATCACCTGGCAAAGCTGTGCTGGACAACGCTTTCCTGCGCACGCGTGGTGAGTCGGCAAGCGCCCTACTGCCGATGCGTCCGCAACAGCTGCTGGCGCCGCCCGCGGGCTTTGCGGAGGCTGCACAGGCGCTAGGCCATGTCAGCGCGCTGCGTGCGCCTGACGGCGCACCCCGTTTTGATCTGCCCGGCTTGCCTTTCGCCGGTGAAATCTACCCCTCGCTGGCGGTGCGCATTGCCGCTATTGCCCTTGATCAGCCTTGGTCGCAGGTTGAGCTCGACTTTGGCAATGCGCTGAAGCTTGGATCCTTGACCGTACCGCTTGATGCGCAATCGCGGCAATGGATCAATTACTACGGCCCAAGCGGCAGTTTTGAATCGATTTCCTTCATCGACCTGCTCGATGGCCATGTTGATCCTGCACGGCTGCGCGGCCGCATCGTATTGCTCGGCTCGACGGCTATTGGGGCAGGCGACGTCTTCCCCTCGCCATTCGATACCAGCCTGCCTGGTGTGGAGCGCATGGCTACGGTCGTTGATAACATCCTCAGCGGCCGCGTCCTGCAACGCCCTCATTGGGCCAGCGCAGCAGAGTTATTGGCGATGCTGGTGCTGCCCATGCTCGCCTGCTGGCTGATCAGCCGCTGGCCCTTGCGTTACGCACTGAGCGCACTGGCCATCCTCGCGCTGGGCCTGGTCACCGGCCTGCAAGCCCTGTTCGTCCACGCACAGTTGTTTCTAGCACCGGCATTTCCGGTACTGGCCTTGTTACTCGGCTGTCTCTCAGCGCTGGTACTGCGCGGTGCGGCGGAACAGGCGCGGCGCCGTGCGGCCCTGCTCGCCTTGCAAGCCAGCGAAGAACGCTATGCTCTGGCGCTTCGCGGCGCCAACGATGGGATGTGGGATTGGGATCTGCTCGCCGAACAAGTGTTCTTCTCTGATCGCTGGTACACATTGATGGGGCAAGACAAAACCCAGCCAGCGCGCATGTCCGCCTGGACGGCAGCGCTTGATGAAGCCGGCAGGCAAGCGTTTGAACATGAGCTCGCCGAACACCTCGCCGGGCGCAGCCTGCAATTGCATCACGTTCTCAGTTTCCGCCAGGGCGGCGTTGATCGCTGGCTGCTGGTGCGGGGCATCGCCACCCGCGACGCCAACGGCCGGGCGCTGAGAATGGCTGGCTCGCTGACCGACATCAGTGAGTCGCAGCGCTTGCAGCAACAGATTACCCATGACGCCCTGCATGACCGCCTGACCGGCCTGCTCAATCGCGCAGCTTTCCTGCAAAGGCTGGAGCAGGCGTGCGCTATCGAAGCTGGCAAGTCGGACTCGGTTGCCGTACTGATCATCGACATTGACGATTTCCGGACACTCAACGAACGTGAAGGCATCGCAGCAGGCGATGCCATCCTCATCGAGCTGGCACAGCGTCTGGCAGCGCTGCAAGGACCTTCCTCTGCGCTAGCGCGTCTGGCGGCAGATCGCTTTGTGTTGAGCCAGCACATTGCCGATGTAGGCGATGAAAGCGCAATAGGTGATTTACTCGGCCGTGTGCAAAGCTGCCTGCAAGCGCCTTTCCAGCTAGCTGCAGGAGCACTGACCCTGTCGGCCAGTATCGGCTGGGCCCATCTGGCTCAGGATCTGCACAGCGCCACCGAGTTGCTGGCAGCCGCCGAAATGGCCTTGGCCCATGCCAAAACCAGGCTGCGCGGACAGACCCATGCCTATGACCCGGCAGAGCTACAAGTCGAAAACAAACGGCGCTGGCTCAAGGAAAATCTGGATCTGGCGATTGCCTCACAGCAATTCGTGTTGCATTACCAGCCACTGGTGCTGCTGGCTGATCGGCGCCTGGTCGGATTTGAGGCGCTGATCCGCTGGCCTCATCCAGACAAGGGCATGGTGATGCCCGGCGATTTCATTCCTTATGCCGAAGAGAGCGGGCAGATTCTTGCAATGGGCCAATGGATCCTGCGTGAAGCGGCACGCCAGCTGGTTGCCTGGGATGCGCTGGGCTTCCGTGGCGAGATTGCGGTGAATCTCTCCGGGCGCCAGTTCAGTGAAGGCGATCTGCTCGCCGACGCACGAGCCGTGCTGGATATCCTTGGCAGCATCGATCCGCGCAGGCTCAAACTGGAGGTCACCGAGAGCATGGCGATGTCCAATCCGCAGGTCACTGCCAATGCCTTGCAAGCGCTGTCAGCGCTCGGTTTCAAGATCTCGATCGACGACTTTGGTACCGGCTATTCCTCCCTGGCCTATCTGCATCGTTTCCCCTTTGACACCCTGAAGATCGACCGCAGCTTCGTCATCCGTCTGGCTGCAGGCCGCGAAGCGGTGGAGATCGTGCGGACCATCGTTGGACTCGCCAAGGCGCTTGGCAAACAGACCCTGGCTGAAGGTGTCGAGGAAGTCGCACAGGCTCAGCTGCTGCATGAATTAGGGGTCGAGATTGGCCAGGGCTGGCTGTTTGCCAAAGCGCTGGCGGCGGATCAGGCCGAGGCCTTCCTGCTGCAGAACCAGCCCGCCTGAGTCGTCTGAATGCACAAAAAAAAACGGGCTGCACCAGGCAGCCCGTTTTAATGCATATGTACGCAGCGATCAGTGTTCGCCGAGCACCGAGACCTTGACGGTCACGACAACGTCGGTGTGCAGAGCAACTTGCACATCGTAGTCGCCCACCAGCTTCAGCGGGCCTTCCGGCAGGCGCACGCCAGCCTTAACCACGTCGAAGCCAGCAGCCTTGATGGCGTCGGCGATGTCGGCAGTGGTCACCGAACCGAACAGACGACCGTCCACACCGGACTTGCTGGTGATTTGCACCGTCAGGCCATCAACCTTGGCGGCGACAGCTTGGGCTTCGGTCAGCTTTTCAGCGGCGATGCGTTCGAGTTCTTCGCGCTTGGCAGCAAACTCGGCCACGTTGTTTGTGGTGGCGCGCTTGGCCTTGCCGGTCGGGATCAGGAAGTTGCGAGCGTAGCCGTCCTTGACGCGCACGACGTCGCCCAGGTTGCCGAGGTTGACAACCTTCTCAAGCAGAATGATTTGCATGGTCTGGTCTTCCTCTTACTGGTGCAGGTCGGTGTAGGGGATCAGCGCCAGGAAACGGGCACGCTTGATCGCCGTCGACAGCTGGCGTTGATAATGGGTCTTGGTACCGGTGATGCGAGCCGGCATGATCTTGCCGTTTTCGGTCACGAAGTCCTTGAGGATTTCGACGTCCTTGTAATCGATCTCTTCGATCTTCTCTGCCGAGAAGCGGCAGAACTTGCGACGCTTGAACAGGCTGCGATTGCCGCCACGTTCGTCTTTTTTCTTGGCACCAGGTCTGAAAGCCATGATTTTCTTCCTTCAAATGTTTGCGAGTGCTGCTGCGATCTACTGCGCTTGCGCCAGCAACTCGTATTTCTGTACATGCAAAACGGGGTTCTGGTTCTTCAGGCTGCGGGCGGTGAGGAATCCCTCCACCACCATCAGCACCCCCAGCGGCGTTGCAGCAAGCTGCTGTGCCAAGGGCCCCATTGCCATCACGCTCAATTCACAACTCACATTCCGTTCGACTTCCAGTTCGCGCTGCACCGACTGATGGCGCAACTTGAAGGACAGTACCGGGATGCGGGCCGGTGTCATGCGTAGCGCATCGCGCTCGTACAAACAACCGGTGATGCGCAGTGCGTTATCGACAATGGTTTGCGTACCAGTATCCCCGACGCGTTCGGTGATCAAACTCAGGCTGCGGGCGTGGCGCTCGCGTCGGCTGCACTGTCAGCAGCGGCCGGAGCCGGAGCGGTCAGCGAACGCGACTTTTCTTCCTTCATCATCGGCGACGGCGTGGTCACAGCCTTCTTCGTCTTGATGGTGAGGTGGCGCAGCACTGCGTCATTGAACTTGAAGGCGTGCTCCAGCTCGTTCAGCGTGTCGCCGTCGATCTCGATGTTCATCAGCACGTAGTGTGCCTTGTGAACCTTGTTGATCGGGTAGGCCAGCTGACGACGGCCCCAGTCTTCGAGACGGTGGATCTGGCCGCCCTTGGCGGTGACCAGGGTCTTGTAGCGCTCGATCATGGCGGGCACTTGCTCGCTCTGATCAGGGTGCACGATGAATACGATTTCGTAATGTCGCATGCAAACTCCTTGTGGTGATGCCTTTCGGCTGAAGAATGCCCCCCGGCATGCGTACCGGTGGAGCAAGGAAAGCCCGCGATTCTACGACGTTCTTGCGCGCCGATCAAGGCTTGCAACACAGACAGACGATAGCGGGCTGAGCGACAAGGACGCGCTTTAGCACGAAAACGCTGCGAAGTATCATATTCACATGCTAAAATCGAAAGCTTGCCCTAACACCGCCCCCGCTGAAAAAACATGAGCCGCTCCATACGCAACATCGCCATCATTGCCCACGTTGACCACGGCAAAACCACGCTGGTCGACCAGCTCCTCCGCCAGTCCGGCACCTTCGCAGCCCACCAGGCCGTGACGGAGCGCGTGATGGATAGCAACGATCTGGAAAAAGAACGCGGCATCACGATTCTCGCCAAGAACTGCGCTATCAAGTATGGCGACACCCACATCAATATCGTCGACACCCCGGGACACGCCGACTTCGGCGGTGAAGTGGAGCGCGTGCTGTCGATGGTCGACGGCGTGCTGCTGCTGGTCGACGCCGTCGAAGGTCCGATGCCGCAAACGCGTTTCGTGACGCGCAAGGCGCTGGCCATGGGCCTCAAGCCCATCGTCGTGGTCAACAAGATTGACCGCCCGGGTTCGCGTCCGGACTGGGTGATCAACCACACCTTCGACCTGTTCGACAAACTCGGTGCAACCGAAGAACAGCTCGACTTCCCCATCGTCTACGCCTCAGCACTCAACGGTTTCGCCATGCTCGACGCCGATCAGCCGGGCACCGACATGAAGCCGCTGTTCGAAGCCATCCTCAAGCACGTGCCGCAGCCGGAAGTCGATGTCACCGGCCCGCTGCAAGTGCAGATCTGTTCGCTGGACTACTCGACCTACATCGGTCAGCTGGGCATCGGCCGCATCAAGCGCGGCAGCGTCAAGACCAACCAGGAAGTCACCGTGCTGCTCGGCGACAAGGTGCTGGGCAAGTCCAAGGTCGGCCAGATCCTGACCTTTGAAGGTCTGGAGCGCGTGCAAACCGATTACGCCGAAGCGGGCGACATCGTGCTGATCAGCGGCATTGAACAAGTCGGCATCGGCGTGACCATCTGTTCGCCCGACAAGCTCGAAGGCATGACCCCGATTGCTGTCGACGAGCCGACGCTGACCATGAACTTCATGGTCAACAGCTCGCCGCTGGCCGGCCGCGAAGGCAAGTTCGTCACCAGCCGCCAGATCCGCGAGCGCCTGGAAAAGGAACTGCTCAAGAACGTCGCACTGCGCGTGAATTACACCGATGACGCCGACGTGTTCGAAGTCTCGGGCCGTGGCGAACTGCACCTGACCATCCTGCTCGAAACCATGCGTCGCGAAGGCTTCGAACTGGCGGTCGGCCGCCCGCGCGTGGTCTTCAAGGAGATCGACGGCGTCAAGTGCGAACCCTATGAAATGCTCTCGGTGGACGTTGAAGAAGATCACCAGGGCGGCGTGATGGAAGAACTCGGCCGCCGCCGCGGCGAGCTGCAAGACATGCAGCCGGACGGCAAGGGTCGCGTGCGCTTGGAATACCGCATCCCGGCTCGTGGCCTGATCGGCTTCCAGGGCGAATTCCTCACCCTCACCCGCGGTACCGGTCTGGCCAGCCACGTTTTCGACGACTACGGCCCGATGGCGCCAGCCATGTCGGAGCGTCGCAACGGCGTGCTGATCAGCCAGGACGACGGTTTCGCCGTGGCCTACGCGATCTGGAAGCTGCAAGATCGCGGCAAGATGTTCGTCTCGCACAACGACCCGGTGTACGAAGGCATCATCATCGGCATCCACTCGCGCGACAACGACCTCGTGGTCAACCCGATCAAGGGCAAGCAGCTGACCAATGTGCGCTCCTCGGGTACCGACGAAGCAGTGCGCCTGGTGCCGCCGATCCAGCTGACGCTGGAATCGGCCATCGAGTTCATTGCTGACGACGAGCTGGTCGAAATCACGCCGAAGTCGATCCGCCTGCGCAAGCGCTACCTCAAGGAACACGAGCGCAAGCGCGCCACGCGTGCCGAGTAAGCCGGCAGCAGACAGCAAAAAGGCCACCTTCGGGTGGCCTTTTTCATTGTGAGCGATTCAGTGCACGAAACGCTGGCTCACAGCCAGCGGGAGATGGGCTGCCATTGCAGCAGATCTTTTTCCACCCGATGCGGCGCGACGTCGAACAAACTCAAACCGTGCGCGGCCAGCTGCACATAGTTTTGCGTATTGCGCAGGCTCGCTAGCAAGGGCAAGCCAGTCGTCTCGATGAAACGATGGAATTCATCGGCCGCCCGCGTGCGCTCATCAACGCGGATGCCCACGATGGCCACCGGCAGGCCGCGCGCCGCCTTCATCTCAGCCAACTCGGCAAAGAAAGCCTGGCTCGCCAGCAGATCAAACATGGAAGGCTGCACCGGCACCAGAATGCGGTCGGCAAGCTTGAGCAAGGCCTTGAGCTTGTCGGCATGCAAACCGGCCGGCGTGTCGAGCACCGCATGCGTGGTACCGGCTGGTGGCCGCGCCGGCTTGCCGGGCTCGATTTGCCAGGTGCTGATGCGGCGCGTGGCCTGCGGTCTGCGCTGCAGCCAGGCCGCTGCAGACTGCTGGCGATCCACGTCGCCGAGCATCACCCGCGCATCGCCACGCTGGGCGAGTAGGCCGGCAAGATTGGTGGCCAGCGTGCTCTTGCCGGCGCCACCTTTCGGATTTGCAACAAGATAAACCTTCAAGCCCCCTCCTCCGCCCGCCCTGCGGGCTCAACGCCCTCAGGCGCGACGCCAGCTGGTACCGCCAGCCCCGTCCTCCAGCACAATGCCACGCGCCTTGATTGCGTCGCGAATGCGGTCTGCCTCGGCAAAATTGCGCGCCTGCTTGGCGGCATTGCGCTGGGCAATCAGCGCTTCGATTTCGGCCGCATCGTCAGCCGTTCCGGTTGCGCCTTGCACGAAGCTTGCCGGATCCTGCCCCAGCAGGCCCACCGTGGCGCCCAGGGCGCGCAGCAGGCCGGCCAGTTCGGCCGAGCGCGTGCGATTGACCTCGCCGCGCAGCTCGTGCAAGACCGCAAACGCCATCGGCGTATTGAAGTCGTCGTCCATCGCATCGCGGAAACGCTGTGCATAGGGCGAGCTCCAGTCGATGGCCAGCTCGGCCGGCGGCACTTCGCGCAGCGCGTTGTAGAGCGAGAGCAGCGAGGCACGTGCGTCCTGCAGGGTGTCCCAGGTGTAATTGATCTCGGAACGGTAATGGCCGCGCAGCAGGAAGTAGCGCACCACTTCGCCGCCCTGCACGGCATCGAGCTTGTTGAGCACTTCGCGGGTGGTGAACACATTGCCCAGCGACTTGGACATCTTCTCGTTGTCCATGTTGAGGAAGGCGGCGTGCATCCAGTAATTCACGAAAGGCTTGCCCGACGCGCCCTCGCTCTGCGCGATCTCACCCTCGTGGTGCGGGAACTGCAGATCCCAGCCGCCACCGTGGATATCAAGCGTTTCGCCATGTTCGGCCTCGCACATCGCCGAGCATTCGATGTGCCAACCCGGCCGGCCCTGGCCGTAGCTGGAAGGCCAAAACGGCTCATGCGGCTTGGCCGCCTTCCACAAAACGAAATCAAGCGGGTCACGCTTGGCCGTATTGACCGCGATACGTTCGCCAGCGCGCAGGTCGTCAATCGACTTGCCCGAGAGCTTGCCGTAGCCGGGGAATTCGCGCACCGCGTAATAAACATCGCCGTTGTCGGCGGGGTAAGCCATGCCCTTGTCCACCAGGCGGTCGATCAGCTTGAGCATGCCGCCGATATGCTGGGTCGCGCGCGGCTCGGCCGAGGGGCGCAACATGCCCAGGCGGTCGGTGTCCTCGTGCATGGCACTGATCATGCGGGCGGTCAGCGCTTCAATCGGCTCGCCATTCTTGTTGGCGCGGTCGATAATCTTGTCGTCAACGTCGGTGATATTACGCACGTAGTGCACCGCGTAACCGCTGGCGCTCAGCCAGCGATAAACCATGTCGAACACGGTAAGCGTTCGCGCATTGCCGATATGGAAATAATCATAGACAGTCAGGCCGCATACATACATGCGCACCTTGCCGGCTTCAATGGGCGTGAATTCCTGCTTCTGGCGAGCCAGTGTGTTGTAGATCTTGAGCATGTGAATCGTGATCAGCGCATGAGCGCATATTGTTGTTTTTGCCCGCCGCAAGTGCCAGGCGCTGCAGATCGTAAAAAACTGCCATGCGGCGGAAATTCTCGGGCGGACATACTATTGCAGGGCCAATGTACAGTAAAATCGCCGGATTCCGAACCCCGGACACCCGCTCCGGATAACCCTGTTCAAACTCTACCACAATGCGCCGACCCAACCTCCGCCCGCTCCTTGTGTTGCTCCTCAGCTCGTTTGCACTGTGTGTTCAGGCCGCGAGCCTGCAGGACGCCCAGAACCTGTTGCGCCAAGGCCAACATGCAAAAGCTCTGGATGAAGTCAATGAACTGATCAGTGCCAATCCCAAGGATAGGCAGGCTCGCTTCCTTAAGGGCGTGGTGCTCGCTGAGCTCAATCGCCTGGACGAGGCCGCAGCGGTGTTCACCAAGCTGACCGAAGAGGCGCCGGAACTGCCCGAGCCCTACAATAATCTTGCGGTGATCTACGCCCAGCAGAAGCAGTACGACAAGGCGCGCACGGCGCTGGAAATGTCGATCCGCACGCATCCGACGTACGCCACGGCGCACGAAAACCTCGGTGATCTCTACACCCAGATGGCACGCCAAGCCTATGACCGCGCCCTGCAGATCGACTCCGGCAACGCCAATGCGCAAGCCAAGCTGAAACTGCTGCGCGACATGCAAGGCGTCGGCGGCCGCCCGGTTGCCAGCGCCACGCGTTCGACCGCCAGCACGGCTGTTGCCAGCAGCGCTGCAGTCAGTACTCCGCCAGCGCCAGCGCCTGCGCCGGCCCCGCAACCGGTTCCTGCCAAGCCGGTGGTGATTGCAGCGGCGTCCAGTTCGGCCGTGGCCTCCAAGCCTGCCGTGGTCGAGAAACCCGCTGAGAAACCTGCGGAAAAGCCGGCAGACAAGCCTGCGGCCAACACTGCCAATACCGACATCCAGAAGGCTGTCGAGGCCTGGGCGGCCGCCTGGTCGCGCAAGGACGTGAAGGGCTATCTGGCCGCTTATGGTCGTAATTTCGAAGTACCGGGTGGCGGCTCGCGCAAGGAATGGGAAGCCGAGCGTGAGGCACGCATCGACAAGCCGGGCAGCATCAAGGTGGCGCTGAGCGACATCCGCATCAAGCTCGATGGCGACACCGCCACGGTGCAGTTCCGCCAGCACTACAACTCCAAGACCCTGAACACCTCGACCCAGAAAGTGCTGGTGCTCAATCGTCAGGGCGGTCGCTGGCTGATCCAGCAAGAACGCGTTGGTCGTTAACGATTTAAAGACAGCCCGGAACATCAATGCAGTTGTCATCAAGTCGTTTTTTGCGCATCGCCCTGTTGGTGTGTGTATTCGCCAGCTCTTCCGCTGCCGGACCGGGCACCATCATGGCGGGCGTCTCTGACGCGGGAGCCGATGCAACCATTGCGCTGATCCTGCGCGACATCAACAACAACAAGCTTGACGCTGCGCTGATGCGCACCGAAAACCTGATCAAGCTCTACCCCAACTTCCGCCTTGCGCACCTGATCCGTGGCGATCTGCTGGTAGCGCGCTTTGCGCCGCTGCAAGGCTTTGGCAACAATGCCCAGATCAATGGCGGCAAGCTCGGCGATCTGCGTGAGGAAGTCATCGCGCGCATCCAGGGTTATGCCAAGCGTCCGCAAAAGGAAGTGCCGCGCTACCTGCTGCAGATGCCGGAGTCGCAGAAGTACGCACTGGTCGTCGATACCCAGCGCTCGCGTCTTTACGTCTATCGCAACGACAAGGGGCAGCCGAGCTTCGTGTCGGATTACTACATCAGTCAGGGCAAGGCCGGCGCCAACAAGACCCGCGAGGGTGACAATCGCACGCCGATTGGCGTCTATCACGTCACCTCGCATCTGCCGCGCGCAAAACTGGGCGATTTTTACGGCGTCGGCGCGTTCCCGATCAATTATCCCAACGAATGGGACCGCATGAACGGCCGCGATGGCCACGGCATCTGGCTGCACGGCGTGCCTTCGGACACCTACTCGCGCCCGCCCAAGGCCTCGGAAGGCTGTGTGGTGCTGACCAATGAAGACCTGACCAGCATCTCGCCGCTGCTGCAGATCGGCGTAACGCCGGTGATCATCAGCCAGGAAGTCGAGTGGCAATCCTTCGAGGCAGTACAGAACGACCGTCAGGCCTTGCAGGCGCAGATCGAAGCCTGGCGGCGCGATTGGGAGAGCCGTGATGTCGAAAAATACCTCTCCCACTACTCGCCCAAGTTCAGCTCGGGCGACGCCAATTTCAAGACATGGGCCGAGCAGAAACGCCGCGTGGCCGACGCCAAGACCTGGATCAAGGTCGCGGTGCAAAACGTAAGCATGCTGCGCAACCCCGGTCAGCAAGAGATTGTGGTGGTGGAATTCGATCAGGACTACCGCAGCAACAACCTCAGCGGCACCACCCACAAGCGCCAGTACTGGATCAAGGAAGCTGGCGACTGGAAAATCATTTACGAGGGCAGCGCATGAGCATCATCGGTCATCTTCGTCAGGCTACCATCGTGCTGGCCTGTCTGTGTACTCAGGCCGTGCTGGCCGGCGAGGCGCCGCGCGTCAAGTTCGAAACCACGCAGGGCAGTTTCACGGTCGAGCTCAACCCTGAAAAGGCCCCCAAATCGGTCGCCAACTTCCTCAAGTACGTGGAAGACAAGCATTACGACGGCACGGTTTTCCACCGCGTGATTCCCGGCTTCGTAGTGCAAGGCGGCGGTTTCACCAAGGACATGCAGCAAAAGCCCGTGCGTGCCCCGATCGAACTGGAAGCGAAGAACGGCCTCCGCAACGTCACCGGCAGCATTGCCATGGCACGCACCTCGGACCCCAATTCTGCGACCTCGCAGTTCTACATCAACGTTGCGGATAACGGCATGCTCGATTATCCCAGCCCCGACGGCAACGGCTATGCCGTGTTCGGCAAGGTCGTCGATGGCATGAGCACGGTGACCAAGATCACCCGCGTGCGCACCGGCAATGTGGCCGGCATGGGCGATGTACCGCTCCAGCCGATCATCATCACCAGCGCCAGCGTCGTTGCCGCAGCACCTGCCGGCAAGAAATAAACCACCCACTCAAGGACTCACCCATGGTCAAGCTGCACACCCGTTTCGGCGTCATCACCCTCGAACTGTTCGCTGACAAGGCGCCCGAATCGGTCAAGAACTTCCTCGCCTATGTCGAGGCCGGCCACTACGACGGCACCATCTTCCACCGCGTGATCAGCAACTTCATGATCCAGGGCGGCGGCATGAATCCCGACATGAGCCAGAAGCCGACCCAGGCGCCGATCAAGAACGAAGCCAACAATGGCGTGAAGAACGAAATCGGCACCATCGCCATGGCCCGCACCTCGGACCCGCACTCGGCGACCGCACAGTTCTTCATCAATGTCACCGACAACGACTTCCTCAACTTCCGCAACGAAACCACCCAGGGCTGGGGCTACTGTGTGTTCGGCAAGGTCGTCGAAGGCATGGACGTGGTCGAACAGATCAAGGGCGTGAAGACGGGTCGCAGCGGCTTCCACCAGGACGTGCCGCTCGAACCCATCGTCATCGACAAGGCTGAAATCGTCGCCGCTTAAAGTGGCTCGGGCCGTCCATCCACGGATGGGCGGCCATTGCCTGCCTCTGCCCCTGCCCTCCTGCTTCGATGATCCACTTCATCTCCGACCTGCACCTGCATCCCTCGCGTCCTGCGACAACTTCAGCTTTCCTGTCGTTTCTCGCCAGCCGTGCACGCCAGGCCGATACGCTGTGGATTCTCGGTGATCTGTTCGAATACTGGGCCGGCGACGACGACCTGCCCGAGCCTTTCAACCGCCAGATTGCCGATGCCCTGCGCGCAGCCAGCGCAGCCGGGCTGGCGATCAAGCTGATCGTCGGCAATCGGGATTTCCTGCTGGCCAGCGCTTTCGCCCGTAACACCGGCATCGAGCTGATCGGCGAACCACACTGCATCACGCTGGGCACGCAGACAGCCGTGCTCCTGCATGGCGATGTGCTGTGCAGCGACGACGTGGCCTATCTGCAGTTCCGCGCCATGGTGCGCAACCCGGCCTGGCAGGCGCAGTTTCTCGCCCAGCCGCTGCCGGTCCGCCACAAGATCGCCGAGGATCTGCGCGCCAAGAGCGAAATGTCCAAGCAGGGCAAAACCGCCGAGATCATGGACGTGCATCCGGACGCCGTCGCCCAGGCGTTCCGCGACAGCGGTGCCAGCCTGATGATCCACGGCCACACCCATCGCCCGGCCAGCCATACCATTGATGTGGACGGCCAAACGCGCATCCGCCATGTCCTGCCCGACTGGCAGGATCAAGCCTGCGGCCTGCGCTGGGACGGCAGTACGCTCAGCAGCTTCAGCGGCGTCTAGACTTTATTGCGCTCGCCGCTTGCGCCGAGCCCATTGATCACCGCCACCGCGCCGAGAATCAGTGCTGCGGCGAGGAATTCCTGCCAGCCTGGTCGTTCGCCCAGCACCACGGCCCCGGCCGCCACGCCCACCAGCGGGGTGATCAGCGAGGACAGCGACGAGACCCCGACCGGCACCAGCAGCACCAGGCGGTTCCAGGCCCAGTAGCAGAACATGAAGCCGATCACGATGTTGTAGAGCAGGCCCAGAAAGACCGGCGCCGAAGGCATGCGCGTGGGCAGGCCATCGACAAAGGGCGCCGCGATCAGCAGCGGCAAGCCGCCTAGCAGCATCATCCAGCCGGTCAGCGCCACCGTGTTGAGCGGGATCTGCCAGCGCTTGAGCAAGACAATACCGCAGGCCCAACACCAAGCCGCCGCAACCATCAGCAACACGCCCAGTGGCGAGCTGAGCAAGCCGGCCGCCGATTCGCCCATCAAGGCCAGCACCCCACCGAGCCCCAGCAGCAGCGCCAGCGCACGCCGTCCGCTGAGCTTTTCGCCGAGCAGCCAGACTGACAGCGGCACGCACCACAGCGGCATGGTGTAACCGAGCAAGGCGGCGCGGCCCGAGGGCAACAGACTGACGCCGTAGGTGGCGAGCACATTCCAGCCGATCATGTTGAAGATCACCAGCCACATCATCTGGCGATAATGACGTGCCGGCAGTTTCAGGCTCAGGCCCGACAGGCGCGCCAGCGCCAGCACGCCCAGACCGCCGACGACCAGGCAGAAGCCGCGAAAGCTCAGCGGCGGGACTTCGCTGACAACGATTTTCATCACCGGCCAGTTCAGGCCCCAGCCAATGGCCAGGCAGGCGAGCAATACCAAGGCTTCTCGCGTCAGCCGCGTGGAGTGTTGAGTCATTCTTGAGTCATCAATGAGCGCAGCAAATTGGCTGCAAAAGCGTGGGCAAGGGTGGCCGCAGGGCGGCGAGTGACGGGTCTGGCGAGACCGAAGGGGCCGAGTTTACTCGTCAATTCGGCATCCACGCGCCGAACCGTTAGAATAGTCGGCTTCCCAGATTCAACATACCGGCCCGCAGCCGGCAGACGCACCGTGACCACAGCCCTGCACGAACAAATCGCCAGACGGCGTACCTTCGCCATCATCTCCCACCCTGACGCGGGCAAGACCACGCTGACCGAAAAGCTGCTCTGGTTCGGTGGCGCGATCCAGGTCGCCGGTGAAGTGCGCGCGCGCAAATCCAGCCGCCACGCCACTTCCGACTGGATGGAGCTGGAAAAGCAGCGCGGCATCTCGGTCACCTCCTCGGTGATGCAGTTCCCCTATCGCGATGCCATCGTGAATCTGCTCGACACGCCGGGCCACGAAGACTTCTCCGAAGACACCTACCGCACGCTGACTGCCGTCGACTCGGCGGTGATGGTGATCGACTCGGTCAATGGCGTGGAATCGCGCACCATCCAGCTGCTCAAGGTCTGTCGCCTGCGCGATACGCCCATCCTCACCTTCATCAACAAGCTCGACCGCGAAGGCAAGGAGCCGATCGACCTGCTCGACGAAATCGAATCGACGCTGGAGATGGAATGCGCGCCAATGACCTGGCCAATCGGCATGGGCAAGCGCTTCCGTGGCGTGTACCACCTCTATAACGACAGCATCGCCTTCTTCGACCCGCATGCCGAAAAAGGTACCTCGGAAATCATCCAGGGTCTGGACAATCCGCGCCTCGACGAACTGATCGCCGAGCAAGCCGACGAACTGCGCATGGAAGTCGAACTGGTGCGCGGCGCCTCGCACGCCTTCGACCAGGAAAAGTATCTTGCCGGAAAACAGACGCCGGTGTTCTTCGGCTCCGGCGTCAATAACTTCGGCGTGCAATCGGTGCTCGATGCCCTCGTCGACTACGCACCGGGCCCGCTGGCGCGCCCGGCGGAGAGCCGCCAGGTCGATCCGGCAGAAAACAAGTTCTCCGGCTTCGTCTTCAAGATCCAGGCCAATATGGACCCCAAGCACCGCGACCGCATCGCCTTCATGCGCGTCTGCTCGGGCCGCTTCGAGCGCGGCATGAAGATCAAGCAAGTCTCGCAAGCCAAGCAGTTTGCGGTGAATAATGCCATCACCTTCATGGCGCAGGACCGCAACACCACCGATGAAGCCTGGGCCGGCGACATCATCGGCATTCCCAACCACGGCAGCATCCGCCTCGGCGACAGCTTCACCGAAGGCGAAGACCTCAAATTCACCGGCATCCCCTCGTTTGCGCCCGACCTCTTCCGCCGCGCGCAGATCAAGAACCCGCTGAAGATGAAGCAGCTACAAAAAGGCCTGCAACAACTCGCTGAAGAAGGCGCCACCCAGCTGTTCAAGCCCTTGGCATCGAACGACCTGATCCTCGGCGCTGTCGGCGTGCTGCAGTTCGACGTCGTCGCTCACCGGCTGGAGCATGAGTACGCCGTCGAATGCGTCTTCGAAGCCTGTTCCTGGGCCACCGCGCGCTGGCTGCGTGGCAAGGACGAAGACATCAAGGCCCTGCTCGACAAGGCGCCGGCCAATATGGCACTCGACGGCTCAGGCGATTACGTCTATCTCGCGCCCAACCGCGTCAACCTGCAGATGGCGCAGGAGCGGCATCCGAAGGTACAGTTCCTGGAGACGCGCGAAATCTACTGAGCGCAGCTGCCAACAGCGCGAGCGCTTTGCAGGCTTTGGGATGCGGCGGACGCATCAGAACAGGTGGACGAGGACCGCAATGCATGCAATCAGGGTTCGGGCATGACGGAACACAGCACAGCACACGTGCCGACCGGCTCCGCGCCCGAGTCCTTGGCGGGCCTGTTCAGGCAAGCGCTGGCGGCACACCAGCAGGGGCGCCCAGCTGAGGCTGCCGCCCTGTACGAAGCGATTCTCGCGCTGGATCCTCAACACGCAGACAGCCTGCACTACCTGGGCCTGATCGCCGCGCAGCAACAGGATCATCCACGAGCGCTGGCGCTGATCGATGCCGCATTGCGCAGCAAACCGCAGGACCCGGCTGCGCACAGCAATCGCGGCATCGTGCTCAGCAGCCTGGGGCGCAAGCGTGAGGCGCTGGCGAGTTTTGACGCTGCGCTGGCGCTCAAAGCCGATTACGCCGACGCTGCCCATAACCGTGGCGTGGCGCTCGCCGAGCTGGGCCGCTTCGACGAGGCACTTGCCAGTTACGAGCGTGCGCTGCGCATCAACCCGCCCTATGCCGAGGCCTGGTTTCAGCGCGGCCGGGTGCTGCACGCCATGCAGCGCCATGCCGAGGCCTTAGAGAGCTTCGAGCAGGCGTTTTCGCTCAAGCCCGCTCACGCCGCCGCCCTGCTCAACCATGGCATCGTGCTCAACACACTCGGGCGCTACGGGCAGGCACTGCAAAGCTTTGGTCGCGCCCTGAAACTCCGCGCGGATTGCGCCGAAGCGCACAATAATCGCGGCATCGCCCTGCACCACAGTGCGCAGCTGGAAGCCGCGCTGCAGGCTTTCAATCAGGCGATTGCCTGTCAGCCTGAAGACGCCAGCGCGTATTGCAATCGTGGCATCACGCTCAATGAACTGGGCCGCCTGGATGAGGCCCTGGTCAGCTACGACCAGGCCCTGCAACGCCAGCCGGCGTATGCCGATGCACACTACAACCGCGGCATCGCCTTGCTCGAACACAGGCGGCTGGATGAGGCCATCGCCAGCTACGATCAAGCCCTCGCCGTCGATCCCGAGCACATCAACAGCGGCTGGAACAAGGCCTTGGTGCTGTTGCTCGCAGGCCGTTGGGCCGAGGCCTGGCCGCTCTACGAATGGCGCTGGAAAAAGGCGGACAGCCGCCTGCGCCAAAGGCATTTCGCACAGCCGCAATGGCAGGGCCAAAGCCCGCTGAGCGGCAAGACCATCTTGCTGCATTGCGAGCAAGGTTATGGCGACAGCATCCAGTTCATCCGCTATGCCAGCTTGCTGGTGCAGCAAGGTGCGCGCCTGGTCGTCGAAGCGCCGGGCGAACTGCTGGCGCTGTTCAGCTGCATCGCGGGTGTCGCGCAGTGGGTGCAGGCTGGCGACGCGCTGCCGGACTTCGATTACCACAGCCCGCTGGCTTCCCTGCCGCTGGCCTTCGGCACCACCGTGGCCAGCGTGCCGCGCGCCGCCGCCTACCTGCGCGCCACGGATGCGCAGCAGACATACTGGGCGCAGAAGCTTGGCCCCCGCCAGCGCCCGCGCATCGGTCTGGCCTGGAGCGGGCGCCCGAGTCATCCCAACGATCATCGTCGCAGCCTCGCACTCGCCAGCCTGATCGACTATCTGCCCGATGGCTACGACTACTTCTGTCTGCAAAAGGAGCTTCGCCCGGCGGATATGGCGACACTTGCCGCGCAAACGCGGATCCGCCACTTCACGGACGCGCTTCAGGACTTCAACGACAGCGCTGCGCTGTGCGCACAGATGGATCTGGTGATCAGTGTCGACACCAGCATCGCCCACCTGGCTGGCGCCCTGGGCCTGCCGACCTGGCTGCTCTTGCCCTTCATTCCGGACTGGCGCTGGCTGCTTGATCGCGAGGACAGCCCCTGGTATCCCTCCTTCCGACTGATTCGCCAGGATGCGCGGCGCGACTGGCAGGGCTGCCTGCAACAGCTGCGTACCGAGTTGCTCGACAGCCGCACCCTGGTGCACTTGCAGATCCAGGCCGACAAGGCAGACACCTCACGCCAGCTCAATGCGGCGCTGGCCCTGCATCAACGCGGCGAGCTGCAGGCCGCGCAGCAGGCCTATGAGCGTGTGCTGGACAAGCACCCCGGAAACTTCGATGCCCTGCATCTGCTGGGCCTGGTGTGCGGGCAGCTGCGCGACCATCAACGCGCCATCGATCTCTTCACCCAAGCACTGCAGATCAATGCCGGCTATCTACCGGTGCTGAAGAATCTGGGCGTGGCCTACAAGGCCCTCGGCCGGCACGATGAAGCACTGCAGTGTTTCGACCGCGTGCTGGCCCAGCAAGCCGGCGACGATGCCGCCCACAACTACCGTGGCATCAGCCTGCAGGCGCTGGGGCTCAATGCGGAAGCGCTGGCGAGCTTCGAGCAGGCCGTCCGCTGCAATCCCGACAATGCCGATGCGCATTGCAATCGCGGCCTGGCCCTGGTGGCCCTGGGGCGCGAACAGGAAGCGCTGGCCAGTTATGCGCAGGCCCTGCAAAAGCGCCCGGCCTTTCCCGAAGCCCTCAATAATCGCGGCGTCGCCCTGAAGGAACTCAACTGCCTGCAGGATGCGCTGGACGACTTCGCGCGCGCCCTGCAAATCACGCCCGACTACGCCGAAGCGCTCGTCAATCGCGGCATGACTTTGCTGCTGATGGGGCAGTTCGATCCGGGCTGGCGACTCTACGAATCGCGCTGGCAGCAAGCCGAGGTATTCGGCCAGCAGCGCAGCTTCAGCCAGGCGCGCTGGAGTGGCGAGCAAGATCTCAGCGGCAAACGCATCCTGCTGCACGGCGAGCAAGGTTATGGCGACAGCATCCAGTTCATCCGCTACGTGGCAGAAGTCGCCAAGCTGGGCGCGCACGTCAGCGTCGAAGTTCCGGCGCCACTGCTCAGCGTGCTGCGCGGGCTCGATGGTGTCGCCGATTGGTACGCCCATGGCGAGCCCTTGCCCGAGTTCGACTACCACTGCCCGCTGATGTCCCTCGCTTTGGCCTTCAACACGCACCTGGACAGCATTCCATCGCCAGGTGCTTATCTGCATGCTGATCCAGCGCGGCTCGAACACTGGTCACAGCGCCTGGGTCGCAAGCAGCGCATGCGCGTCGGCCTGGTCTGGAGCGGACGCCCGCAGCACAAGAACGACCGTCATCGCAGCCTGCCGCTGGCAGTCTTGCTGCGCTATCTGCCTCCGCAGTTCGACTACGTCTGCCTGCAAAAGGAGCTACGCGCGGCAGACGCCGCCACGCTCGCCGAGCATCCGCAGATCCGCCGCTTCGACGCCGAACTGCGTGACTTTGGCGACACCGCAGCGCTCTGCGCGCAGATGGATCTGGTGATCAGTGTCGACACCAGCGTCGCCCACCTCGCCGCCGCCCTCGGCCGCCCGACCTGGATCATGCTGCCGCAGATACCGGACTGGCGCTGGCTGCTCGATCGCGAGGACAGCCCCTGGTATCCCTCGGTCAGGTTGTTCCGTCAGGATCAGCGCAATGACTGGCCCGGCCTGCTGCAAAAGCTGAAGCAAGCGCTCTCCGCGCTGCAACCAGTGCAGCGCAATGAAGACCCGCGCTTCATCGCCAAACTGCTGAGCGAGGCTCTGCAAAAGCACAAGCAGGGCGATCTGGCACAGGCGCGTCTGGCGTACGAAACGGTGCTGCAACACGCGCCGCAACACTTCGACGCCCTGCACCTGCTGGGCATCATCTGCGGCCAGAGTGGTGAACAAGATCGCGCCATCAGCTTGATCACGCAAGCCCTGCAGGTTCGCCCGGACGCTGCGCTGGCCTACAAGAATCTTGGCACGGCACTGAACACACAGCAGCGTCACGCGGAAGCGCTGAGCGCCTTCGACGCAGCCTTGAAGATCGATGCCGGAGATGACTCAGCCCACAATTACCGTGGCATCGCCCTGCACGCGCTGGGGCGCTATGCCGAGTCGCTGGCCAGCTATGACCGCGCCCTCGCCTGCCGCGAAGACAATGCCGAAACCCATTGCAATCGCGGCATCGTGCTCAACGATCTGGGGTGCAGCAACGAGGCAGTGATCGATTACCAACGCGCCCTGGCACTGCAGCCGGAGCGGCCGGAGACGCACAATAATCTAGGCGTGGCGTTGAAGAATCTGGACCGCCCGCTCGATGCGCTGGCCAGCTACGCGCGCGCCCTGGCCCTCAAGCCGGACTATCTCGAAGCGCTGACCAACCGTGGCGTGGTGCTGCACGAACTGGGCGATATCGATGGCGCGATTGCCGCCTACGACAGCGCGCTGGCGATTCGCCCCGACTTTGCCGAGGCCAGTTGGAACAAGGCGCTGGGCGAGCTGACGCGTGGCAATCTGGCACATGGCTGGGCGCTCTATGAAAGCCGCTGGCAGCAAAGCAGCCTGCGTAAATTCAAGCGTCATTTCAAGGAGCCCACCTGGAGTGGGCGCGAAGCACTCGCCGGCAAGCGCATCCTGGTCCATGGCGAGCAAGGGCTGGGCGACCGCATCCAGTTCCTGCGCTACACGCGCCTGCTCGCCGCGCTGGGCGCCGAGGTGATTGCCGAAGTTCCCGCCAGCCTCTACAGCCTGATGCAGCAGCTCCAAGGCGTGCAGCTGCTGCTCAGCGATCAGGCGCCGCCACCCTTTGACTACCAGATCTCGCTACTGTCCCTGCCGCTGGCCTGTGCCACCACACTGGCCAATATTCCCAGCCCGCAGGCCTATCTGCAGGCCGATGCCCAGCGCCTCGCCACATGGTCGGCACGCCTGGGCAGCAAGACGCGTCCGCGTATCGGTCTGGTCTGGCGTGGCAGCCTCGGCCACAAGGACGACCGTCGGCGCAGCATCGCGCTGTCCGAGCTGATCGACTGCTTGCCCGATGTCGGCGACTACATCTGCCTGCAAAAGGAGATGCGCGACGAAGATCGCTCCCTGCTCACCAAGCAGCCCAAAGTCCGCCTGTTCTGCGAGCACTTGCAGGACTTCAGCGACACCGCCGCACTGTGCAGCCTGATGGATGTGGTGATCAGTGTGGACACCAGCGTCGCCCATCTTGCCGCAGCACTCGGCCGCCCGACCTGGATCCTGCTCGCCCACAACGCTGACTGGCGCTGGCTGCGTGAGCGCGAGGACAGCCCCTGGTATGCCTCGGTCAAACTCTATCGGCAGGCGGCGGATCGCAGCTGGCCCGGCGTGCTGCAACGCGTGCGCGACGATCTGCTCGCACTCGGCGCCAAGCAGACCTGCGAGCAAGCTTTTGCCACGGCCCTCACGCAACATCAGGCCGGGCAACTGGCGGTGGCGGCCCGGGCGTATGAAGACATCCTGCGGCATAACGCGCAGCATGCACCGAGCCTGCACTACCTCGGCGTGGTGGCTTTGCAGCAGCGCCAGTACGCACGCGCCGCAGAACTCATCACGCAGAGTCTCGCCATCGACGCAGAGGACCCGGTCGCGCACAACCATGCCGGCATCGCCCTCAACGAAGTCTCGCGCAGCGAGGAAGCGCTGACGCATTTCGATCGCGCGCTGCAGCTGCACCCCGATTACGCCGAAGCGATCAACAACCGTGGCATCGCGCTCAAGCGCCTGGGACAGTTCGACGCCGCCTGCGCCGCCTTTCGCGAAGCACTGCGCCGGCAGCCGGACTATGCCGATGCGCACTACAACCTCGGCATCTCGCTGTGCGAGCAGAAGCAGCTCGACGCCGCGCTGGAGAGCTACGAACGCGCGCTGGCGATCCGCCCCGACTATCTCGATGCGCAATGGAACAAGGGCCTGGCCTTGCTGCTCAAGGGCGAGCTTGCCGCCGGCTGGAATCTCTACGAGCTGCGCTGGCACAAGCTCCGGCAGCGCCAGCGCAGCTTCGCGCAAGCGCGCTGGGACGGCGTGGCACCGCTCGCTGGCCGGCGCATCCTGCTCTACAGCGAGCAAGGCTATGGCGACAGCATCCAGTTCATCCGCTACGCCAGCGTGCTGGCCGCGCAAGGCGCCACAGTGCTGGCCGAAGTCCCCGCACCGCTGGCCGCCTTGTTCAGCAAGATCGAGGCGCTGAGTCAGTGCATCGTCACGGGCGAAGCCTTGCCGGAGTTCGACTACCACTGCCCGCTGCTGTCTCTGCCGGGCTTGCTCGGCACCACGCTGGAGAGCATCCCCGCGCCGCACGCCTATCTGTACAGCGATGCAGCACGTCAGGCGCAGTGGGCTGCGCGACTGGGCAATACACTGGACAATCCCCGCGCACGGCGCATCGGCCTGGTCTGGCGTGGCAGCCCTACCCACGCCAATGACCGCCAGCGCAGCCTGGCGCTGGAGCAGTTGCTCGCCCATCTGCCCGCCGGCAACGAATACGTCTGCCTGCAGAAGGAACTCAGTCCGGCCGAACGGGCACAGCTCGGCGCGCAGCCGCAGATCCGCCAGTTTGCCGACGAGATCAAGGACTTTAGCGACACCGCCGCGCTGTGCATGCAGATGGATCTGGTGATCAGCGTCGACACCAGCGTCGCCCACCTCGCCGCAGCTCTCGGCCGCCCGACCTGGATCCTGCTGCCCTATGTGCCGGACTGGCGCTGGCTGATCGAGCGAACAGACAGCCCCTGGTATGCCAGCGTCAGGCTCTACCGACAAGACAGCACGCGGCAATGGCCGGCCGTGCTGCAAAGTCTGGCAGCTGATCTGCGGGCTTAGGGCGTGTTCACATTCACGCGACGGTTGCGCGGGTACTGAATTGGGCGCAGAACATGGCGCAGCGACGCTGTCAGGGTCGAGTTTGCCAACTGAGCCTGACGAGGAGCTGCAACGCTGTGCTGCGGCCAATTCAGCACCCGCCCGGAGGGTTGAAGTGCAGGGCTCGCAATAGTGCGTTGCGCTCCTTGTGCAGGGCGATTTTGCCAACCGAGACCCTGCACTGTGTCGCACGCCCGCTTTTGGCAAGCTCGTGGCAAGCACTGCACTTCAACGCAATCCGCCGGGTGAGTATGAACACGCCCTAAGAACTCTGCCCACACGATGCGGTCACAGCGCCAGCGGGCGGCTGCAAGCGCTTGCTAAACCCGGGCTTCGCCCAGCATCATCTGCCTTGAGGGCGCAGCAGTGCCCCGGCATACCAAGATTCGCACCCCACCCCAAGGAGAAGCCACATGAGTCGTTTGACCGCCAAGGATTTCCCCCCTGAAGTGCTGAAACTGTTTGATCAATATGTGCATGGCGGCTTGTCGCGTCGTGGCTTTCTGGAGTCCGCCGGCAAATACTCGGTTGGCAGCATGACCGCCGCCGGCTTTCTGGCCGCGCTGAGCCCGCGCTTTGCCGAAGCACAGCAGATCAAGCCTGATGACAAGCGTCTGAAAACCAGCTGGGTCGAGCTGCCCTCGCCGCAAGGCAATGGCAAGCTGCGCGGCTACCTCGTACAACCGGCCAATGCCACGGGCAAACTGCCGGTGGTGCTGGTGATTCACGAAAATCGCGGCCTCAACCCGCACATCGAAGACATCACGCGCCGCATCGCGCTGGATAACTTCATCGCCTTCGCGCCGGACGCCCTCTTCCCGCTTGGCGGCTATCCCGGCACGGAAGAAGCAGCCGTGGCCCTGTTCGGCAAGCTCGACCAAACCAAGACGCGTGAAGATTTCGTCGCCGCTGCAAACTGGCTGGCCAAGCTGCCCGAGGGCAACGGCAAGCTGGGTGCCGTCGGCTTCTGCTACGGCGGTGGCATGGTCAACTTCCTCGCCACGCGCCTGCCTGATCTGGCCGCTGGCGTGCCGTTCTACGGCGGTCAGCCGGCGACGGAAGATGTGCCGAAGATCAAGGCGCCGCTGCTCTTGCACTATGCCGGCAACGACCAGCGCATCAATGCGGGCTGGCCCAAGTACGAGGCGGCGCTGAAGGAAGCCGGCGTCAAGTTTGAAGGCTATATCTATCCGGGCGTCGAGCACGGCTTCAACAACGACACCACGCCGCGCTACGACGAGGCCTCGGCCAAGCTGGCCTGGCAACGCACGATCAGCTTCTTCAACGCGCATCTGCGCGGCTAAGCCTCCGCCACAGGACCGGCCCGCGCCGGTCCTCTCCCTTCCCCGCTCAGCGGATCTCCAGCTCGTACCACAAGGCCCGATACTGCGGCCCGGTGTCGAGCTGTGCTTGCGCATCGCCACTCACTGGCAGCGCCTGGCGCCGATTGCCGCGCTCATCGAGCGCCCAGGCTTGCACGCGTGATGCCGCAACAGGTAGGCTGATGCGCGCATGGATGCCTTCGACGCGCACCGGCCCGCGGCCAAAATTGCGCCCCAGGCTGCTGTGCTTTGCATCGAGCCAGCGCTGATCGGTGTTTTCTTCGCGACCCAGCGCGGTGATCAGCACGCGTCCTTTTTCGCTGAAGCGCTGCCCTTCGATCAGCGTCGCCATCAGCACGCCGCTGCCGGTAGCAGACTGCAAAAGTTGCATGCTGACGCCACCCAACTTGAAGGGCTGCGCCAGCGCTGCGCCGATCAGGCCCTTGCTGCGTGGCGTATCGATGCTGACCGTCGCTTTCTGCTCGACGCCCCACAGCAGCTCGCCGGTGTCGCTGCGCACCGGCAGCGGAAGATCGGCGCCGGGCGCAGCCGCGATGGACACTTGCGACTGCAGGCTGGCATTGCGCGGCGCGCCCCACATATCGGCTGAGGGCATCTTGTAGTTACGCCGCAGCGCTTCAATCAAACGGCTCTGGCTGGGCATCACGGCGGCGTGCAGGGGCGCTCTGGCGACATCGCCTCGGCGGAACAATGCTGCCGCGCTGATCAGGCTGCTGATCTTCACAGGATCGGCGTGCGTGTCGAAGAAATTGATGATGCGCCCGGGATTCCAGTCGCCATCATGCGCGCCATAGCTGTAGACGAAGAAGCCGTCCCAGTCCTGCAGTGCGGCATAGGCCGCAAGCAGCGGAAAGGCCTCGGCGCTGAATTCGTTGGGCGCCGGATGGTTGTACTCGGTGACCACGAAGGGCTTGCCCGGCACGCGCCGCAATGCCAGCTCGGCCAGGGTGCCACCACCATCGATGCCGGCCATCGCCGTATTGCCGATGCGCCAGTTGTCGATATCCCAAGGTTTGCCAGGGAAATTCGGGTGCTGCCAGTAGGCATGGCCATCGACCACATCAAGCTGCGCCTGGATCGGCGCCGGGCTGTAGCTGACCTGGGTACCGATGATCAGTGACTTGGCGCCCAGATCCTGCTTGAGGAAGTCCTGCATGCCGCGCCAGTAAGCGACTTCGGTATCCCACAGGAACTGCAGCCAGTCCTGTTGTCCGGGCAAAGTGCGGCTGAGGAAATTGCTCGTCGTCGGGATGGCGATGCTGCCCTGCGCCAGCGATTCGCCCGGCATGAGCCCCAGACTGCCGCCGGGCTTGAGGCTGGCACTGGCGAGCGACACGCTGCCCAGGCTGGCGCCGAGATCGCCGAGGGTCAGGCGCGCATCGGCCTCGTCAGCCGTCGGTGCAAAGCTGAAGCGGTAGTCGCGCCATTCGGTGCCGACGGCCAGCTCGCTTTCCCACAGATGGGCCCATGGCGCATGTGCCTGCATCGCCTGCAAACGCAGGCGCAAGGGTCGGTCAGCCTTCAGTCGCAAGCTCAGCGTGTAGGGCTCACCAGCCTTGAACTGCAGCTTGTTCTGATGCCATTGCACATGCCAGCGATCCGCATCAATGGCCGTGATCTTGAGCTCGGCGCTACCATCGGCTTGCGTGCTGTAGCTGGCCTTGGCGCCGCCGACGACCTGCAGGTTCCAGCCGGATTCGCCACTGCCTACGCCAAAGCGTGCCCCCAGCATCTCCGCACCCAGCGCTACCTCACGCGCACCCCAGGCCTTGGCCAGCGCCGCATCGCCGGCATAGCGCTGACCAAGCCAGTGCGTCCATTGCGCTTGCAGCGCGCCACGATAGGGCTCGCTGATCTCATCGAGCGAACCGCTGCGCCATTCGCGCAGCAAGCCGTTTTCATTGTTGATCTCGATGAAGGCCACCGCCGGCTCTTCGGCATAGCGCTTGCCCGTGTAGGCATTGACGTGATTGAGCAGATCGCGGGCGTAATCCTTTTGCTGCGCAATCATCGGCGCGAAGAAATTATCGACGCCCTTCCAGTACTTCGGCGCCCGCTCGCCCCAGCTCGCAAAGCCCGGATACATGCGCCCGACGTGCAGATTGAGGTCGCTGTAAATACCCTGCCGTTTGAGGGCGGCGATGAAGTAATCAAGCTTTTCCAGCTGCGCCGGGTCCAGCGTGCGCATGTCTTTTTGCAGCAGGCCACGCGGAGTGGGCGTCGAGTCCATGTGGTGGAAGCGCACGATGTTCACGCCGATGCGCGCCAGACGAGCCGCCACGCCCTCCGCGTCCTGATGACTCGGGAAGCAGCTGCCGAAGACGATGTTCACACCGATCAGACGCAATCGCTTGTCGCCCGCCCAGAGGTGTCCGTCGCGTGCGCTGACAAAGCCCTCGCGCCCCGCCGGCTTGTCGTTCCAGTCACTCAGATTGCTGAGATTGGCCGCCGTGTCGTTCCAGGGCATGGCGTAGGGGAACAAGCCGTCTTCCGCCCGACAAGTCATCGACAGCATGATCGCAAAGATACAAAGCAGGCGGCGCATGGCGGATCCTCCGCTGGACAGATGGGCCATTCTAAGGCTTTGAAGCTTCGGTGGCACCTGCATCAGACACGCGGTGCGCGGTGCTTTGCTTACCCGAAAGTACGCTTCACGCAAACATGCCATTTTCATTATCCTGCAGTAACCGGAAGCTCATTGCAGGAGCGTGCCATGAACAGAAGACACTTCATCGCCAGCCAGCTTGCCCTCGGCCTGTGGGCCATGCACGCACGGATCGCGCGTGCAGCCAGCGCGCCGGACATCCCCCTCGCCAACAACTACCGCCAGGAAATCGACCCGGCGGCCTACTGGGTCAGCGAGAAGCTCGACGGCGTACGCGGCCTGTGGGACGGCAAAACGCTGAGGTTTCGCAGCGGCAATATCGTCAGCGCGCCGGACTGGTTCCTCGCCGCGCTACCGCCGCTGCCACTTGATGGCGAGCTGTGGCTGGGACGACGCAGCTTCGAGCAGGTCTCGGCCCTGCTGCGCAAGGGCGATCCGGCCGACCCGGCCTGGCGCGAGCTTCGTTACATGATCTTCGAACTGCCCGACGCAGCCGGTGACTTCAGCACGCGCCTGGCGCAGATCCGGCAGATTGCAGCGCGCAGCGGGCAGGCCTGGCTGCAAGCGCATACGCAGTTCCGCGTGGCTGATCGCGCCGCGCTCGACGCGCGACTGCAGCAAGTCCTGCGCGAGGGCGGTGAAGGCCTCGTCCTGCATCGTGCCGACGCGCCTTATCTGGGCGGGCGCAGCGATGCCCTGCTCAAACTCAAACCCCAGCTCGATGCCGAAGCCCTGGTCGTCGCCCATCTGCCCGGCAAGGGGCGCAATGCCGGCCGCCTCGGTGCCTTGCTGGTCGAGACGCCTGAGGGACAACGCTTTCGGCTTGGCAGTGGCCTGTCCGATCGCGAACGCGACAATCCGCCAGCCATCGGTAGTCGCATCAGCTATCGCTACCGCGACCTCACTGCAAAGGGTTTGCCAAGGTTTGCCAGCTATCTGCGGCCGGCCGATTCCTTTTGACGCCTCTCCCCCGATCCGAACTTTGCATAGGCGCGGCGCAATTAGGCCTAAAGATTCATTTCCTCGTCGCCGATAAGCCTAAGACCCCCTGCAGCGGGTGGCGATGCGCCAGCACTTTAGCGCGCCTCACGCCGCAGGAATCTTGTTGCCGCCCAGCCCCCGCGGATTAGCCTGAACCAGGCTTGACCCCCTTCACTGCTCGCTTCGCGAGTAGCCAGGAGATCATATGTCCGCGTACCACGCTTGGCCGCCCCAGCACCATGAAAGACAGCACGGCACTGCGTCCCCAACGCATGCGCCGGTGCCGCGTGCTCGCACGCACAGCCCAGCCGCCGCTAGGCGCGCAAAACATTCTCCGCGCATGGATGCTTGGCCGCTGCACAGCGCCATCACGCCTCCTGAAGCGCCCACCCTGGCATCGACCAAGCCAGCAGTGTCTTTCCAATACATTCAGGAGTAATTCGTGGCCAAGACCATCATGATTGTTGACGACTCGCTCAGCATGCGCAGCACTATCGGCATCACCCTGCGCGGCGCAGGCTACGAGGTGATCGAAGCCTGCGACGGCAAGGACGCGCTGAGCAAACTGGACGGTAGAAAACTCCATCTGATCATCTCCGACGTGAATATGCCGAACATGGACGGCATCAGCTTTCTCAAGGCGCTCAAGCAGCTGGCAGCGTATCGCTTCACGCCGGTGATCATGCTCACCACCGAGAGCCAGGACAAAACCATCGCCGAAGGCAAGGCAGCAGGCGCACGCGCCTGGATTGTCAAACCCTTCCGCCCGGCCGCGCTGGTCGATGCCGTTGCCAAGCTGGTCATGGCTTGAACGCCGACGCGTAGAAAAGGAACGGCGCATGCGCAGCTTTCAAGTTGCCAGATGCCGGACATCCACAACTTCACGCGAGCGGCCACGACGATGTTGCGTGGCGAACTCACGTAACTGATTGACACAGGCAGTTCAGTACCTTCCGCCACCCACGCCAGCATCGCGTTCTCAATATTCGAAAAGGAAAAACCATGCTTTCAAATTTGAAGATTGGTACCCGGCTGATCGCCGGCTTTGTTCTGGTCGCCGCGATCAGCGTCATCGTCGGTCTGATCGGTATCTCCAACTCCAACAAGATAAACGACATGGCTGACGATATGTATGCCAATCAACTGATGGGACTCTCCTTGATCAAGGAGGTCAATCTCAATCTGTTCGACATCGGCCGAGCCCAAGCCAACTACGTGTTAGCAACAAATCAGGAGCAACGCGATGCGCAGCTCGGGCAAATTAAAAAGATCCAAGAAGCATTCAAAGAAAATATCGCTAAGGCCAGACCACTATTTGTAAGTCAGCGTGCCGCGCAAGTATTTAGCGCAATCGACACAACTTACAGCGATTACCTGAAAGAAATGGAACGCGCCATGAGTCTAGCTGCTCGCGCCAAGTTCGCCGAGCGCGACGAAGCGTTAAGCCAGTCTCTCAAGCAGCTGCATGAGAAGTCAAACATGCTGGACAAGCAGCTCGGTGAGCTGACTGAGCGTAAAGAGTCGAACGCAAAAAAGGCGTCCGAAGACACCACCGTGCTCTACGAGAGCAGCCGCACGCTGATGATCTCCACCATCATCGGCGGTGTGCTGCTGGGCATCGGAATGGGTCTGCTGATCAGCCGCAGCGTGACCAAGCCGCTGGGCAAAGCTGTGGAAACCGCCAATCGCCTGGCCAGCGGCGATCTGTCGGTGCAAATCGATCAGACCTCGCGCGACGAAACCGGCCAGCTGTTGGCCGCCATGCAGCACATGACGGACAAGCTCAAACAAGTGATCGAAGGTCAGCAGCGCGTGATCGAAGCGGCCAGCGCCGGCAACTTCGAACGCCGTGTCGAGGAACAGGGTTTGCGCGGCTTCCAGCTGGAGATGGCCAAGGGCCTCAACTCCCTGGTCGAGACGACCGGATCGAGCATCGATGATGTGGTGCGTGTCATGGGCTCGGTCTCCGCAGGCGACCTGAGCAAGCAGATCGACAAAAACTATGCCGGCGCCTTTGCCAGCATGAAGGAATACGTCAATACCACGGTCGGCAAGCTCAATCAGGTCATCGATGGGCAGAAGCGCGTGGTCGAAGCGGCCAACCGTGGCGACTTCAGCCAGCAGATCGATCCGCAAGGTCTGGCCGGCTTCCAGCTGGAGATGGCGCAAGGCATCAACAGCTTCGTCAAAACCACGGGTTCGAGCATCGACGATGTGGTACGCGTCATGGAGGCGATGTCCAACGGCGACCTCACGCACAGCATCGACAAGCAGTACGAAGGTGCCTTCGCCCGCATGAAGGAATACGTCAACAGCACGGTGAACAAGCTCGCCACCGTGGTGGTGGATGTGAACAACGGCGCCGAAGCACTCTCCAGCGCCTCCGAAGAAGTCAGTGCGACGGCGCAGGCGCTGTCGCAAGCGGCCAGCGAACAAGCCGCCGGCGTGGAGCAGACCAGCGCCTCGATTGAAGAAATGACGGCTTCGATCACGCAGAATACCGACAATGCCAAGGTCACCGACGGCATCGCCACCAAGGCGGCCTCGGAAGCCTTTGAAGGCGGCGAAGCAGTCAAGGCCACGGTGGCCGCGATGAAGCAGATCGCGCAGAAGATCGGCATCATCGACGACATCGCCTACCAGACCAATCTGCTGGCGCTCAACGCCGCCATCGAGGCTGCGCGTGCCGGCGAACACGGCAAGGGCTTCGCAGTGGTGGCCGCCGAAGTGCGCAAGCTTGCCGAACGTAGCCAGATTGCCGCGCAGGAAATCGGCACCACTGCAAGCAGCAGCGTCGAGCTGGCTGAACGTGCAGGCAATCTGCTCGGTCAGATGGTGCCCAACATCAAGCGCACCTCGGACCTGGTGCAGGAAATCACCGCCGCCTCCGAAGAACAATCCTCCGGCGTCAGCCAGATCAATTCGGCCATCATCCAGCTGAGCCAGACCACTCAGCAAAACGCCTCCAGCTCCGAAGAACTGGCTGCCACGGCCGAGGAGATGAGCGGTCAGGCTGAGCAACTGCAACAGACCATGTCCTTCTTCCGCGTAGCCAGCTCACAGGAGCGCAAGCAGCGTCAGAACGCGCCGCAACGCGCCTCCGCCACCGTGCGCATCGCGAGCAATAGCAATCTGGCGCGCAGCTTCTTCAGCGCGGGGCAGAGCACGGCACCTGACGAGAAGGACTTTGCCAAATTCTGATCACTGCACTCAGCGCTCGCCCGCTTTGAGGCTCACGCCGCAGCTGCGCCGTTCCACTGGAACATCGCGGCTGCGGTCAGACCACAGGATTTTTGCAAAGAGATGAGGAATCCCCTATGAACAGTACACAGACAGCCATCAAGTCCGGCAACGCGCCGGCGAGCAGCGTCGCTTTGGCCAGCGCCGCAACGCATAGCGCGCAAGGCCAGTACCTGACTTTCATGCTCGGCAACGAGACCTTGGCCATCGGCATTCTGGCGATCAAGGAAATCATCGAGTACAACCAGCTCACCGTGGTGCCGATGATGCCCAGCACGGTGCGCGGCGTGATCAATCTGCGCGGCGCCGTGGTGCCGGTGATGGACCTCTCGGCGCGCTTCGGCAAGCCCTCGACGCCGATCAACAAGCGCACCTGCATCATCATTGTCGAAACCCACGGCGGCCCCGAGCAACAGGTGTTCGGCGTGCTGGTCGATGCCGTCAATGAGGTGCTCGACATCGCCGCCAGCGATATCGAACCGCCGCCCTCCTTCGGTTCGCGCATCCACGGCGACTTCATCCTGGGCATGGGCAAGGTCGCCGGCCGCTTCGTGACCCTGCTCAATGTTGACCGCGTGCTCTCGCTCGACGAGCTGGAGCCGGTCACAGCAGAGCACGGCGAACAAGCCCTGTCACTGAGCGCATAGCCAAGCTGACAGCGGGCCGCCGTGCGCGCCTGGCGCGGCGCGCGGCGGCTCGATCAGCCTTGAGTCCACAGCAGTGCAAGGCAAGCGCGGCCAAACCGGTATAATTGCAGATTGATTTCATTTTGCCGGATCGCCATGGAAGCCGAACGCCTCAACGCCATCAGTAATGCCATCAGTGACTTGCGCGAACGCGCCGAGTCGCTGCGGAGGTATCTTTGACTACGACAACAAGGCCGAAAAGCTCGTCGAAGTCAGCAAACAGCTCGAAGACCCGAAAATCTGGGACAACGCCGAGAACGCGCAGGCCCTGAGCCGCGAGAAGAAGGCGCTGGAAGATGTCGTCCTCAATCTCGAATCCATCGATAGCGGCTTGAAGGACTGCGACGAGCTGTTCGAGCTCGCGCGCGCCGAAGACGACGAGGACACCGTGGAATCGGTCGAAGCCGATGTCGCCGAGATCCAGGCCAAGGTCGGCCAGCTCGAATTCCGCCGCATGTTCAACAATCCGATGGACCCGAGCCCGGCCTTCATCGAAATCCAGTCGGGTGCCGGTGGTACCGAGGCGCAGGACTGGGCGCAGATGCTCGAACGCATGTACCTGCGCTACTGCGAAAAGAAGGGTTTTACCGTCGAGCTGATGGAAGAGTCCGAAGGCGATGTGGCCGGCATCAAGAGCGCCACCATCAAGATCACCGGCGACCACGCTTACGGCTATCTGCGTACCGAAACCGGCGTGCACCGCCTGGTGCGCAAGTCGCCGTTCGACTCCAATGCGCGCCGCCACACGAGCTTCGTGTCGGTATTCGTGTTCCCCGAAGTCGATGACTCGATCGAGATCGAAATCAATCCCTCCGACGTGCGTACCGACACCTACCGCGCGTCCGGCGCCGGCGGTCAGCACATCAACAAGACCGATTCGGCCGTGCGTCTGACCCACGTGCCGACCGGCATCGTCGTGCAGTGCCAGAACGACCGCTCGCAACACCGCAACCGAGATGAGGCCTGGAAGATGCTGCGTGCGCGCATCTACGAAGCCGAGCTGCGCAAGCGTCAGGCCGAGCAGCAAAAGCTTGAAGACGCCAAGAGCGACATCGGCTGGGGCCACCAGATCCGCAGCTATGTGCTCGACCAGGGCCGTATCAAGGATCTGCGCACCAACTTTGAAAGCGGCAACACGCAAGCCGTGCTCGATGGCGATCTGGATGACTTCATCCAGGCCAGTCTCAAGCAAGGCGTCTAAAGCACGATGCTGCACGGCGCTGCGCAAGACCTCCATCTGCACGAATTCCTGACCCCCGGCGTCGAGCCTGACGACGTACCGGCGCTGTGGTCGCTGGTGCGTGCGCGTTCGCTGGTGGATACCTTCATCGCCCTGTTCCGTGGTGGCGAGGAAGAAGTATTCATCCGCCTGCACGTGCTGCGCGAGATCGGCGCCCGCGCCGACCACCCGCGCTGGCTGCCCGAAGAGCTGCGCCGCCACTTCAGCTACATCGAGACCATCAAGCTCGAAACGGTGCTCAAGCGCTTGCGCGAAAACGGGCTGATGGTCTTTGGTGAAGACAACACGTATCAGCTCTCCGACGCCGGCCGCAACGCCGTCGCAGCAGTGTCTGCGCTGCTGCGCTTTGGCGAGTCGGAAGACGCCGAACTGGGCTTCCTTACGACTCAGCTGGCCGGCATGCAGGCCACCGGCACGATCACGCCGGAGATGCTGCAGCACCTGCTGGCCAAGCTCAATGCGCTGACCGCTTCGTTTGAAGACGCCATCGCCTCGGGTTCGGAATTCCGCATCCTCGATGCGCGCTCGCGCCTCTCCGGCAATATGCGCTGGCTGGAAAAAGGCACGCAGATCCTGCGCGGCCTGCTCGCCGACAATGAAGACGAAGTTACGCCGGATGTGGCCCGCGTGGCGCATTCCATCGGCCTCGCGCAAAGCCGCCTGGCCCGCGTCGACGCGGCCTTCCAGCGCGCGCTCAACAAGATCGAATCGCAGCGCGTGACCCTCGGCGCGTCCGGCGTGTCGTCCAGCGATGCCGCTGCCTGGCTGCGCGGGCTCGATACGCATCGCATCGCCGCGCTCGCCGATGGCGCACTCGGCGCCGGCCCGCGCACGCAGTTTGTTGCGGGCGGCCATGAACTGCTCGACCGCGCCGAATCGGTGCTCTCCGAAGAAGTGCGCCAACGCGAGGCGGACACCAGCTTGCCGCCCGCCGAAGCCGCGCCCATCGATCAGGCCGGCGAGTCGGAAGACCTCAGCCTGCTGGTACGCCTGACCGAGAAGCTGGCCGACATCCCGCAAGCCACACCGGCCCACAAGCTGGTGCTCGGCGGCAATTTCGGCCTCGCCAGCTATCGTTTGTCACTGCTGTCGCTGCTCGGCAACGAAGAAGCCCAGGCCGAAGGCCCGGTCGCCGACCTCACCCAGCTGCCCTACGACCTGATGCTCGAAAGTCATCTCATCGAAGTGATGGAAGACGAGGTCTCGCATATCTCGGCGGGCGAGGTGGTGCGACGTGTTTGATTTCGACGCGAAGGGCGCGAAGAAAAGCCAAGGTACGCAAAGTAAATACTTGCGCGCTGGCCGAGCCCTTTTGCCTTTTTGTCGTTCCGCAAGCCCACTTGCACACAACACCTTCGTGAACCTTCGCTTTTCTTCGCGTCCTTCGCGTCAAAAAACAACTCCATGAACAACGACATCACCTCCCTCACCGCCCGCCTGCTCGCTCACCGCTGGCTGCCGCGCAATGATGCGCAAGTGCGCCGCGCGCTGGTCGATGAGGCTTTCCGTCATGAGATCGAAGCGCGCCTGGCGGGCGTCGGCCTGGAATTGCTCGACAATCCCTTTGCCGAGCATGTCGCCGTCGGCCTGAAGATCGATGTGCACGAAGCCGTCTTCGGCGGGCGCGACTACCAAGCCAGCACGATGGGCCTGACGCGTGACGAGATCGCGCTGCTGATCGTCATCTGGGCGCTGATCATCCTGCCCAAGCGCGAACGCCAGCTCGGTCGCCGCACCCGCGAGGACGACGGCCAGAACGATATGTTCGGCCAGGAAAAACCCATCGTGCACGGTGAAGAAGTCTCCGGCGCGGTCTCCGAAGCCTCCCTGCTCGCCGACTTCGGCACCCAGCTCGGCGGCCGCACCAAGATCCGCAACTTCGCGCTCGGCAAGCTGGCACGCCTGGGCTTCATCGAACGCCGTGGCGGCTACATCGTCGAAGGCCCCTTGCTCGACGTGCTGCTCGACTACCGCGTGCTCGCCGACCGCATCATCAACGGCACCCTCGCCGATGTGCTGGCCGCCGCCGGCCGCGCGCTGCCCAGCCAGATCGACCTGGACGAAGACGTGCTCGACGAGATCGACGACGCCGAGCTTGAAGCGCGGCGCTGATCCGGCTTTACTTCACACAGCCAGATAACTAAATTAGCTAGGTTAGCCAACAGGAGACCGCCATGCTTTCGCTCAATATGCACGAGGCCAAATCGCAGCTCTCGAAGATGGTCGATCAAGCATTGGCAGGTGAAGAAGTGATCATCGCCAAGGCCGGCGTACCTGCTGTGAGGTTGGTTCCAGTTGTTCAAGCGGCACGTGCGCCACGTGTGCCAGGCGCGCTGCGGGGACAAATCTGGATGGCCGACGACTTTGACGCGCCGCTTCCCGAAGACGTGCAGAAATACTTTGAAGGCCGGGGTGACGATTGAGTCGCTACCTGCTCGACACCAATGCCTTGCTGTGGTGGTTGGCCGACTCGCCGAGACTCGGCCAACAGGCACGCCAGGTCCTCAGCATTGAACACAATGAGATTTTCGTCAGTGCCGCTGCACTCTGGGAAATCGAAATAAAGCGCTCCTCGGGCAAGCTGCATGCGCCGCTGGCCCCGCAAATACTGAAAGAGCTGTCCGCCTATGAGTTTCATCCCCTCCCCATCAGCTTCGATCACGCCATAGCCGCAGGGCAACTACCGCCTCATCACCTCGATCCGTTTGACCGCGTGATGATTGCCCAGACACTGATCGAAGGCCTGATCCTGATCAGCTCGGACCAGCACATTCCACACTACAACGTGCCGCATCTAGCGGCAGATCGCTAAGACCCATGTTCCACATCCGCGACATCGAACTCGTCCACTGGGACTTCTGGCGCCGCTTCACGCTGCCGCTCGATGCCCAGATCATCACCATCGTCGGGCCCAATGGCTCCGGCAAGACCACCCTGCTCGACGCCATGCGTACGCTGTTCGCGCTGCGCTGCTCGGGCAAGCGCGATTTCCGCCGTTACGTGCGCCGCTCCAATGCCGGCTTTGCGTGGATTCGCGCCACCGTCTCCAACCGCCCCGGCTCGACCGGCAAACGGCCCTTCTTCCCCTGCCTCAAGGACGACATCACCCTCGCCTGCCGCGTCAAACGCGCCGGCGGTGACTGGACGCGTGAATACACCATCGAGGACGGCCTGTTCTCGGTCGAGCAGCTTGAAGAATCGGCGCAGTGGCTGGGCTTGCGCGACTACCAGTCGCGTCTGGCCTACGCCGGCCTGACGCCGGCGATTGCCAAGGTGCTGTCGCTGGAGCAAGGCGACACCGACAAGCTCTGCGAATACTCGCCGCGCGCCCTGCTCGACCTGGTTTTCGATGTCTTCGGCGACAAGGAAGTGCTGGACAACTACCAGGCCGCGCGCGAAGAGCAGAAGAGCGCCCAGCGCGAGCTTGAAGCGCTGTCGCTGGACCTCGAACGCCTCAAGGCGCAGACCGAGAACAAACGTCTGGAGGCGGATCGCTTCCTCGAATGGCGCAATCTGCATGGCGAAGCCCAGGCCCTGGAAAGCGATGCGATTCCGCGCCTCGAAGTAGCCGAGCTGCGCGAGGAAAGCGATGCCTGGCGCGAGCGCCTGCGCCAGGTGCGCCTGCAGTTGCGCGAGGCCGAAGGGCTGCGCGACGCATCCCAGGCCCGCGTCGGCGACCTCAGCGGCGAACGCCAGGCCGCCCAGCAATGGCTGGACGAAGCCGGCCAGCGCGTCAATGACACCAATAGCCAGTGGCTGGCCGCCCGCGACCAGCTGCGCGACCTCGACAAGAAGCTTGCCGAACGCGACGCCCTGCGCGAGCGCGTGGCCCGCGAGCACGGCAAGGACGCGCTCAATTCCGAAGATGCCGCCGCCAGCGCCTACACCGACTGGCAGGCCGCACGCGGCAAGCTGCGCGATCTGACCGCCCGCTTCGAGGAAGTCTCGCAGCAGCTGCGCGACGCCCAGGCCCGCAGCGGCCCGCCGGCCGACAGCGAAACCCTGCGCTTCCGCAAAGTGCTGCACGACGCGGGCATCGAACACCAGCTGCTGGCCGAAATCATCGAAGTCACCGATCCCATGTGGCAAGGCGCGCTCGAAGCCATCCTGCGCCCCTACCGCTCGCTGATCCTGCTCGAAGACGAGGCCGACCGCAGCGCCGCCTGGAGCCTGGGTGAGCGCGAGCGCTTCCGCCACTTCATCGTGCCCGACCGCAGCCCGGTGCCGGCGGCCACGCCCGGCAGCCTGCTGGAGATCGTCAATTTCGCCGGCGATCCGCCGAAGTGGCTAGCCGAACTGCTGGGCCGCATCCGCCGCGTCGACAACGCCCTGGCCGCCAGCAAGCTGCCCAAGGATCAGGACTGGATCACCCGTGACGGCTACCACCGCGAACGGCGCGGCGCCCGCCACCTCGGCGTGCCGCTCGACTTCTGGTTCGGCGAACTAGCGCGCAGCGCGCGTCTGGAAGCGCTGCAGAAGGAAGTCGCCGAGCTCGACAAGCAGCTGGGCTGGGCGCACAAGAAGCAAAGCGAAGCCGAGACGGCGATGCAGGTCGCCCGCGAAAAGCTGCTCGGCATGCAGGCCGCCGAGCTGCTGCTCTCGCGCAGCGGCGAATTCGAAGCCGCCGAGCAAGACAAGCCGGCGGCACTCGCCAGCCTGCAAGCGGCTGAACAACGCCTGGAAGCGGCCAAGCAAGAGCTGGAGCGCTGCAAGGAACGCCTCTCCGGCATCGCCATCGAAGCCGACCGCCGTGGCCGCGACCTCGCTCAAGCGCGCGATACGCTCAGCCGCCTGAGCGCCGAAGCGCGGCCGCAGCGTCTGGAACAAGCCGCCCGTCTGATGCGCCTGCGCAGCAAGCGCCGCGGCATGCCGCGCCACTGGCTCGAAGCCGATGCCCTGCAGGAGCTGGCCGAGCACTACGGCGGCCTGGCCGGCGCGCGCAACGAACTGGGGCGCCTCAAGCGCCGCCTCAACGAAGGAGAATGGCCGCGTGACGAGAGCGTGCTGATCGTGCGCGAAAAGCTCTCGCTGGAACTCACACAGCGCGAAACCGACTACGGCCAGCGCCTGGCGTATTCAGAACGCACCCGCAGCATGGTCGATGACGCCCGCGCCGCCTACATCGCCAAGCTGCGCGCCACGGTCAAGCAATACGGCAAGAATCTGCGCGCCCTTGGCGAGCTCTCCGGCGTGCATGTCGAATGCCCGGTGCCGACGCTGGACAACGACGACGCCACCCTGCACGCAGCGGGCCTCGAAGTCGCCTTCGACTTCGACCAGAAGGGCGCGCAAAGCCTCAATGACGGCGAAGCCTCGGGCGGCCAGCAGGTGATGAAGTCGCTGATCCTGCTGATCGGCCTCTTGATGGACGACGCCCGCCCCGGCGGCTTCGTCTTCATCGACGAACCCTTCGCCCACCTGGACGTCGCCAATATCGACCGCGTCGGCGCCTTCCTGCGCGCCACCCGTGCGCAATACCTGATCACCACGCCGGTGACGCACAACGCCAACGTCTTCCAGCCCGCCCAGCTAACCCTGGTGACACGCAAGAAAAAGCCGGCTGACGACTGGGCGCCGCCCATCGGCGTGCTGCGTCGCCAGCTCGATTAAGACTGCGCACAGGATGTTGTGCAAGCACCGCAAAGCCCGCCATTCAACGGTAATACCGTTCAGTTAGGCTATGCAGATGTTTGATGCGCTGGCATTTGACGCAAAGGACGCAAAGGACGCAAAGGGCGCAAAGGAAAAGCAAAGGTCCACAAAGGAAAACGATTTTTTGGTTTCCTTTGCGGACCTTCTGTCTTTCTTCGCGTCCTTTGCGTTGAAAATCCGTCGCCCAAAAACTGAATAGGTCTTAACTGAACTGCATTACGCCTTTCGGCGGGTGTTTTCCATCTGAACTCAAACGCCTGTTAGGCTAGCTCGTGTTCAGAGTACGCAAGTAGTGTGTCTGCTGTGAACACACCCTAAGGTTTTCCCCTATCCCGCCGTAAAATGCGGAATCCTCAGCGCCGAGCTGCTTATGCACAACGATCTGACTCCGTCGATGCGTTCCGAAAGTAGCACGTTGCATTTACTCCGGCAGCTGCACAGGCTTTTAGGTACGCGCGACCGGCCGAAGATGGGTGAGGATCTAGTCCAGGCGGCCTTGCAGATCCTCGATGCGCACACCGTCATCCTCTACGCCGTACGCAACTCGCACAAGGGAATGCTGAGCATTCCCGAAGCCTGGGCGGTACGCGGCGGGCTGTCCTCGATCATCGACACCGACAACTTCGATCACGACGACTACGCCCTGTTTGCCGACCCCATGCTGCAAGTGTGCAGCGTCTCACCCGATGGCATCAGCGCGGACAATGAAGGCGCTGGCGTGCGCCTGGTGTTTTCCGTCAATCGCGGCACCGGCCCGCAGGCCGTGCTTGATGCGCAATGCGATGGCGAGCCCGGCGAAGCGCTGATCGAAAGCATACGCGAACTGCTCAGCATCTACTCCGAGCACCTGGCGCTGCTTGATTACGCCGAGCTCGACACCCTGACCCGCCTGCACAACCGCAAGACCTTCGACGAAAATTTCGACCGCTTCATCTCGATTGCCGGGCAAGCCAACCGTCACGACAGCGGCAAGCGCAGCGACAACAAGGCGGCGCGCCCCTGCTGGCTGGGCGTGCTCGATATCGACAAGTTCAAGCGCATCAATGACAACTTCGGCCACCTGTTCGGCGACGAAGTCCTGCTGCGCCTCGCTGAACTGATGCGCAAGAATTTTCGCGCCAGCGACAAGCTGTTCCGCTTCGGCGGTGAGGAGTTCGTGGTGCTGCTACGCCACGTCACGCCGGAAGACGCCCACCAGGTTTTCGAGCGCTTCCGCCAGGCCGTCGAGGTCTACGAATTCCCGCAGGTCGGCCAGGTCACCTGCTCGATGGGCTATATGCAGATCGACCCCTCGCTGACGCCGGCCGAAATCCTTGGCCGCGCCGATGAAGCCCTGTACTTCTCCAAGGACAACGGCCGCAACCAGATCAACCGTTACGAGAGCCTGGTCGAAAACGGCCTCATCGCAGCGCCTGCCGCCACGGTCGACAACCAGGATCTGCAGGCCGATATCGACGCACTGTTCGACTGAGCGCCTGCTCAGTCACGCTGGGCGGCGAATTTCTGCACCGCGCTGCGCAGCAGACCCGGATCGTCGCTGAACACGCCATCGACGCCGGCACGCAGATAAGCCATCACCTCGGCCACTATGTCACCCCGCTGGCTCAGCGAGGCGGCATCGCCCTGGCGGAACTCCAGCGGCAGGAAGGGATTTTCCGGGCGCAGGGTCCAGATGTGCACGCCCAGACCAGCGGCGTGTGCATCGCGCACGAAGCTGCTCGGCGTACCCATGTGATTGTCCGCCGTGCGCGGGATGATGATTTCCTTGTACGGCCCGACCGCGTCGGCATAGCGCGCGATCTCGCGCAAACCCTCTGCCGTCGTCAGGTCGGCATAGGTGCGGGCATCGCGGGCGAGGTAGAAGTCCCAGGGAACATTGCGCGGCATGCCATTGGCCGGCGTGTTTTTCGGATTATCGATCAGCTGCACCAGGGGCAGATCGGTCATGCCGCGCAGCTTCTTGAGATTGGCCACCTCAAAGCTCTGGATGAACACCGGCGCCTGCTTGCCGTGATAGCCCGCAGCATGCAGGGTTTTCACCAGCGGCTCTTCGAGCGACAAGCCAATGCTCTGGAAATAACTCGGGTGCTTGGTTTCCGGGTAGATCGCGATGCGCTGGCCGCTGCGCTGCTCATGCGCTTTGACCAGGGCGATCACCTCATCGAGGCTGGGAATCTCGAACTGGTCGTTGTAGCGGGCATTGTCCGGCCGATTGGCAGGAATGCGCTCGCGGGCGCGCAGCGTCTTCAGCTCGGCATAGCTGAAATCCTCGGTGAACCAGCCTGTCACCGGCTGACCGTCGATGAGCTTGGTGGTTTTGCGCGCAGCAAATTCGGGCTTGCTCGCCACATTGGTGGTGCCGCCGATCTCGTTCTCATGGCGCGCCACCAGCACACCATCCTTGGTACTGACCAGATCGGGCTCGATCACGTCGGCGCCCAGTTCGATGGCTTTCTGATACGCAGCCAGGGTGTGCTCGGGGAAATACGCACTGGCGCCACGATGCCCGATCACCAAGGGCAAACCATTGGCGGCACGGCCGATCAGCTTGGGTCCGGTTTGGGCAGAGTCCATCGCACATCCATTCAAGGCCAGCAGCAACACGAGGCCGGAGCCGGACAAAATACGCTTCAAACGGCCTGCAGTCATCTTCAAGCTCCTGAGGGGATCAGACAAAAGCATGCATTTGAGCTGAACGCCATTGCAGGCTGATGACGCCGGCCTTCCATGTAAAACGGGGCAGTGCAGCGAATCGCCACACTGCCCCGTTCCGCGACAGCCAAAGCTGTGCAGCGATCGCCTTAGAGCGCAGCCACCACCGCGTCGCCCATCTCGCTACACGACACGCGCTGCGTGCCTTCTTCGTAGATGTCGCCGGTGCGCAGGCCGGCAGCCAGCACCTTCTTGACGGCGGTTTCAATACGCGTCGCCGCCGCTTCGTTGGCGAAGGTGTAGCGCATCATCATCGCCACCGACAGGATCATCGCCAGCGGATTGGCGAGGTTCTTGCCGGCGATGTCCGGTGCCGAGCCGTGGCAGGGTTCGTACATGCCCTTGTTGTTCTCGTCGAGCGAGGCCGAGGGCAGCATGCCGATCGAACCGGTGAGCATCGAAGCTTCGTCAGAGAGGATGTCGCCGAACATATTGCCGGTGACCACCACGTCGAACTGCTTCGGTGCGCGCACCAGCTGCATCGCACAGTTGTCGACCAGCATGTGGCTGAGTTCGACATCCGGATATTCCTTCGAGACTTCGATGACCACGTCACGCCACAGCTGGGTGGTTTCGAGCACGTTCATCTTGTCGACCGAACAGAGCTTCTTGCTGCGCTTCTGTGCGGCCTTGAAGGCGACGTGCGCGATACGACGGATTTCGTCTTCGTTGTAGATCATGGTGTTGCGGCCGACGCGCTTGCCACCTTCTTCGCTGATGCCACGCGGCTCGCCGAAGTAGATGTCGCCGGTCAGCTCACGCACGATCATGATGTCCAGACCGGCCACGATTTCAGGCTTCAGCGAGGAGGCATTGGCCAGTTCCGGATACAGCACGGCCGGGCGCAAATTGGCGAACAGGTTGAGATCCTTGCGGATGCCCAGCAGGCCACGTTCCGGGCGCTGCGGGCGCGGCAGCACGTCCCACTTCGGGCCGCCGACAGCGGCCAGCAGCACGGCGTCAGCCGCGCGTGCAGCCTTCTGCGTGGCTTCCGGGTAAGGCACGCCGGTGGCATCGACTGCAGCACCGCCGAGCAGCGCTTCTTCGAGCTCGATGTTCAGGCCTTCCTTCTTGAAAACATCCAGCACGCGCAGCGCTTGCGCCATGATTTCCGGACCGATGCCATCGCCGGGCAGATAACAGATTTTCATATTTATCCTTTGTCGAATTCCAGTTTTGCTTAGGGTACGCACTGCGCAGCAGCGATGCCTTGCGGGTGAAATGGTGCGCGCCCTAATGTCTGGCGGTCTTTGACGCGAAGGGCGCAAAGCCAAAACAAGGTTCGCAAAGTTTCACCTCACAAGATTGTCTTGCGCGCTGACTTTGCGAAACTTTCTTTGCTTCTCTTCGCGCCCTTCGCGTCAAAAATACACTGCTTGATCTGCGAAACGCTCTCTACAGATCGTGCAGTGCGTTTTGTTACCGCCTCAGGCGAACAGCCAGGGCTGTGCCGCCTTGTGCTTCGCTTCAAAGCTCTTGATCTCGTCGGCGTGCTGCAGGGTCAGACCGATTTCATCGAGGCCGTTGAGCAGGCAGTGCTTGCGGTGCGGCGTGATGTCGAAGCTGAACGAGAAGCCGCTCGGCGTGGTCACGGTTTGTGCGGGCAGATCGACATTGAGCGTGTAGCCCTCAGTCGCTTCGCATTCCTTGAACAGGCGGTCGACCACTTCATGCGAAGCCACGATCGGCAGAATGCCGTTCTTGTAGCTGTTGCTGAAGAAGATGTCGGCGAAAGACGGCGCAATCATCACGGAAAAACCGAAGTCTTCGATGGCCCAGGGCGCGTGTTCGCGCGAGGAGCCGCAGCCGAAGTTCTCGCGCGCCAGCAGCACTTGCGCACCCTGGTAGCGCGGCTGGTTGAGCACGAAGTCCGGATTCTTCGGACGATTCGTGCAGTCCATGCCCGGCTCGCCGTGGTCGAGGTAGCGCCACTCATCGAACAGGTAGGGGCCGAAGCCCGAACGCTTGATCGACTTGAGGAACTGCTTGGGGATGATCGCGTCGGTATCGACGTTGGCGCGGTCCAGCGGTGCTGCAAGGCCATTGATCTGGGTGAAGGCTTTCATCTGTGTTCTCCTCAGTTGGCCGCAGCGCGGACGTCGACGAAGTGACCGGCGATGGCCGCGGCAGCCGCCATGGCGGGGCTCACCAGGTGGGTACGACCACCGGGGCCCTGACGGCCTTCGAAGTTGCGGTTCGAGGTCGATGCGCAGCGCTCGCCCGGCGTCAGGCGGTCAGCATTCATCGCCAGACACATCGAGCAACCCGGCTCACGCCACTCAAAGCCGGCTTCGATGAAGATCTTGTCCAGACCTTCTTCTTCCGCCTGACGCTTGACGATGCCGGAACCCGGCACAACCATCGCCAGCTTCACATTGCCCGCGACCTTCTTGCCCTTGGCGACCACTGCGGCCGCGCGCAAGTCTTCGATACGCGAATTGGTGCAGGAACCGATGAAGACCTTGTCGATCTTGATGTCGGTAATCGGCTGATCAGCCGTGAGGCCCATGTACTTGAGCGCGTTCTCGATACCCGTGCGCTTGACCGGATCGGCCTCGTTCGCCGGATTCGGCACCTTGCCACCGACCGCCAGCACCTGCTCGGGCGAGGTGCCCCAGGTCACTTGCGGTTCGATGCTTGCGGCATCGATTTCGACGACGGCGTCGAACTTCGCATCGGCGTCCGAATGCAGCGTGTTCCAGTAGGACACGGCAGTGTCCCAGGCTGCGCCGCTCGGCACATTGGGGCGGCCCTTGAGGTAAGCGATGGTCTTGTCATCGACGCCGATGATGCCGGCGCGCGCACCCGCTTCAATGGCGAGGTTGCAGACCGTCATACGGCCTTCCATCGTCAGCTCGCGGAACACCGATCCGCCGAACTCGATGCAGTAACCCGTGCCGCCGGCAGTGCCGATCTTGCCGATGATGGCCAGCGCCACGTCCTTGGCGGTCACGCCCAGACCCAGCTTGCCCTCGACCTTGACCAGCATGGCCTTGGACTTCTTCTGGATCAGCGTCTGCGTGGCCAGCACGTGCTCGACTTCCGAAGTGCCGATGCCGTGCGCCAGCGCGCCGAAGGCGCCGTGCGTCGCCGTGTGGCTGTCACCACAGACCACCGTCATGCCCGGCAGGATCGCACCGTTTTCCGGCGCGATGACGTGGATGATGCCCTGGTTCTTGTGCTTGAACGGGAAGTACATCAGCGAACCGAATTCCTTGATGTTCGCATCCAGCGTATCGACCTGGGTCTTCGAGATCGGATCTTCGATGTCGCGGTCCCAGTTATTGGTCGGCGTGTTGTGGTCGGGCACCGCCACCACCGAGGTGCTGCGCCAAGCCTTGCGGCCAGCCAGACGCAGGCCTTCGAAAGCTTGCGGACTGGTCACTTCGTGCACCAGGTGACGGTCGATATAGAGAAGACAGGTACCGTCTTCTTCCTGGCGGACCACATGCGGATCCCACAACTTGTCGTAAAGCGTCTTGCCTGCCATGGCAGCTCCTTCGCTAGAACAGGGAAAACCGTGCGCTGAATCGGGAGATTCACCATAGACCACACGGCACAGGCGCGCATCTTAGAGCCGCGCCAGTACCAGAACAAGACAATTGTTTATACTAGTACTGCGAGTAATAGAAAGGGCTTGAAAAGACTTTCACCGCAAAGGCGGAAAACCTTCACCGCAGGGCCAAAGCCATCCACAACGGAGATAGGCAGTTTGCTAAAAGACTTCACCGCAAAGGCGCAAAGGAAACGCAAAGGGCCGCAAAGGATTGATTTTGGAGTTACTGCCCGCCCTCGATACACGCCCTGCGGGCGCACTCGGGCCGAACGGTTCTGGGGTTTTCCACCAAACACTTCACCCCGTTCGTGCCGAGTGCCGGGCGTAGCCCGGTGTATCGAGGCAGGCACTTCAGGAAACAAGGCAGAACACTTCACCGCAAAGACGCAAAGGAAACGCGAAGGGCCGCAAAGGATTGATATGTGGAGTCGATGCCCGCCCTCGATACACGCCCTGCGGGCGCACTCGGGCCGAACGGTTCTGGGGTTTTCCGCCAAACACTTCACCCCGTTCGTGCCGAGTGCCGGGCGCAGCCCGGTGTATCGAGGCAGGCACTTCAGGCAACAAGGCAGAACACTTCACCGCAAAGACGCAAAGGCAACGCGAAGGGCCGCAAAGGATTGATTTTGGAGTTACTGCCCGCCCTCGATACACGCCCTGCGGGCGCACTCGGGCCGAACGGTTCTGGGGTTTTCCACCAAACACTTCACCCCGTTCGTGCCGAGTGCCGGGCGTAGCCCGGTGTATCGAGGCAGGCACTTCAGGAAACAAGGCAGAACACTTCACCGCAAAGACGCAAAGGAAACGCGAAGGGCCGCAAAGGAATAAATGCTCACGAATCGATCTTTATGCTTTTCCTTAGCGGCCCTTTGCGTGCTCTTTGCGCCTTTGCGGTAAGCCGCCCGCAGGGGCCAAAGCCATTCAAAACGAAGATAGGCAGTTTGCTAACGGACTTCACCGCAAAGGCGCAAAGGCAACGCGAAGGGCCGCAAAGGATTAAGTGCTCAAGAATCGATCTTTATGTTTTACCTTCGCGGCCCTTTGCGCGCTCTTTGCGCCTTTGCGGTAGGCCGCCCGCAGGACCAAGCCATTCAAAACGGAGATAGGCAGCTTGCGAAAGGACTTCACCGCAAAGGCACAAAGGAAACGCGAAGGGCCGCAAAGGACTCAATGCTCACGAACATCAGCAAAACACGAGCACTAAACTTAGATCGATCTTTTTTTGATCTTCGCGGCCCTTTGCGCGCCCTTTGCGCCTTTGCGGTAGGCCGCCCGCAGGGCCAAAGCCATTCAAAACGGAGCTACAACCATGGACGCACGACGCAAAGAACTCGGTGAATTCCTGCAGGTGCTGCGTCAGCGCAGCGCGCCGGAGGCTTTCGGTTTTCCCGCTGGCAGCCGCCGCCGCACCTCTGGCCTGCGCCGTGAGGAAGTCGCCCAGCTCGCCGGCATCAGCCCCACCTGGTACACCTGGCTCGAACAAGGGCGCGAGGTGAATGTCTCGGCCGACGTGCTCGCCCGCCTTGCACAGGCCCTGCAACTGACCCGCACCGAGCGTGCCTACCTGTTCGAGATGGCCGGCCGGCGCGACAGCGCCGCCAGCGAAAGCCCGGCCGACGACGCCCCCGCCGCCCTGCTCGCCAGCCTCGCCGACATTGCCATCCCCGCCTACATCATGGGCCGCCACTGGGACATGCTCGGCTGGAACGCCGCCGCCGCCGTGCTCTTCAGCGGCTGGCTCGACCAGCCCCACAGCCAGCCCCCCAACCTGCTGCGCTTCGTCTTCCTCGCCGCCAGCGCACGCAGCCTGATCGTCGACTGGGAAACCCGCGCCCGCCGCATCGCCGCCGAATTCCGCGCCGACTGCCGCACCCGCCTGGATGAACCCGCCCTGCTCCGCCTCATCGACGAGCTCACCGCCGCCAGCCCAGACTTCGCCCAGTTCTGGAAACAGCACGACGTGCTCGAACGCCAGGGCGGCGAGCGCGGCTTCCTGCACCCTCAGCGCGGCCTGATCCATTACCAGCAAGTCACCCTGCACCCGGTAGAGCACGAACACATCAAGCTGGTGATGCTGCAGCCAGCCTGAACAGCCCGCCCAGCCTGGTTTCGCGCCGACCCGAGACGACGGCGTTGTGCAGCCAGGGCGCAGCCCGAGGCCGCGATGCCCGCATCGATGCACTTGTACTCAGGCTAGGCTTCACCTAGAATTTGACCAACTTGGTCAAATCAGGAGATTCTCATGCAGGTTTGGCAAATGGCAGAAGCCAAGGCACAACTGGGCGAGCTGGTGCGTTGTGCCAATGAACAGGGCCCGCAAGAGATCACCGTACATAACCGGCCCGCAGCCATCGTGATGTCCGTCGCCGACTATCAACGCCAGTTTGCCCCCGCCACGGCGCAGGGTTCGCTGCTGGACTTCCTGCGCGCCTCACCGCTGTTCGCTGCGGAACTCGAACTGGAGCGGGATCGCTCGCTGCCGCGCGAATTCAGCCTGTGAAATATCTGCTCGACACCAACGTCCTCTCCGAAATCACCCGCGCGCAGCCCGAGGCCCGCGTGCTTGAGTGGATGGCCGCCCAGCCGCTGGCCGAACAATATCTGAGCAGCCTCACGCTGGGCGAGATCCGTTACGGAGTCGAAAAAATGGCGCCGGGCCAACGCCAGACCGCCCTGCGGCGCTGGCTTGAAGACACCGTGCCGGCGCAATTTTCCGGCAGGCTACTCGGCATCGACGAAGCCGTCGCCCACTGCTGGGGCCGCCTGCGCGTCGACGCCGGACGTCCCCTGCCCGCCATCGACGGCCTGCTTGCCGCCACTGCCATTGCCCACGGTCTGGTGCTGGTCACCCGCAACAGCGCAGACTTTGCGGGCCTGCCGAGCTTGCAGCTGTGCAACCCCTGGCTGGAATGAGCCGGCCGAGCAACAGCGTGTAGAGCCCGCCGGCCAACGCTGAGCGCCGCACTCACACCGCTCAAACCCCGAATCCCGCCACCAGAGACATGCCCTTTCGGGCAGGAACACACTCGCCCATGCCCGGCGTGTATGGTTCTACTTGATTTGCATCTAGGCTGCGCGGGGTGGATGGGAGGATGCTTGAGCTTGCGGGGCGGTGTTCAAGCTGGCTTATCTATCGAACTGATGCGGCGCTGAAGAATGATCTTGCTTTGAGGGTAAAGTGGTTTATCCGTCAAAGTGATGTAGATATTTGAATCAATTATTTTTGAAGTTAACCTAACGTTAGGTGCATCAACGATGATCACCCCAATCCAAACGCATTACAAAAGTTACTGGTTTCGATCGCGTCTAGAAGCAAGGTGGGCGGTATTCTTCGATGCTGCAGGCATCCGCTGGCTTTACGAGCAGCAGGGGTTCAATGTCAACGGGAAATCGTATCTCCCTGATTTCTACCTTCCAGACTTCGGGTACTTCGAAGTACGCGGGCGGTATCAGTACGACAATGAGTTAATGCAATCATTTGCGGATGAAATTGGAGAGCCACTATTTGTCGCGTTTGAAGAAATTCCAGACCCTGAATCGAACGCCGGGTACTTGAAATCATTCATACCCAAGAACTACGAGGCCGATTCCACGATGTACTGGGGGTTTGATGATATGTTTCTTGAATGCGACGGCTGCGGAAAGATCACCATTCAAAACACTGCGTACTGCACGATAAAAAGCAACTGTTGCGAAGGCTGCCGCGAAATGTCGCTGTCTCACGCACTTGCAAAGGGGCGATCAGCACGTTTTGAGCATGGTCAGAACCCAAGCACCTCTCAAGTCAATCCTCGTAACCATATGATTCTTAATGACAGTTAAGATTAACTTCCGGACGATTTGCGGCGCCTTCGGCCGATTACTTCGCTAACCATTCCCTCTCGTCAAACGTTCGAGCGCGTTACGCGAAAGATCGCGCAGATCGCTCAGCCACACGCTAGCCTTCTTTATCCATCGCACACACCATGATCGAAGCCATATTAACTGACGCCGTTGAACTCACCCCAGTAACGAATGAATCGCCATTTGAGTCTTCCATCGATTACGCGGCAGAACTTAAGAAGCGCGATGAAGTCACGCGTACATGGAAAACTCTGAGTGCAGAAGTTCAGGCTGAACATGAGAACAAGATAGAAAGCTACATACAAGCAAGTGGCATCCTGGATCTGAAGAGTCCAGAGGCGTATCGCGCAAAGAATCTGTTTCTCCTACGAAACGAAGTCGCCGCTCATATCAAGAGCGAGAGCCCATTCAAGCTACTCAGTGTTGAGGAGCTTCATTTCTCCTCATCTCTAATCGAACTGCTCGAGAACGCAGAGAATGCCGAACATATTCGAGAGCTCTACAAGCTACGAAAGCGAACTACCGGGACAACTAGAAATGCCGGAATAAGCGTATCCGAAGCACAACGGTTAAAGAACTGCATGAAACAAGGGCGCGAACTGTATCAATCGGGACGTGCCGGCTCATTGATGGTTAAGCCGCTCAATTTTTTTTACGCTCTTACGGCATACGCTTACGCAGTTGTCATTTTAAACAACCCGGTACGTTACGTCCTTGATGGTCTACCGGGATCACACGGCCTCAACTATCTACCGGACCAAATACGGGCGCAATTTGGCGGCGATATAAAGCAGGGCACATTTAGCGACTTGTTTACGTCGTTCCCGAGCTCAACCGTCCGCGACCGGCGAACCACCATCATTCAAGACAACGAAGCCTCCATTTTGGCCTTTTACAAGACAAGAACCAGCGTCGGCACCGGCACGCTGCTTAGTATGGTCCCTGAAATTCGCGAGTACTACAGTCTTGTGACTGGAAAGCCTTCTAGGACATTTCCTCTTGAGATAACGACCGTCAGCGACCCGAGAAGCGTCAAATGGGAACTCCAAATTGGAGATGGAGAAACCCGCCCTGCCACGGCAGATATTGACAATGCATTTGGCGAGTTTCAGCGAGGGGAGCGACATGGAAAGACCATTGTCACGATCCCATTCACTGAGGCACACAAGATTCGTGCAACCATATATTCCGACATACGCGGGCGGTTCTGGTATATCGAAAATCCCTTCTTCCCGATTGTGCTTCCAGAACTTTGCCTGCATTTCCTGCTGACGAACGCCTTCAGCAACATCATGAGATATTCTCCTGATCATTGGGGCGAGATTCTTCTCAACCAAGTCAGATCAGATATTTCACTTATAACTCGCAAGTACCTTTCGGCATTCGAGAATAAGTTTCCCGTCCTACTGCTTCGCTCCCTATCGAAGTTTCACCCATATGTATCCGCCGAGAGCTAACCCTTCATCCCACCGGATATGCAAAAAAAGCCGCGCGGGCCGGTAAATTCAGCAAATAGCCCAATGAACACAACCCGAGCTTTTCGATCATTGAGGCCGCTCCCGGATTCCGCTGCGCTGCATCCGGGCTACTTCCCGTCGCTGAATCACCCCAAAAGCCCTGCTCAAAATCTGGCAATACCTTCATCTCCAAACCTTGACGCCGGAATGAGAAAATTCACCATCGCGCTGCAGTGCGTTTGCTATCTTTTGGCTGCATTCGTCCTCTTTGTCGGAGTGCGTACAGGGAATAAAAATCTCGTGGCGCCAACGATCATGTTCGTGTCACTGCTGCTGATACTCGGGTTCTCCGCCGGAGCGGATCCCTCGACGAACCCGAATCCGGCCGCACGTAAAATCTACAATAGGCTGTTCGGCCTGACCGGAGCAGGCTTCACAATAAGCGCTCTGTACGCTGTATTGAGCCACTGGACCGGAACTGCGGGCGCTTACAAGCAAATTTTAAAAATAATATCCTTACTTGTTCTGGGTATTTACATCGGGTCCAATCATCATCCGGGTTTCAGAAAATTTCTCAGCAAACTCGGAATATCGCTCCCCAAAGAATGACAAGGCCAGCCCGTATCAAAGCGCGGCAGCGTAGCGCGATGAAACGAAACCTCTGAAGGAGGCAATTTGATCAGCATACGAGCATGTTTGATGCGCTGGCTTTTGACGCAAAGGACGCAAAGGAAAAGCAAAGGTCCACAAAGGGAAACGATTTTGGGGGTTCCTTTGTGGACCTTCTGTCTTTCTTCGCGCCCTGTGCGTCAAAAATCCGTCGCCCAAAAACTGAAGATGTCTTAACTGAACTGCATTACGACGATAGCGCTGGCTTCAGCACTCGCCTGGGCTAAGCGGTCGGGATTCCGCTTTAAAGGCAGCCCTCGATACGCGCCTGGCGGTGCACTCGGGCCGAACGGGTCGTTGTATACGCGGGACGAAGCCCTCTCCCGGCGCTCTCGCGCCACCCTCTCCCGCTAGCGGGAGAGGGGAAAACTCGCCCCCCTGCGGGCCTGCGTCACAGCCTCATCGCATCTGCGCGACCACCTCGCAGAAACAAACACCTTCGCGGCCCTTTGCGCACCTTTGCGCCTTTGCGGTGAAGCCTTCGTTTTTGCCTGCCTTCGCGCCTTTGCGGTGCAGCTCAGTTGCCCTGCTCGCGCACCAGCTTGAATTCGATGGCGTCGACCAGGGCTTTCCAGCTGGCGTCGATGATGTCGGTAGAGACGCCGATCGTGGTCCATTGGGCTTCGGCATCCGAGGTTTCGATCAGCACGCGCACCTTGGCGGCGGAGGCTTTGTCGGAGTCGAGCACGCGCACCTTGTAGTCGGTGAGCTTCATCTCGCGGATCACCGGGTAGAAGCGTTCGAGCGCCTTGCGCAGCGCTTTGTCGAGCGCGTTGACCGGGCCGTCGCCTTCGGCGGCGGTGATTTCTTCTTCGCCGCCGACGGCGATCTTGATCAGCGCATTGGAGTTGCTGCCGCTGAGCGCCGGTTCGGCGACGATGACCTTGAATTCCTTGAGTTCGAAGAAAGGCTTGTGCATGCCCAAGAGCTTGCGCACCACCAGTTCGAAGGAGCTCTCAGCGGTTTCGAACTGGTAGCCCTCGTGTTCGAGCTCCTTGAGCTTGTCGACGATGGCCTGGGTTTCGGGCGAGTCCTTGGTCAGGCTGGGGTCGAGCTTGTTGATGCGCGCCAGCAGGGTGCTGCGGCCGGCGACTTCGCTCATCAGGATGCGGCGGCTGTTGCCGACCAGTTCCGGATTGATGTGTTCGTAGGAGATCGGGTTCTTGTTCACCGCGTCGATGTGCATGCCGCCCTTGTGCGCGAAGGCGTCGTTGCCGACATAGGGCGCTTTTTCGTTGTGCGGCATGTTGGCGATCTCGCTGACGCTGCGCGCCAGCGAAGTCAGATGCACCAGGCTGCCTTCGGGCAGGCAGCGCTTGCCGAGCTTGAGCTCGACATTCGGGATGATCGCGCAGAGATTGGCATTGCCGCAGCGCTCGCCGATGCCGTTGATGGTGCCCTGCACTTGCGTGGCGCCGGCTTGCACGGCGGCGACCGAGTTGGCTACCGCCATCTCGCAGTCGTTGTGACAGTGGATGCCGATGGACACGCCGGGGAAACGCGCGACGACCAGCGCCGTGATCTCGCGGATCACATCGGGGAAGGTGCCGCCATTGGTATCGCACAGACAGAGACAGTCGGCGCCGGCTTCGGCGGCGGCGGCCAGCGCCTGCAGGGCGTAGTCGGCATTGGCCTTGTAGCCGTCGAAGAAGTGCTCGGCGTCGAACACCACTTCCTTGCCCTGCGCTTTCAGGTAGGCGATGGTATCGCCGATCATGGCGAGGTTTTCGGCCAAGCTGGTGCGCAGGATGTCGGTGACCTGGTAATCCCAGCTCTTGCCGAAGATGGCGACGGCCTCGGTGCCGGCCGACAGCAGGGAGCGCAGGTTGTTGTCGTCTTCGGGGCGGATGCCGATCTTGCGCGTAGCGCCGAAGGCGATGATCTTGCTGTGGGTGAGCTTGAGCTCGCCCAGACGGCGGAAAAACTCCAGATCCTTGGGGTTAGAGCCGGGATTGCCCGCTTCGATGTAGGCCACGCCCAGCGCGTCGAGGCGCTCGACGATCTTGATCTTGTCTTCCACCGAATAGGAGATGCCTTGCGCCTGGGCACCATCGCGCAGGGTGGAATCATAGACGTGGACTTGGCTCATACAACGGCTCCGGCAATTACGGCGAGTTTTTTGAAAGCCCGATACTTTGACAGAAAACAGGACTTACGTCGCCGCCGATGTGACACCACCGCGCTGATCCGTCACAATATCGGGTTTACGTCCGCCGCTCTGGCGGCACTTTGCCCGCATTGAGACCTGATCCCATGTCCGACGACATCATCCAAGACGAGAACCACATCATCGCCGAACGCCGCGCCAAGCTTGCCAAGTGGCGCGAGGCCAGCCAGGCCTATCCGAATGATTTCCGCCGCGAACACCTGGCCCAGCCGCTGCACGAGGCCTATGGCGCGCTGGAGACCGAAGCGCTCGACGCCGCGCCGATCACGGTCAGCATCGCTGGCCGCATCATGCTCAAGCGCGTGATGGGCAAGGCCAGCTTCGTCACCATCCAGGACATGTCGGGCCGCATGCAGTTGTATGTGACGCGCGACACCGTCGGTGAAGAGATCTACGCCGACTTCAAGACCTGGGACATCGGCGACATCGTCGGCACCACCGGCGCGCTGTTCAAGACCAAGACCGGCGAGCTGTCGGTCAAGAGTGAATCGATCCGCTTGCTCTCCAAGTGTCTGCGCCCGCTGCCAGACAAGTTCCACGGCATGGCCGACGTCGAGCAGCGCTATCGTCAGCGCCACCTCGACCTGATCACCAGCGAAGAATCGAAGAAGACCTTCATCGCGCGCAGCAAGCTGGTCTCAGCGGTGCGCAAGTACATGGACGGCAACGGCTTCCTCGAAGTCGAGACGCCGATGATGCACCCGATTCCCGGCGGCGCCTCGGCCAAGCCCTTCATCACCCACCACAATGCGCTGGACATGCAGATGTTCCTGCGCATCGCGCCCGAGCTGTACCTCAAGCGCCTGGTGGTTGGCGGCATCGAGAAGGTCTACGAGATCAACCGCAACTTCCGCAACGAGGGTCTGTCGCCGCGCCACAACCCCGAATTCACCATGATGGAGTTCTACGAGGCTTACGCGGACTACACGCTGCTGATGAACTTCGTCGAAGGCCTGCTGCGCCACACCGCGCGTGAGGCGCTGGGCACCGAAGTGTTCCAGTATCAAGGCCGCGAGCTGGATATCTCCAAGCCCTTCGACCGTCTGACCATGGTGCAGGCGGTGCTAAAGTACTGCCCGGAATTTACCGAGAGCCAGCTGGCCGACGAAGCCTGGCTGCGCGCCCAGCTCGCCGAGCGCAAGGCGCTGCCCAAGGGCGCACAAGGCGACAATCTGGGCCTGGGCAGCCTGCAGCTGCTGTTCTTCGAAGAAACTGCCGAAGCCCAGCTGTGGAACCCGACCTTCATCATCGATTACCCGGTCGAGACCAGCCCGCTGGCACGCGCTTCGGACAAGAACCCCGGCATCACCGAGCGCTTCGAGCTGTTCATCGTCGGCCGCGAGATCGCCAATGGCTTCTCCGAGCTGAATGACCCGGAAGACCAGGCCGCCCGCTTCCAGGCGCAAGTCACCGCCAAGGACGCCGGCGACGAAGAAGCCATGTACTACGACGGCGACTACATCCGCGCACTCGAATACGCCCTGCCGCCCACCGGCGGCTGCGGCATCGGCATCGATCGCCTGATCATGCTGCTGACCGACAGCCCGGCGATCCGCGACGTGATCCTGTTCCCGCAGATGCGCCCTGAGTAAATGCATAAGCCTACTGCGCACATTCCCCACTTTTAACGACAGCTGTCACCACTCAACGAGCCAAAATCGTGTCTTCTCACCTCACCGCCCCCTTTGCCGAACTCGTCCAGCGCATCCAGAACGAAGGCATCGTTCAGGGCAACGACATCATCAAGATCGACCACTTCCTCAACCACCGCATCGAGCCGGGCTTCATGCAGCGCATGGCACACGAGATCGCCAATCGCTTGCGTCCTTTTGCGCCGGAGCTGATTCTGACGGCTGAAGCCAGCGGCATTGCGCCCGGCCTGATGGTCGCGCTGGAACTCGATCTGCCCCTGGTGTATGCCAAGAAGTACCACCCGGATGTCGAGACGCCGGCCCTCTCGCGGGTGCTCGAATCGCCGACCAAGGGCGGCCAGTACCGCATGGTGCTGAGCCAGCGCTACCTGCCCAAGGGCGCCAAGGTGGCGGTGGTCGATGACTTCCTGAGCAATGGCCGCACTGCCATGGCCCTGCTGGAAATGGCACGCGAAGCGGAGCTGGACATCGTCGCCGCGTCCTTCCTGGTCGAAAAGTGTTTCAAGCAAGGCCACACCCTGATCTCCAACTTCGGTGTGCCCCTGGTCACGCTGGCGCAGATTGAGGCCCTGGTCGATGGCAAGGCGGTGATGCGCGGCTAATCGCGCAGCGCGATTCAGACTACTTCGGAGCCGAGCTTGCGCAAGGCGTTTTTGAGCGCTTCGAAGCAGATCGGATCGATCGCCGTGCCCAGGTTCTCGGCCATCATCTGCAGCGCGCGTGGCACTTCGATGGCGCCGCGATAGGGTCGCTCGGCGGTGATCGCGTCGAAGATGTCGGCAGTGGTGATGATGCGCGTCTCCACGCAGATCGCCTCGGCGCCCAGGCCACGCGGATAGCCCTTGCCGTCCAGGCGCTCGTGATGCGCGCCGGCCACGCTGGCCAGTTCGGAGAAAGCCTCGATGCGCGACAGGATGTCCTCGGTGTAGGCCGCATGGCGCTGCACGGCGGCCCATTCCTCGGCGTCGAGCTTGCCGGGTTTGTCGAGCACGCTATTGCTCACCCCCAGCTTGCCCAGGTCGTGCAGCAAGGCCGCACGCTTGAGCCAGCGGCGGCGCTCGCTCGACAGACACATCTGCTCGGCGATCAGATCGGTGTACAGCGCCACGCGCATGCTGTGACCGCTGGTGTAGGGACTCTTGGCGTCGACCACCTGGCCGAAACCGGCGGCAATGTCGTCGAGGTAGTCGTCGTCAATGTCGACTTCCGCCTGCGCCGGTTCCAGACGGAAGATGGCGCGATCAATATTCGGCGAGGCGAGCATCGCCCAGAAGAAGGCATCGCGCGCCACCGCGTCAAAAGCTTGCAAGAGCTGCGGGTCGAACCAGCTGCCGCTGCGCTGAGCGACTTCATCACACGCAGCTTCGCGGCCATCGCTGATGAAGAACACATCGATGACTTGCGAGAGCAAGGCGATCTGCGAATAGACCGGAATCTCGGCGCCGAGCATGCCCAGCGGACGACCGCCGCCGTTCCAGTGTTCGTCCAGATGCATGATGCCCTGTGCCACGCCTTCGGAAAAACGCAGCATGCGGGCGATTTCGGCGCCGCGCTGGCAGCGCGTTTCGATCAGCTCATTGGCGATTTCATCACTCTGCGCACAGACCTGGATCACGGTACGGAAGCGCTCAGCCAGCCCGGCCTTGAGCCCGGTATGGGCAAGCACGAAGCGCAGCGCGCGCGGCAGGCTGTCGCCGACTTTCTTGAAGTCGCGCTTGAAACTGTGGTCGTCGGTAAGGTAGAGCTCGCAGATGCGCGCAGCGTTGCTGCTGCAGCCGAGGTCCTTGAGCAGGAGGACGTAGTAGAGTTCGGCCAGTTGCGCGTCGCTGAGGCCGATCCGGCGGCCGATGTGCATGCCGATCCAGCAGCAGCGCACGCAGTGCCCTGCCGGTTGCCCTTCGGTCATATCCAGCGCGTAGCTGAGTGCACTCATCAGCTCCGACAGACGCAGCGCGCCGCCGCCGCTATTGGCCTGAATCCCGGAGAGCTTGCTGATTAAACGTTCCATTCAAGGCTTAACGGTCTGGCCAAAACGAAATTGAGATCCGGTATTTACCGTATATCCGCATGAGCATTCCGCACATCACACCCGCCCGTCTGGACTTCGCCGCAGACGGCACGCCCTGGTCCGCCGACTACGCCGATGTCTATCACTCGGCGCATGGCGCGCTGGATCAGGCGCAGCACGTCTTCCTCGCCGGCAATGATCTGCCGCAGGCCTGGCAGGGGCGCGAGCAGTTCGTGATCGTCGAGACCGGCTTCGGCCTCGGCCACAACTTCCTCGCCACCTGGCAGGCCTGGCGCGCCGATCCGCACGCCTGCCAGCGCCTGCACTTCATCTCGGTCGAGCAACATCCTTTCACAGCGGCCGATCTGGCCCGTGCGCATCAGGCCAGCGGCGCGCCGGCCGCGCTGTCCGCAGCGCTCTGTGCGCAATGGCCAATGCTGGTGCCGGGCTTCCAGCGCCTGGAGTTCGACGGCGGCCGCCTCGTCCTCACGCTCTTGCTGGGCGAGGCCGCGCAGCTCCTGCCGCAGTGCCGCGCCAGCGTCGATGCGATCTATCTCGATGGCTTCGCACCGGGCAAGAATCCGCAGATGTGGTCTGCCGAGGTGTTCCGCGCGCTGGCCGGGCTGTCCCGTACCGGCAGCAGCCTGGCCACCTGGTCGGTCGCCGGTGTGGTGCGCCAGGGCTTGCGTGAAGCGGGCTTCGCGGTGAGCAAGGCTGAAGGCTTTGCCGGCAAGCGCCAGATGCTGCGCGGCCACTTCGCCGGAAAGGCTGTGCCAGCGGCCAATGCGCTGCCACACGAAGCGCTGGTGATCGGCGCCGGCCTGGCCGGCAGCGGCATCTGTGCCCGCCTGGCGCAACGCGGCTGGCGCCTGCAGCTGCTCGAATCCGGCGCGCAGCCGGCGCAGGGGGCCTCGGGCAATCTGGCCGGCGCCTTTCGCCCGCAGCCGAGTGCCGACGACAACTACATGGCGCGCCTGACCCGCGCCGGCTTCCAGTACCAGCTGCGCGATCTGGCTCGTCTCGCCAGCGAAGGGCACAAGGTGCGCTGGTCACAGTGTGGCGTGCTGCATGTCGCCCGCGACGAAGCCCAGGCACGCAAGCTTGCCCGCATCGTCGACAGCCTGGCTGCGCCGCAGGAATTCATCGCCTGGCTGGATGCCGATGCCGCTGCAGAGCGCGCCGGCCAGCCCTGCCAGGCCGGCGCCTGGTGGTTTGCAGCGGGCGGCTGGATCAATCCGCCCAGCCTCTGCGCGGCGCATTTGGCGAGCTGCGGCGAAGCGCTGCAGCAGCGCTTCAATGCCCATGTGGCGCGTCTGAGCCACGCCGACGGCCAGTGGCACGCCTATGACGCCGACGATCAGCTGCTCGGCCGTGCCGCGCATGTCGTGCTCGCCAATGCCCACGACGCGCGCCGCCTGTTCGGCCGCGAGGAACTCGGGCTCTACAGCGCACGCGGCCAGGTCAGCCATGTGCCGACGCCGGCGCTGGGCGAGGTCAACACGGTGGTCTGCGGCAGCGGCTATCTCACGCCGGCGGTCGATGGCGTGCATGCGCTGGGCGCGACCTTCATGGTCCATGATCAGGAGCTGGATGTGCGCGCCGCCGAGCATGCCGAAAACCTCGACAAGCTGGGCAAGATGCTGCCGCAAGCGGGACACGGCATCGACACCTCCACCCTGCCCGGCCGCGCCAGCCTGCGCCCGATCACCTCCGACCGCATGCCAATGCTTGGCGCCCTGCCCGGCCCGCCCGGCTTGTGGCTGCTGTCGGGCTTTGGTGCGCGGGGGCTGGTCTGGGGCCTGCTCTGCGCCGAGCAGCTGGCCTCGCAGATGCATGGCGAACCGCTACCGCTGGAGCGTGATCTGATCCGCGCAATTGACCCGCTGCGCTACCTCGGCTGATAAACTCGCAGCCATTCATTCAGCAAGGCAGGCAGTCATGGAATGCACAGTTAAATGGGTAGGTGAAGCGAAGTTCCTCGCCGAGACCGGCAGCGGTCACAGCGTGGTGATGGAAGGTGCGGGCGATCTGGGCGGCAAGAACCAGGCGCCGCGCCCGATGGAAATGATCCTGCTCGGCGCCGGCGGCTGCACCGCCTACGACGTGGTGCTGATCTTGAAGCGCGGCCGCCATGCCGTCGATGGCTGCGAGGTCAAGCTGACTGCAGAGCGCGCCGAGGCCGACCCGAAAGTCTTCACCAAGATCCACTACCACTACACGGTCAGCGGTCGCAATCTCAAGCCGGAGACGGTCGAGCGCGCGATCAAGCTGTCGGCCGACAAATACTGCTCGGCCTCGATCATGCTCGGCAAAACGGCCGAGATCACGCACGACTTCACGATTGTCGATACGACGATCAGCGCGTGATCGCCAGATAGCTCCACCAGCCCAGCGCAGTCATCAGCAGCGAACCGCAGACATGCACCGCGATGGCAGCCAGCGCCCAGCCAATCTGCTGGCGCTGGAACATCTGGAACACCTCGCCGGAAAAGCTTGAGAAGGTGGTCAGCCCGCCGAGGAAGCCGGTGGTCAGCAGCAGGCGCAGTGCCATCGGCATCTCCGGCCAGGCGCCCATAAAAGCCAGCGCCACGCCCATCAGGTAGCCGCCAATCAGATTGGCCGCCAGCGTGCCCAGCGGCAAGGCGCCCAGCAGCGGATTGAGCGCCAAGCCCAGCAGCCAGCGCGCCCACGCGCCCACCGCCGCGCCCGCCCCGATCACCCCCAGATTCAGCCACAGATTCAAGATTCCACTCCTGCAAAGCGTTTGCTCAAGCGTGCATTATCGCTCGCACTAGGGCGTGTTCACATTCACTCGACGGTTGCGCGGGTATTGAATTGGACGCAGAACAAGGCGCAGCGACGCTGTCAGGGTGGCCCCCCTGACGAGGAGCTGCAACGCTGTGCTGCGGCCAATTCAGTACCCGCCCGCAGGGTTGAAGTACAGGGCTCGCCATACTGCGTTGCGCTCCTTGTGCAGGGGGCCACCCTGCACTGTGTCGCGCGCCTTGTCTGCCAAGCCCTGCACTTCAACGCAATCCGCCGGGTGAGTGTGAACACGCCCTAGCCTCTATTTTGCCATCTGCAATCAGTGCCGGCGTGCATCGGGCAAGCAGCATCGCCATTTGCGCTGCACCGCACAGCCGCTGCACAGGCTAAAATGCGCGCTGACCGCCTCTGGCAATGCACATCAGGAATCCGGCAAGTGACCGACACCCGCAACAAACCCGCAGCACAAGCTGCGAGCAATTTCCTTCGCAACATCATTGATGCCGATCTGGCCGCCAACAAATTTGCGGAGCGCCGCTTTGCCGGCACGCCCGGCGATGCAGCCCACCATGCCCAGGGCGCGCTCGATGTCGCCAAGATCCGCACGCGCTTCCCGCCCGAGCCCAATGGCTACCTGCACATCGGCCACGCCAAGAGCATCTGCCTGAATTTCGGCCTGGCGCGCGATTATGGTGGCGTCTGTCATATGCGCTTTGACGACACCAACCCGGAGAAGGAAGACCAGGAGTTCGTCGATTCAATTCTCGATGCCGTGCAATGGCTGGGCTTTGGCTGGGAGGCCCATGGCGTCTCCCACCTCTACCACGCCAGCGATTATTTCGGCTTCATGTACCGCGCCGCCGAGTACCTGATCGAAGCCGGCCACGCCTATGTCGATGCGCAGAGCGCCGAGGAAATGCGCGCCAATCGCGGCACGCTGACCGAGCCGGGCAAGGATTCGCCCTGGCGCAATCGCCCGGCGGCCGAGTCGCTGGCGCTGTTCCGCGAAATGCGCGATGGCAAGCATGCCGATGGCTCGCTGATCCTGCGCGCCAAAATCGACATGGCTTCGCCCAACATCAATCTGCGTGACCCGGCGATCTACCGCATCCGTCATGCCGAGCACCACCGCACCGGCAACACGTGGAGCGTGTACCCGATGTACACCTTCGCCCACCCGATCGAAGACGCGCTGGAGCAAATCACCCATTCGATCTGCACGCTCGAATTCGAAGACCAGCGCCCGTTCTACGACTGGCTGCTCGAACGCCTGGCCGAAGGCGGCCTGCTCGCTCATCCGCTGCCGCATCAGTACGAGTTCTCGCGCCTGAACCTCAGCTACGTCATCACCAGCAAGCGCAAGCTCGCCCAGCTGGTGAACGAAGGCCATGTCGAAGGATGGGACGATCCGCGCATGCCGACCATCGTCGGCCTGCGTCGCCGTGGCTACACGCCGGCCGCGCTGCAGCTGTTCTGCGAACGCCTGGGCGCCAGCAAGTCCGACAGCTGGATCGACTACAGCAGCCTGGAAATCGCCCTGCGCGACGATCTCGACGAAAAGGCTGCGCGCGCCATGGCCGTGCTCGACCCGCTCAAGCTCAAGCTGGTCAATTGGGGCGATGTGTTCGGCGAGGCAACAAGCGAGCCCTGCTCCGCGCCTGTACATCCGCACCACGAAGAGATGGGCCGCCGCCAGTTCAATCTGACGCCGGAAATCTGGATCGAACGCGAAGACTTCATGGCAGAGCCGGTCAAGGGCTATCACCGCCTGGCCCCGCCGCGCGTGGACGCCAGCGGCGCCGCCGTGGCCGGCAGCCTGTCACGCCTCAAGTACGGCTATGTGATTCGCTGCGCGGGTTTTGAACAGGACGAGAGCGGCCAGGTCAGCGCCGTGCTCGCCGAAATCATCCCCGACACCAAGAGCGGCACACCGGGCGCCGACAGCGTCAAGGCCAAGGGCGTGATCACCTGGGTCAGCGTCAGCGAAGGCCTGCAGGCCGAAGTGCGGCTCTACGACCGTCTGTTCAGCGAAGCCCAGCCCGACGCAGGCGGCCGCGACTTCCTGCAGGCGCTCAACCCGGCGAGCAAGAAAGTCATCACCGCCCACATCGAACCCGGACTCGCTGCGGCAGCAGCCGGCACCAGCTTCCAGTTCGAGCGGCACGGCTATTTCGTCGCCGACCGCAAGGACCACAGCAGCGCCAAGCCGGTGTTCAACCGCACGACCACGCTGAAAGACAGCTGGGGCAAGTAAGCCAGCCCGGCGCATCGCCCAGGCGCTGCGCCGGCGCCTGATCTGCCAACGGAGCCAGCGCCTGAGCCGCCGCAACAATTGCGCAATCTGCGCAAGGTCGGGCGTGGCTCCGGGCGCTAAAGTAGCGCAGATCAAAACAAGGAGACCCGTCCATGCGCCAAAGCCTGTCCCGCCGTTGTTTTTCCGCGCTGCTCAGCGTCAGCCTGATTGGCCTCTGCGCCAGCACGCTGGCTCAAGAACTCAAACCGATCCGCATCGCCCTGATCGGCGACTCCACGCAAACCGAGAGGCAAGGTTACGGCATCGGCTTCTGCGCCAACCTGGTCCCCGCCGTCACCTGCATCAACAACGCCAAGGGCGGCGCCAGCACCAAGACCTATCGCCGCGACGGCTTGTGGGACCGCGCGCTGGCCGGCAAACCCGACTGGATGCTGATCCAGTTCGGCCATAACGACGTCGAAAGCAAGGCGCACGCAGACCGCGAAACCAAGCTGGAAACCGAATACCCCGCCAATCTACGCCGCTACATCGAAGAGGCGCGCGCAGCCGGCATCAAGCCGATTCTCGTCACCTCCATCGCCCGCCGCTACTACCAGCCCAATGGCAAGATCGAAGACGACCTGATGGGTCACGTCGCGGCGATGAAAAAAGTCGCTGAAGAAATGCAGGTGCCCCTGCTCGATCTGCACGCGCTCAGCGTGGAGCGCATGGAAGCGCTCGGCGAAGTCGAAGGCCACAAACTCGGCCTCACCAAGCTCGACGCCGAAGGCAAGACCGTGCCCGACAAAACCCACTTCAACCTGGCCGGCTCCTACGTCTTCGGCCGCATCGTCGCCGAAGGCATGGCCCGCAGCGTACCTGAACTGGCGCCCTACGTAAAAACCAGTCCGGCGCAGCCTTGACCTCCGGGAGACGCGTCAAAGCAATTACACTTGAGACGTGAGCTCAACTGGCCTTCTGCGTTCGACAAAATAAGAATTTCCCGGCATTTTTTTGGCCTGCTGTTTAGCCTCGCCGAGGGCCATTGAAACCTTCGCCGCGCTATCGTACTCATTCGGCGCGACAGATACGACACCTCCAGACAACGAGCTGAGCGGATAGTAGATTAAATTCCCTTGCCGATCCTGACTTTGAATCCCCTCTTCACCGACCCCGATTTTCTTAAAAAGAATCACCGAGTGGCTTGCGAATAAAGCGATGACATCCTGCACCATTCTCTCCCAGTCAGAGCTTGAAGTAATGGTGATAAAGTCATCTCCGCCGATGTGGCCCACAAAGTCTGAACTACCAACAAACACATCCTTGAGTACTTTTGAGATCAGCAGAATGAGTTCATCGCCGGTGCTGTAGCCAAAATGATCGTTATAGGGCTTGAAGTTATCCAAATCCCAATATATGGCAACAAACGAAACTTCATTCTTCAGCAAGAAGTTTATTCTTCGCTCTATTTCGATATTGCCAGGAAGCAAAGTAAGGGGGTTCGAAAGCCTGGCCTGATTAACCTTGATTTCGGCCACAGTCTTGAATACGGCAGAAACAAGTCCGTAACCAACATAGCGCCCTTCTTTTGTTACGACGAAAATTTCATCCGAATTAAATCCAGCCGAATCGGATAATTTTCCCAGCATTTCACCCAGACTGACTTTCTGATCAAAAACATAACGCAATGGCTTCGCCATGGCGATGCATTTTCGCCCCGCTGATCGTATCGCAGGATTTTCGCCTCTTAGCCAGCGCAACGCATTGATTGGATCAATGAATCCGACAGGAACGTTTTTCGAGTCAACCAAGGGCACCGGTGAGTTGCTCCGTCGATTCACCAGCACACCAATTGCATTATGGTTGGTCAAACTCTCTGACACATAGAATCGTGAGCTGACAAAATCATAAGCAGTGATATTTTCACCAAAGAAAGCCGAATAGGCCTCAACTGCCGAATTCGATTTTTCTGAAAAATACAACGCAGCTCTGGATGGGCGCCCAAACAAATACCCCTGAAAATAGCCAACACCGATATTCAACAGCGAGGCGTAATCCGTATGGGTTTCCACCCCTTCGGCAACAACCCCCCAGCCTTTAGCCTTAAGCTCGGCAACCAAACCTCTCAGATAGCCAAACTTCGATTGATTTGAAGAAATATCTTCTACTGCATATTTATCGAGTTTTATATAGCAGTCTGAACAAAACAGCATGCTTTCATCTGGAATATCTTCCAGCGACGAGGTGGCGATAGCCACTCCCGCACCAGCATCGGCAAGCGACGAAAGCAAGCCCGCATCGCGGCTGTTATTTTTTTTTACATCAGCGAGCTTCAATTTAACCACCACATCGCCGCCATGCTGCCGCAGAACATCAACCCCACTCTTCAGGCAATCGAATAAATCTTTTCCTCCCGAATCAAGATCCAGGCTGATAAAAAGACTACCTTTCAGATTTAGATCAACGAACGCTTTTATTGCGGACGAAACGACAAGGCGCTGCAGAGGCTCAAGCAACCCGAGCGCGGCAGCCTCTCTAAAAAGATCATGCGGTGCATAAATGGATGATCCGTATGGACCTCTTGAAAACGCCTCGTACGCGAAGACAGAGCCCCTCTGTGAATCAAAGAGTGGCTGAAAATTGACCGAAACTGCTTCTTCTCTTAAAGCCAGAGCCAACACGTCGAGCACACTCTCGTTTCGCATTATTTAAAAAACCCCTCTCTACCGGGCAAGCGCTTAGAACCCAATCTAGGTCTAATCTAGATGCACGATTCCACGGAAAAAAGAGAAATTTCCATCACTGCGCAAGGCCTAGCCTCACAAGGCTCCATTTTGTGAACAGGCATTCTTCACGCTGAGACTCAAGTCCTTTTTGCAAACATAAGACACGGCCTGTTGAGTCAGGCCCATCAAATCGGCAATTTGCTTCTGCGGCAGGTTATTGGCATGCAGCTTTCTAATCAAGCGATCCCGCTCAGAGCGTGGCATTGACTTGGGATTGAAGATTATGAATTTTTCAAACTGATCGCCGGATCGATAGAATCTAACATTCTCTACAACTCCGGTCCCACGCCTCGCTATACGAACCGAAACGATGTCGCTGTTGTAGCTGATATTGAAGTTATCCTCTCTAGAAGGAGGAACCACGCCGAGCTGATAAAACAAACTGGTAACGCCGCCAGAAAAATAAAAATTTATATCATTTATCTTGGCATTAGGATCGGTGGCTGATTGAAACATGTCAAAAGCTCTCGCTGAGTTAAATTCTATTTGCATTTTTAAATGAAGATACAGGAAGCAGTGAATCCAAACTTTGTGCCGATTTACTAAACAGGCTCTTTGACATTCTCACACTACGCACCGAAGTAACCGGGAAAAGCAACACGTCATCATCTGTCGAAAATATCAAATAATTACTATTAAAAAATTCCTTAAATCGCAACTTTTCAATTATTTCATTATTCGGGATATCAGGAATAGAGAAGGTCTCTTTTGTTCCGTCATGCAATTCAACTACAATAAAAAAACTGTTATAACCAGAAACTCTTTTCATTGTAATCGCCTCTCAGCCTTCCGATAGTTAATTATTGCAGATGCCGATAAAACTTTAATTTTTTTTGATTGTATTTGTATTTTTTGTGTAAACCGACAAATCCAGATCTTTAATCTTATTTAACGATATTGGCACTCATACTAACGTCTTAGTTAGGGCTATAAAAAAGAAAGCATCCCTGCGCACCAAACACATTCAACCTCAGATTTACAGCACTAAAGAAGTGCAAGCCTCAAAGCGACCTAAACGACCAACAACAAGCGACCCACGCCCGAATAATTCACTCAACATACAAGCACAAGCACCCAATGGTGGGAAAAAAGAATTTTATTTTATTTGTAATGATTGTACAGACATACCAATTTGAAATTTAGCCATATAGAATAGTTGAATCAGACAAGCCAAGGATGCTGCCCACAGCAATACTTATGCATGTACAGCCAAACCGTTGCGTAAGGATTAAGTTGATGGACAAAACAGAACTCAAGACAACCCAAAAGTACAATCGTTCAAACAATAGAACAGGCGCGTGTAAATAATCGAAAATAAAAAATAAATGTTTTTTTGCAATAACAAGATGCGGACCATTAACGTCAGGAAGAAGTAAGCAAATGCTCCGACCCCGTAACAAATGCATTTGAGTTAACGCAAACAATCGATACAACGCGACAAAATCAGTCCGTTCTTGTCACTGAGAACTCAGCATTGACGTTTCGAAATGAGCACACCAAAGATGCCATCAAGGTATTCTTTTGGCTTAATTCGAATTTAATGCGCTCATTGATGAATCTATCCCAGCCTGTCCTCGTCGGCGAATCGCCGACATCATGCTGACACATGATGTATGCATCGTAATAACGTGACAGAGTATTTTCTGTGCATGGACGGCATACAATTAGCCAAATTGCTTAGCCATGAGATGATTGATTATGCAGTTCGGCATAACAGAAACGCCCATGGGCGGTCTGCGCAAGGCCGTTCGATCAAGCATCGAAGCCCGTGCTCACTATTCATGATTAGCTGAAGGATGGAAAATGAAGTTTGACGCGCTCGAGGCTAAGCAGTTGTGCGTGCTAATCGTCTGGCCCGTTCGAGCTTCATCAAATGCCCCCCACAGACGGGAAGGAATTCTTCGTAGGGCACAAACCTTAATGCAAATCACAAAGACACAAACAACAAAGGGCCGGGCCTCGATTGTTTGCCTGCGCCATCTTTCGTGCGTATGGCCTATATTTCAAAGGCAGCGAGCGGCCACGCGGCAAGCGCTTGATCCAAGCCGCACTATCTACACCGTCGAAACTTCTTAGTTGCGGCGGTTTCGCCCACAGACCATAGTGCAAACACTGCTTGAAGGAGATAGACAGCCGCCGCCTCCTACTGGTGCAGCGCACAGTGCGTTCTTCGACCTCTGTTCAGACAGCGGACGCTGACGGGATCAGGCGACGCAAGCTGATGCAATAGAAGGGCCTGTAAGAAGCATTGAACGGAGCCTTGCGGACAACGGCGTGCCTTCGCGGACGCGCGAGGTGTGCGAATCGAGAGGCAGACTCCCAGTGAAGCAAGCTCGCGCACAAGCTAGAGCGCGTCACTTCAGTCAAGGCGAAGGGGTAATCTTGCAGTGTCCAATCCATCGCTGCGCTCTGAATTTTGCGGGAATGACTGCCAAGACAGCCCTAGATAGTCCTCGATCATCGAGCAATCTAGATCACACACCGTAATAGAAAGTCAGAATCGCTAAATCTCAGTATGTAAGCAGCTTTTCCTGACCATATCGCTGCGCAATGGACATTATTGTTTGTTTTTCTTGACTGGACATCCTGGGATAATTTTGCAATAGCCATTGTCGCAAAGACGTAGGCGACGTTCGCCAAGTCCCAAGCAGAATATCGGAGACCACACGACGTACCCCAGGCTCACTCTCCCCTAAGTTAATCGCTTGCTGAACCGCTGTGTACAACTGATCATCCCGCAGGCCGATTGCGTAGCGACTGAGTGCGAGACTAGCCCAGGCGGGGGCATTATGTTCACGAAATTGAATCGAGCGTAATTGATAAGCCTCAGCTGCTTTAAAATAAATTACGCGCAGCCGATCATCTTTCCATGATTGAATCCCGCGGAATGAATAGATCGCCCCCATATAGTCATTCAACATCGGGCTATCAGGCACAACTTTCAACGCATCAAGAATTTCAGAGCGAGCCTCAATCCAAGCTGATAATGACCAGTCATTTCTACGAGCCATCCATCCATCCACCGTATCGCGAGCTCGCATTGATTTGAAATCCGCACTGACTAGAATAGCGGAAACATAAAACACCCAAATGCCAACCGCCGAAAATACGATCAACACGAATATTTCCGCCAGCGGCAGCCTTTCAGTTATCTTATTCGGAGACATCACACCGATATCCTAGACGTCCAGTCCGCATAGCGATGCAGGACCCAACTCGGTCAGCTGGACGGCAAGCGCCTCCCCGTATCGAGAGACTAATGCTTGCCGCGCCTCCTTTAAGCGATAACGACGACCATCAAGATTATGTGCGTCGCTAGCGATTGCACTGACCAGAGACTCGCTCAACATATACTCGCTCGCGGCAAGTGCGCGTGGTCCAAACTGCCCAAGAATTGACCCTGCCGTAATCTGTAACGCGCACCCTGCGTCCACGAATGAGCGTATTCTTTCCGGATTTTCCATCACCGATTTATTTCGCTCAGGGTGAGCGATCAGAGGACGAATACCTCTGGACAGCAAGACCCGTACGAGCCGATCTGCTCCTAGAGGAATTTGCGCATCCGGAAACTCCAACAGCATTGTCTTGAACCCCTGCGAAACGCCAAGAAATGGAATTTCGTCGCGCTCAATCAGCAGGGGCAGATCAGCATCCAACCGCACTTCGCCGCCAAACGAAATCCGCAAAGGCACGTTTTTTAGCTTAAGCAAATCGACATAACGCCGACAGCACAATTCAATTGATGAACGAGTGTTATTGAACCTGCCTGGGTAGACATGAGGGGTGACCACCGCATGTGTAACCCCATCCTCGACAGCAGCCCACGCAAGATCAATCGACGCCTGAAGCGACTGTGGGCCGTCATCGACTCGCGGCAATAGATGGCAATGAATATCAATCATTCTCAACTATTTGCCGACATAATTCATGCTTCGCTCTTTTTGGATCCATAGCCGTAACTCTCATAATCATCAATCCCATAACCGCTATAGCTGCCGTAATAACGTTGCGATTTTTTGAAGTCCAGATGATTCAAGACCACACCTAACATCCGTCCGCCAGATCGCTGCACACGCAAAATGCCTTTACGTGCTAAGGGATAAGGCGTCTTCATGGCGCGCACAACAAACACCACGCGATTCACCATCGGAGCGATGACAAGCGCGTCACTCACTAGCTCGACAGGTGGCGAGTCTATGATTATTACTTCGTACTGATCACGTAACCAGGCTAGCGTCTCCTTGAATTTCTGTGATAACAAAAGTTCAAGAGGATTGGGCGGTAAATCACCCGCCGGCATCACGGACAATGTCGAACCAGGCATCGTGTAGATACATTCACCCAGCGCAGAGGCCCCGGATACCAGACTTGAAATGCCCTTGGCGGATAATGGCATACCCAAGCGCTTTCCAATCTGGGGCCGACGCATATCCAAATCGATAAGCAAAGTCTTGCGTGTTTGAGCATGAGCCATGGCAAGATTCGTACTCACCGTCGTCTTGCCTTCACCGGGCATACTTGAAGTAATCAGCAACACGCGATGAGTCAAATCTATATCCGAAAGAAGTACGCCCGTTCTTGCGGTTCTGATGGATTCCGCCAGCTGCGAATCGGGGCTGTCAATAAATGCAGTAATGGCATTTTTGGCTTCCTCATCGCTCAGCTCAGGTAAGGCACTGAGCACCGGCTGACTCAGGCGACGCTCAGCATCTTCGGTCCCATTGATAGTATTGTCGAGTTTATCAAGCAGCAAAGAGATCATCACGCCTGCGAACAGCCCTAAAATCATTGCGATTACGATAATCTGTTGCTTCTTGGGCTTCACCGGATTATTAGCGACCACAGCGGGATCAACGATACGTGCGACAGAGCTCTGCAAATCATTACCAACATTCGTTTCCTTTGCACGGCTCATAAACATATCGTAGAGCTGTTTGTTTGACTGAACCTCGCGATCAAGCACACCCAACTCAAACTCTTGGCGATTGACATTTTGAATCGTGCCGCGTGCGGCGTTCAGCGCATTATCAAGCGCTTTTTCGGTAGACCGCGCAGTTTCATATTCATGAGTCAAGCTACTCACCACCGCTTGCATCTGGCGATTCAAATTTTCACGTGCGGCTTTAAGTTCAGACATAGCCTGGACCATCTTCGGATGTTCAGAACCATAGCGCTGCTGCAATTCGGCGACTTTAAGGGCTGCGGTACTTTCCTGTCTCTTAGCATCGGCAACCGCTGGGTTGCGAATAACGGCGGGTACCGTAGTGTAATCTCCGTCCTTGATTGATTTCACTTGATTAAAAGCACTCTCCGCCTCTGCCCGACGAGACTTAGCCTCCGCCAGTCGTTGCGCAACGTCCCCGATTTGCTGCCCGATAATTGTCTGCACAGAGCCTGATAAACTTACGATGCCCTGCTTGTCACGAAAGGATTGCAGCGCTTGCTCAGACATGGCTAGCTTGTCACGCAGCATCTTGGTTCGGTCCTGCAACCATTCGTTGGCTTGCTGCGTCATTTTGAATCGGGCCTCGCGATCCAAATCGATATAAGCATTTGCAATAGTATTGGCAACGCTGGCCGCCAAAGTCTTATCACGAGATTCGAAACTGACTTTCACCAACTGGCTAAGGCGCACCGGCTCGACGCTAATGTTTTTTGAAAATCGATAAAAAGCGGCATTGGCTAAAGACTCATCATTCCATTTCGGCGGGGCTGAACGGATACCGATGGATTGGAATAAAGTATTTACCCAGGAGTCCGAGTCTTTCCTGGGGTCAAACTCGGGGTATTCCCACAAACGCAGCAATTTCACCACGCGCATACCAACCTCACGAGATTTTATAATCTCCACCTGGGTCTGGTAATGCTCCTTGTCTTGCGATATCCCGCCGTAAACCTCATCGAACGACAAAACCTTGTTCTTGCTTTGCTCAATCAATACCGTAACAGTGGAGCTGTAAACCGGCTGCAACGAATACACAATAGCGGCTGCAACAATCGCAACAAAAAGACCAAGCGAAAAGATCGCCAATTTGCGTTTCGTAATACTGCGCCAATATTCAAGCAATTCTAGCTTGCTCTCTTCTGAAAGCCCCCCGGCAAGTGACACGAAGGGAGTCTCTGCAGTAGTTTGCGCAGCTTGTGGTGAATTCATCATCTAGATAGGAAACCGGAAAGTTATGGGGATTGGCACAACAATTAAGTCTTTAGGCTAGAAAAAGCTTTCTTCCACTGTAATTATGTCCCCTGGAAATACCGGGGTATTCAAATTCACCTTGACTTGAACCTGTCGCGGATCATCCCCGCGGATCAAATACAACTTGTTAAGAGAAGCACGCTCCTTGAAACCACCGGCAAGCGCTGCAGCCTTTCTTACGGTCAAACCTGGTTGAAACGGGAATCCACCAGGTTTATCTACCATTCCGTTTATAAAAAATGGCCGATACTCTTCAACATAAACGGAGACCTTGGGATTGACCAGGATGCGGCCACGCAATCCGTCAGCAATCATTCTTTCCACATCGCCGAGTGTCTTGCCTCGTACACTCAACTCACCAAGGCCGGGCATAAAAACGGTGCCGGTATCCGTTAGTCGAACTTTCTCTCGACTCAAGTCCTCCTCGCCAAATACTTGGATGGAAATAACATCCCCCGAGCCCAGTTTGTAAATTGACAAAAAATTACTTACAGCCAATGGATCTGGCAATGTCGAGGTCGAAGAGATATCGCTTTGCGCATAAACTGCGCGTCCAGACAACACCAACAACAGGGCAGTCACCAACAAAAAACGCTTATAAAACACCAAAATCCCCTATTCAGAGTGCTGCATCCAGTTTCAACGCGGTAAGGCGACGAATATATTTATCCGTATCAATAGTGGAGTCACGATCAAATAAACTATATTCCAGCCCGACGCTTAGCCAGCGACGAAAATCATAATTCATACCCGCACTTAAGGTACGTACTTTGTCATTACGTGTGGTGCCCTGATAGCGCAATTGCTGCACGCCGGCAGATGCCGTGCTATGCAAATAGCCAGTCCAGTCGTGGGTCCATTTCAAAGTATTGTTGCGCTCGATCACAAAACTGGTGCTGGAGCCCGAAGGATCCACAGCAGACCTGCCACTAAGGAAATCTATATTCGTATAGCTCATCGGCTTCCAACGAAGACTAACCTCCCATGTGAACCCTATATATCTTTTCCGCAGATTCGACTTGAAGTCTTTTGTCAATGCGCCAAGCTTAGCGATACCGCTGGTGGCAGCAGTTGCGTCCCAGGTAGCCCCGAGCATATAGCGCCTCTCGCTGTTATCGAGAAGCAAGCTGTCATCTACATAATCGAAAGTGGTATTACGAAACTCTGTCAGTAGTCGAGTTTTAGGGGCGACCCGATAATAAAACCGGGTGCCAAAATTGCTTATATCGACATCCGCTGTAGCGGTCGATTCGCGGTTATTTTGATAGCGCTTCCCGCCAACGCCGGCATCAAACTCCAGTTGTCCAGGCGCTCCCGGCGCCCCATAGCGAAATGTTCCATTTGCCAACCAGTCATGATGATGGTCTGGCGTTGACGCACCAATACTTCGATCAGTACTACCAATCGGATCATAACGATCTAAATAGCTCAACCCCCAAGCCAACGCAGTTCGGGTCGTGAACTCATTCTTTGCATTAAACAAAAAATCACTATTGTAAATATTGTTCTCAGCAACAGAGCTATAATTAGTGTAATCACCAACATAACCAAATGTGTAGCGATCGGCGCGATACGGTATATCGGCAATAATCGACGGACGTATTTTATAAAAAACGGAACTCCGCTCTAGGCCTGTAGTTGCTTGCGTAACGTTGCTGTCCCACCCGCCCCAGGCCAAAGACGACAAATACACATTCACGCCATCAAATCTGATAGGCGCTGCAGTACGCGAAGAGCCAACGGGTATGCCAGACGACTCATATACACTAGATGGCTGTATGGATGACGGATTGGTGATAGCCGCTGAAGAAGGCGATGCATTTGCAGTATCTGCGACATCGGCGGCATATGTTGCAATAGTATTTAGTGCTGCAGCAGACGCGACAAGTACTGACAACGATGAGCGCCTATAATCTTTTGTATCCGTACTCATTTCAACCTCACAATTCTGCATACATTAATCAAGCAAATACAAAACAACAAAAGACAGACCCAGATCATGTAATCGATGCGTTGAATCGTGAATAACTCGGATTCAGCACCCACACAAGTGCGATGACGACGGTAAACGTCAATGCATTGGCAGGTATCTGAAAATTAAAATCAACAAAGCTGTGAATAAGCTCACACAGTATTGCCATGCTCACCCCAAATGCAACGCCCCGATTTAAACGCGGTTGCGTAGCTGACCAAAAAATACGCAGTCGCCACAGCGTCAGCAGGACCAACATCGCCAACATTGAAAGTCCCGAAAATCCGGTATCCATGGCTATCTCAATATAATCATTGTGAGCATGGTCATAATAAGGCGGCAAATTCTGCTGTTTGAAACGAGGGAATACAGTATAAAAAGTTGCCCCACCAAACCCCAGCCATGGCCGTTCCATTAATGCAGGTAAAGATTGCCTGGCAGGCAACATTCGCTGCTCCAGCGTCTCTTCCCCCCGCGCATTCTCAGCACTAAGTGCAGTACCTTGAATTCGCTGTACAACTCGCTCCACCCCAATCCACTGCCCTACGATCAATACATCGACAACAATCAGGCTGAGCACCAGCCAAAAAGCTGACTTCCTTATTTTCTTATTAGCAAACATCCCGCAAGTGCCAACAAGTAGTAGCGAGATAAAGAATGCCGCATTGCCCATGCGTGAATGAGTCAACACAAGAGCAATAACCATGACTATTAGCATCAAGCGGACAAGCATTTTGACCGACAGGGAAAATTTCAAAGCAGCAACAACTCGATCCCGCAGCGACGAGCGCCCGACAGCGCTACCGGAGCTGTGTGACAACATCAATCCAATGCCAAGCGAAAGGCACATCTCCAGATAACCCGCAAGATGGTCCCAGTTGGCGAAAGTTCCCGATACTCTCTCACCTTGGGTAAACTGCATGAAGAAGTATTTATATTCTGCCTTCGACGCAAACAATAAAATCGCAATCAGCGACTGTAAAACCCCAGAAAAAACAAGTGTTACCAACACCCACAACACATCCGACTCGTTACGAAGAATTAGCTGGACTAAAACAAATGCGCCCAAATAGCACAGCGTTGCCAGTAGATACTCACGTGTATTGAATGGATCTAGCGTAACAATCTCTATAATTGGCCATGTATTACCATCATCCGCCCCACCCAACGCCGCGCTCACAAGTTGAACAGTAACAAGCATTGCAAAACCGCCGAGGCACATGAGTGGCCATTTCACCTGCTTCAACTCAGACAGCACAGATCTCCCGCTGCGCAGATGTGAATAGATAGAAGCAAGTAACAACAACCAAACCCACATGCTTAGCAGCCCAAGGGCCCAGCTTCTATTACTGGCCAGCGGTAGCGGCGCCCAAACCAACAGCACCAGAAACATGGTAAATAAAACATGTTCCAGCGCTGATCTGGGTATCAATTTTGATTTAATCAAGTGCTACATTCACATATTTTATGGCGCTATTGGCACCACGAAAAATGGCAGCCGCGGCTGCCATTCACGAGTGATTGCACTCATTCAGCTTCTACTTGCAGCTGAACCAGACCCGCCACCGCTTCCACCAAATGAAGGGGTATTTAGCACGGGTGCTGTTGTTGTCGAACCAATACCGTCGGCTGTGCCAAGCCCTTGACCGACGCCTGCAGCAGACGGGCTAACCAAAGTAGATGGGTCGGCACCGGCGGCCACTGCCGCCTCTATCTCACTGGGAGTTAGCACCCTAGTTTTTGCCTGCTTGGACGAAGCATTACCTGCCTCTTTCGTGGTATCTGCTGTCGTGGTCACAGTAGACGGTGCTTCAGCCACAGCAGCTGATTGCGCAACAACAGGCTCGACGGGCTGCGCCGTGGATGTACTTGCCGGAGCGGCGCACACAAGCCCGCCAGTATTCGTTGCGACATTACGGTTATCGACGATATTTTTGTTAGTCGATCGCTTTTTAACCTTGCGGCGCTGGTTAGCGGAAGCACTCTTCGGCTCATCCCTTGCGCACTGAATAGACGGCTGCGTTGCTTTAACTTTCGGCGAGGGCGTCGTTTCCGCATCCACCGCGGGAGTAATCAACGCTATAAATATCGCTGGCAGTGCTTTTTTAAGTACAGACATAGCAACCTCGCTCTTCAATTTAACCCAAATTCAAATCTACTGCACTGCAAAAAAATCTTAAATCAAAACTAGCTCAGATTCTACCTCTTGAAAAATGCAATCCGCGAAACATTATTTTTTTGTTAAAAACGACAAAAAAATAGCCCATAATGGGCTAAGTTGGTTTGAAACCAATACAAATGAAACGAAGTGCACTGACCCGCTAACGCCCAGCGGCGCCAGTAATGCAATGAAGCGTCTGCTCAAAGCGCCTGAGTACAACTTGCACATCCAGATTCTGCTCTGCGTAACGCCTTCCTGAACGCCCCAGTTGTTGTCGCAACGCGCCATCCGACGAAAGTCGGACAACCGCATCAGCCAAGGCCTTGGGATTTTCCGGTGGGACAATCAAACCACAGCTTGCTACAACGTCAGCGAGCTCGGTTCCCGCTGCGGCTGTCGCAATCACGGGTCGGCCGCTGGCGAGCATACCGGTGAGTTTTGACGGCATGACCAAATCAGCCGCATCAGCACGCTGCGGAAGTAGATGGATATCGGCCATGCTGAGCAGCTCCCCGAGGCGCGCCAAGGGCTGCAGCGGTAGCAAGCGCACATTGCTCAGCCCTTTGCATTGAATATCCAGAGCTGCTTTGCCGGCGCCCTGCCCGCAGAAAACGAAAATCACATCAGGGTGTGACTGAGCGAGAAGGGTTGCTGCCTGCGGAAGAACCTCCAGCCCCTGCTTCATACCCATGTTTCCGGAATAGAGGGCGACGACAGCATCACTTGAAATGCCTAATTCAAGACGATAGCTATCGATAGCCTTCCGCGGCCCAGCAAGCTCAGCAATAGAGCCAATCGCTGCGAGGTCAACCCAATTCGGGAAGAACATAAGCCTGGCCTTATCCACCCCTTTTTTTAAAGCCAGCTGCTGCATTCGTCCTGAAATCGTGCTTACCAGATCGAATCGTCTCAACAAAAACCGCTCGCATCGCAGTGCCAATCGTCTGGCTACAGGGTTTGACAACAAACCAAGCTGAAAAGCTGCATCCACTTCGTAATCCTGAATGTGAATCACAGCTTTCGCACCCGCTAAGCGCGCAGTAAGCCAGGCCCCTGGTGCGCACATAAGCGCGGGCGCGGCCATCCACACCACATCCGGCCTCCATAGCGCCTGGCAAAGCATGATGGGAAAACTAGTCGCAGCAAACGACGCCAGGTGTAGTAGCCGCTTCAAACCATTAACTGCCCTGGGAATCCATAGCGGACAGCGCCACACTTGATATCCCGAGTTCTGCTCTGAGGCTACAGGACTGTCAGTGACAGCCAACAGCGATTTATTCTTAATTTCAAAGTTGGAATAAATCGCATCGGTAGCAGGAAGCAAGGACGCAGGATGCCTGATCTCCTTATGATATCGCGTTGCGGAATATGGCGAATCAACCCGCCAGGCCGGATAGTATGGAGGGGCCGTCACAACGCGCACCTCGTGACCCTGCTTGGTCAGCCAATCCGCCATTTCTCCGGTGTATTTACCGATGCCCGTCAGCTCCGGAGCAAAATTTATTCCGTATATTAGTATTTTCATAAATCAGCAAGCGGCGAATCATTAAAAAACACAATCAACCCTAAAACAAGGGTTCAATTTCGCTTGATTCCCAGACCAATGGCTTCATACTCAAGGCCATTAGCCAATAGCAATGCTGGATCATACATATTGCGGCCATCAAAAACAGCGGGGCTCTTCAGCGTTTTTCTAATTGCTGAAAAGTCTGGACTACGAAACTCCAACCACTCGGTTACGATCACTAAAGCATCGGCACCATCTAGAGCTTGCATCGGCCGTACTGCATAGCTCAGACGCGGCTCTTCAGCAAAAATACGACGCGCTTCATCCATTGCCACAGGATCGTAAGCAGTAACAGTCGCACCTCGCTTGCACAGCTCGGAAATAAGCACACGGCTTGGCGCTTCACGCATGTCGTCCGTATTGGGTTTAAATGCCAGCCCCCATAACGCGAAGTGTTTTCCTGAAAGATCGGAGCCAAAACGACGCGTAATCTTGTCCACCAAGACAAGCTTTTGTGCTTCATTAGCATCTTCAACCGCTTGGAGCACCTTTAACCCCTGCCCCGCGGAAGCTGCAGTCTGGATCAGCGCTTTGACATCTTTCGGAAAACACGAACCACCGTAACCACAACCGGCATACAAGAAATGACGACCGATACGCGGATCAGAGCCGATACCTTGACGAACGTGCTCGATGTCGGCCCCAAGCTTCTCGGCTAAAACGGCCAATTCGTTCATGAAAGAAATACGCGTCGCCAACATGGCATTAGCGGCATATTTGGTTAGCTCAGCTGAACGCACGTCCATCAGCACGAGTTTCTCGTGGCTACGCTGAAAAGGCGCATACAGGGCGCGCATGAGGTTGATTGCCTGTTCATCATCTGCCCCGACAACGATCCGGTCCGGGCGCATGAAGTCCTCTACAGCCGCCCCCTCCTTAAGAAACTCGGGGTTAGACACAACGCTATAAGGCACAACCACATCACGCTTAACCAACTCTTCTGCAATTGCTCCACGCACCTTGTCGGCAGTGCCAACCGGCACGGTACTCTTATCAATCACGACCTTGTAATCGGTCATCAAGCGACCGATGTTGCGCGCAGCCGCCAGTACGTATTGCAAATCGGCAGAGCCATCTTCATCGGGCGGTGTACCAACGGCAATAAATTGAACCGTACCAAATCGAACAGCCTCTTCTATACTGGTCGTGAAATGCAGACGCCCCGCCGCAACATTACGCGAAACAACCTGATCCAGACCCGGCTCATGGATGGGAATTCCTCCGTCCTTCAAAATTCGTATTTTTTCGGGATTCAAATCAAGACACAAGACATCATTGCCCACTTCTGCTAAACAAGCCCCGGACACCAAGCCTACGTAACCAGTTCCAACAACGGTAATTTTCATAATCGATTCTCTATTGATAGTGAATATCAGTTTTTTAAATCTAGATCGCCTTTGTCCGATCTGACGCGCAATACTCCATCGCGAATAGAAAGCACAGTGGAGTCAATCACAAACGAATCATCCGGCTTGATGTCATGACCATTCCTGAGTATCAAAGGCACGGCCGACCACCAATCAGCCTCAGTCGCAAGCTTCTCAATCCGGCATCTAACTTCTGTCACATCGCCAGTCATTTCGTGCACCAGCACCGAACCGACAGAAGCATCAAAAACCGGGAGAGGTGATGACTTCATCCGAGATTTAAAATCATTAAAGTCAGCGTCCGTTTTACGTCGTTCAACCCTAAAAAACAGCGCGCTTCTGGCTTGGCGTATTTTTATAGAATAGAAATCTCTTAACAATGAAGACTTAGCCTCATCTATTTCATATTTCCCGTTGAGACTCGCCATCGCCACATAAACATCCCCTTGCCTGACAAAAACCCACTGCCCATCGAAAACAACCTCATCAAAACTGCGTGACACGCGACAGGCTGCGACTTTAAGCAAATCATTGGCATGCTGATCTCGATCTTTCCAGAATCGATTGTCTTTGTTCAAAGGCCAGGGGTCTTTATCCGGAATATCGAACAACATCACGACAGATGATTCGTCGTAGCGATACATCTGCTGAAACGGCGATGATCTATCGGTAGACCAAGCATCCTCCCCCTGATTGCTCTTCCAGAAAGGGTGGTAACACTCGATTTGATTGTATGGCTTGTCGGACTTCAACAATATCGCAAAGGTTTGTATATGACCGCTATAGCCGGCAGGTTGAAAATTCAGGTTCCCGGTCCCGATTGCGAATTCGTCCCCAATAAGACTATCACCATATATTTCAATCGGTGTTAAGGCATCCCAAACACCAAAACGTGGTGTGTTATAACGAATTCGATAGCCTGAACCGGACGATATACCCCTTATAGCAGCAGGCGGCCTCCATTTAGAAAGCGCCAGCATCGCTGCGTAGAACGGCTCTCCACTCCGGAAATCACGATTTTCAAAGCCTTTCGGCTCACCATAGTAGTACCAAAGAATCTGTTGACTAATGGATGGCGTATAACTACTCGTCGGATCAGTGGAGTTCATTTGATCGTAGTTTTTGCGTGTCAGTGGCGGCACTATGACGCCATGAAACGAATGTGCGCGCAGCGCAGCCAGCTCCAGCAACGCTTCAGATTCAGCACTATTTCTAACATCCTCGTCCGCCGCGAAATCGATCAAATTCAACAAAGGAAAATAATCGACCATCGCATAGGTGGGCGAAAGCAGCTCATAATGTCCCTTGTTAAAGAAATGACTACGCCTTTGTGCTAACTTTGACTTCGTCTCCCGCATCAGGGCTATTGAATCAAAAACCTTTCCATCCCAATCAGTCCATTTGGCTCTCTCAAAATATTGAGCGAGTAAATACCAGGATGTAGCCCTCATTACCGCATGATTAAGCGTTCCATGTGCAGTGAGCCGTTGGCGATTATTTAGCGCCACAAAATTGGCAATTAGCTCTGATTTTTGCAAGGAACTCAAACAATCGCCAAACTGGTATAAATAGCGTACCAAAGGCGGCAGTGCGAACATTTCAACTGGTCCATCAGAGCTATCCGACACTTTCAGTTTTGGCAGATCGACCATGTATTGAGGCCACTCTTTCGGACCGCACCCTTCCACCGCAGTGGCCGCCAAAACCTCATAAGCCGCTGTCTTCGCCCCGCGAGAAAGATCGACGCGCCGACTTGCCCCTGATGCAAGCAAAAGATCTCGCCGACTGCCCACTGCATCCAGCCAATCATCCTCCTTAAGCGCGGCGTGAACTGATGCTCCAAAGACAATACAACTCAGGAATAATCCTAGTCGGAGCAAGCTAACGAGTCGACATAGCAATGGGGTATATTTCATTGACGCTTAAGAAATCAACTACAAAAACTTGCCATTTAACGTCACGCAAAAAAACAACTATGTTTGCTTAACATATGAAATCAAAAAAAGCCATTTCTTGATCTGAAATCAATTTCCTTAGTCTTCAACACAATAAAATACTCATAGATGCTCTGGACCAATGCGTATCGGACACCCGGCCAACCATCCATAAAAGCTCGGCGTAAAAAAAACATATAAAAAAACTTCACAAATGGACGCCCAGGCAATTTGTAAAAAATTGCTTTTTGATGCAGACGGCGTTCGTTAAAGTCTCGACCAAACAATGCCTTCCCCCATGAGTGATCAGCAATCTGGCGTTGAGCAATCAACTGAGCTTCCATACGGGAATAAATATTATGCTTAGTAATCCAATGATCCATTCCTTTAGAAAATGGATAATGATCAAAATAGCCGTGTAGGTCGACAACCTCACCGTCAACCATGAGTACTTCGTTAATTTCTCTTTCGTAATGCGCCCTGCCTTTGCGCACAAGGCGAATATAGAATGGCGAGATTTGGGCGTTCTTCAACCAACGCCCCCACCAAATGTCTCGACGACGGAATCTCGCTGCCGCAACCGAGGTCGGCGCCTGGCGAACAAACGCCAGCAACTCATCAACAAGGCTAGGCGGGATGCGCTCATCAGCGTCGAGGATCAAAATCCATTCGTTCAGGAATGGCAGGCTCAGGCCAGCATTCCTCTGCGAGGCGTAACCATCGAAAGGCCGAACAGACACTTTCGCACCAGCCTCTTCAGCAACATGCAAAGTGTTATCAGTACTACCAGAATCCAGCACATGAATGTCGTTACTCCATATCACCGAAGCTAAACATTCTGGCAAGTCTTGCTGCTCGTTCTTAGTCAGAATCAGTACGGAAATCGACATTCATACAACTCCTGAACTCTTGCTGCGGTCACGTTTATATTGAACTGGATTTCCCGCCCAAACGGTCCATACATCTCTAATAGATTTGACCACTACAGCCCTTGCGGCAATTACACATCCATCAGCTATCTCAACACCAGGCCCGACAAATACCTCAGCACAAATCCACGTGTGTCGGCCAAGACGAATCGAATCAGCAATCAATTGAAAATTCGACGAATCAATGTCATGGCTACCCGTACACAAAAAAGCACCCTGAGAAACTACGCAGCGCTCTCCAAGATGAACTTCTGCAATGTTGTAGATACGTACATTGTCTGCAACACCAACATAGCTCTCTGTTCGCAGATTCCACGGTGCCCAAATGCGCGCACCTGGATATACGTGCACATGCGAACCGAGCTTGGCGCCAAATAATCTAAGTAGAAATGCACGCCAGCGATGAAGAGGACGAGGAGAGAACCTAAATAGAGTTAACTCAACACACGTCCAGGCTAGACGGGCTAAACGATTGCTAAAAGAAAAAGATGCCTGGGTGTACGGATCGCTACCCGAGATGATCATGCAACGCAATCCTTTATAGTGCTCAGCATGCTATGAGTCATTTGCTCAACGGTGTAGCGCTCTTTGAACGTAGCTCGCGCTTGTTTCATCATTTTCTGTTTTTCTGTAAAGCTCATTTCAACCCAACGTCGCAAGTTCGCTTCGGTATCCGCCACATCATCGTTGCCAACCAAACCTGCACCATCCTCTTCAATTTCACGCCAGATATTCACTTTGTTAGAAATCAGGGTCGGAACGCCACAACCTAAAGCCTCAGCAACTGCGATGCCGAAATTTTCCTGATGAGAGGGCAGGACAAACAGTTCACTCGCATAAAATGCGCCCCATTTCATATCGCCCCTAAGCATTCCTGTCCACACAATCCGATCGGCAATTCCCAGGCACTCGGCTTGGGCTTTCAGACCTTCAACCAGACCATGTTGATCCGGCCCCGCCATCACCAGACGAACGTCCTCATCCAGACCGGCTATGCGTGCGAACGCCTCGATCAATAAATCGCAACCTTTCTTTTCATGTATACGACTTAAAAACAATAGTGATTTTTTTCCGCGCAAAATCGGAAACGAATTCAAAAAAAGTTCGCGGACACGGTCACTGTCCTGTGGCGGCGTAGCTGCACCGTACTTCACGACGCGGGGATTTACCTTGTAGAGCCAGAAGCTCTTAGGAGCCAATAACTTCTCCTCCTCACAGGTAAATAACACAGCTTTTGCATCCCTGAGCACACGATAATCGGCCCATGGCCAGTAAAGCCATTTTTTTAGGTGCTTCAACGGGTATGCATGCTTGAACCAGGGATCAAGCATGCCGTGGGTGTAGACGAAATAGGGCTTACCAGAATTTTTCAGAGCACGCCAGGTGCCGAATGCATGGTATTGCCATACACCGTTTATCACCACTGCATCAAAACGATGGATGTTGTCCTTTAGCCAAGGAACAAGTCTCGGGTTGTAGCCATAAGTCATCATCCCCTTTCCGAGTGGATGAGGAACAACCGGCAGGCCCTGTAAATGAACGTCACCTGGCTCATCGAAGCAGACCACCTCCACATGAACTCCGTTCTTTTTGTGAACATGAGCCATCTGAATCAATCCCTCCATTGGGCCGCCGCCTTTTGGATTCAAAGATGGAATTACATGCAGTAGATTCAAGACGAAAACCCCGACCTTTCCAAAATGCGGCGATATACCGCCTTATATGCTTGTAATGTACGCTGAGAATCAAAGCGAGCCACATTCTCAATGCCTCGCCGAACAACCGCCTCTCTGTCATCATCCGGCAGGTTCAGAATATTCGAAATAAGAACAGCCCCCTCAATCGCCCATTCGCGAGCATTTTTCAGCGTTCGGCGATAGTGATAGAAGGCTGCATCCCCCCCGACTTCGGTCATCGGTGCCTCACCTGTTGTCACGACGGGCGTACCACACGCCATCGCCTCCACAATCGGCCAGCCAAACCCCTCCGAAAGACTTGGAAATAGCAACAATCGCGCGTGCGCATAAGCCGCATGCAAAGCGCTTGAGTCCAAACCGCTCAACAAATACACCTTGCCGCCGGGCGGTACCTTTTTAATGGCCTGTAACACCGCCGCTTGATCTTTAGGACCAATCATCCAGAGAGGCAGCGGATCCTTAACACGTTCCGCGTAGGCCGCGTACATCTCAACAATGCCCACCCTGTTTTTGTACCACTGCCCCCCCCCGACATGCAGCAACATGCCTCGTGCTTCAACCGGAAGCCCAGCATCTACAAGACATTTTGTACGCGCATCCTCCGTCATCGGACAATATGGGTAGTTCAATCCGTTATATACAACAACAGACTCATCAGCATTGATGTGCGCGTAGCGATGTAATTCGGTGCGGGTTTGCTCGGAAACGGATATAAAGTTTTTACCCTGTGAGAACCCCCAGCGTATAAATCGCTGATAGATTTTCCCCGTCAAACCAGTAGGATTTTCTGCAACCGCACCGAGCGCCGAGCGAAGGGCCATAAGGTCATGACAATGAATAACATGCGGCCTATTCTTCACCAGCGGAACCCAAGGCCCCAACGCCTGATCACAAAATACAAACAAAGTATCTTTTGGCAATCTTCTGATATATAGCTTTACCGACACCGGAAAAACAATATATTGATCTACATATGAAAGCCACTTCTTAACGCCACCCCCAAAGGAAAGACGATAAAAAACAGGCTTGGGAGAAACAACATCCACCGCACCAAAGCTTGAACTCAACATCCGCGCAAAAAGAGGCATGCTTTTACTATTCATAAAATCCGGATGCGAAAACAATACAATTTTCATACCGCAGCACTATGTTGTTGATCTTTTTTTACCGCCAAAGCTATCGCCACACGGAACTCCTTCGCACAGACAGAATTATCCCAGTCAGCAATTAATTGCAGAGCACGCGAACCACAAGACAATAAAAGCGGTCTATCCAGCGCAAGTCTTCTCAATGCCTCCGCCAGACCTAAGAGATCAGCGCATGGATATACAATTCCGGTTCCTTTACCTTCGATTAGATCTGGCGCTGCACCAACCTGATCAGACACTACGCAAGGCAAACCTGATGCCATAGCTTCATTAACAGCTAATCCCCAAGGCTCCAGTTCAGATGGCAAAACGAACACATCAGATGCGGCATAAAAATCGCGAATTTCCGTTTGATTTTTAAAGCCAACAAAAACAACATGAGCGCCAGACATTTCTGCTTGTGCACGCAAGGACATCTCTTCTTCGCCAGAGCCTACGATGAGCAAGCACATCGGTAGGCCTTCCGCTTGCAATTGGGCACAGCTGGATATCACATCTGAAACGCGTTTTCGCTTGATCAGCTTGGATGCAGAAAGTACGACAAACTCGCTATCAGAAATGCCTAGCGCTAAACGAGTTTGTTTACGTCGCCAAACTCTTTCATTGCCATCTAAAGTGAAAAAGTTATTTTCTACAGAGAACGGTGAAAACAGGATCTTTCTTGCCGGTACGCCGTTCTGCAAGTAGAACTTGCGATTGAGCATTCCAATGGACAAAAAATAGTCAACCTGCTTAAACACAAGCCTCTTCAGAGCTCCTTTGAATAAGCCTGGGTTCATATTTTGCGGGGTCGGCTTGGTGTCGCTCCGCATTAAAACAGGAACCCCCATAAGTCTCGACGCTAAAACAGCAAGAATATTCGTAACGTCGTGATAACCGTGGACCAACAAGACATCCGGGTTAATTCTATACAATGCGGAAACTACTGAAAAACAAATACCACCGGACTCACTACGATCAGACAAAAACTCATATTTATAACCTTCCAGCAAAGGAAGATCCCAGACAATCTCTCGACCAAATCCGGCATCAAATGACTTTGTCACCCCAACGCGATTATGAAATAGAACTGTCAGATTGATATCGCCTTGTGCTGCAAGCCAGCGATAGATCGGTACATAATATTGAATAGGATGACTTACCAGCATCACTACATTGGGCTTCATACTAATTCCATGACTTTATGTTATTTGGCACTAAGCCTGCTGGACAAAAAGCTATTCACAAAAAACGCAATCGCGCAGTAGAAAATAACCATCTGTGGCATGCCGCGAAGTATGCCCACAACAACGTTACTCAGCCCTTCCGCACCAAATGCGGCCCCACCGACACCGCCAAATAGATACCAGATCTGAAACATCATCACCGGAGCAACAACAACCCCTTTGGCACGGGAGTTATCCGCGAATGCATCGTAAAAAGAAAAACAGCTTATCGCCAAGACACCTAATAGCAGCGGGTATAAAAATCCAACCATTGCAAAACCCTCTGCAATCATCGAACCCGTTCTATATCCGCCAAGACCATACCCGGAGGCTAGTGAAAAAAGATAGTCACCGTTGGAGCTTAATAGATCAGATTTATCTACATGAAGCCCCAGAATGTTAATCAATGGCTGTGGCAGCAATGCAATAATTCGATCCAACGCAGAATTAAATAACAACCACCCATCTCCCGACTGTAGATGCCCTGAAAAATAGAACATATTGTCGTGAAATTTCGTGATAATAAATCTAGACAGCAGTGGATTGTCTGCATAAAACTCATTGTAGTCACCAAGCAATGCTGTCTTTATTCCCTCCTGATAAGAAGCAATGGCTGCCTGATCCCAAAACGAACTCCATGTTAGAGACAGGAGGGAAATTGGCGACGAGTCCGCTCTAAACTCTCGCGCAACCACCATTGCTATAGAAAATCTAGACATTAGAGGCAATACAACTGTAGCGACCAGCGCTATAAGAATCAGTCTCTTCAGCAACTGTGACGTAAGCTTTATTTTCCCCAAACAAAACAGAATTACTGCACCTAATGCACACTCGATAACAGCGTCGGCAAACACCTGCCGAGTGTTAGCGACCGTAGCAACTATCAACAACATGCAAAAATAGGTAATCAGCGGCCACCATGAGATGCCAAGGGGCTTATCTTCAGTATTTTCGTAAAATTTTTTAAATATCGGCCCAAACAATGGTGCGGCTGAAAAAACAGCAAACCCCGCGAACACCTTGCTGCCAACGTCATTACCCTGGAAGGTTTGTGCTTCCCCAAAGCTTCCCGCGCGCGTCAGTGAAATCGCAATACACCCCACTACGCCCATAGTCCAAAGTACTTTATCTCCTGGAAGATCAAACAAGCCGATTGGTTTTAATATATTCTCTCTAATCAGCTCGCTAGCCCTGACAAAAACATACGACCTCAAATAGACTACATGAGAAAATATCAATGTAATCTGAGCAATCGCCAACAAGCTAAATGTATATAAAGGAACATTTAAGTACTTGACGATCGGGTTTGCACCCATGGTCATTACAACCATTGCTCCACTTAAACTCACAAAATTAAAACCAAGTATGAGCAAGCTCGACACAGGTGTTTTACAAAATACGCGACCATTCAAACAATATGCCGTAGTCAACAACGAAACGAACAACACAATCAACACAGACACCGCATTGTCTTCATATGTAAAATACAAAAACAACTGGATGATGGCACTAAAAATCAATAGAAAATTTATACAGCTTCTTACAAGAGATATCTGTCTGTTATCTACAAATCCATACTCTGTCGTGGCGTTCATCATCATTCAATTCCCGCACTAACAACACGCTTTTGAATACTCACAAAGCGCTCCTTCAGTACGTACGGCAACGCCCGCCACACCAACGGCAGCATAGCTAGCTCACACAACCAGATCACAGCAGTAATCGTCAAGGCATGCTCTGGAAAAGCTGCGGTTAGCAATATCCCTAGGGAAGAAATGCTGCATACGACTACAACCCTGATAAATAGCAACTGAGGCCAGGTCATTTCGTGACGTGCTATCCATCGCTTTGCACTGAGCATATAAAATATTAACGCGATGACCTCCGAGGCTATTAATCCAACGGCAGCCGAAAGCAAGCCAATACTTTTTGAAAGACAATAGATAGACACAATCAGTACAAATGCGCCGCAGATGGTTGCCGCGAGTTGCGTTTTTATGCTGTTGGTTCCTTTTACTATCGTTAGTGCAGGCTGTGAAACACAAAAAACAAGCAAAGCTACTGACAAGCCGCAAAAAACAAATGGGTAATATGAAATACGTCCGAGAGTCCAGGTTTTGAAAACTAGCGGAGCAATCCATTGCAAAGGAACCAACACAAAGGCCAGCGATATGGCTACCAAGATCCACATCAAACCAAAGGTGGAGTGCATCTTTTCTGAATCACCACTATTCGCATAGCGCATCAGCTCTGGCGCCAACGGGTTAACAACGGTGCTCGCTGCTTGCATGGCAACATTATTTATCGTTCGCATTGATGCAAAACTGGCCAGCTCATGCATGCCTAAAAAACCACCTAATAACAATCGAACGCCTTGCTGCTGAAGCATTCCAAATAGCGTTTTTACTGCCAATGCGGATGCGGGAAGCAATGATTTAAAACCGTATAGCAAACTGAATTTTCGCGGCAGCAACAGTTCGTCTTTAAGTATATTTATCAAATAGTACGCAGCAGCCACTGAAAATAAAAAATATGCGGCAACCTGGGCGATACCTGTCACCAGCACCCCTCCTCCTGACACTACGGAACAGACGGCGCCAAGAGTCGATACGATTGATCCACACACATATAGCCACGCATTTCGCGAGTAATATCCAAAAGGAACAATTGCGCGTTGAATCAACCCCAGAACACATACACTAATCAAATAGCCAAGAGACTGAACAAGAATGAGATAGCCTGCATCTCGAAGCAACCATGCAGGTAGATCTCCATCGGAGTTAAATAGACTGTTCGCCCACCCACTTTTGATTGCAAAAAAAACAACAGAGGTTTCACATGCTGCTAGAACAAAAACACAAGGAGCGGCCGAATAGAGAATTTCGGCAATACGAATTCTGTTTTTTTCTCCGTACTTTATAAACTCAAACTCTAAATAGGTGTTATAGCCAACACTAAGCACAGTACCAAAGGACAAAACAGCCTGCGCGGCCAACCAAACCGCAAACTCCTCAACCGTCCAATACTTTAAAAAAATCGGCACTAAGGCAAGTTGATTTACGGTCAAAATCGCAATGCTTGCCCACCCGGCAATACTCCCAGACAACAGTCTTTTAACTACAGACATAAAAAACAATCATTTAAAATGATCTTTCTAAAACCGCAGAAACGGTCATCTATGTTTAAAAGACGTATGACTGATATGTCTGATGTAGACCCACTTCAATATTGATGGAAGGCCTCCAGCCTAAGATATTGAGACATTTACTATCCATCAGCTTGCGCGGCGTACCGTCCGGTTTCGTAGCATCGAATTCAATATTGCCGGTATAGCCGACGACCTTCGCCACCAATTCGGCCACTTCGCGAATTGTCAGGTCCGACCCATAACCCACGTTGATATGGCTGCACATAGGCTGAGTATTGGCGGCGTAGGTTTCGCGGTCCAGATTCATGACGTAAATGCAGGCGGAGGCCATGTCGTCTACGTGTAGAAACTCACGGTAAGGCGTACCGGTTCCCCAGAGGGTCACGGAGTTACGTGGGAGGAGCTTGAAGTCGAGTGTGACGGGCCCATTAGCCCCGTGAGGAATTGGGGGCTCCAGACCAATCATCGCGCGAATGTCTTCAGGAATAAGGCCGTACTCTTGCTCGTTTGCGATGATGCTGACGAGATCACCTTCCATCGCCAACTTGGCGAGGTGAAATTTGCGGATCATGGCCGGCAGCACGTGGCTGTTGGCGAGGTGGTAGTTGTCGCCGGGGCCGTAGAGATTGGTCGGCATCACGCTGCGGTAATCCACGCCGTATTGGCGGTTGTAGCTTTCGCAGAGCTTGATGCCGGCGATCTTGGCGATGGCATAGGGCTCGTTGGTCGCTTCAAGGGCGCCGCTGAGCAAGGCGTCTTCGCGCATCGGTTGTTCGGCAAGCTTGGGGTAAATACAGCTTGAACCAAGAAACAGCAATTTATGCACGCCGTTGCGGTAGGCCGCGTCGATGATATTGGCTTCCATCATCAGGTTTTGATAGATGAATTCGGCCGGATAGGTGTTGTTGGCGTGAATACCACCAACCTTGGCCGCGGCCAGATACACCTGGCTGGGCTTTTCCTGATCGAAAAATGTGCGCACCGCACGCTGGTTGGTAAGGTCCAGCTCAGCGTGGGTGCGGGTGATGATCTGCGTGTATCCCTGAACTTTCAGTTGGCGCAGGATGGCCGACCCCACCATGCCACGATGCCCCGCTACGTAGATTTTTTCTTGGCTACTCATCATCAAATCCCAAAATTCCGCTGATCACACAATCCTCTCATGTCGGCGGGTACCCCGTGCGCCACGATTACCGCATCGTACTCATACTGAAGCCCGCGTTTCAGGGAATCCAGAAACCCGGGCTTTACTTTTTAATATTGCCATTTTGATAAATAAAACATTGCCAGCTTCAATCAATGCTCGACGCTGACAGCCACCTCGAAACCATGCTTCTTGAGCAGCGCATGCCGCTTGGCGGACTCCAGATCGGAGGCGACCATTTCGGCACACATCTCTTGCACGGTGATCTCCGGCACCCAGCCGAGCTTGGCCTTGGCTTTGGCGGGATCGCCCAGCAGGGTTTCGACTTCCGAGGGGCGGAAGTAGCGCGGGTCGATCTTGACGATCACATCGCCGACCTTGACGGCCGGGGCCTTGTCGCCGCTGACCGATTCGACCACGCCGATCTCATCAACGCCGCTGCCTTCAAAGCGCAGCTTGATGCCCAGGTGCTCGGCACTCCAGCTGATGAACTGGCGCACGCTGTATTGCACACCGGTGGCGATGACGAAGTCTTCGGGCTTGTCTTGCTGCAGCATCATCCACTGCATGCGCACGTAATCCTTGGCGTGACCCCAGTCGCGCAGGGAATCGATATTGCCCATGAACAGGGTGTGTTCCAGTCCCTGGGCAATATTGGCTAGGCCACGGGTGATCTTGCGTGTGACGAAGGTTTCGCCACGGCGCGGCGATTCGTGATTGAAGAGGATGCCGTTACAGGCGTAGAGGCCATAGGCCTCACGATAGTTGACGGTGATCCAGTAGGCGTAGAGCTTGGCCACCGCGTAGGGGCTGCGCGGATAGAACGGCGTAGTTTCCTTTTGCGGGATCTCCTGCACCAGTCCGTACAGCTCGGACGTCGAGGCTTGGTAGAAACGCGTCTTCTTTTCGAGGCCGAGGAAGCGGATCGCTTCGAGCAGACGCAGCGTGCCCATGCCGTCTACGTCAGCCGTATATTCAGGGGCTTCAAAGCTCACTGCCACGTGGGACTGCGCACCAAGGTTATAAACCTCGTCCGGCTGCACTTCCTGCAGGATGCGTGTGAGGTTGCTACTGTCGCTCAAATCACCGTAGTGCAGCTTGAAACGAGCGTTTTCAATATGCGGATCTTCATAAATGTGATCGACGCGCTGCGTATTGAACAAGGACGCGCGACGCTTGATGCCGTGCACTTCGTAACCTTTTTCCAGCAGAAACTCGGCGAGGTAGGAACCGTCTTGTCCGGTAACACCCGTAATCAATGCAACTTTGGTCATATATTTTTAAATCGACTATATATTTTACAGCAGACAATCGGCGACAAATTTTAAGAACGTCGACGGTCTCTCCGACATTCCTTCTGACAAACACCTACCGTAACGGCACGCCACACAACGCTCAGCCGCAATAAAGCTATAGATTCATTAGAAGCGCAAACAAACAGATGCTGTTATAAAAAAGCGAAATTCAATTCAGCCAAAAATCAATACGCAGAGCTATCTTTGGCAACCAGTCGAATGGTCCGCAATATTATTTTTATATCCAGAAGAAGTGACCAGTTACGCAAATAATCAAGATCATACTGAACCCGTTTGATCATATGGGCCAGATCATCACCGCCTCGATAGCCATTGACTTGCGCCCAACCAGTAATACCAGGGCGAACCTTGTGCCTCACCATGTAACCCGAGATCTGCTTTCTGTAGCTCTCGTTCATCGCTACCGCATGCGGACGCGGACCTACAATGCTCATGCGCCCCTGTAATACATTAATGAACTGAGGCAGCTCATCTAATGAGGTCTTACGTATAAACGCCCCGAATCTGGTAATCCGTGCATCTGATTTTGATGCCGCAGTAAACACCGTAGCGCCATCTTCCGTAACACTCATTGAACGGAATTTATAAATCAGAACCTCTTTTCCATCGAGTCCATAGCGACGCTGTTTGAATACAATTGGTCCAGGTGATGACAGACGTACACCAATTGCGACAGCTATCAGCAGTGGAGATATCAACAGCAAAATAAGGACGGCCAGGACAACATCCTCAGTCCGCTTGATGATCCCCCTTAGGCCATAAAAAGGCGTATCGCAAACAGAAACAAGAGGCATCCCTACAACATGATCCACACGGCCTTGAATCAAATCAGTTACAAAAATATCAGGGACAAAATGAATGGATGCCGTTGTATCTCTTAAATCCTCAAGCAAAGACAGCACGCGTGGCTGAGACGCCATAGGAAGAGCTAGATATATTTCATCCACATGCTCTTTACGTACAAACTCAGCCAGATCAGGAATACGACCAAGAATTGGGGCGTGACAGCCGATTGACGAATTGCGGCCCTGCCCTCTGTCATCAAAAAAGCCAAGAAGCTCAATGCCAGAATAGCGGCTAAATTGCAGCTCGCGCCCCAAGGTGAGGCCCGTATCATTTGCCCCCACAATGACCGCTTTCGCCCTTTGCTTGGCAAGCACCCTCTGCATGACTCTACGTGCAGCCTCATGCGCCACCAACAGCACCACCAAGGTACTGACCTGCCAATGCAGAATTACACGGACCGGAAAATACTCGGCAAACCCAGTCGAATATCCGAATATCCATAGCGATGCACAGAATGTCAGCCATGCCATCGTTGCCTTAAGCATCATTCTCCATCGATGCTCGGACAGGCGCAGAACTCCAGGAAACAGCAAAATGAAGGTAATCAAGGAAAGCGCGAAGTACTGCCGATCAAAACTCTGACCTTGCAAATGCACACTGACAACCAGACAAAAGACAGCTACTAGGGGGCCAAGCAGAATTTCTACCGCATGGGCGGCAGATGCACGAGCACGTAGGGCTCCATGTGGATCAAAACCAAAGCTCATGGAAGCGTTTACTCGTTCCACAGCAACCTCCACAAATTAAATTAACGGACTTACACACTTGCAGCGCAATCAGCTAAATAATTTTTACCGCACTCGCACGCAGCAGTTTCGAGTAAATTTTTGAAAACCCTCCATCTACGTTGTAGCTGCAGGGATCGTGGGGCTACCTGCAGCCTGAGCTTCAGAATAATTTCCCGCTGGTTTGATTGTGGCATTAGATTAAGGCCACTGTAAGCACCATCCGGCAATACTGTTTTTTTTGTTAAAAACCACAACAAACAGCCTATCACCCCGCAAATACCAGTCATCTTTTACGGATGGGGATGCACTTTCATCACACAGAGCATGTAAATTGATTTACGATTGCTGCGGCGCAAACATAATATTGGTTCTAATAAATAGAAAACCAAACTGATCGCCGAACAAGCAGCATATGTTTGCCGGCCTAGCTAGATAGACAATCGCATGCTTGGCGTTTTACACCTTGCCGATGCTATTAACAGGAGCCCCATATGAACCTATATATCTATTGCGCAGTTGTGATTAGCGCGAGCTTATTCATGCATTTTTCATCACACTTCGACAATAAAAGCCCGGAACCTAAAAGCACGCAGGTAGTTGAATCACAGCGGGCTTGGTGGAGACTCTGACTCTGGCGAGGCTAGAACCATGAACATCTTCAGCAGAAACAGTGAGCACTCTGTGCCATGCTGACCATGCGCCCTAGGAACAACCCTTCGTAGCAGCAGCCCTTAGCTGAATCTCTTGTATCCGACACCGGCCTTACAGCTCAGCCCTACGAAACTGGATTCCTAAGATCCTGAACAGCTCGGAGCCAAAGAGACGCTCAAGCCTGCCAAGCCGTTTCACGTATGCGGATCTCGTCTGTCAATTCGATTCCGGATGTCTTTTGTCGAGGACGAGTTCAATCCTCATCCTGAGCAACATGAGCAGTGCGAGCAGTGCAAAGAAAATTTGGGCACCAAGGCTGAAGCCCCCGGGAGGCTAATCCGCGCGTCTGCGAGGCAACAAGACACGGCGAAGTTGCACCGAAAAGGCGCAGAAGTAGCGCACAGCATGGTCGAGCGACGCATGATGTGCTGAGGTTTGAGGGAGTTGGTACGCGGTAAGCTGGAGCGAGTCGCCTCGGCGACACAAAGGTGCTGTGCCCACTGGATCCGGTCAATCAGCAGTTCAAAGCAGACCACTCCAAGCAACAGTAAGCCCCGGGCATCACCTAGGGCGAGACCTGGCAGGTCTGGATGCAAATGGTCTCGAGAGGGGGAGTCTTTGCCAGACGCATCATAGCGATGCGCAAGCTGGCCCATACAGACAGAGTTTGTCTGGATGCCTTGGAGCGAGCACGGTATGCGCAGCAGCCAAATCCTGAAGACAACAGGATTGATCATACGAACAGAGACTTGCAGTTCATCTCCATCCGCTACAGCCTAGAGCTTGCCGAGGTCGGCATGGGGCACGAACCACACAGCCGGGGTGATCCACCGGCACGGCCCGGGAAGACTTAGGAATTTGTGGAGCCGGCAAAGTCGAGGAGGAATCCCACTGCCGGCTATTGGACGCCATCAAACATACCCACCCTGCAGAAGCGGAGGCACGCTACCGCAGGCAACTCACCAGTCAGGCCGCCATACCGCCTAACCTCAACCAAACCGCCTCCGCGGATATCTGGGCGGGGGCTCATACATCTTCATCATCGCTTGCCCGAACCCCACGAACTAATTTCGTACTGGCAAGCAGGCTCTTAGCCTCACTCAAACAAGCGCCTCGAAAAACGACCGTTGCAGCATCTTCTTACAGGCGATGACCATTGTCAGACGAAACCAAACTTGTGGGGCTAACAGAAGGCTGAGCAACAAACTCAACCACTTCCTTTTCATTGCCCGGCAAAGAATTTGAGGAAAAGTACGTAGCGAAACTCACGAGCACTGCAATCGCACAGCGAACATATAGATTCATGACCCCACCCCCCTGATTTCTGAAATTTTCTGGCAACAAATCTTGCAACGACTGCAGCCGCAGCACTACGCGGTGAAGGCCTAGCAAGCGAAGCCGAAGCAGTCGGCACCCCCTGTTGCTGTTAACCCTTGGCTGCATTGCAGCAATACTAACTTACTTTGACACCAACGCACGACATTTTTCGTATTTGCCCAGCGAAAATGAGAATTAATTCCGTTTGAAATCAATGAAGTCTCGCCAGCGACTGGATATAGAGACATCCCGGGCCCACACAGCATTCAGAGCAAAAGCCTTGCGCTTCTGTGACTACTTACCAGCAACTCGCAACAACTCAACTCAAATTGCCCTTTAGGGCAAGGTCGCAGAAAACAGACAGTATTGCCCGTCTGCCGATGTCAGAACGCATAGCCGGCATCACCGGACAACGCGGCATTGGATATAATGCCTGCCTCAACTAGTTTTCTGACACAACAAACAAAATCAGAATAACTAGTAGCAAGCCTGAAAAGCGCGCGTGTCATGGAGCACCTGAAGGGGGTCCGGTCTCCAACATGCCACCAGCGCCTCGATTGCAATCCAGCTTGTTGCAGGAATGAAAGTCTGTATTGCCATTTGAACCAACAACACCGAAGCTCGGGAATGTCTGAAACTCACGTGAACGTCTCAACTACTTTTGGCTTTGATCCGCAGGGCGCGTTGCGCTCGCGCTCACTGGCCGCCCATCTGGTAGAAATCCTGCTCGGCCCGCTAGTTGCTGTTACGTGCCTGATCGCGAGCGTCCTCATCTTTGGACAAAGCTTTGATCGCCAGTACTTTGCACTGGTACTGATCACATTCTTGCTGCTGTTCCCTGGCATTCTTCGTTTATCGGAGAACAGGACGCGGATGATGATCAAGGCGACCTGTGCCTGGGGCATGGTGTGTCTGACCTTGTGGCTGTTCGGTTTCGCCACCGGTTTCCTCGGTTACTTTGATCTGCGCGTGATTGCGCTGTGGCAGCTTGGCACTTGGGGCGTCTTGCTGCTCGCTCATGAGATTGCCCGTCGCATCATGCTGCGGGTGCTATCGACCAAACATTACAGCGCGGTCATCGTCGGCTGTAATGACACAGGTCTGATGCTAGGACGGCAGGTACTAGCCGACCGCTACTCCGGCATCAAATTGCTGGGCTTCTTCGATGATCGCCAGCTTGAGCGCAACCCCAGTGTCGAATGCGACTCGCCGCTGCTTGGCGACATGTCCGAGCTTGCCGATTACACGCGCAAGCACCGCGTTGACCACATCTACCTGGCTCTGCCGATGGCGCCGCAACCGCGCATTCTGGCCCTGCTGGATGAGCTCAAGGACACCACGGCCTCGGTCTATTTCGTGCCGGACATTTTTGTGACCGACCTGATTCAGGGCCGTGTCGCCCATATCGCCGGCATGCCCGTGGTTGCCGTCTGCGATACGCCCTTCTCCGGCCTGCGCGGCCTGGTGAAGTATTCCGAGGATCTGATTCTCGGCACGCTGATCCTGCTGCTGATCTCGCCCGTGCTGCTGGCCGTGGCGATTGGCGTGCGGCTGAGCTCTCCCGGCCCGATCATCTTCAAGCAGCGCCGCTATGGTCTTGATGGCAAGGAAGTGCTGGTCTACAAGTTCCGCTCGATGACGGTGACGGAAGACGGTGACAAGAGCTACACCCAAGTCACCAAGACCGATCCGCGCGTCACCCGCTTCGGCGCCTTCATCCGCAAGACTTCGCTGGACGAGCTGCCGCAGTTCATCAATGTGCTGCAAGGGCGGATGAGCATTGTCGGCCCGCGTCCGCACGCGATTGCGGTGAATGAAAACTACCGCAAGCTGATTCCCGGCTACATGCTGCGTCACAAGGTGCGCCCCGGCATCACCGGCTGGGCGCAAGTCAATGGCTATCGCGGCGGTGATGATCTGGAACACATGACCAAGCGCGTGCAGTACGACCTGGACTACCTGCGTCACTGGTCGCTGAGCCTGGATATCAAGATCATCCTGCGCACGGTCGGCCTGGTGGCCAAGGACAGCAGCGCTTACTAACCCGCACTTCCATTTTTGCCGTATCGGGGTGCGCGCCGCCCTCGATACGCGCCCTAAGGGCGCGCACTCCGGCCAAACTGGCCACAGCGTGACGAACGCAAGCGCTAGGCTTGTGCGGGCGCTTCAAGCAAAGCCAGCAAGCCGGCTTCGTCGATGATCGTCACGCCCAGATCACGCGCCTTGTCGAGCTTGCTGCCGGCCTCGCTGCCGGCCAGCACATAGTGCGTTTTCTTCGATACTGATCCGCTGACCTTGCCGCCATTCGCTTCGATCAGCGCAGTGGCTGCGTCGCGGCTGAGCGTGGGCAAGGTGCCGGTGAGTACGAAGGTCTTGCCGGCAAAGCGCGCGCTCGCCGATTCATCGCTTTGCGGCACGCTTGCCAGGATCTGCGTGCACCAGGCGTCCAGCGCGTGCAGCGCTGCGCTGTTCTGCTCGTGCTGCAGCCAGGTATTGAGTTCGCCCAGCACCTCGGCGGGCAGATCCAGAGCATTGCGCTCCAGCGGCGTAAGAGCCAGCAGCTTGCCGAGCGAATCGACCTGCGCGGCCAGCTGCTTGGCGCGAATCTCGGTCAGCTTGGGAATACCGGCATGCGCGAGCAGCTCGCTGGTGGCCAGTCGCGGCGCCAGCTTGGCCGCGGGCGGGTGCTCATCGGCCGGTGCCACACCGGCCTCCAGCAAGGCATCGATGACGCGCTCGTTGTTCTTCTCGTCGAAGAAATCGAACAGCGCTTCAGCCACTACTTGACCGATATCCGGCAAGGCCGCGAACACCGCGCGTGGCGCGCTGCGTACATTGGCCAGCGAGCCCAGGTATTCGGCCAGCATCTTCGCCGTCGCTTCGCCAACATGGCGGATGCCGAGAGCAAACAGCAAGCGCGCCAAGGGCGGGCGGCGGCTGTTGGCAATCGCGGTGATGAGGTTTTCGGCCCACTTGGTGGCGATCTTGCCGTTGAGCACGGTCTCCGGCGTCACGCCATCGCGTGCGTCGGCACGCTGCTTCATCTCCAGTAGGTCTTCCAGCTTGAGGCGATAAAGATCGGCCGGGCTTTCAACGTAACCAAAATCGACCAGGGACTCGATATAGCGGTCGCCCAGACCGTCGATATCCATCATGCGGCGGCCGGCGAAATGGATCAGCGCCTGCACGCGCTGGGCGCGACAGGCCAGGCCGCCGGAGCAGCGGGCGATGGCTTCGCCCTCCTCGCGCACCACATGGCTGCCGCACACCGGGCACTGCGTCGGCATGACGAACTGGCGCTCGCTGCCGCTGCGTCGCTCGGCCACGGCGGCGACAATCTCGGGGATGACATCGCCGGCGCGGCGCACGATCACCCAGTCGCCGATGCGCACATCCTTGCGGCGCAGCTCGTCTTCGTTGTGCAAGGTCGCATTGGTCACCGTCACGCCGCCGACGAATACCGGCTTGAGGCGCGCCACCGGCGTGATGGCCCCGGTGCGGCCGACCTGCACTTCGATGTCCAGCAGCTCGGTGATTTCTTCCTGCGCCGGATATTTGTGGGCCACCGCCCAGTGCGGCTCGCGGTTACGGAAACCGAGCTGGCGCTGCAGGGCCAGGCTGTTGACCTTGTAGACCACGCCATCGATGTCGAACGGCAGCTGGTCGCGCAGCGCGGCGATGTACTCGTGGAATTCGACAAGGCCGCCCGCGCCTTGTGCGACGGAATGATGTTCGCAAACCGGCAGGCCGAGATCGGCAAGCGCCTGCACGAATTCGGCATGCGTCTGCGGCGCAAAGTTCCAATCGAGAATCTCGCCGCTGCCGTAAGCGAAAAAGGACAGCGGGCGTTGCGCGCTGATCGCCGGGTCGAGCTGGCGCAGCGCGCCTGCGGCGGTATTGCGCGGATTGATGAAGGTTTTTTCGCCACGTTCGCGCTGGCGCTCGTTGAGGCGCTCGAAATCGTCTCGGCGCATGTAGATCTCGCCCCGCACTTCGAGCACACGCGGAATCGGCAGCTTGTCGTCGCGCAGTCGCAGCGGAATGTCGCGAATCGTGCGTGCATTGTGGGTCACGTCTTCGCCGACTTCGCCATCGCCACGTGTGGCGGCCTGCACCAGCACGCCGTCTTCGTAGCGCAGATTGACGGCGAGACCATCGAACTTGAGTTCGGCGGCGTATTCAATTGGCGGCGCGTCTTCAGCCAGCTCCAGCTTGCGGCGCACGCGCGCATCAAAGGCTTCAGCACCGCCCGCCGTGGTGTCGGTCTCGGTCTCGATCGACAGCATCGCCACCTGGTGGCGCACCGGCTGCAGCTCCTTGAGCGCTGAGCCACCCACGCGCTGGGTTGGCGAATCGAGCGTGCGCAATTCCGGGTGCGTGGCTTCGATGGACTGCAGCTCGCGGAACAGGCGGTCGTACTCGGCGTCCGGCACCACGGGGGCGTCGTGCGTGTAGTAAGCCTCGGCGTAGCGATGCAGTTCCGCACGCAGCCAGGCGGCGCGATCAGCGACAAACAAATCCGTCATGCAAACCTCAATGGCGCTTCAATCAGCAAGATTCGGCGAGATTCTCCAGCGGGCGCCGTGCAGGCAGGCGCCGGCCGGACTCAGCGGAACAAGCGCAGCGCGACTTCGCCACCCGCCGGGATGCCCTGGGCTTCCATCTGCTGCTCGAACTGGGCGATCTGGCCACGGATCAGCTTGAGCGAGCGATCGCTGAGCAGCACGCGATTGTCATCGACCAGGCTGCCGCCCAGGGTGCTGGCCAGCTGCTGTGCGAACTGGCTCATGCGGTCGAAAGCATTGACCGGATCGGGCGCGCGCGGCACGTCGATGGCGACGGTGACGCCGGTGGTGTGCAGATTGCGCAGCTGTTCGGCCGAGAACACCGCCGACTCCTGATTGGACAGGGTGAACAGCGTGCGACCGTCGTCATCGGTGGCGTGATAAGCGCCATCGGCGTGCAGCTCCAGGCCTGCCGCTTCGGCCAGCGCGCGAATCTTGGTGCCGGGGAAACTGCCCTCGCGGGCGATCACGTTGATCGCCACCTGGATATCGACATCAGCACAGAAGCGGTCGACTTCCTGGGCGCGCTGCAGCACTTCGGTACGCGAAGGCAGGCGCGGCACAGCGAGGAACTGGTCGCAGAGGCGCTGGATCTGGTCGTAGAAGCGCACCAGCTCGGCGTCCGACACCGGACCGCGGCGGTCCGCCAGCTGCAGCGCAGCGCTGACGCGGGTGAAACTGCCCGGGCTGCGCACATCGAGTTCGAGGAAGCGGTTATCACCATCGTCCCAGCCAAACCAGCGCAGCGGCTTGGACAGCCCGGCCAGCAGCGCCTGCTGGGCGGTGTACAGCGCTGCGGCGGCAATCCCGGCCGGGGCTTCGACGGTGACGATGCAATCGATGGCCTGGGCATCAACCGGCAAGACCGGTTGCGCCGAACGTGCACTGGCCTGCGCTGCGCGGGCGCTGGTTTGCGCGGCGGACGACGGCACCGGCGGCACATACGCCGGGCTACGGGCTGGCGCGTCCTGCGCGTCGGCATACATCGGCAGATCGGCATGCGCGGCATTGCCCGGCAGTGCCGGTTCCATGCGGCCGCCCGGCGCCGGCGGAATGGCCTGCACATCCTCGCCATCGAGCAGGGCGTCGCGTTCGGTCGGACGGAACAATTGCTCGGCATGGCGGCGCGCACGGCGATCCTGCCAGTAGTTGTAGATGAAGACTGCCAGCACGATCAGTGCGCCGGCGGCCAGCATTGCGAGTTGGAAATCACTCATTGTTATCGACTGCTCTCAAAAATCTCGTTCATCATGGACAGCTGCATGCAGCTGCCATTGTCTCATTTTCATCGCCATCCGCCGCCGCTTCATGCGTTCGGCGCGGCGGCCGGGGTCTCGGCCAGCTTGAGCGCCGTCTCCATATCCACTTCGACCACGCGTGACACGCCCTGTTCCTGCATCGTCACGCCGACCAGCTGCTGCGCGCGTTCCATGGTGATCTTGCTGTGGCTGATGAACACGAACTGCGTCACCGATGACATGCGCTTGACCATTTCGCAGTAACGCTCGGTATTGGCATCGTCCAGCGGCGCATCGACTTCGTCGAGCATGCAGAACGGTGCCGGGTTGAGCTGAAACATCGCAAACACCAGGGCGATGGCGGTCAGCGCCTTTTCGCCGCCCGACAACAGCTGGATCGAGGTGTTCTTCTTGCCCGGCGGCTGCGCCACGATCTGGATGCCGGCATCGAGAATCTCGTCGCCCGTCAGCACCAGCGCGGCCTGACCCCCGCCAAAGAGCTGCGGAAACAGCTCGCCGAAATGGCGACTGACCGTATTGTACGTCGCCATCAGCTGTTCGCGGGTTTCGCGGTCGATGCGACGGATCGCATCTTCGAGCGTATCGATGGCCTGGGTGAGGTCATCGTTCTGCGCATCGAGGAATTCCTTGCGCTGGCTGGTGCTCGCCAATTCGTCCAGCGCGGCGAGATTGACCGGCCCGAGTTCGGCGATTTCCCGCGTCAGGCGCGCCACTTCGCGCGTCAGTGCCGTCTCGCGCACCTCGGCCAGCGCCTCCGCTGTGATCGCGCTGCTGTCGGCCGACATCTCCTGCAAGCGCTCCTGCGCCTGGCTGATCTGCATCTCGGCACCCTGCCGCGCCAGTCGCCCGGCGGCCAGCGCCTCGCGCAGGGGTTCGAGCGCCTGTTCGCTGCGCAAGCGCTGCTCGTCCTGCTGGCGCAGGCTGGCGGCCAGTTCGTCGAGCGTCTGGCGGCGGCGCGCCAGCTCGGCCTCGCGCGCCTCGCGCAGCTGCAAGGCGGTTTGCAGCGAGGTCTGCAAGCTGCTCTCGTCGAGGGTGCCGAGTTCGTCGGCCAGCTGCGCTTGCTCTTCCTCGTTGCGACGCAGTTCCTCGCCGACCAGGGCTGTATTGCGGGCAATGTCGTCGAGCTTGCTGCTGCATTCGCGCAGCGCAAATTCGGCCTCGCGCAGGGCGCGCTGGTGCTGCTCGCTGATCTGGCGGCTCAGCGAATGCCCTTGTTCCGCCTCGTAGAGCAAATCCTCGGCGCCGCCGAGTTTGTGACTGAGGATCTCGCGGCTCTCCTCGTGTTGCGCCAGCGCCTCGGTGGCGCGGCCAAGCTGGGCCTGCTCGGCTTCCTGCAAGCGCAGCACTTCGGCGGCTTCGCGCTCGAACTGCGCACGGCGTTCCTGATAGCGCGCATCGGCGTCCTGGGCGCGCTGCAATTCGAGCTGCGCCTGATGCTGGCTTTGCTGGGCGCGGCCAAGCTCGCTACGCAGACTGGCGAGCGCCTGCTGGGCTGTCTGCAGGGCGTGTTCGGATTCGGCCAGGGCGGCGCGGCGCGTCGTGCGCAGCGCTTCGGCCTGCGCCAGCGACAGCTGCAGCGCGCTGATCTCGCGCTGGCGTTCGAGCACACCATGGGTGCGCGCGTCGGGCGCAAACAAGCTCAGCTCGCCCGCGCTGAGCAGTTGCCCGCTCTTGCTGACCAGCACGCAGCCGGCCGGCAACTGTTGGCTCAGCCAGGGCTCCAGGCTGTCGACGACGAACACCTGGGCCAGCCATTGATCGAGCAAGGGCGCGATGTGCGCGGCGCTACTGTGGACCAGCTCGCGCAGGCTGCGTGCCTGATCCGGTGCGGCGCCAGCCGCAATGACTGGGGCGAACTCGCCCGCACGCAGCAACACGCTGGTGGCCGGCGCCGCGCTGGCCAGCGCGGCCTGCTCGGTCTCGGCGCTGACCGGACCGCGGGCGCCAAGGCGCTCGCGCAGCACGGCTTCGAGGGCCAGCTCCCAACCAGCCTCCACGCTGAGCTGCTGCCACAGGGGATCCACACCTTCGAGCCCGCAGCGGCGCAGCCAGGCGGCCAGATCGCCCTGATCACGCAAGCGCGATTGCAAGGCCTGCAGCGCGTCGAGCCGCGCCTGCAAGGCGGTGCGCTGCTGATCGGCCTGGCTGGCGTCCGCCTGCGCCTGGCGCTGCGCCTGCTGGGCCGCGTCGAGCGCCACTTGCTGCGCCTGCAAGCGCGTCTGCAGGCTCGCGAATTCGCTCTGCGCCGCCTGCAGCGCGGCCTGCGCAGTGGGCAGCGCCTCGGCCGCCGGCACGCTCAGCGCGCCCTGCTCTGCCGCGATGCGCGCACTGCGCTGGGCAAGGCTTTGCAGCGCGCGCTCGGCCGCGGCGGCGCGGGTGTGCTCGACCTGTATGTGTTGTTCGGCCAGCGCCAGCTCGCGGCGCAAGGCATCGAGCTGTTTGCGGGCGTCAGCCAGGCGCGCCTCGGCATCCGGCTGCAGGGCCTGGGCGCCATCGGCAGCGCCGCGTGCGTCGATCAGATCGGTCTCGGCCTGCTCGCGCTGGGTCGCCCATTTTTCCTGGTCGAAGGCCAGCGCTTCGGCACGGCCACGCCATTGCTCGGCCGCCGCCGCCAGCTGCTGGCGGCGCTGCAGCAGGCGTTCGCGCTGTTCGCGCAGGGCGCGTAGCTCGTTTTCGATGCGCGAGACTTCGGCGGCAATCGCATAGACATCGCCCTGCGCCTGGCCGACCGACTCGGCAAAGCGGGTGTGCTGCTCGCGTGCGCCAAGCAGCGCCGCTTCAAGCTGGCGCAACTGTTCCTGGCCGGCTTCAAGCTGGCGGCCGCTGTCGGCAATTTGCTGATCGGCCCGCGCCAGCGCAGCCTGGCCTTCGCGCAGCTTCCAGGTCCACAGCAAGGTCTGGCGCGCACGCAGGCTGTCGTTGAGGCTGCGGTACTGGCGCGCCACTTCGGCTTGCGAGGCGAGGCGATTGATTTGCGCGCCCAGCTCGGCACGCAGGTCTTCGAGGCGCGCCAGATTGTCGCGGGCATCGGCGAGGCGACCTTCAGTTTCGCGACGGCGCTCCTTGTACTTGGTGATGCCGGCCGCCTCTTCGAGGAAGCCGCGCACTTCTTCGGGCCGCGCCTCGATCACCCGCGAGATCATGCCCTGCTCGATGATGGCGTAGGCGCGCGGCCCGAGGCCGGTGCCGAGGAAGAGATCGATGACGTCCTTGCGCCGCACATGGACGTTGTTGATGAAGTAGTCCGAGGTGCCCGAGCGCTCGACCACCCGCTTGACGGCGATTTCGGCGTACTGCGACCACTGGCCGGCGGCGCGGCCGTCGGCATTGTCGAAGATCAGCTCGACGCTGGCGCGGGAGACCGGCTTGCGTGTGGTGGAGCCGCTGAAGATCACGTCCTGCATCGATTCGCCGCGCAAGGCGGAGGCGCGTGACTCGCCCAGCACCCAGCGCACGGCATCGATGAGATTGGATTTGCCGCAGCCATTGGGGCCGACGATGCCGACCAGCTGGCCGGGCGTGAGCACCGTAGTGGGATCGACAAAGGACTTGAATCCGGCCAGTTTGAGCTTGGAGAGGCGCACAGCGGTGTCGGCTTACTCGGCAGTCAAGAGGTGGAAGAGCCGCCTGGCGCACAAACAATGTCGCGGCGCGGCTCGATAAATGTCCGGGCGCTATAATATCATCGCCCCTCGCCTAGTTCGGCCGGCCATTGCCGGCCTCTGCCGGTATTTGACAGCACGCGGCGCCGGCCCTGCCCTGCGCTTGCCACACTTACACAAAGCACACGCCCGTGAATCCACTGCTCGATCAGTTGCACCCCTATCCCTTCGAGAAGCTGCGCGCCCTCTTCGCGGGCACCCAGCCGCCGGCCTTGCCGCCGATCCGCCTGTCAATCGGCGAACCGCAGCACGAAGCCCCTCAGCGGGTGAAGCAGGCGCTGATCGATTCGCTAGGCGGGCTGTCGATCTACCCGACGACGATCGGCATCGATGCGCTGCGCGAATCCATCGCGGCCTGGCTGCAGCGCCGCTTCGGGCTCAAGGAGATCAGCGCGGGCAGCCAGGTTTTGCCGGTCAATGGCACGCGTGAAGCGCTGTTTGCCTTCGCCCAGTGCGTGGTTGATGCCTCGCGCCCGGCGCCTCTGGTGGCCAGCCCGAATCCCTTCTACCAGATCTACGAAGGCGCCGCCCTGCTCGCCGGCGCGCAGCCGCTGTTCCTCAACCAGAGCGCCGCCAATGGCTTCGGCCTCGATCTGGACGGCCCCAGCGCCGAGCAATGGGCACGCGTACAACTGCTCTATGTGTGCTCGCCGGGCAACCCGACCGGCCGTGTGCTGAGCCTTGATGAATGGCGCGACCTGTTCGCCCTGGCCGACCGCTACGGCTTCATCATCGCGGCCGACGAGTGCTATTCGGAAATCTATTTCGACGAGGCCAAGCCGCCGCTGGGCGCGCTGCAGGCAGCACAGCAGCTGGGCCGCAGCAATTACGAGCGCCTGGTGGTGTTCCACAGCCTGTCCAAGCGCTCCAATGTGCCGGGCCTGCGCTCGGGCTTCGTGGCGGGCGACGCCGCCATACTCAAGAAATTCCTGCTCTACCGCACCTACCACGGTTGCGCGATGAGCCAGTCGGTCCAGCTGGCCAGTATTGCAGCCTGGAATGACGAAACGCATGTGCAGGAAAACCGCGTGCTGTATCGTGAAAAGTTCGACCAGCTGGTGCCCATGCTGTCGCCGGTCCTAGGCGTCAGCAAGCCCGACGCGGGTTTCTATCTGTGGGCACGCACGCCGGTGGATGACGCCCAGTTTGCACGCGTGCTGTTTGCGCAAACCCATGTCACCGTGCTGCCGGGTCAGTATCTGGCGCGTGAAGCACGCGGCCTCAATCCCGGCCATGGTTTTGTGCGTATCGCCCTGGTGGCGGGCGTCGAAGAATGCGTCAGCGCTGCGCAACGCATCGTCGAGTTCTGCCAGTCAGGCAAGTTTTAAATTCAAGCAGTCCATTTCATAGAGGAAGTCATGACCCAAGCTCTGCAAGCCATTATTGATGAAGCTTTCGAACGCCGCGCCGAAATCACTTGCGGCAACGCCAACCCCGAGCTGTCCGCTGCCATCGCCTCGGTGATCGCCGATCTGGACGCCGGCAAGCTGCGCGTGGCCGAGAAGATCAACGGCGAGTGGGTGACCCACCAATGGCTCAAGAAGGCCGTGCTGCTGTACTTCCGCACCCACGACAATCGCGTCATCAATGGCGGCGAACAACGCTTCTTCGACAAGGTACCGACCAAGTTCGCCGATTACTCGGAGCAGGATTTCCGTGACGGCGGCTTCCGCGTGGTGCCGGCGGCTACCGTGCGCAAGGGCTCGTTCATCGGCAAGAACGTGGTGCTGATGCCCTCTTATGTGAATATCGGCGCCTATGTCGGCGAAGGCACCATGGTCGACACCTGGGCCACCGTGGGTTCCTGCGCGCAGATCGGCAAGAACGTGCACCTCTCGGGTGGCGTGGGTATCGGCGGCGTGCTCGAACCGCTGCAGGCGAACCCGACCATCATCGGTGACAACTGCTTCATCGGTGCGCGTTCCGAAGTGGTCGAAGGCGTCATCGTCGAAGACAACTGCGTGATCTCGATGGGCGTGTACATCGGCCAGAGCACCAAGATCTACGACCGTGCGACGGGCGAAGTGACATATGGCCGCATTCCCGCCGGCTCGGTGGTGGTGTCGGGCAACCTGCCCTCGGCCGATGGCAAGTATTCGCTGTACTGCGCAGTGATCGTCAAGAAGGTCGATGCACAAACCCGTGCCAAGACCTCGATCAACGAACTGCTGCGTGACTAAGCTTGGGTTGTGATTTGCCCGCAGGGCAAGTCGCCAAGCATGAAGGGCTGCAAAGCGTATTTTGGAATTCTTTGCAGCCCTTCGCATTGTCTGCTTTTGTGTTTGCTGCCGTGGCCTTGATTGCTTTAATGTTTGCTCTGCCCACGCACCGGGCTGAAAGATTACGAGGCGCCGAATGATTTTTGATCGTCTGTTCCAGCTGATGGCCGAACGCTCTGCGTCGGATATCTTCGTCACCGCCGGTGCGCCGATCCAGATCAAGATCAATGGCACGGTGGTGCCGATCAATCAGCAGATCATGGAACCCGTCGTCATCCAGAAGATGGGCTACGAGCTGGTGACGCCCGAACAAGGCGCCGCCTTCGAGCGCGACCGGGAGCTGAATTTCTCGGTGCAGCGCCGTGGCCTCGGTAACTTCCGCGTCAATTTCTTCTGGCAGCGCGGCAGCATGGCCATCGTCGTGCGTTACATCCGCACCGAGATTCCCGAACTGCACTCGCTGGGCCTGCCGCCGGCGCTGGCCGAAGTGATCATGGAAAAGCGCGGTCTGGTGCTGGTCGTCGGCGCCACCGGCTCGGGCAAGTCGACCACCATTGCGTCGATGCTCGATCACCGCAGCACCCACGTTTCGGGCCACATCCTGACGCTGGAAGACCCGATCGAATACCTGTTCCGCCACAAGCGCTCCATCGTCAATCAGCGTGAAGTCGGCTTTGATACCCTGGGCTGGCAACAAGCGCTGAAGAACGCGCTGCGCCAGGCGCCGGACTGTATCCTGATCGGCGAAATCCGCGATCTGGAGACCATGAAGGCGGCCATCTCCTACGCGCAATCGGGCCACCTGGTGGTGGCCACCCTGCACGCCAACAACTCCTACCACGCGCTCAACCGCATCTCCAGCTTCTTCCCGATGGAGAACCGGCCGCTGCTGTATCTGGACTTGTCGGTGTCGCTGCGCTCGATCGTCTCGCAGCGTCTGGTGCGCACGCACGACGGCTCGCGCGTGGCCGCCGTCGAGGTTCTGATGAACACCCGCCACGTTGCCGACCTGATCGAGAACGGCGAGATTTCCGGCGTCAAGGAAGCCATGGAGCAAGCCATTGCGCCGGGCTCGCAAACTTTCGAGCAGGATCTTTACCGCCTCTACAAAGAAGGCGTCATCACGCTGGACGAAGCCCTCGCCAATTCGGATTCGCCGACCAACTTCTCCTGGCTGGTCAATAACCGTGTCGAAGACAACGGTGGCGCGGCGGCCAGCAAGCCGCACCTGGCCGAGTTCGACCCGACCGAGACCGACGGCGCTTCGTTCCGCTCATTCACCCTGCACATGGGCGACGCCAGCTAGGCGGCCGCCCCGGATTTTCAAGCCTTATGACTGAGCAAGAGATTCACGCCGCGACGCTGGAACTGACGCGCGGCCTCATGACCCGTGCCTCGATCACGCCGCACGATGCCGGCTGCCTGGAGCAGATCGCCGCACGCCTGGCGGCCATCGGCTTTCACTGCGAGCGCATCGACAGCAATGGCGTCTCCAACCTGTGGGCGCGACGCGGCACGACGCGGCCGGTGGTGGTGCTGGCCGGGCATACCGATGTGGTGCCGACCGGGCCGCTGGAGCAATGGCGCAGCGATCCTTTCGCCGCAGCCGAGCACGAAGGCTATCTGTACGGTCGCGGTGCGGCCGACATGAAGACTTCGCTGGCGGCCTTCGTCACTGCGGTCGAGCGTTTCGTCGCCGCCAATCCCGAGCACAAAGGCTCGCTTGCCTTCCTGCTCACGTCGGATGAAGAAGGCGTCGCCACCGATGGCACGATCAAGGTCGTCGAGGCGCTCAAGGCGCGCGGCGAAGCCATCGATTACTGCATCGTCGGCGAGCCGACCTCGGTCGATCACACCGGCGACATGATCAAGAACGGCCGCCGCGGCTCGCTCAACGGCAAGCTGATCATCCGCGGCGTGCAATGCCATATCGCCTATCCGCACCTGGGTCGCAATCCGATCCACCAGGGCGCGGCGGCGCTGGCCGAACTCGCCGCCATCGAGTGGGATCAGGGTAACGAATTCTTCCCGCCGACCAGCTTCCAGATCTCCAATATCCGCGCCGGCACCGGTGCCAATAATGTCATTCCGGGCCATATGGAGCTGCTGTTCAACTTCCGCTTCTCGACCGAGAGCACCGAAGAAGGCCTCAAGGCGCGCGTGCACGAAGTGCTGGATCGCCACCAGCTCGAATACAGCATCGACTGGAGCCTCTCCGGCAATCCCTTCCTCACCGGTCGGGGCAAGCTCACCGCCGCCATGGAAGCGGCCATCGAGGCGGCCACCGGCCACAAGCCGACCCTGTCCACGACGGGCGGCACCTCGGACGGCCGCTTCATCGCCACGATCTGCCCGGAAGTCGTCGAATTCGGGCCGGTCAATGCCAGCATCCACAAGATCAACGAGCGCGTGTTGCTGGCCGACATGGCGCCCCTCTCACGCGCTTACGAAGGCGCTATCGCGAACCTACTCAAATGACTTCTTCAGCATACGAATACCACAACACTTGGGAAGGCGCCTTCGGCAAGGAGCCGGCTCCTGAACACGATCACACACATTGTCAGGGGCATGATCACGACCACGATCACGAGCATGAGCACAGCCCCATTGACGAACTGGTGACCGTCCGCGACCTCGTTCGCTACGCGACCAGCCGCTTCAATCGCAAGAACCTGTTCTTTGGTCACGGCCTGCAGGACGCCTACGACGAAGCGGTCTATCTGGTGCTGCGTACGCTGCACCTGCCGCTGGACCGCCTGGAACCGTTCCTGGACGCCTGCATTCCGAGTGACGAACGCGCCGAAGTGCTGGCCATCATCCATCGCCGCAGTGACGAACGCATTCCATCGGCTTACCTCACCAAGGAAGCCTGGCTGGGTGACTTCCGCTTCTATGTCGACGAACGCGTGATCGTGCCGCGCTCCTTCTGTGCAGAACTGATCGAAGGCGGCCTGGCGCCATGGATTGAAGACGACGAAGAGGTGGCGACCGCGCTGGATCTGTGCACCGGCTCGGGCTGCCTGGCAATCCTGATGGCGCATCGCTTCCCGAATGCGCAGATCGACGCCATCGACCTCTCGCCGGATGCACTGGCGGTCGCCCAGCTCAATGTCGATGAATATCAGCTCGGCGAGCGTATTCGCCTGATCGAGTCCGACGTCTTCGCCGCACTCGGCGCAGAGCGCTACGACCTGATCCTCTCCAATCCGCCCTACGTAACGCAAGCCTCGGTCGAGTCGCTACCCGACGAATATCTGCATGAACCTGCGATGGCCCTTGGCGCGGGCGACGATGGCATGGACATCGTGCGCCAGATCATTGCCGGCGCGCGTCAGCACCTCAGCGAAAACGGCATCTTGCTGGTCGAAGTCGGCCATAACCGTGAGCAATTCGAAGCCGCCTTCCCGACCCTCGAAGCGGTCTGGCTGAGCAATGCCAGCGAAGAGGAAAAGGTCTTGCTGCTGCGCGCCGATCAGCTGCCTGAATAAATCATGCCTGTGCTGCATCAAGCACTGTGAAAATCGTCACAGGATCTATCACTTTAGTTAACTGTTTTCCCTAAAGCTTTTCGTCACTCCAGCCGTTCTTGTTGTGCAGCGAGTGTTGCGTCCGGAGGGTGCGGCACACGCCCATCAGCCGCCCGTTTTCCGAGGCGGCGCAGCATAACAAGATAGCTGGAGACACGGATGTCTATTACTCGCAAGATCCTTGTGATGGTGGGCGCTGCTTTGCTGAGCACCCTGCTGGTGATGCTGGTGGCGGTCAACGCCTTGTCGGGTAATGAAGCGCTGAGTGACGCGCGCAGCGCGGTCATCGTCTGTGGGCTGCTTGGCCTGACGATCTCTGCCGCGCTGGGCTGGATGCTGGCACGCACGCTGGCGCGGCCACTCAACACGATCCACTCGGCCATCGCCCACACGGCGGACAATCTGGATTTCACTGCCTCGATCACGCTGCACTCCAGCGACGAACTGGGGCAGATCGTCGAGGCTTACAACCGGCTGATCAGCCGCCTGCGCCAGAATTTCATCGAGATGCAGGCCTCCACGGCGCAGATGCTCGAAGTGACCGAGGATGCGGATCGCTCATCACGGCGCATCGCCCGCAATTCCAGCATCCAGAGCGATGCCTCGACCAATATGGCGGCCTCGGTGCAGCAGATGACGGTGAGCATCTCGATGGTCGCCCAGCAGGCACGTGATGCCAACCAGCACACCCAGGAGTCGCGCGAGATTGCCGATCACAGCGCGGAAGTGCTGCTCACCACACTGACCGGCATCCAGACCATTTCTGATTCGGTGCGTGACGCTGCCGGCCGCATCAAGGCCCTGCGCAGCGACTGTGACAGCATCTCGTCGGTGGCCAACATGATTCGCGAGATTGCCGACCAGACCAATCTGCTGGCGCTCAACGCGGCCATCGAAGCGGCGCGTGCCGGCGAGCAAGGGCGCGGCTTCGCGGTCGTCGCTGACGAAGTGCGCAAGCTCGCCGAACGCACCTCGAAATCCACACAGGACATCAGCCACCTGCTCGGACGCATGCAGGAGAGCGCCAAACTGGCGGTAACCAGCATGGAAGCCACCGAGGCTTCGGTGACACAAGGCGTAGACAACGCACGCCAGGCCGGCGAATCCATCGAGCGCATCAAGGAAGGCTCGACGGCCGCCGCCTCGGTGGTGGAAGAGATCTCCGGCGCGATCCGCGAACAGCAGGTGGGCAGCACGACCATCGCTCGCAACATCGAGCAGATCGCGCAGATGAGCGAACAAAACTCCGCTGCCGCCACCACCTCGGCCGAGGCGGTCGGCCGCCTCTCCCGCATGAGCCGCGACATCTCGCGCCTGCTCGCCAGCTATCGCGTCGATGCCAATGCGCAGCAGAAGATCGAGATCCGCGTCGCCGACATCCAGAGCGAAGATTTCCCGACCGTGCGCGCCCTGCACGCGATGGGCGAGACGCTGAAACAACGCAGCAATGGCCGCATCCAGCTCAAGGTCTATGCCGGTGGTTCATTCGGTTCCGAGAAGGAAGCCCTGGAGCAGCTCAAGAGCGGCGCGCTGGACATGGCGCGGGTGAATATCTCGCCGCTCAACAAGAGCTGTCCGGAAACCATCATCCCGACCCTGCCCTTCCTGTTCAAATCCATCGAACACATGCAGCGCGCAATGGATGGCAGCATCGGCGAAGAGATCCTCGCCTCCTGCGTCAATGAGGGCTATGTCGGCCTCGCCTTCTATGACAGCGGCGTGCGCTCGATCTACACCAACAAGCCGGTGCGCAGCCTCGCCGATGTGCGTGGCATGAAGCTGCGCGTGCCGCAGTCCGATCTGTGGATCGCCGTGGCCAATGCCATGGGCGCGACGGCAACGCCGATGTCGATTGACGAAATCATCAGCGGCCAGCGCACTGGCCTGATCGACGCCGCCGAGAACAATCTGCTCGCCTACGAGAGTTTCAAGCACTTCAATGTGTTCAAGTACTTCTCCAGCACCGAACACTCGATGGCACCGGATGTGCTGATTTTCTCCAAGAAGATCTGGGACAGTCTGTCGGAAGAAGACCGCCAGCTGATCAAGGACGCAGCCAAAGCTTCGGTGCCGAGCATGCGCCGCTTCTGGTCGGAGAAGGAAAGTGCAGCACGCAAGTCGCTCACCGCGGCCGGCACCACCTTTGTCTCCGGCGCCGACCGCAAACCTTTCCAGGATGCGATGCGCCCGGTCTACGACAAGTTCGTCACCACTGAAAAGCAACGCAGCCTGCTGCGCGCGATCCAGCAGATGTCCTGATCCGCCGCATCGCCCCGACAAAAGCGGCCTGCGGGCAGCCATACCGTTCAGTTAAGCTATGTGCATGTTTGATGCGCTGGCTTTTGACGCAAAGGACGCAAAGGAAAAGAAAAGGTCCACAAAGGAAAACGATTTTTGGGTTTCCTGTGTGGACCTTCTGTCTTTCTTCGCGTCCTTTGCGTCGAAAATTCGTCCCCCAAAACTGAATATGTCTTAACGGAACTGCATTAGCCTGCGGGCAGCTTTTTTGTTCAGGCGCCGGTCTCGCCTTGCAAGGCCATGCAGACAGCCTGCAGCGGCGCGCCCCAATCGCCGAATTGCTGCTGGCGGAACAGGCGCACGCCCGGATACCAGGCGCTGCGCTCGCCTTCGAGCAACCAGCGAAAATCCGGCGTCAACGGGAGCAGGATCCAGGTCGGCTTGCCCAGCGCCGCCGCCAGATGCGCTACCGCCGTATCGACCGAGATGACCAGATCAAGCTCGCTGATCAGCGCGGCGGTATCCGCAAAACTGTGCAGGCGATCCTGCCAGAGCTGGATCGGCAGATCCGCCAGCAAGGGCAGATCCGTGGGGCGAATCTCTTTTTGCAGGCAATGGAACTCGGCGTCCCGCGCCAGCAGCGGGCGCAGCGCCGCCAGTTCGATGCTGCGCTTGTGATCATTGCCATAGCTCGGGTTGCCGCTCCACACCAGACCGATGCGGCGCCGGCGGTGCGCCCCCAGCTGCGCCTGCCAGTCCTGCCGCCGCGCGCTATCCGCCTGCAGGTAGGCGGGCGCGGCCGGCACGCTCTGCAAGCTGCTGGCAAAGGCCAGCGGCAGGCTCATCAGCGGGCACTGGTATTCAAACGCGGGCAAGCTCTCGCCACGCGCCAGCACGCTGATCTGCGGGTGCAGGCTGCGCAGCAGATCGCGCAGCGCCGGCTGCACCTCCAGCACGACGCGGGCACCAAGCGTCAACACCAGCGGCGCATAGCGACAGAACTGGATCGTGTCGCCGAAACCTTGCTCGGCATGCAGCAAGATGGTCTTGCCCTGCAAATCGACATCGCCCAGCCAAAGCGGCTGCGGAAAATTCCGCGCCAGCGGCGCGATGCGCGAAGTGCGCCAGCGCCATTCGTAGCCCGCCCAGCCGCGCAGATAATCGCCACGCATCAGACGCAGCAGGGCCAGATTCCAGTTTGCATCGGCATGCTCGGGCTGTGCCGCGATGGCGCGCAGCTGGCTTTCCTCGGCTTCATCCAAGCGACGCATATCGCTGAACACGATGCCGCGATTGGTCAGCACATCGGCATGCGCCGGATCGATAGCCAGCGCCTGCGCGTAACAGGCCAGCGCTTCCTCGAAGCGCCCCAGCTCGCGCAGCACCAGGCCACGGTTGTTCAAGGCGCTCAGATTGCCCGGCTGCTGGCGCAGCGCCGCATCGTAACTGGCCAAGGCCGCAGTCAGATGGCGCTGACGCGCAAGCACGATGCCGCGCCCGACCAGGGCATCGACATGGCCAGACTGCAAGCGCAGCACTGCTTCGTAGCTGGCCAGCGCTTCGGCCAGATTGCCGCGTTCCTGCATGATCACGGCGCGCATGTGATGCGCCTCGACCTGGCTGGGGCGCAGCGCGATCACCCGCTCATGCGCGGCCAGCGCTTCGTCGGCACGGCCGAGCTGGCCAAGCAGCAAGGCGCGGTTGGCATGCGCGTCGACATAATCCGGCGCCAGCGCGGTGGCGCGTGCGTAGTCGGCCAGGGCTTCATCGAAGCGCTTGAGATCCTTGAGAGCGGTGGCGCGGTTATTGAGCGCATGCGCCTGCTCCGGCTTGATCTTGAGCGATTCATCGAGCAGGCGCACACCGGCCTCCAGCTCGCCGCGCTGCAGATGCAAGGTGCCCAGCCGGGTCAGCGCTTCAGGATGACGCGGCGCCTGCGCCAGCACCTGCTGGTAGAGCCGCGCGGCAGCGTCCAGATCGCCCGCACGATGAAAGCCCAGCCCCTGCTCCAGCCATTGTGCGAGCAGCGCCGGGGGCGCCGCATTCTGGCGCTGCGGCGCGATCAGCTGGGCGAGCAGGCCGGAAGCCGGTTTTTTCTTGTGTGTCATGGAAAGGATTATTACCCAGCTTTGTCGGCCGAGCTTGTCCGGAAGCTTGCCGCCTGATCACCGAATTCGGCGATAATTCGCCCCTTCGCCTTCCGGAACACCGTTTTGAGCCATCCCACTGCCGCGCCAACTGCCCGTCTCGATACTCCCTGGCGCCGCCTGCTCGCCTGGCTGGACATGCTCTTCGTCGACCACGGCCTGTTCCGCGTGCTCTACAACAATCTCTACGCCCTGCCCGGCGGCCTTTATCGCAGCAGCCAGCCGAGCCCGACGCAGATCCGCAAATACCAGCGCAAGTACGGCATCAAGACCATCATCAATCTGCGCGGCGCCGACCAGACCCTGCGCTATGCGCTGGAAGAAGATGTCTGCCGCGAGCTGGGCATCACCCTCATCAATCACAAAGGCATCCTCTCGCGCAGCGCGCCGGAGACGCAGGCCGTGCTGGCCACGCAGGCGCTGTTCGACAGCATCGAATACCCGGCGCTGATCCACTGCAAGTCGGGCGCCGACCGCGCCGGATTCGCCGCAGCGCTGTACCGCATCTTTCGTTTGGGCGAGCCGGTGGCCCAGGCCAAAGCCGAGCTGGACTGGACCTATGGCCACCTCAAGGGCTCCAAGACCGGCATCCTCGACTTTTTCTTCGAGCGCTATGAAGCAAGCAATGCCGCGCAGCCAACGAGCTTCAGCCAATGGCTGAACGAGCAGTATGTGCGCGACACGGTGAAAGCCGATTTCAAGGTGCGCGGCTGGGCCGACTTCATCGTCGACAAGCTGTTGCGGCGCGAGTGAGGGACGCATGAAAGACAGCATCGTCCTCTACCAGCGCCTGCTGGCCTACATCAAGCCCTACTGGCGGGTGATCGCGATGTCGTTCATCGCCATGGCGGTGGCGGCAGCCTGCCAGCCGGTGATGCCGGCCTTGCTGCAGCCGCTGATCGACAACTTCAATGCCCACGGCGCAAGCCAGAGCGTGTTGCCGCACGGCGCCTCCTTCCTGACACGGCTGATGCACGACATCGCGCAGGACATCCGCCTGATTCCACTGCTGATCTTCGCTACCGCCGTGGTCAAGGGCCTCGCCGATTACGTTGCCAGCGTCGCCAGCCAGTGGGTGGCCAACAAGGCGATCCAGGACATCCGCGAAGACGTCTTCGCACACCAGATGCGCCTGCCGCTGGCCGAGCACATCCGCCAGACGCCGGCGCGCATGCTCTCGCGCCTCTCCTACGACATCAACCAGGCTGGCAGCGCGCTGTCGACGGCCTGGATCGTGGTGATCCAGGATTCGCTCTACATCCTCTTCCTCACCACCACCCTGCTCTACCAGGCCTGGGAGCTGACCCTGGTGATTCTCGCCATCGCGCCGGTGATTGCCTGGATCATCCGCCAGGCCAGCAGCAAGATGCGCAACTCCAGCCGCGACCAGCAAAGCACCATGGCGCAGCTGACCGGCTCGATCGAAGAGTCATTGTCGGGCCTGCGCGAGATCAAGATCTTCGGCACCCAGGCACACGAGAACCAGCGCTTCAAGCGCATCGGCGAACGCCTGCGTCACGAAACCATGCGCGTGGTGCGCGTCTCCTCGGCGAATGTGCCCCTGGTGCAGATCCTCGCTTCGGCGGCGATTGCCATCGTCATCTTCGTGGCGACTTCGCTGTCGCACAGCCGCAATTTCTCGTCCGGCGAATTCGTCGCCTACATCACGACGATGGCCTTGCTGTTCGAGCCGATTCGCCGCTTGACCAATGTGAATTCGACGATCCAGCGCGGGCTGGCCGGTGCGCAAAGCATTTTCGAGCTGCTCGACGCGCCCGCCGAAGAAGACCAGGGCCAGCTGAAGCTGGAACGTGCGCGCGGCGCCCTGCGCATCGAGCAACTGGCCTTCAGCTATCCGAATCAGGAACACGCGGCGCTGAGCGATTTCACGCTCGATGTTGCAGCGGGTGAAACCGTCGCCTTCGTTGGTGCCTCGGGCAGCGGCAAGACCACGCTGATGGGCCTGATCGCGCGCTTCTTCGAGCCCGCGGCAGGACGCATCCTCATCGATGGCATCGACATCCACGCACTGCCGCTGGACAACCTGCGCAGCCAGCTGGCCCTGGTCGGCCAGCATGCTGCGCTGTTCGACGACACGGTCGCCGCCAACATCGCCTACGGGCAACAGCAGATCACGCCCCAGGCGCTCGAAGAGGCTGCCCGCCAGGCTGGCGCGCTGGACTTCATCCGCGCCCTGCCCGAGGGCTTCGAGACGCGCATCGGCACCAATGGCAATCGGCTCTCCGGCGGCCAGCGCCAGCGCATCGCGATTGCCCGCGCCTTCTACAAGAACGCGCCGATCCTGCTCCTCGACGAAGCGACCTCGGCGCTCGACAACGAGTCCGAACGCGTGGTGCGCGAAGCGCTGGTGGAACTGCGCCGCAACCGTACCGTACTGGTCATCGCACATCGCCTGACCACCATCCGCGATGCCAATCGCATCGTCGTGATGGAGCGCGGCCGCATCGTCGAGATCGGCACCCACAACGAACTGCTCGCCGCCAATGGTGCCTACGCGCATCTGCTGGCCAGCGGCGAAGAAATCGTCGAGTAAGTCATGGCGCTGCGCAGCCGACTGATCAGCCTCGCACGCAAGCTGTTGCGCGGCGATCCGCTGCGCACATTGCAAGCGCGCGGTCTGGTGGTCGGCCAGAACTTCTTTCTGCAGGACGATTGCGTCATCGACGCCTGGCATTGCGCGCTGATCCGCATCGGCGACGATGTCACCCTCGGCCCACGGGTGATGATCCTGGCCCACGATGCGAGCACCAAGCGTGCGCTGGGCTATGTGCGCATCGCCCAGGTGGAGATCGGCGACCGCGTGTTCATCGGCGCCGGCAGCATCGTGCTGCCCGGTGTGAGCATCGGTAGCGATGTGATCATCGGCGCCGGTAGCGTCGTCACTCAGGACATTCCGGCGGGCAGCGTGGCCGCCGGCAACCCGGCACGCGTGCTCGGCAGCACGGCCGACTACATCGAACGCAAGCGCGTGGAGATGGACAACTCAGCGCAGTTCGGTGAGGAATTCACGCTGCGCGCAGGCGCCGATGCAGCGCGACTGGCGCAGATGAAAGAAGCGCTGAAAAACGGCGTCGCTTATATCGTCTGATACGGGCGTAGCGCTGCCGGCCGCGGCGCCACGCGGCGACTCCAGGCTAGCGCCGGCACTTCGATCCAGCGGTAGAAAGCAGCACCCGCTGCCACCGAACCCGCCCACGCCACCAGCATGCCGATTGCATTCATCAGCGGCGAAGTCGGGAACAGGCTGATGAACAGCGGATTGACGATCAGCAGCACGGCGAAGTGGATCAGGAAGATCGAATAGGAGATCTTGCCCAGATACTGAATGCTCGGCCGCTCCAGCCAGGCCAAGAGCTGCGGGCGACGCAGCGAGATCAGTAAGCCCAGCGCAATCAGGCTAGCCAGCAGCACGCGGCTGCGGTAGTCGAACAGCAAGGCCATCGCCACCAGCGACAGCAAGAGACAGAAGCGATCGAGCGCAGCAATTGAATTCATTGCCCAGCGCGCACTGGCGCCCAGCGCGTAGGCGCCGAAGAAATACACGCCCCAGTGGTCCCAGCTTGCATCCAGATTGAAATAGAACAAACCGCTGACACCCAGTGCCAACACAAACCACGGCCCAATGCTTGCCGCCGTCTTGGTCCAGCGCTCACAGCGACTGCCCAGCCACATCATGCCGAGGAACAGCGCAAACAGCTGCAAATCGATGGCCATGTACCAGGCACCGGCGGATAGCGACTTGAGCTTGAGTACGTCCTGCAACAGGAACACATGGGCGAGGAACTGACCGACACCGGGCGCTTCGGGCACCAGGTCGTGATCGAGCTGCCCCCGCGCCCACCACGAAGCCGCAATGGTCAGCAGCAGCGCCGCGATGAAGGGCAGGATCAGGCGCAGATAGCGACGCGCCAGCAAGGCGTGCGGCGCCGGACTTTGCAGGCGGCCATTCGGTGCCAGCGTGTGCGCAGTGAGAAAGCCGGCTATCACGATAAACAACTGCACGGCCAGACGCGCGTGATTGGAAAACCAGGCCAGCAGATCGGGAGCAAGTTTCCATGCCACATCCGACATCGGACCGTAGAGGGCCAGGTGGTGCAGGACTATCAACTGGGAAGCAATGGCCTTGACCGCATCAAGACCGGGAACGGGCTGAGGTTTGGAACTGCGCATGCAACAATCGATTTAAAGCGAGCGGACCCTGATGACAGGATCATCAAACAAAAGGCACACCTGGGACTCTGCCAGGCAGCGGAACTGCTGTTCGGACCAGGTGCTTGGCTACAAGTTCCATCAACTTGGCAAGTCGGGCAAGACCTGAGCATCTGGCGCCGGTGCGGGGGTATGATTATGCCCCATTCCCGCAGCAGCCTGCGCGGGCTATCCGTCACAAGTTTGATCGGAAGCGCATGGATTCTTCCGGCGATCCGCTGACAACCAAGACAGCTTTGCATGCCGCGCTTGCGCGACATCACCAGGATCCAACATGTTGCGTGTCTGCATCATCGGCGCCAGCGGTCACTACCGCTATGTACTCGAAGGGCTTGGTCCGCGTATCGCGGTCGCAGGCATTGCTCACGGCTCGGAAGGCGAAACCCTGCATCAACTGCAGGCACACATGCAGGGGCGCGACATTCATGCGCCGCGCTTCGATGACTGGCGCCACATGCTTGACACCGTGCAGCCCGACATCGTCGCCGTCAATTGCCATTTCGGCGATCACGCACGGATCAGCCAGGAATGTCTGCTGCGCGGCCATCACGTCTTTTCGGAGAAGCCTCTGGCGACCACGCTGGACGCACTGGCCGAACTCAGGCAAACGTATGCGCGTAGCGGAAAGCAGCTCTCGGCGATGTTCGGCATCCGTGGCAAGCCCTGGTTCCAGGCCGCCCACGCCGCCGTGCAAGCGGGCCGCATCGGCAACGTGCGCCTGATGCAGGCGCAAAAGTCCTACAAACTGGGCGCTCGCCCGGCATTCTTCTCACACCGCGAACAGAGCGGCGGCCTGATCCCCTGGGTCGGCAGCCACGCCATCGACTGGTTGCAATGGTTTTCCGGCGCCAGCTTCCGTAGCGTGAGCGCCCAGCACAGTCGCGCTCACAATGGCGGCAATGGCGATCTGGAAGTCTCAGCGCAATGTCTGTTCGAGATGAGCGATGAGATCAGCGCCAGCCTCAGCATCGACTATCTGCGCCCCGCCAACGCTCCTTCGCATGATGACGACCGCATCCGTATCGTTGGCACGCGTGGCATCCTTGAAGTGCGCGATCAGCAGGCCTTCCTCTTCAACGACGAAGCGGCGTCCGCACAAACGCTGGCGCTGCCAGCCGAGCGTGCGATCTTTGCCAGCTTTGTCGATCAGATCCGCGGCAGCGCGCCGTGCATGGTCAGGGCCGAAGAAGCTTTCGCGGCGACGCAGGCAAGCTTGCTGGCGCGTGAGGCCGCAGACAGCGGCAACAAGCTCTTGTTCTGAGAAGCTGTTCATGATCTTACTGCGAGCCCGTGATCGGGGCGCATGCGCTGCTCGGAATCCTCATTTATCAACATAAACTCCGGTTCCTGCGCTGCTCCGCATTGGCCAACTGAGCCCGCTGACGGCCTCTCGCTACAGATCACGAACAGCTTCTAAACCCGGCTCAAGGCTGGCCCAGCATTTCATCGAGCAAGGGTTGCATCGCATCGGCCCAGATCTGGTAGCCGGCCAACGAGGGATGCAGCTGATCGGGCATCAAGGCGTCCGGAATTTTTCCCTCTTGAAGGAAGCGATCGCCGATGTCCAGATAACGCACGCGGCGGCCATCGTCGAGTCCGGCGATATCGGCATTGATGGCGCGGATGCTCTGCATGCGTGCCAGCGCGTCATCCAGCCTGCCGCTGGCGTCCTTTCGCGGCCCGCGTGGCAACAGCCCCAACAACAGGATCTTGCACTGCGGCTGCTTGTGCTGGATCAGCGCAACGATCTGACGAATGTCCTGCGCAATCTGCGCACTGTTGCCGGGCGTGTTGTTGGTGCCGATCATCAGCACGATCACTTTGGGGCGGATGCCGTCCAGCTCGCCGTGATCGAGCCGCCACAGCACATGCTCGACACGGTCGCCGCCAATGCCGAAATTCGCCGGACGGTAAGCGCCGTAGCGCTGCTGCCAGAGCGCCGGCGCGCGATGCGCCCAGCCCTCGGTGATTGAATCGCCGACGAAGAGCAGATCGACCGGGCCCTCCTTCGTGCGCTGCAGAAAGCTCTCGTGGCGCCGCATGAACACGCCGTTGTCATTCTTCGGCGAGCCAAGCCCGGCTGAAGATGATGGTGCTGCCGTCGGCGCCTGCGTACTGCACGCCGACAACAGCGCCGCACTGGCAAGCATCACCGTCAACACATAGAGTCGGATCTTCATGCGCGGCTCCTTTAGGAATGCAATGCTCCGCAGTTTAGGCCTGAGCTGGCTCAGGCTGCACGCCGTTCATCGCGCTTTCTTCAAGGCCGCAGCGGCTTCCTCGCGCACACGACGCGCTTCATCGAGCAGGAGTTGCTGGTAGTCGTCGAGGTCACCATCGAAAGGCTCAACCGCACCCTTGGAGACCAGCCAGAACTCGTCGCAGACTGCACGCAGCAGCGCGCGATCATGGCTGACCAGCATCACCGTGCCTTCGAACTCATTGAGCGCCATGCCCAGTGCTTCGCGCGTGGCCAGATCAAGGTGATTGGTCGGCTCGTCGAGCAACAAGAGGTTCGGACGCTGCCAGACGATCATGCACAGCACCAGGCGCGCTTTCTCGCCGCCGCTCATGGTGCCGACCGCCTGCTTGACCATGTCTCCACCAAAGTTGAAGGTGCCGAGGAAGGTGCGCAGCGATTGCTCGGTGCCGCTCTGCCCCGGCGCGCGCAGATGCGCGGGCGTGTCCTTGGCGAGGCGGATCATGTGCTCCAGCGGCGTGTCCTGCGGGCGCAGCACATCGAGCTCCTGCTGGGCGAAATAGCCGATCGACAGCCCCTTGCCCTCGCTGATCTCGCCGCTGATGGCCGTGAGCGCGTGCGCCACGGTTTTCACCAGTGTCGACTTGCCCTGCCCGTTCGCACCCAAAATACCGATGCGCTGGCCAGCCAGCACCGAGCGATTGATGTTGCGCACGATGACGGTCGGCGGCGTGCCGGCCGGTGCGTCGGCCGGCGGCGGGTAGCCGAAGCTGGCGTCGAGCATCGACAGCATCGGATTCGGAACGTTGATCGGTTCCTTGAATTCGAAATTGAACTCTGCATCGGCCAGCACCGGCGCAATCTTTTCCATGCGTTCGAGCGCCTTGACGCGGCTCTGCGCCTGCTTGGCCTTGCTGGCCTTGGCCTTGAAACGGTCGATGAATTTCTGCAGATGCGCGATCTTGTCAGCCTGCTTGGCCATCGCCGCCTGTTGCAGCAGCATCTGCTCGGCGCGCATGTCCTCGAACTTGCTGTAGTTGCCGCCGTAGCGCACCAGCTTGGCGTTGTCGACATGCACCGTCACCTGGGTCACTGCATCGAGGAATTCGCGGTCATGGCTGATCACGATCATCGTGCCCGCGTAACGCTTGAGCCAGGCTTCCAGCCACACCAGCGCGTCAAGGTCCAAGTGATTGGTCGGTTCGTCGAGCAGCAACAAATCGGACGGACACATCAGCGCACGCGCCAGCTGCAGGCGCATGCGCCAGCCGCCGGAAAAACTGTTCACCGGCTGATCGAGCTGCGCGGTGGAAAAGCCGAGGCCCAGAATCAGCGCCTGCGCACGCGCCGGCGCATCGTGTTCGCCGGCATCGTTAAGCGCCATGTAGGCATGCGCCATGGCCATGCCGTCGTCACTCGCTTCCGCCGCCGCGACTTCGGCGCGCGCCGCGAGCAGCACGGAATCACCCTCGATCACGAAGTCGGTCGCGCTCTGCTCGGTCTCCGGCATGTCCTGCGCGACCTGCGCCATCTGCCACTGCGCGGGAATCGAGAACTCGCCGCTGTCTTCGTGGATGCCGCCATTGAGCAACGCAAAGAAAGACGACTTGCCCGCACCGTTACGGCCGACCAGCCCAACCTTTTCACCCGGTGCAAAGACCACCGAGGCACGGTCGAGCACGACCTTTACGCCGCGACGCAGCGTGACATTCTTGACGACAATCATGGGGAAATACTTCGAGGAGGAGCGGCATGATAGCCGCTATCCCCCCGCAGCGGCTAGCTACTCCGGCCGATGCGGCTCGGCAAGGTATTCGCGGGTGCGCATCTCGATCAGGCGTGAGACGGTGCGCGGGAATTCCTGAGCGTTCGGACCTTCGCGGTAGAGCATCGGCGCCTCGGCCTCGGCACTGAGAATCAGCTTGACGCGTGCGTCGTAGAGCACGTCGATGAGCCAGGTGAAGCGGCGCGCTTCATTGCCTTGCTGGGCACTCATCACCGGCACATTGGAGAGCAGCAAGGTGTGGTGCTGGCGCGCCAGTTCGAGGTAATCGTTCTGCGAGCGTGGGCCATGGCACAGCACATTGAAATCAAACCACACCACGCCGGGCGCTGCGCGCCGCGCCAACAGGCTGCGGCCCTGCACGCTGAGCTCAGCGGCCTTGCCCGGCATGCCGGCGATCTCGGCGAAATGTGCGGCAAGGCGCGCATCGGCCTCGGCACCGCTGGGCACCATGAAGGTGTTCATGCGTTCGAGCGAACGCAGGCGATAGTCCGTGCCATCATCGACTTCAACCACATCGAAGCGCTGCTTCATCAGCTCGATGGTCGGAATGAAGTTCTGCCGCTGCAAACCGTTCGGATACAAACCATCCGGCGGATAGTTGGAGGTCATCACAAAGACCACGCCGCGCTCGAACAGCGCTTGCAGCAGGCGGCCGAGGATCATCGCATCGGCGATGTCCGAGACGTGGAATTCGTCAAAGCACAGCAGTCGCGTCTTGGCCGCGATGTCGTCAGCCACCTTGGCGAGCGGATCGCTTTCATTGGCCGCTTCGCGCAGCTGCACGTGCACCGACTGCATGAAGGAATGGAAGTGCGTGCGACGCTTGCGCTTGTAGGGCACGGCGTCGAAAAAGCAATCCATGATGAAGCTCTTGCCACGCCCGACGCCGCCCCACAAATAAACGCTGCGCGGCAGATCCGGATGGATGAAGAGCTTGCGCAAAGCCGTACGCCGCGCGGCCTTGAAAGCCAGCAGCTCGGTGTACAAAGCCTGCAAACGATTGATCGCCCCGCGCTGCGCTGCGTCGGCCTTGAAGCCACGCATCGCCAGCAAGCCTTCATAGGCTTCGATGACACCGAATTCGGGGACCTTGAGAATTTCGTAGGACAAGAAATCAGGGGCTAGGGGCTAGGGATAAGGGATGAGGGAAAATCAGCGCGCGTAACGCGCGGAAATTTCACTCTAGCCCCTAGCCCCTAACCCCTAGACCCTCCTCCATCAGAAGTGCAGGGAACGCTTATCGACTGCCAGCGCTGCCTCGTGCATCACTTCCGACAAGGTCGGGTGAGCATGGCTGGTGCGTGCGATGTCTTCAGCGGAACCGCCGAACTCCATCGCCACCACGGCTTCGCCGATCAGCTCGGAAGCATTGGTGCCGATGATGTGGGCGCCAAGGATCTGGTCGGTTTCGGCATGCGCGAGAATCTTCACGAAGCCCGTCGAATCGCCCTGGCTGAGAGCGCGGCCATTGGCGAGGAAGGGAATCTGACCTGCCTTGTACGGAATGTTGGCAGCCTTCAGCTGTTGCTCGGTCTGCCCCACCCAGGCGATTTCCGGATGCGTATAGACGACCCAGGGAATCGTGTTGTGATTGATGTGACCGGACTGGCCGGAGATCACCTCGGCCACCATCACGCCCTCTTCCATACCCTTGTGCGCGAGCATCGGACCCGGTACCACGTCACCGACTGCCCACACATTGGTGAGATTGGTGGCGCAATGTTCGTCGACCTTGATGCGGCCGCGATCATCGAGCTCCAGGCCAACTGCGCTGGCATTGAGGCCATCGGTGTTCGGCACGCGGCCAACGGCAACGATCAGCTTGTCGACTTCCAGCGTCTGTTCGCCTTCGTCGTTCTCGTACTTCACGACGACTGACTTCTTCTTGACGCTCACATCCTTGAGCTGAATGCCCAGGTTGATCTTGAGGCCTTGCTTGCTGGTGAAGATCTTCCAGGCTTCCTTGGCCACAGCTGCATCAGCGGCTGCGAGGAAATCCGGCGAGGCTTCGAGGATGGTCACATCCGAACCCAGGCGCTTCCACACCGAGCTCATTTCGAGACCGATCACGCCAGCGCCGATCACGCCCAGACGCTTGGGCACATCGGTCATGTCCAGCGCGCCGACGTTGTCGACGACAAGCTTCTGATCCACTTCGATGCCAGCGAGCTTGCGCGGATGCGAGCCGGTCGCGACGATGACGTGCTTGGTGGTGACGACTTCGTCAGCAATCTTGACCTGCCACAGGCCATCAGCCTGACCGACAAAGCTGCCGTGACCCGGCAGGAACGTGACCTTGTACTTCTTGAACAGGCTTTTGACGCCTTGCACCAGCTGATTGACGATGTTGTCCTTGCGCTTGATCATCGACGGCACGTCGATGCTCACGCCTTCAGCCTTGATGCCATGCATGACGAAGGAATGCGTCGCCTGATCGTACAACTCAGACGAATGCAGCAGCGCCTTGGACGGAATGCAACCGACATTCAGGCAGGTGCCACCCAGGCGCGGCTCGCCCTTCGGGTCGGCATAGGGATTCGATTCACAGCAGGCCGTCGACAGACCCAGCTGCGCAGCACGGATCGCCGCAACATAGCCAGCGGGACCGCCACCGATGACGACCACATCAAATTGTTTGCTCATATCTTTTCCTTCGGAAAAGAGGGGTTAGGGGCTAGGGATGAGGGACTAGAGAAATTCGTGCGCGCGCAACGCGCGCGGAAACTTCGCCAGAGCCCCTAGCCCCTGCCCCTAAGCCCTCGACAATCAGATTTCCAACAGCAGGCGAGCCGGATCTTCCAGCGCTTCCTTCATCGTCACCAGACCCAGCACGGCCTCGCGACCGTCGATGATGCGGTGGTCGTAAGACATGGCCAGATAGTTGATCGGGCGCACGACGACTTGACCGTTTTCAACCACGGCGCGGTCCTTGGTGGCATGCACGCCGAGAATCGCGGCTTGCGGCGGGTTGATGATCGGCGTCGACAGCATCGAACCGAACACACCACCGTTGGAGATCGAGAAGGTACCGCCGGTGAGCTCTTCGATCGACAGCTTGCCGTCCTTGGCCTTGGCGCCGAACTCGGCAATCTTCTTCTCGATGTCGGCAATGCTCATCTGGTCAGCATTGCGCAGGATCGGCACCACCAGACCACGCGGCGAACCGACCGCGATACCGATGTCGATGTAGCCGTGGTAGATGATGTCATTGCCATCAACCGATGCATTGAGGATCGGGTACTTCTTCAGCGCGGCGACTGCGGCCTTGACGAAGAAGGACATGAAACCGAGCTTGATGCCGTGTTCTTTCTCGAACTTGTCCTGGTACTTCTTGCGCATTTCCATCACCGGCGCCATGTTCACTTCGTTGAACGTGGTCAGGATGGCATTGGTCGCTTGCGACTGCAGCAGACGCTCGGCGATACGCGCACGCAGGCGGCTCATCGGCACGCGCTGCTCGGGGCGGTCGGCCAGCACGGCTTCGGCCGAGACCGGTGCGGGCGGCTGCGGCAGCGGCTGACCGGCACCGACAACCACCGGCACCACTGAGGACACCGTGGCGCTGCTGCCCGGCGCAGCCGGCTTGCCGGCGGCCAGAGCATCCGCCTTGGTGACGCGACCATTCGGGCCGCTACCTGCGATGCTGGCGGCATCAACGCCCTTCTCGGCGAGAATCTTGCGCGCCGCCGGGCCGGTGCCCGAAGCATTGCTCACGGCGGCAGGCGCCGGTGCAGCGCTGGGCGCCGGCGAGGCCGGTGCGGCGGAAGCAGAGGGTGCGCTGGTACCTGCAGCGGCTTCGGTATCGATGTGTGCCAGCAGATCGCCACTGGTGACGGTGCTGCCGTTACCCATGATGATCTTGACCAGCACGCCATCGGCCGGCGCCGGGGTTTCGAGCACGACCTTGTCGGTCTCGATGTCGATGAGGTTCTGGTCACGCTTGACGGCCTGACCTTCCTTGGCATGCCAGCTGACCAGCGTGGCTTCCGAGACGGATTCGGAGAGCTGCGGAACTTTGACTTCAATAATCATTTCGATTTTTCCTTAAGTGTGTCTGTGCGTGTGCGGGTCACTGAGCAACGCTCTGACCCAGCGGACCGAACGCACCTTCGACCACTTCCTTCTGCTGTGCGTTGTGTTTGGCGTAGTAACCGACGGCCGGCGATGCAGCGGCCGGACGACTGACGAGATGCAGCGCGTGGCCCTTGGGCAGCGAGCGCGACAACAGCTGACGCGATGCGAAGAAATACCAGCTGCCCTGATTCTCCGGCTCTTCCTGGCACCACACGATTTCCTTGGCCTGCGGATACTTGGCCAGCTCGGCTGTGAACACATCATCCGGGAAGGGATAGAGTTGCTCAATACGGATAATCGCCACGTCCTTGATGCCCTTGGCAGCGCGCTCGGCAGCCAGCTCGTAATAGACCTTGCCGCTGCACAGGATGATGCGCTTGACCTTCTTGGCATCGAGCTTCTCGACATCGCCGATGACGGTCTGGAAGCTGCCATTGGCCAGCTCGTCGAGCGAGGACACGGCATCCTTGTGACGCAGCAGGGACTTCGGCGTCATCACCACCAGCGGCTTGCGCAGGGAGCGAACCATCTGGCGACGCAGCAGGTGGAAGATCTGTGCCGGCGTGGAGGGCACGCAGACTTGCCAGTTGTTCTCGGCCGAGAGCTGCATGTAGCGCTCCAGACGTGCCGAAGAGTGTTCCGGACCCTGACCTTCATAGCCGTGCGGCAGCAGCATGGTGATGCCGGCGAGGCGGCCCCACTTGGCTTCACCGGAGCTGATGAACTGGTCGATGACGACCTGCGCACCATTACCGAAGTCGCCGAACTGCGCTTCCCAGACAACCAGTTCGTTCGGTTCCGCCGTGGCGTAACCGAATTCGAAGCCGAGCACACCGGCTTCAGACAGCACGGAGTCGATGACGACGAAGGGCGCCTGGCCTTCCTGCACGTTTTGCAGCGGCACGTAGGAGCCTGCGTCCCACTTCTCGCGGTTCTGATCGTGCAGCACGGCATGACGATGCACGAAGGTGCCGCGACCGCAGTCCTGACCCGATACGCGAACGCCATAACCTTGTGCCACCAGCGAGGCGTAAGCGAGGTTCTCGCCCATCCCCCAGTCCAGCGGACGCTCACCCTGGCCCATCGCGCGGCGTGCGTCGATCACGCGGCTCACCGTGGGGTGCAGCGTGAAGCCGGACGGCAGCTCGGTCAGGCGGCCTGCCAGGCGCTTGAGTTCAGCCAGCGGCACGCGCGTGTCGGCGACATCGGTGTAGGGCTTCTTGGCGTACAGCGTCCAGTCCTGCGCGTACTTGCGCGTGTGGCCGGACAGCGCCGGGTTGTAGAGCAGTTCGCCACGGTCCAGCGCAGCACGGTACTGGGCGATGATTTCGTCCGGCTCGCCGCTCTCCAGCACGCCTTGAGCAACCAGGCGGTCGGCATACAGCTTGCGCGTACCCGGATGCTGGGCAATGCGCTTGTACATCAGCGGCTGGGTGACCATCGGCTCGTCGGCCTCGTTGTGACCGAGCTTGCGGTAGCACAGCAAGTCGATGACAACGTCCTTCTTGAAGGTCTGGCGGAACTCGATGGCGATCTGGCAAGCCAGCGCGACCGCTTCCGGATCATCACCATTGACGTGGAGGATCGGCGCTTCGGCCATCTTGAAGATGTCCGTGCAATAGATCGAGGAACGTGCATCGCGCGGATCAGAGGTCGTGAAACCGATCTGATTATTGATGACGATATGCACCGCGCCGCCCGTACCGTAACCACGGGTCTGGCTGAAGTTGAGGATTTCCTGGTTGATACCTTGACCGGCAACCGCAGCGTCACCGTGGATCAGCACCGGCAGCACTTGTTCCTTGGCCTGGTTGCGGCGCTTCTGGCGCGCATAGACCGAACCGAGCACCACCGGATTGACGATCTCAAGGTGCGAGGGGTTGAAGGCCAGGGTCAGGTGCACCGGACCGCCAGCGGTATTCACATCGCTGGAGAAGCCCATGTGGTACTTCACGTCGCCGGCCGACAGATCGGAGGCAGCCTTGCCTTCGAATTCCGAGAACAGCGTCGAGGGGCTCTTGCCCAGGGTGTTCACCAGCACGTTCAGACGACCACGGTGGGCCATGCCGATGACGATTTCCTGCACGCCCAGGGAGCCTGCCGTGTTGATGAAGGTGTCCATCGCCACGATCGCCGATTCGCCGCCTTCGAGCGAGAAACGCTTCTGGCCGACATAACGCGTGTGCAGGTATTTTTCGAGCGTCTCGGCAGCCGTCAGGCGTTCGAGGATGCGCTTCTTCTGCTCCGGCGCAAAGCTGGGCGTCGAGCGGATCGGCTCCAGGCGGGCTTGCAGCCAGCGCTTCTGGGCGATATCGGCGATGTACATGTACTCGGCGCCGATCGAGCTGCAGTAGGTTTGACGCAGCGCTTCGAGAATCTCGCGCAGCGAGGCTTGCGGATTCTGCTGGAACTGGAAGGAACCGATGGCGAACGGCGCCGACAGATCAGCTTCGGTAAAGCCGTAGTGCGAAGGCTCCAGCTCGGCAATCGGCGGACGCTCCTGACGCTTGAGCGGATCGATCTGCGCCCAACGGTTACCGAGGAAACGGTAGGCGTTGATCATCTGCAGCACGCCGATCTGGCGCTTGTCCGCCACACCATTGGTGTTGGCGGCAAACTTGTTCTGCTTGGCCAGCTGCGCGAAAGACGCGATGACTGGCGCATGGGCTACATCCCGACCACCACCCGGCATGTTCTGCAGCTGATCGAAATAATCGCGCCACTGTTCCGGCACACCGGCCGGATTCTGCAGATAGGTTTCATAGAGCTCCTCCACGAACGGCGCATTGCTGCCGAACAGGTAGGAGTTGGTGAGGAATTCTTTCATCATTGTGGATCACCTGTATTTTCGGGTGTGATCAGGGTGGGGGCAACGCGCCGGGCGCTGCCCCTTGCAAATACTCAGCGCAGCGACATCGGCACAACGCTGCGAGCCGGCGAGCCCGTGTACAGCTGACGCGGACGACCGATCTTTTGTTCCGGATCGGCAATCATTTCGTTCCATTGCGCGATCCAGCCGATGGTGCGAGCCAGCGCGAAGATGCCGGTGAACAGCGGCACCGGAATGCCCATCGCCTTTTGCACGATGCCCGAGTAGAAATCGACGTTCGGGTAGAGCTTGCGCGACACGAAGTACTCGTCTTCCAGCGCAATCTTTTCCAGCTCCATGGCCAGCTTGAACAGCGGGTCGTCATGCAGGCCCAGCTCGCCAAGCACTTCGTGGCAGGTTTCACGCATCAGCGTGGCGCGCGGATCGAAGTTCTTGTAGACGCGGTGACCGAAGCCCATCAGTTTGACGCCCGAGCTCTTGTCCTTGACCTTGGCGATGAACTCGCCGATCTTGGCCACGCCGCCCTGGTTCTGGATGTCGTTGAGCATTTCCAGGCAGGCTTCGTTGGCACCACCGTGCGCCGGGCCCCACAGGCAGGCGATACCGGCAGCGATACAGGCGAAGGGATTGGCACCCGAGGAGCCCGACAGACGCACCGTCGAGGTCGAAGCATTCTGTTCGTGGTCAGCGTGCAGGATCAGGATGCGGTCAAGGGCGCGCGCCAGCACCGGGTTCGGCTTGTACTCTTCGCAGGGCGTCGCGAACATCATGTGCAGGAAGTTCTCGGCGTAACCCAGATCGTTGCGCGGGAACATGAAGGGCTGGCCGACGGTGTACTTGTAGGCCATGGCGACGATGGTCGGCATCTTGGCGATCAGGCGGATCGCGGCAACATTGCGGTGCTCGGCGTTGGAGATGTCGAGCGAATCCTGGTAGTAAGCCGACAGAGCACCGACCACACCGACGAGAATCGCCATCGGGTGCGCGTCGCGACGGAAGCCTTGATACAGGCGCGTCAGCTGCTCATGCACCATGGTGTGCGAACGCACGGTCTTCTCGAAATCGTCGTACTCGGACTTGGTCGGCAGTTCGCCGTTCTTGAGCAGGAAACAGGTTTCGAGGAAGTTGCAGTTCTGCGCCAGATCCTGGATCGGGAAGCCACGATACATCAGCTCGCCCTTGTCACCATCGATGTAGGTGATTTCGGACTTGCACGATGCGGTCGACATGAAGCCGGGGTCGAAGGTGAAAGCGCCGGACTTGGCGTACAGCGAACGGATGTCGATGACATCGGGACCAACAGAGCCGGTCAGGACCGGAAAGTCATAGGACTGACCGTCCAGGGTCAGCGTGGCATTACGGGGGGTCGTCATGGTTTTCCTTCCCTTAAAACAGATTTACACACTGCCAGCAACAGTCGGTGCACGGCTCTTCAGCAGCGTCACCATCGTTTTCCAGCGCTCGACTTCGCATGCCTGGTTGCCGTTGAGCATGGCCCACAGTTCGTGGTCATCACAGACGAGCAAATCCAGCAAATCTTCTAGTTGTGAGTGAGTCAGGGTTTCCAGATCTTCACGAATGAAACGCGTGAAAAACAGGTCCAGCTCGAGCAGGCCCCGGCGCGCGCGCCACTTCACTTTTTCACGCAGATCATGCATGGCTTAAACAGCCCTCGACAGCATGAGTTCCTTGATCTTGCCGATCGCCTTGGTCGGGTTCAGATGCTTGGGACACACATCCACGCAGTTCATGATGGTGTGGCAGCGGAACAGACGGTACGGATCTTCAAGATTGTCCAGACGCTCATTGGTTTCCTCGTCGCGCGTGTCGGCGATGAAACGATAAGCCGCCAGCAGGCCGGCCGGACCGACGAACTTGTCGGGGTTCCACCAGAAGCTGGGGCAGCTCGTCGAGCAGCAGGCGCAGAGGATGCATTCGTAAAGACCATTGAGCTCTTCACGTTGTTCCGGCGTCTGCAGGCGCTCGCGTTCAGGCACCGGCGTGTTGTTGACCACGTAGGGCTTGATCGAGTGGTATTGCTTGAAGAACTGCGTCATGTCGACGATCAGGTCACGAATCACCGGCAGGCCCGGCAGCGGGCGCAGCGTGATCGGCTGCGCCAGGCTGTCGATGTCGGTCAGGCAGGCCAGACCGTTCTTGCCGTTGATGTTCATGGCATCCGAGCCACAGACGCCTTCGCGGCAGGAGCGGCGGAATGACAGCGAGTCATCCTTGCCCTTGAGCTTGGTCAGTGCATCGAGCAGCTTGCGGTCGGACGGATCGAGATCGACCGTGATGTCCTGCAGGTAAGGCGCAGCGTCTTTGTCCGGATCGTAGCGATAGATCTTGAATTGAACGGTGCGCGCAATTGAGGTAGTTGCCATCTGGTTCAGCTCCGGGGATCAGTACGCGCGCGTCTTCAGCGCAACGCTTTGGACAGTCAGCGGATTAAGGTTGACCGGCTTGTATTCGAGGCGGTTGCCATCGCGATACCACAGCGAGTGCTTGAGCCAGTTCTGGTCATCGCGGCCGTTCGGATGTTCCGGTGTATCCGGTGCATCGTCACGCACGTGGGCGCCACGCGACTCGGTGCGGGCATTGGCCGAGAGCATGGTGGCCTTGGCGACTTCGATGAGGTTTTCCAGTTCCAGCGCTTCGATACGCGCGGTGTTCCAGACTTGCGACTTGTCCTTGATCTCGGTCTGCTGAACCTGCTTTTCGATATCGAGGATCTTGTCGACGCCTTGCTGCAGCATGTCCTTGAAGCGGAACACGCCGGCGTGGTTCTGCATCGTGCGCTGCATGGCCAGGCGGGTCTGCGCCACATCGGCACCACCGGTCTGGGTGTTCACGCGATTGACACGTGCCAGCGCCTTGTCGATTTCGCCCTGCGGGATCTCCGGCAGCGCTGCCGGTTCCTTGCGGATGAAGTCCACCATCGACTCGCCCGAGCTCTTGCCGAACACCAGCAGGTCGAGCAGCGAGTTGGTGCCCAGCCGATTGGCACCGTGCACCGAGGCACAGGCACACTCGCCCGCAGCGTAGAAGCCGGGGATGACGTTGCCGTAATCGACGACTTCACCGTGGTAGTTGGTCGGAATACCACCCATCTGGTAGTGACAGGTCGGCACGACGGGAATCGGCGCCTTGATCGGATCGACACCGGCGAACTGGATCGAGATCTCGCGGATGCCCGGCAGACGCTTGTTGATCACATCAGCATCAAGGTGGGTGATGTCGAGCATCACATGATCCTGCGCCGGGCCGCAACCGCGACCTTCGTTGATCTCGGTGACCATGGCGCGCGAGACCACGTCACGCGAAGCCAGATCCTTGGCATTCGGTGCGTAACGCTCCATGAAGCGCTCGCCGGAAGCATTACGCAGAATGCCGCCTTCGCCACGCACACCTTCGGTGATCAGCACGCCCGCGCCGGCCACGCCGGTCGGGTGGAATTGCCAGAACTCCATGTCTTCGAGCGGAATGCCGGCGCGTGCCGCCATGCCGACACCGTCACCGGTGTTGATGAAGGCATTGGTCGAGGAGTAGTAGATGCGCCCTGCACCGCCCGTTGCGAACAGCGTCGCCTTGGCCTGGAACACGGTGATTTCACCGGTTTCCATTTCCAGTGCGATGACGCCCAGCACGCGGCCGTCCGGCGCACGCAGCAGGTCCAGCGCCAGCCATTCAACGAAGAACTGGGTGTTCGCACGCACATTGCGCTGGTAGAGCGCATGCAGCATGGCGTGACCGGTACGGTCAGCCGCCGCACAGGCACGACGCACCGGCTTTTCGCCGAAGTTGGACATGTGGCCGCCGAAGGGGCGCTGGTAGATCTTGCCCTCGTCCGTGCGGTCAAAAGGCATGCCGTAGTGTTCGAGCTCGACCACCACTTGCGGCGCCTGCTTACACATGAACTCGATCGCGTCCTGGTCACCGAGCCAGTCGGAGCCCTTGACGGTGTCGTACATGTGCCAGGTCCAGTGGTCAGGCTCGGAGTTACCCAGCGAGGCCGACACACCGCCCTGCGCCGCAACGGTGTGCGAACGGGTCGGGAATACCTTGGAAATGACGGCGGTCTTCAGACCGGACTCCGCCAGGGTCACCGCAGCGCGCATACCGGCACCACCGGCGCCGACGATCACTGCATCAAACGTACGCTTGGCGACTTTCAATTAGAGCCTCCACAGAATCTGGGCTGCCCAGCCGGCGTAGCCGATGAGCAAGAGAGCGGTGATCGCATGCAGCGTGACGCGCAGGCTGATCGACTTGATGTAATCCATCCAGATGTCGCGCACGCCGATCCAGGCGTGGAAAAACAGCGACAGGAAGAACAGGAAGGTGATGAAGCGCATGAAGCCGCCAGCGAACAGCGCACGCCAAGCGGCATTGTCCCACTGCGGCAGCAGCAGGATCTGCACGGCCAGAATCACCGCATAGACGGCCATCACCACCGCGCTGAGGCGCTGCAGCAGCCAGTCGCGGAAGCCGTAGTGGGCTCCGACTACGAGACGCTTTACCATGTGAAGACTCCAATCACGACGGTCAGACCCAGACTCACGGCCAGCACCACGCCAGCGGTCAGGCGTGCGGTCGGCAGCTCGATGCCCTTGTGCATGTCCAGCAGCAGGAAGCGGATGCCCGCACAGAAGTGATGCAGGAAGGCCCACAGCAGACCCAGCAGGATCAGCTTGACCAACACATTGCCGAGTACGGCACGCAGGGTTTCAAGCTGTTCGGGTGTCCCGACACTCAGTCCGAACAACCACACCAGCAACGGCAAACAGAGGAACAAACCTGCTCCGCTGATGCGATGCAAAATGGAAACAATACCCGGCATCGGCAATCGGATCTTGGCAAGATCCAGATGCTTTGGCCGTGGCTTGCTGCTGCTTGCTTCTGCCATACCCGCACCTCCCAGAAAACACGTGACGGAGAGATATCCGCCACACTCTTTACAGAATCAATTCAACTCGTTCAGGTAGAAGTGATCCGCCGTCGAATAAAGACCGCGTCGCCATTCCACCGGCTTGTCTGCATATGTGTACGCCACGCGCTCGACCGACAACAGCGGCGAGTGTTCGGCGACACCCAGCATTTCTGCAACCGCCCGCTCTGCCGCCACCGCCCTCACCCGCTCGGACGCGCGAATCATGCGCAAACCGAAACGGGACTCGAACAGGCTGTAGAGCGAACCTTCCCAATCCTGCAATACCTCCAGGGTCAGCCCCTGGAACATCTCGCCCGGCAGATAGATCTCGTCGACCACCACCGGCTTGACGTCAAACTTCAGCAGACGGCGGATGATGGTCAGCGGACTGCCCATTGCCACCTGCAGATTCTTCGATGCTTCCTGACCGGCCCGCGCCCGCCAGCATTCCAGCGGCACACTCACCGGCTGGGCAGCTCCACCGTTTAACGGCACCAGGCGCAGAAAACGGAATAATGCGCGCGGATCGTGATGCGAAGAAACAAAGGTTCCCTTGCCCTGACGACGCAGCAGGATGTTCTCTGCCGCCAGCTCATCGATCGCCTTGCGCACCGTCCCCTGACTGACGCCGAAACGCACGGCCAGTTCCTGCTCACTCGGGATGGTCTGCCCCGGCGCCCACTCGCCTGCCTCAAGTGCCCGCAAAATCAGCGACTTGATTTGCTGGTACAACGGACTGAAGGTCGGCGTAGGAGGAGCCATGGGCGGCATTGAAACATAATTTTCAGAATGCGTCCATCATGCGTCTTGTGTCTTATATAAGACATAACACAGCTTTTGACTCACATCGCAAAAACGGTGTAAGCTTGCGGCCTTGAAGCGTTCCCATAACAAATGTGGCCAGCATGAAATGGCTGCGTTACAGTCATGAGTGAAGGTCGCAACGCCGCACAATGCTTGCACGCTGCTGCGAGGTAACTGCGCAAGGACCTTCCGGAAGAGACTTCAAACCGTTGCGCAAGACCGACCCCTTTAATGACCGCTCGCATCGCGATCTATTGATCCAGGAGTTCTCAATGTCCAAGACCCCCGTTCGTGTCACCGTTACCGGCGCCGCCGGTCAAATTGGTTACAGCCTGCTGTTCCGCATTGCCAGCGGTGAAATGCTCGGCAAGGATCAACCCGTCATCCTGCAACTGCTCGACCTGCCGCAAGCCCAGAAGGCCGTCAAAGGCGTCATCATGGAGCTGGAAGACTGCGCATTCCCGCTGCTGGCCGGCGTGATCGCCACCGATGATCCGAACGTCGCCTTCAAGGACACCAATGTCGCCCTGCTGGTCGGCGCCCGCCCGCGCGGCCCCGGCATGGAGCGCAAGGACCTGCTGACCGAGAACGCCAAGATCTTCACCGTGCAAGGTGCAGCGATCGGCCAGTACGCCGATCCGGACGTCAAGGTGCTGGTGGTCGGCAACCCCTGTAACACCAATGCCTACATCGCCAAGGAAACGGCCAAGAAGTTCGGCCGCGTCAAGGAAGGCAACTTCACCGCCATGCTGCGCCTGGACCACAACCGTGCGCTGTCGCAACTGGCTGCCAAGTCCGGCCGCAGCGTCGACTCGCTCAAGAGCCTGGTGGTGTGGGGCAATCACTCGCCGACCATGTACGCCGACTACCGTTTCGTCACCAGCAATGGCGACAACGTGAAGGCGCTGATCAATGACGAAGCCTGGAACCGCGACACCTTCCTGCCCACCGTCGGCAAGCGCGGCGCAGCGATCATCGAAGCGCGCGGCCTGTCCTCGGCAGCTTCGGCCGCCAATGCCGCCATCGACCACATCCGTGACTGGGTGCTCGGCTCGAACGGCGAATGGGTCACCATGGGCATTCCCTCGGATGGCTCCTACGGCATTCCCGAAGGCATCGTCTTCGGCGTGCCGGTGATCACCGCCAACGGTGAATACAAGCGCGTCGAAGGTCTGGAAATCGACGCCTTCTCGGCCGAACGCATCGCACTGACGCTCAAGGAACTCGAAGAAGAGCGCGCCGGCGTTGCCGACCTGCTGGCCTGATGACGCAGATGGGCACTCGCATTCATCCTGATGCAGTGCTCTTCCCGGAAGGCGGGCAGCTGCCCGCCTTGCCGGCGGTGGACCACTATGCCGGCAACGAGAAGCTGATGCGCAAAGCCCTCGCTTTGCAGCAGGAAACAGCGACTCAGGGCATGGCCACGATCGACCTGAGTTTTGACTGCGAAGACGGCGCCGCCGTCGGCCGCGAGCGCGAACACATCGCCATGGCAGCCGCCCTGGTGATGAGCGAGGACAACCGCTTCGGGCGCGTCGGCATCCGCATTCACGACATCACCCACCCTGCCTGGCTCAGCGACCTGCAACATGCCGTGGCCGCAGCCGGCTCGCGGCTCGCCTTCATCACCCAGCCCAAGGCCCGCCATGCGGACGATGTACGCCGGGTGCTGCGTGCGCTGCGCGAAGCCGAGCGGGACGCCGGGCTGCAGCGGCAGATTCCGCTGCATGTGCTGATCGAAACGACTGGCGCCTTGCACCAGGTCTGGGAGATCGCTGCGCTGCCCGGAGTTGAATCGCTGGATTTCGGCTTGATGGATTTTGTCAGCGCGCATCAGGGGGCGATTGCCGGCTCGGCGATGCAAAGCCCCGGTCAGTTCGAGCATGCCATCCTGCGTCGTGCCAAGACAGAAATCGCCGCCGCCGCGCTGGCTCACCGGGTCGTGCCCACGCACAATGTATGCACCGAACTGCGCGATGTGCAGAAGATCCACGCGGACGCCCGACGCGCCCGCGAGGAATTCGGCTTCCTGCGCATGTGGAGCATCCATCCGAACCAGATCGGCCCGATTCTGGAGGCGATGCAGCCGGATTTCAGCGAACTCGTTGAAGCCCATGAAGTGATCTCTGCGGCGCAGGACGCGTTGTGGGGGCCCATACAGATGGATGGTCGTCTGCACGACCGTGCGTCATACCGGTACTACTGGAACCTGCTCAAGCGCGCGCAGGCCACCGGCGCTAAGATGCCGGAACAGGCAAGCGAACGCTTCTTTTGATTTTATGAATACCGTTGCCGCCCCAACAGGCCAACGGAACACTGCTGGAGGATTTGACCGTGCTTGAAGCCTATCGCCAACACGTTGCCGAGCGCGCCGCGCTGGGTATTCCGCCGCTGCCGCTGGATGCAAAGCAAACCGGCGCACTGGTCGAACTGATCAAGGCCCCACCTGCGGGCGAAGAAGCCTTTCTGCTTGACCTGATCACCCACCGCGTCCCGCCGGGCGTCGATGATGCCGCCAAGGTCAAGGCCTCCTTCCTGGCCGCCATCGCCCATGGCGACATCAGCAGCCCGCTGATCGACAAGGCCAAGGCCACCGAACTGCTCGGCCACATGGTCGGCGGTTACAACGTCAAGCCGCTCATCGACCTGCTCGACGACGCAGCCCTGGCGCCCATCGCCGGCGCCGCGCTGAAGAAGACCCTGCTGATGTTCGACTTCTTCCATGACGTTGCCGAAAAAGCCAAGGCCGGCAATGCCGTTGCACAAGAAGTGATCAAGAGCTGGGCCGAAGCCGAGTGGTTCACCAGCCGCCCCGAATTCCCCAGCGCGATCAAGCTGACCGTGCTCAAGGTCACCGGCGAAACCAATACCGACGACCTCTCGCCCGCGCCCGACGCCTGGAGCCGCCCGGACATTCCGCTGCACGCGCTGGCCATGCTCAAGAACGCCCGCCCCGGTATCACGCCGGAAGAAGACGGCAAGCGCGGCCCGATCAAGATGATCCAGGATCTCGCCGCCAAGGGTAACCTCGTCGCCTACGTCGGTGACGTGGTCGGTACCGGCTCCTCGCGCAAATCCGCCACCAACTCCGTGCTGTGGTGGACCGGCGAAGACATCCCCTACGTGCCGAACAAGAAGTTCGGCGGCGTCTGCCTGGGTGGCAAGATCGCCCCGATCTTCTTCAACACGCAGGAAGATGCGGGCGCGCTGCCGATTGAAATCGACGTCGCCAAGATGGACATGGGCGACGAAATCACCCTCAACGTCGACCACGCGACCGGCAAGGTCACCGCCACCAAGGGCGGCGCCACGATTGCAGAATCGCAGCTGAAGACCCTGGTGCTGCTCGACGAAGTGCGCGCCGGCGGCCGTATCAACCTGATCATCGGCCGCAGCCTCACCGGCAAGGCACGTGAATTCCTCGGCCTGCCCGCCTCCACCCTGTTCCGCCTGCCGCAGATCCCGGCTGATACCGGCAAGGGCTACACCCTGGCGCAGAAGATGGTCGGCCGCGCCTGTGGCCTCCCGGAAGGTCAGGGCATGCGCCCCGGCACCTACTGCGAACCGAAGATGACCTCGGTCGGCTCGCAAGACACCACCGGCCCGATGACCCGCGACGAATTGAAAGACCTCGCTTGTCTGGGTTTTTCGGCCGACCTGGTGATGCAATCCTTCTGCCACACGGCGGCCTATCCGAAGCCGGTTGACGTCAAGACGCACCGCGAACTGCCGGCCTTCATCTCCAGCCGTGGCGGCATCTCGCTGCGCCCCGGTGACGGCGTGATCCACTCCTGGCTCAACCGCATGCTGTTGCCCGACACCGTCGGCACCGGCGGCGACAGCCACACCCGCTTCCCGGTCGGCATCAGCTTCCCGGCCGGCTCCGGCCTGGTGGCCTTCGCAGCCGCCACTGGCGTGATGCCGCTGGACATGCCCGAATCGGTGCTGGTGCGCTTCAAGGGCTCGATGGAAGAAGCACAAAAGCGCGGCGTCACCCTGCGTGACCTCGTCCATGCGATCCCGCTCTACGCCATCAAGCAAGGCCTGCTGACCGTCGCCAAGGCCGGCAAGATCAACGAGTTCTCCGGCCGCATTCTCGAAATCGAAGGCCTGCCCGATCTCAAGGTCGAACAAGCTTTCGAACTCTCCGACGCCTCCGCCGAACGTTCTGCCGCCGGCTGCACGGTGCGCCTGAACAAGGCGCCCATCGTCGAATACATGCAGTCGAACATCGTGCTCCTCAAGAACATGATCGCCGACGGCTACGCCGACAAGCGCACGCTCGAACGCCGCATCGCCAAGATGGAAGACTGGATCGCCAACGGCGAACTGCTCGCCCCGGACGCCAATGCCGAGTACGCGCACATCATCGAGATCGACCTGGCCGACATCACCGAGCCCATCCTCTGCTGCCCGAATGACCCGGACGACGCCAAGCCGCTGTCCGAAGTCGCCGGCACGCCGATCGATGAAGTCTTCATCGGCTCCTGCATGACCAACATCGGCCACTTCCGCGCCGCCTCCAAGCTGCTCGAAGGCAAGCGCGACATCCCCGTCAAGCTGTGGGTCGCCCCGCCGACCAAGATGGACGCCTCCGAGCTGACCAAGGAAGGCCACTACGGCGTCTTCGGCACCGCCGGCGCGCGCACCGAAATGCCCGGCTGCTCGCTGTGCATGGGCAACCAGGCCCAAGTGCGCGAAGGCGCCACCGTCGTCTCCACCTCGACGCGCAACTTCCCCAACCGTCTGGGCAAGAACACCAATGTGTACCTGTCCTCGGCCGAAGTCGCCGCCATCGCCTCGAAGATCGGCCGCCTGCCGACCGTCGCGGAATATCAAGCCGACATGGGCGTCATCAACGCCGACGCCGGCAAGATCTACCGCTACATGAACTTCGACCAGATCGCCGAGTACAAGGAAGTGGCTGACGAAGTGAAGGCCTGATTGGTTGATTGATTTGGCTGCAATAAAAACGCCCCGCTTTTGCGGGGCGTTTTTGTTTGGGGATTGTTTGCGCTATACCCCTCTGTCCGCACTATTGAGATGTGTACGCAGGCAAACTGTAGGGATGCAGTCGACGAAACAATGATGTATGCGGAAATTTTTCTGTTCATACTCTTCACCGTAGATGGACGCATAGATCCGTCTACTACCAGTTAGATTTCACAGGTATCTCGCTCATGTCTGACACATATTATTCATTCGCAGCAGAAGGCCAGAGCCACTTTTTTAGAGTATTGGCTGACGTAGAAGAAGAAATACTAGAGCCTTTCTTCAATACTGACGGATGGAAATATAGCCGCGAATACTTTGAAACCATCCCCGCGTTTTATCAAAACAAACAATTAACCGCACTTGGCGGACTAGAGATTGTTGGAACTGTCATGTGTTTTATCGGCACGTGCTTCGCAAAAAAAATTTTTGATGATTTTTACGAAAAAACCCTCAAACGGCCTGTTGGCGCTCAAATCGACAGGCTAATGAATGCACTGTCGATACCGGATGGAAAAACTGTCGAGTATCGTGATGTCGTTCATTTAAAGGATATCGATCTAGTTGTTGTAGTTCGAGCCACAATGAAAAAAGATTGTGGCGAGGCAATTCAGCGTCAGATTATGCAAGCCCACCGCATTGCTTACGATTACATCAAAAACAATGGGCGTAAGGCGCCGATACATTGCCACAGAATTATCGATGGAAAAATTGATATTGAGCCTGAGTTTTTTTCAAGTCTTGAAGAAATAAAGAAAAATGAGCAAAATAAAACCCTTTCTGTATGGAAAAAGGCCGTAAGTCGGAATGATTGAATGCACGGAGGTAGGTCGGAAAAGCCGCAGGCGCCTTCCGACGTTTGTGCAATTCATTCAGCAAATAGCCCGGACACAAGCGTATGCCTGAATCCGGGGCCTTTCCGTTGTCTCAAGCGACCTGGATTTCGCTACGCTACACTCAGCGCTACATTTCTGATGAAGCATAAGCCGAGGACATTTAATGAAAAGCAGAAAAGAACTGCTCTACGTTTTAGTTAGCGCTTCATGTACGACGGTAGTTTTAATTTTGGCCCTACTTTCCAGCGACGCTCCAATGGCACATCAAGTCGCACTGTTCATCACTGCATTTTTCCTAGCCATATCAACGGTAAAGCAAGAGTTGAGCAGGCGCAGAAAAGTGAGCGGCGCAAAGAGCTAGCAAGTCGCCCGAATTCAGGCGAATGGCGGGATCCAGGGCCTTTCCGTTGCCTCAACAGCCCCGGATTTCGCTTCGCTGCATCCAGGCTACACTCCTCATGGACGGCCCTTGTATGAGTGGCATGATGAAGCGTGGAAGCGCCATCATGCGGCTTCCGCCGCAGACTCGGGACGGGGAAGTCCCTTTCATTCCTTAGGCCATTTCGTGAAGCCATCTCGCACTTCATCATGACGCTGACTATTCACAAAGACTACATACCGGGCTCGATCGGCAGGATCGCTGAACTTCACGCTCAGTACTACAGCAAACTCGTTGGCTTTGGCCTGCCCTTTGAGACCAAGGTGGCGCGCGAGCTTGCCGAGTTCTGCGAACGATACGACGGCGAGCGGGACGGTCTTTGGCTCGCGCTGCAAGACGGCAATATCGAGGGGGCCATTGCAATCGACGGCTCCCACGCCGAGCAGGACGGCGCGCATCTTCGCTGGTTCATCGCTTCAGACAAGATGCGGGGAACGGGCGTTGGGACCGCTCTGCTCAATTCAGCGATGGATTTCTGTCAGTCGCAGAACTACGACCGCGCCTATCTGTGGACTTTTGAAGGCCTTGGCGCAGCAAGGCACCTTTATGAGAAGTTCGGTTTTCGCCTTGCTCATCAGCAGCGCGGCACACAGTGGGGTGCAGAAGTAAATGAACAGCGATTTGAACGGCGGGCCTAAGCCTGCGGCCGGGGACGCCAGGGCTATGAAGCTGCTACCTGCCCTCGCGCGCAAAGCTCTGTTACCCCCTTTGATCATATTGCCATTGGCGGCTCTGTATAGGGTCTCTCAAGGTGAATCCGTTGATTGGCTTAAAGAGCTGAAGACTATTGCGTTCCTTTCTGGCTTGGTTGTGGCGCTTTGGCTACCCCTCCTTTGGGTTCGGCACATTTCGCAGAAAGTTTCTGAACGCTGGCAAAGTCCGTTGAGAATCGTCCTGGGCGTCGCTTGTGCTTCTATAACTTTTGGGCTCTTCATCTATTTGGTGATTTATTTTGACGTCTTCGAACACTAAGACCGTAAGTCGGAGTGATTGATTCTTGGTCTCAAGAATCAAGTGCAACAGGGTTATAAAAGCTCTGCATTTCGGTGGCGAGAGCTTCTTCGGGCGTTCGCCAGCCGAGCGTTTGTCGTGGCCGCCCGTTTAGCAGGCGTGCAATATCGTTGAGTTGAGTCTGACTGACTGTAGATAAATCCATGCCCTTGGGCAGGAACTGGCGCAGCAGGCCGTTGGTGTTCTCATTGCTTCCCCGCTGCCAAGGCGTGTGCGGATCGGCAAACCAAATATCCATCTGGAGCCGCTTGGCAAGCTGGGCATGGCAGGCCATTTCGCTGCCC
>NZ_JBDIVE010000005.1:185115-297297 GCF_039631295.1 Uliginosibacterium sediminicola | reverse complement strand
CGCTTGTTGCTCATAAACACCTCCATCAGCCTGAAAGTTTAAGGCTTCAGGGTGTCTAGAAAACCCGGGGCGATTCACTATTTTGCCTGCTGCGAATTGTTTGGGAGGGAGGAAGGTGGTGGGCTTGTGTCAGAGGTGCCTGGGGAGGTGATAATTTTTAAAATAGATCCTAAGCAAATAAAGTACTTTGACTCTGATACGGCGAGTTGTTTGGCTAATCTTGCTCGTTTGCCGCAGGTGGAGAAGGAGTTGATTGATTACAGTATTGTTGATATGAGAGAGTTCAACGAGCAAGAGGTTTTGCATCGACTCCACCATTTTATTAAAGAGGAAAAGCCGTATTTTGAGCCGCGAATTATTAAGGAGGATTTGAAGTCCGTTATTTGCGTTAAAAGTAAGCGTTCCAACGATAGAATTTCGTCTCAGTCAGGTTCTTTTTTGCTGTTTGGACAGGATGCTCAATTTCGTGAAGGAGGGATGCCAGAGCTAGGTATTGAACTTATACGGCTGGCGGTTGCAAATAAAAATAAAATTCTAAAAGAGCTTGACTTGCTCAATATCAACGAGAGTACTGTATTCCCAAATATAGAGAGTTCCGCAAAGTACATCGCGCAGCGACTTACGCGATAAGAGCCAAAAAGCTTGTCTCACAGGCTAAGTGTTTTTCACATCAACTCTCGGATGCATCCCAGATGCAGCCCCGCCACATCTGCTAATATACGTTCCATATACAAACCATATACGGAAGCCCCATGGGAATCGTCAAGATTTCGGAGCAGATGCATGAGAATCTGCGCCTTACGAGTAGTGCTTTGAGTCGCTCCATCAATGCCCAGGCGGAGCACTGGATGCGCATTGGCATGTTGCTGGAGCTCAATCCGGGGCTGCGTTATGCGGAGATCTGCCAGTTGCTGATCGCGGCGGAGCAGCAGTCGGCGGCGGTCAAGGATGCTTCGCTGGCGGTGAGTGCAGCATGAGTGAAGATCGCAAGGTGACAATCAGGAGCGCCGAGGAGATTGCCCTGGCGCGGCGTTCGGGGCAGCTGGCGGCGGAGGTCTTGCAGATGATTGCGCCGCACGTCAAAGCGGGCGTGACGACCGATGAGCTGGACCGTATCTGCCACGATTACATCGTCAATGTGCAGGGTGCGATTGCGGCGAATGTGGGCTACCACGGTTACCCGAAGACGATTTGTGCCTCGGTGAATCATGTGGTCTGCCACGGTATTCCCTCGGACAAGAAGCTCAAGGATGGCGACATCGTCAATATCGATGTGGCGGTCATCAAGGACGGCTGGTTTGGTGACACCAGCCGCATGTTCTTTGTCGGCAAGCCGAGCATTCTGGCGCGGCGTCTGGTGCTGACGACTTACGAGGCGATGTGCGCGGGCATCCAGCAGGTGCGCCCCGGCGCGACCCTGGGCGACGTGGGTTATGCGATCCAGCGCGTGGCGCATCGCGAGGGTTTCAGCGTGGTGCGTGAGTACTGCGGGCACGGCATCGGCACCATCTACCACGATGCGCCGCAGGTGATGCACGTTGGCCAGCCGGGCAAGGGGCTGCGCCTGGAGCCGGGGATGATCTTCACCATCGAGCCGATGATCAATGCCGGTAAGGCGGCGATCTCGAATCTCAATGATGGCTGGACGGTGGTGACCAAGGACCGTTCGCTCTCCGCGCAGTGGGAGCACACCGTGGTGGTGACGGACAGCGGTTTTGAAGTGCTGACGCCGTGGCCGGATGGTTATGGCGATTACGCGCCGATTGTGCCGCCCGCCGAGGCCGGTGCTCCGGCCTGATTCGCCCGTTCAGCGCGCACAAAAATGCCCGGGGTTTGCTCGCAATACCGTCCAGTTAGGCGATTGCATGTTTGATGCGCTGGCTTTTGACGCAAAGGTCGCGAAGAAAGACAGAAGGTCCACAAAGGAAATCCAAAAAATCGTTTTCCTTTGTGGACCTTTGTTTTTCCTTTGCGCCCTTTGCGTCGAAAATCCTTCGCCCCAAAGCTGAATGTGTCTTAACTGAACTGCATGATGGGCCTGGTCGGCCTCTTTTTGTGGACTGACGCGCTCAGTGCTGGTTGAGGATGCCTTGCTCGTTCTTGATCAGCGCTTCGCCCTGGCTGACGTGCAGCTGGAGCTTGCTCGCGTCGATGCTGGCATCGCGCAGGCTGAGCCCGGTCTTGGCGCTGATGCTCACGTCCTGCAGGTGGATGCCTTGCAGTGCGGCTTCGGGCAGGCCGATGAAGCGGCCAGCGCTCTTGCTGTCCTCAGCCTGTAGCTGGCTGATCGTCACATCGTGGATGTGCGGCGTGGTGGCGCTGAGCGCTTGCGGCGCGCCGCGTTCGGCCGGCACATTGGGATAGTAGGCGGTGATCGACAAGGGCATGCCGACATGCTGCATGTGGATGTTCTTGAGGTCGATGTAGGCGATCTCGGCACCGCGGTCACGGCCGGTTTTGATGCGGATGCCATTGGTCGTGCCCTCGAAGCTGGCACCGTCCAGACTCACGTGATGGATGCCGTTGAAGGTTTCGCTGCCGATCGAGAAGCCATGGCCATCGCCGAATTTCACGTCGCGGATGCTGATGTTCGCAGCGGCCTGGCGTGGCATGGCGTAAGGCGCCAGGCCGGACTTGATGGTGATGTTGTCGTCGCCGGTCGAGATCTCGGCGTGTTGAACGCTGACGTTCTGGCTGGAGACGATGTCGATACCGTCGGTGTTGGCGGCTTCCTTCGGGTTGTGGATGCGCAGGTTCTTGATCGTCACATCCTTGCTGTAACGCAGGGCCAGGTTCCACATCGGTGAGTTCTGGAGGGTCGGGCCGTCGATGCTGATATTGCTGCTGTCGTAGAACTCGACCAGCCACGGGCGCGGCATGCCGTTCGCATCCGGCACGTCGGGGTAGAGGCGGTCTTTGCGCTGGGTGCGTGCTTCGTCCCACCAGGCGCTGCCCTGGCCGTCGATACGGCCGCTGCCGATGATGCCGCTGTCGCTGATCTGGTAGCCCGAGATCAGCGCCTCGTTGCTGCGATAAGGCCAGCCGATGAAGGCCGGCTGATAACGGCTCTTGTCCGTCGTGCCCAGGATCAAGGTCTCGGGGGCCAGCACCAGATAGACGTGGCTGCGCAGCTGGATCGGGCCGATGGTGTAGGTGCGGCCGGCCAGCGCCAGCGTACCGCCGCCCTGTTTGGCGCAGGCGTCGATGCTCTGTTGCAGCAGGGCGGTGTCGTCCTGCGTGCCCTGCTCCTTGGGCAGGCTGCAGGTATTCGCGGCGTGAGTGGAAAAGGAAGCGAGCGCGAGCGTCAGCAGCAAGGGCAGGGCGGTGTTTTTCAGCAGCATGGTGTTCAAACTTCGGGTGGCGCCGGGAGGCGTCAGGCAGCGGGTGGGAGACTGCTTTGGCTTGTTTGCGTGGGGAGAGGTTGCAAGGATTTGTGTAACAGGATGTGTGCGCTCGCGCTGGGGGCGAGCGCACTACGGCTCAAAACAGATCGACCGTACCGCTGTTCAGGCTCTCCTGCTTGACCGACTTGTGCGCCACGGCTTCAAAGCTGCGGCGGATGTCTTCAGCGTCGAGCGCGATGTCGGCCGACCAGGCCTGGCCGATCTTGTCGGTGGCGCTGCGCAGCAGTTCAGCGCGTTTGCGGATGTGTTCGATCAGTTGGCGCGAGATGTCTTCAAACTGCAGTGACACCACGCCGGTATGTACGTGCGCCTGGATGCGCTCGGAGATGTCGTCGATATCGGTCGAGCGCCTCATGATGCGGGTGTTGAGTTCCTGCATGGTCTGCCAGATGCTGGCCATCGATTGACGCGAATGGTCGGCCTGCGAGCTGTCGGCACTGACCAGACCGCTGACTCCATTGCCAAGCTGGGCAACGGCTTGTTCGATCTCGGCAATGCGCTGGCGGATGTTGTCGCTGAAGTGGTCGGTGCGCTGCGAGAGCTTGCGTACCTCGTCGGCGACGACCGCAAAACCACGGCCGGCTTCGCCTGCGCGCGCGGCCTCGATAGCGGCATTGAGCGCCAGCAGATTGGTCTGCGAAGTGATCTCGGCGATGTCGTCGAGCATCTTGGCGACTTCGCCGACGCGCTCGGCAATCGTCTTGAAGTCGCTGTTCATGCTGATGCTGGAGCTGCGCACGGCGCTGATCGTATCGATCAGGCGGTCAACGATGTCGCGCGTCTCCTGCGCATAGCGCTGGATGCTGGCGGCCTGTTCCTGCGGCGCGGTGTCGTGGGTGCGCGTCAGCAGTTCTTCGACCAGGTGTTGCAGCAGGGCTTGCTGATTGCTCGATTCGCATTGCAGGCCGGTGACGCTGCCGCCGAGGTTCTCGGCTGCGTTGGCGATCACGCCGCGCAGTTGTTCGAGATCGCTGTCGGTGGCCTGGAAGTGTTCGGCAACCAGCTTGTTGAGGATCTCGGCATTCTTGCTGCGATTGGCGCTGTGCTGTTCGAGCGTGTTGCGTGCCTGTTCCAGCTCGGCTTCGGCGCGGCGCTTGGCACCGTGTTGTTGTTGCAGGGCGAGCAGCCAAGCGACGGCGGCGGCGATACTGAGGCCGGCAGCGGCGAGTGGCAAATCAAAGAAGCCGCACAGCGCAGCAATGCTCGACAAACTGAGGGCGACAACGAGGTAAAGCATGGTGCGCATGGGCGAGCTCAATTAAACGTAGGCTTTGCTGTTATCGACTGCAAAGCCCGCTTTCTTGAGCTTTGCGTGCGCTTTGTTCAGGCCAGCAGCTGCTCGACGGCCGCCGCGAAGTCGGCGCAGATCAGATCGGGCGCGAACTCGGGGTGCGTCTCATCGCTCGGCCGGTATTTGCCGGTGCGTACCAGGATGCCGGCAATGCCCGCATTCTTCGCGCCACCGAGGTCGTCGAGCAGATCATCGCCGATCATCACGGCCTTGTCGGCGCCGATGCCAATGTCCTGCAGTGCGGCATCGAAATAGCTGCGTGCGGGTTTGCCGACGATCTCGGCCTTAACGCCGGCGCTGTATTCGAGCGCGCTGACAAAGGCGCCCATGTCCAGACTCATGCCGTCGCTCTCCTTGAAATAGCGATTGCGCGCCATGGCGATCAGCGGCAGGCCTTGCATTAGCAGGCGGAACGCGTGGTTGAGCGAGGCAAAATCGAAGCAGGGGCCGGCATCGCCGAGCACCACAGCGTTCGGCGTGGCGGCGTCGAGGCCCATGTCGATGCGGATGTCCGGATGAATCAGATAGTGCGGGCGCAAGCCACGCGCTTCGACCAGGGCGCGCGTGGCCAGCGCGGCGGTGAGCACTTCATGCGCCTCGATGGCAAAACCCATCTGCTGGAGGGATTCGACGATGCGGCCACGTGGCGTGCGCGTGGTGTTGGTCAGAAAGCGCAGCGCCAGGCCGCTGTCGCGCAGGCGCTGCAGGGCCGCCACAGCGCCGGGGATCGCCTCGTCGCCAATGTGCAGGACGCCGGCAAGGTCGATCAGGACTGCTTCAAGTGAGTCAGGCAAAGCCATCGCAGCACCTCTTCGCGTGTGACATGTGCGTAGCCGGATCAAGCGAAAACTGCACCAGTGTGCGCCTGTGTGGCGCCCCCGGGCAAGCTGCCCGCTTGGCGACTCAGCGGCGGCGTGACTGCTGTGTCGGGCGGGGGGCGGCGCCAGCAGCCAGCAGCAGGAAGATCGTTGGCTGGCGCTCCAGATCGGGGCGCGGGGCGCTGCGCCATTGTGCAATGCTGCGTGTGGCGATCAGCTCGTCTGCCGTGCTCAGCGCGCGCGCCACGCAGAGCAGGGTCTCCGGCCCGCACTGGGCAAGCAGGCTGTCAAACATGGCACTGTTGCGATAGGGCGTTTCGATGAATAGCTGGGTGCGCTGCTGGCGCGTCGATTCGGCTTCCAGGTTTTGGATGGCCTGGGTACGCTCATTTGAATGCACCGGCAGATAGCCGTGGAAGGCGAAACTCTGGCCATTGAGGCCCGAGCCCATCAGCGCCAGCAGCAGCGAGGAGGGGCCGACCAGGGGCGCGACGCGAATCCCCAGCTGATGCGCACGCCGCACGACCAGGGCGCCGGGGTCGGCGACGGCTGGACAGCCGGCCTCCGACATCAGGCCGATGGAGAGGCCGTCGAGCATCGGTTTGAGGCGCTCGTCGAGCCAGCGCGTGTCGGGATTCTCGGGCAGCTCATGGATGTCCAGGCTCTGGATCGCTGCCGGGTGGCCCAGGCGCTTGATGTCGGCGCGTGCGGTTTTGGCGCGCTCGACGATGAAGCTGTTGATGCCGTGCAGGATGCGCAGCACCTCGGGCGGATGCGTCACGGCGTGATCGCCGGGGCCGAGCCCGACCGGAATCAGGTATAAAGTGCCGCTCGCCATTTTTCCGCCGCTCACAGGACGTTCACGCCAGCTTGACGCAGCATGCGGCACAGGGCGATCAGCGGCAGGCCGATCAGGGCGTTGGGGTCGTCGCCGCGCATGTATTCGAGCAGGCTGATGCCCAGCCCCTCGGACTTGGCGCTGCCGGCGCAATCGAGCGGCATCTCGCGCATCACGTAGCGGCTGATTTCAGCATCGCTCAGTTCGCGGAAGCGCGCTTCGGTGCTCACCGCTTCAAGCTGGTGGCTGCCGTCGCGGGTGTCGTAGAGGCACAGCGCGGTGTGGAAGAACACCGAGCGTCCGCGCATGGCTTGCAGCTGGGCGATGGCGCGTTCGACCGTGCCGGGTTTGCCGAAGCGTTCCTGGCCGCGCTCGGTATCGCAATAGGCGACTTGATCGCTGCCGATGATCAGCGCGCCCGGGTAGCGTACCGACACCGCGCGGGCCTTGGCGTAGGCGAGGCGTTCGGCGGTGGCCGTCGGGCTCTCGTCGCCCAGTGGGCTTTCGTCCACGTCGGGACGTGCGGTGGCAAAAGGCAGGCCGAGGCGCTCCAGGAGCTGCTTGCGGTAGGCGGAAGTTGAGGCGAGAACGAGCCGTGACATCAAGGGCAAGCGCAACGGGCTTTGACAGGGAAGGGCCAAGATAATATCATTGACCGTTTATGCCGCACCACAAGCCTCGTCCTGACCTCAGAATTTCCGACCCGTTCGAATTTGCGCGTCGGGGCGATACGCTTGACGGTGAGTTGCCCGCAGCAAGTTTTGCCCGGCTGGAGAAGGATCTTCGCCCCGCTGGACGTGACTTGCCTTTGTATTATCGTCTGGAAGGACGCATGCAGGGCGGCAAGGCCTTCATCGTCCTGCAGCTCTCGGGCGAAGTTGTGCTGACGTGTCAGCGCTGCCTGGGCGATGTGGCTTGCCAGCTGGATTCGCAAAGCCGTCTGCTGTTGGTGCCGGAAGGTGAAGACCTGCCGGACGATGAGCTGACGGTCTATGACGAGGATTATCGGGAAGAGGATGATTTCGACCCGATTCACGCCAGCCGTAATCTGGATGTACTGGAGTTGGTGGAAGATGAGCTCTTGCTCTCCCTGCCGCTGTCTCCGATGCACGAGGAATGCAGTGTGCCGACGGGGGAATGGCTGGAAGGTCCGGCTTCGCCTTTTGCGGCGCTGGGCAAGTTGCAGAAAAGTTGAGGACGGCTTGGTGTCTGTCAAGGCGCCGAGCGCCCGAACAGTTTTACATACCGGTTGTCACATCATTGATGCGTCCGTACTGATCGGCGCATGAGTTTTCAGGAGTAGAAAATGGCTGTCCAACAGAACAAGAAATCCCCGTCCAAGCGTGGCATGCATCGCGCACACGACTTCCTGACCGCGCCGGCACTGGCTGTCGAGCCGACCACGGGTGAAGCCCACCTGCGTCACCACATTTCGCCCTCGGGCTACTACAAGGGCAAGAAGGTCCTCAAGGCCAAGGGCGAGTAATCCGCTCCGCTATTGTCTGGCAGCCGCTGGCTGCCGGACGCATTCTGCTTCTTCCTGATTCAGCGATCCGCCGCGGGGCGTAATGGACGTCACAATCGCAATTGACTGCATGGGCGGTGATCATGGCCCGTCGGTGACGCTACCGGCTGCCTGCGAGTTTCTGCGCGCGGACCCCGATGTCAAGCTGGTGCTCGTTGGCCTGCCCGAGATTTTCACGGGCGCCATCGCGAGCGAGCTGGCAAGCTTCGGTGCGCGCGTCAGAATCCAGCATGCCAGTGAAGTGATCAGCATGGACGAGGCGCCAGCCATCGCCATGCGCGTGAAAAAAGATTCTTCGATGCGCGTGGCGATTGATCTCGTCAAGCGTGGCGAGGCGCAAGCCTGTATCTCGGCCGGCAATACCGGCGCGCTGATGGCGGTGTCGCGCTTCGTGCTCAAGACCTTGCCCGGCATCGACCGGCCGGCCATCGTGCAGAGCCTGCCGACCGCCAAGAATTCGACCTATATGCTGGACCTGGGCGCCAATGTCGATTGCACGCCCGAACATCTGCTGCAGTTCGGCATCATGGGTGCCATGCTGGTCGAGGCTCTGGAACACCGCGAGCGGCCCGAAGTGGGTCTGCTCAATATCGGTGAAGAAGAGATCAAGGGCAACGAGATCGTCAAGCAGGCTGCTGAACTCTTGCGCGGCAGCGGCTTGAACTTCATTGGCAATATCGAGGGCAACAGCATCTACAAGGGTGTTTGCGATGTCATCGTCTGCGATGGCTTCGTCGGCAATGTGGCGCTCAAGGCTTCCGAAGGGCTGGGCACCATGCTGGCCAGCTTCCTTAAAGAAGAATTCCAGCGCAACTGGCTGACCCGTCTGTGCGCCTTGCCGGCGCTGCCGATCATCAAGCGCTTCCGTCGCCGTGCTGACCACCGTCGATACAATGGCGCGGTGCTGTTGGGGCTGCGCGGCGTGGTCGTCAAGAGTCACGGTTCGGCTGATATCTTCGCTTTCGGTCAGGCGCTGCGCCGCAGTGCCGAGGCGGCGCGTAATCGCCTCATCGAGCGCATCGAGCGGCGCATGATCGAATACACCAAGACCCACGCGCCTGAGCCACAAGTGCTCCAGGCCGCCACTCAGGCACTTCGTACAGCATGATTTTTTCCCGTATTGCGGGCACCGGCGGCTATTTGCCCGGCGCGCCCGTCACGAATCACGATCTCATTGCCCGTGGCATCGACACCTCTGACGAGTGGATTGCCGAGCGTACCGGCATCCGCGCGCGTCATCTCTCCGAGGAAGGCCTCAAGACCAGCGATCTGGCTGTGGCGGCGGCGCGCAATGCACTGGATATGGCGGGTGTTGCGGCGGCTGACATCGATCTGCTGATCGTTGCGACGACGACGCCGGACATGATTTTCCCGAGCACGGCCTGCATCGTGCAGAACGCGCTGGGCGTTGCCGCTGGTGCGGTGGCCTTCGATGTGCAGGCAGTGTGCAGCGGCTTTGCTTACGCGCTGACGATTGCCGACAAATTCATCAAGAGCGGCAGCCACAAGCGCGCCCTGGTGATTGGCGCCGAAACCCTGTCGCGCATCGTTGATTGGCAGGATCGCGGCACCTGTGTGCTGTTTGGTGATGGCGCCGGCGCCGTGGTGCTGGTGGCCGATAACCAGCCGGGCATCCTCGCCACCGCCTTGCATGCCGATGGCTCGCAGCAACCGATTCTCAATGCCTCGGGCACGATTACAGCCGGCGCCATCATCGGTTCGCCCTTCCTGCGCATGGATGGTCAGGCGGTGTTCAAACTGGCGGTCCGCGTGCTGGGCGATGTGGCGCAGGAAGTGCTCGCCGCTGCCAATATGAGCGTCGCCGAGCTTGACTGGCTGATTCCGCACCAGGCCAATATCCGCATCATGAACGCCACCGCCAAGCGTCTGGGCGTGCCGGACGAGAAGGTCATCGTGACCGTCTCGCAGCACGGCAATACCTCGGCGGCTTCGGTGCCGCTGGCGCTGGACAAGGCGGTGCGCGAGGGCCGCATTCAGCGTGGCCAGAGCGTGCTGCTGCAAGGTGTCGGCGGCGGCTTTACCTGGGGCGCAGCGCTCCTCAAATTCTGATAGTCCGGAGTTTGTCTTGAAAAAAATTGCAGTGGTATTTCCCGGTCAGGGTTCGCAATCGGTCGGCATGATGGCCGCTTACGGCGATCTGCCGGCGATTCGTGAAACCTTTGCCGAGGCCAGTGAAGCGCTGGGGCAGGATCTGTGGCAGATGCTTGCCGAAGGTCCGGCCGAGGCGATCAACCAGACCGTCAACACCCAGCCCCTGATGCTCACCGCCGGGGTCGCCGTGTGGCGTGCCTGGCAGGCGCTGGGTGGCGCGCAGGCTGCCGTCGTTGCCGGTCACAGCCTGGGCGAGTATTCGGCCCTGGTGGCTGCGGGCGTGCTGCAGTTCAGCGACGCGGTGAAGCTGGTGCGTTACCGCGCTGAGGTGATGCAGGAAGCGGTGCCTGCTGGCGTGGGTGGCATGGCGGCGATCCTCAATCTGGATCCGCAATCCGTGCTCGCCGCCTGTGAAGAAGCTGCGCAGGGCGAAGTGGTCAGCGCCGCCAATCTGAATTCGCCGGTGCAGATCGTGATTGCCGGTCACAAGGGTGCTGTCGAGCGCGCCATGGCGGGCTGTCTGGCGCGTGGCGCCAAGCGCGCCGTGCCGCTGCCGGTCAGCGCGCCGTTCCATTGCGCACTGATGAAGCCGGCCGCCGACAAGCTGGCTGAACGCCTGGCCACGGTGACGCTGGCGGCGCCGCAGATTCCCGTACTCAATAACGTCGACGTGGCCTGCCTGAGCGAGCCGGCGGCAATTCGCGATGCGCTGGTGCGTCAGGCGTATAGCCCGGTGCGCTGGATCGAAACCGTGCGTCAGCTGCAGGCAGACGGCATCGAGGCAGTCTATGAATTCGGCCCCGGCAAGGTGCTGGCCGGCCTGGTCAAGCGCATCGAAAGCACGCTGCCGGTCGAGGCCGTGGTCGATGCCGCGAGCCTGCAACAGCTGCTCACAGCCTGATTTCCGGAGGAAAAACGAATGTTCAGTCTTGAAGGAAAAGTCGCCCTCGTCACCGGTGCCAGTCGCGGCATTGGTAATGCCATCGCCCAGCAGCTGGGCAAGGCCGGCGCAACGGTGATCGGCACGGCAACCTCCGAAGCCGGCGCTGCGGCGATTTCCGCCGCCCTGGCCGAGGCCGGCGTCAAGGGCCGTGGCCTGGCGCTGAATGTCACCGATGCGGCCGCTGCCGAAGCAGCTGTGGCGCAGATCGAAGCGGAATTCGGCACCATCGCGATTCTCGTCAACAACGCCGGCATCACGCGTGACAATATCGCGCTGCGCATGAAGGACGACGAGTGGGATGCGGTGATGGACACCAATCTCAAGGCCGTCTTCCGCATGTCGCGTCTGGTCATGCGTGGCATGATGAAGGCGCGCACCGGCCGCATCGTCAATATCACCTCGGTGGTGGGCAGTGCCGGCAATCCCGGTCAAGCCAACTACGCGGCGGCCAAGGCCGGCGTGGCGGGCATGACGCGTGCTCTGGCGCGCGAGCTGGGCAGCCGTAACATTACCGTCAATTGCGTCGCGCCGGGTTTCATCGATACCGACATGACGCGTGACCTGCCGGATGCGCAGCGCGATGCGCTGCAAACGCAGATCGCCGTGGGGCGTCTGGGTAATCCGGATGAAATTGCAGCAGCAGTCGTGTTTCTTGCATCGAATGAGGCCAGTTACGTTTCTGGCGTCACGTTGCACGTCAATGGCGGCATGTACATGGCCTGATGGCCGTGCGCTGCCGAACTTGTCCGGGCGTTACGGAAAGTTGGCGAAAGTTCTCGCCGCTTTCTGCTAAAATGCCCGGGTTTGTCTGATCATAAGCTTTAACTCGCAAGGAGCGATTCATGGAGAATATTGAACAGCGCGTTCGCAAGATCGTCGCCGAACAACTGGGCGTCAACGATGCCGACATCAAGAACGAATCTTCGTTTGTTGATGATCTGGGTGCGGACTCGCTGGACACCGTTGAACTGGTGATGGCGCTCGAAGAAGAATTCGAGTGCGAGATTCCCGACGAAGAAGCCGAGAAGATCACGACCGTTCAGCAAGCTATCGACTACGTCAGCGCCAACATCAAGGGCTGATCTGGTTTCGAACAAGGCGGCGGGTGCGTTTGCAAAAGCGCCCCGCCGCAAGTATTTTTGCGCCCCGTTATGCAAATGCGATGAATCGCATCAGCCTGACGGAGCTTGATTGAAGGAGTCTTCCTTGTCGCGCCGCCGAGTCGTCGTTACCGGGCTGGGAATCATTTCCCCTGTGGGCAATTCGCTTGCCGAAGCTTGGGACAACATCACCAACGCCCGTTCAGGCATTACTGCGATCACGCGTTTCGATGCGTCGGGCCTGCCCACGCGCATCGCAGGCGAGGTCAAGAACTTTGATGTCGCCAATTATCTGTCGCCCAAGGAAGCACGGCGTTTCGATACCTTCATCCATTACGGCCTGGCGGCCGCAATCGATGCGCTGAAAGACGCGGGTATCGAAGCCAATCCGTCCTACGCCGAACAAGTCGGCGTGTGCATCGGCTCGGGCATCGGCGGTCTGCCGATGATCGAAGAGACGCACGAAGCTTCGCGTGAAGCAGGCGTCAAGAAGGTTTCGCCCTTCTTCGTGCCCGGTTCGATCATCAACATGATCTCCGGCATCCTGTCGATCAACTATGGCTTCAAGGGCCCGAATTTTGCGACCGTCAGCGCGTGCGCGACGGGCAATCACTCGATCGGCGAAGCACAGCGCCTGATCGAATACGGTGACGCCGATGTCATGATTGCTGGTGGCGCTGAATCGACAGTGTCCTTCCTCGGTCTGGGCGGCTTCTGCTCGGCCAAGGCGCTGTCGACGCGCAACGACGATCCGGCCTCGGCCAGCCGTCCCTGGGATCTGGGCCGTGATGGTTTCGTGCTTGGCGAAGGTGCCGGCGTGCTGGTGCTCGAAGAGTACGAACACGCCAAGGCGCGTGGCGCCAAGATCTACTGCGAAGTGGCTGGCTATGGCATGAGCTCCGACGCTTACCACATCACTGCGCCCAGCGAGGGCGGCGAGGGCGCTGCGCGCTCGATCCGCAATGCGCTGCGCAATTCGCGCATCAATGCTGACGCGGTCGATTACGTCAATGCACATGGCACCTCGACGGGCCTTGGTGACATCGCCGAAACCCTGGCGGTCAAGCTGGCCTTTGGCGATCACGCACGCAAGCTGGCGGTGAGCTCGACCAAGTCGATGACGGGTCATCTGCTCGGTGGCGCTGCCGGTATCGAGGCGGTGTTCTCGTGTCTGGCGATTCACAACCAGGTTGCTCCGCCGACGGCCAATCTGCACGACCCCGATCCGCAATGCGATCTGGATTACGTGCCGCTGGTGGCGCGGCCGATGCCGATCAATGTGGCGATCTCCAATTCCTTCGGTTTTGGTGGTACCAACAGCACCCTGGTCTTCAGCAAGCTCTAAGCCGCGGGCGTCGTCGTGATCGAGGCGCCGCGCAGCATCCCCCTCGAATGGTCGCCCGCCCTCAAGCTGGCGACCATTTTCGTTCACCTGTTACCACTCGTGTGCAGCGTTCCGGAGAGCGTGCCGGCCTGGTGCCGTGCGCTGGTCGGGCTGCTGTGCAGCATCTCGGCCATCCGTTGTGTGTTGCGTCTGCGTCGTTTGCGTGGAGCTGTGTTGCTGCCCGATGAGTCGGGCGCACTTTTCATGCGTGGCGCGCTACGCCAGCGCGGTCTTGTGCTGCCCGGTAGTCATGGCATGGGGCCATTCCTTGTCTTGCACTGGCAACCTGAAAGCGGCGCCTCCGCGCAGCATTTCGTGCTGATGCGCGATGCATTTTCTGCGCAGGCGTGGCGGCAGCTGCAGGTCTGGTTGCGCTGGCGCATCCAGACCGGCGCTGTTTAGATGTTGTTCCAGCGTTTTAGGCGCAGCGGGAAGCGGTGATTGCCGAGCACGGTGGGCTTGGCTTTCTTCGATGTTGCCGGGTAGTCGCGCGAGAAGTGCAGGCCGCGTGTCTCCTTGCGGCGCAGGGCGCTGCGCACGATGAGGTCGGCCGTGGTGACGAGATTGCGTAGCTCGATCAAGTCGTTGCTGACGCGGAAGTTGGCGTAGTACTCGTCGATCTCGCGTTCGAGCAGGCGGATGCGGTGCTGGGCGCGTTGCAGGCGCTTGGTGGTGCGCACGATGCCGACGTAGTCCCACATGAAGCGGCGCAGCTCATCCCAGTTATGCGAGATGACGACTTCTTCGTCGGCATCGGTGACGCGGCTTTCGTCCCACTGCGGCAGCGCGCTGACTGCTTTGCGCGGATTGGCGAGAATGTCGCGTGCAGCCGCTTCGGCAAACACCACGCATTCGAGCAGCGAATTGCTGGCCAGGCGATTGGCGCCATGCAGGCCGGAGCAGGAGGTTTCACCGACGGCGTAGAGGCCGGGCAGGTCGGTGCGTGCGCGCAGATCGATGACCACGCCACCACAGGTGTAGTGCGCGGCGGGCACGACGGGAATCGGCTGCTGGGTGATGTCGATGCCCAGCTCGGCACAGCGCGCGAGGATGTTCGGGAAGTGCTCGTGGAGGAATTCCGGGCTCTTGTGACTGATGTCGAGGAAGACGCTGTCGATGCCGCGTTTCTTCATCTCGAAGTCGATGGCGCGCGCGACGACGTCACGCGGCGCAAGCTCGGCGCGTTCGTCGTGCGCAGGCATGAAGCGCGTGCCGTCGGGCAGCTTGAGCAGGCCGCCTTCGCCGCGCACGGCTTCGGAAATCAGGAAGGACTTGGCTTGCGGGTGATACAGGCAGGTCGGGTGGAACTGGATGAACTCCATGTTCGAGACGCGACAGCCGGCGCGCCAGGCCATCGCGATGCCATCGCCTGTCGCGGTATCGGGATTGGTGGTGTAGAGATAGACCTTGCCGGCGCCGCCAGTGGCGAGCACGGTATGGCCCGCCGCACAGGCTTCGATGTGGCCGCTCTTGAGGTCCATCAGGTAGGCGCCCAGACAGCCCGCCGTCGATTTGCCGATCTTGTGGCCGACGATCAGGTCGACGGCGATGCAGTGCTCGAGGATGCTGATGTTCGGATGGCGGCGCACGCGATCGATCAGCGTCTCCTGCACCGCAGCGCCGGTGGCGTCGGCGACGTGCACGATGCGACGATGGCTGTGACCGCCTTCGCGCGTCAGGTGCATGCCCCAGGCGGTGTCGTCATCGGGCGTGAAGGGCACGCCCTGGGCACGCAGCCAGTCGATGGCTTCACGACCATGCTCGACAACGAAGCGCGTGGCTGCCGGGTCGTTGAGTTGCGCACCGGCGACGAGCGTATCTTCGTAATGCGCGTTGATCGAATCAGCTGGATCCACCACCGCAGCGATGCCGCCTTGCGCCCAGCCACTGGCGCCATCGGCGATTTCGCGCTTGGTCACCAGCGCAACCTTGAGTGTGTCAGCCAGGCGCAGTGCCAGCGATTGTCCGGCCAGGCCGGTGCCGAGAATCAGTACGTCGAATTGCTTCAAGAGTGTTTCCTCACGGACAAGCGTCGTGACTATATCAGCCATGAACTTATCGCGCTGTGACTTGTCGGAGGAAGCAGAGTGTCGGCATCAGATATACTCGCCCCCGGAATTCGGCAAATGGCTTGCCAGAACATCTGGCAATAAGCGAGACGGGCCGGGGGAGCGTAGCGGGATTGATGAGCGACAAGGAATTAGACCAGCAACTGGTGGAGCGGGTGCAACGCGGCGACAAGCAGGCCTTTGGCTTGCTTGTGTCCAAGTACCAGCGCAAGCTCGCCCGCTTGTTGTCGCGCATGATCCGTGATCCGGCCGAGGTCGAAGATGTGACGCAGGAAGCCTTCATCAAGGCGTATCGCGCATTGCCCTCGTTCCGTGGAGATAGTGCGTTCTACACCTGGCTATACCGCATCGGTATCAATACGGCGAAGAACTACCTGGTGTCGCAAGGGCGACGCGCGCCGACTTCGACATCGACCGATGCGGAAGATGCCGAGACGATGGAAGACGGCGACGCTTTGCGTGACAACGACACGCCAGAGCGCTTGATGATGACGCGCCAGATTGGCGAGACGGTCAATGCCGCGATGGATGCATTGCCCGAGGAATTGCGCACGGCCATCGTGCTGCGCGAAATCGAGGGTTTGAGTTATGACGAGATTGCCAGTGTGATGGACTGTCCGATCGGTACGGTGCGCTCACGCATCTTCCGCGCACGCGAAGCAATCTCGGAACGTTTGCGGCCAATGCTCGACATTGCGCCGGACAAGCGTTGGTAGGCGCGCAATGGCAATGCGCGGTGGTACAACAGGCAAGGCAAGCACAGGCAAGAGGTCTGATTATGACGAATGAAAACATCTCGGCATGGCTCGATGGTGAGCATCCCGCTCGCGACCCGATTGATGTGCAGCAGCTCCAGGTGCGCAAGGCCTGTGGAACCTGGTGGCTGATTGGTGACATCTTGCGTCAGGAGTCGGCCCTGTCGCAGGATTTCACTGCCCGCGTGATGGCCGTACTCGATGATGAGCCGACTGTGCTGGCGCCGCGCTCACGCCCTGCCGAGCCGGTGGTGCAGCAGCCGCTGCCACGCTGGATGGCGCTGGCGGCCGCTGTGTCAGGTGTTGCCGTGGTGGCCTGGACGGTGCTGGGCGGGCAGGCGGCGCAGCAAGTGGCGCAGAATTCGGCGATCGCTGCCGCTCCGCAAGTGCAGCGCCCGCAGGCGCTGGTCAGCAATGCAACGTCGGCTGAAGAGGATGAGCGTCCCTATCTGGTCGCTCATCAAGCCTATGGTCCGGGCGTGCAGATGGCGGGCGTATCGGGCTATGTGCGCCCGGTGGCGTATGAACCTCTGGTGGCTGCGCGCTGATGATCAAGTTGTTGCTGCGTCCATCTTTGCTGGCGAGCCTGGCGCTGTTTGCCGGGGTGGCTTGCGCCCAGGTGGGCACCGCGGATGCAGCCAATTGGTTGCACCGCATGAGTCTGGCGCCGCGTACGCTCAATTACAGTGGCATGTTTGTCTATGAGAGCGGTGGGGTCAGCCAGAGTTCTCGCTTTACTCACGTCGTGGATGGCTCCGGCCAGCAGGAGCGGCTGGAGAACCTCGATGGCATGGCGCGTGAAGTCATTCGTAGCAATGACGAGGTACAGACCTTCTTTCCGCGCGAGCATCTGATCATCATCGACCGTGCGGTCACCGGCAGCTTCCCTGGTCGCGTGGCGACGGTGGTGAGTGGGCTGTCTGATTATTACGTGTTGCGTCTGGGTGAGGTGGGCAAGGTCGCCGGGCGCGAAGCGCAATCGATCCGCCTGGAGCCGCGCGACGACATGCGCTTCGGGCACGAGTTGTGGGCCGATATGCAAACAGGTCTGCTGCTCAAGGCGCGCATGCTGCGTGCGCCCAATGATGTGGTCGAACAGTTCTCGTTCAGTGAAATCACGGTGGGGCCGCAGGTTGACCGCGAACGCGTCAAACCGCGCTACAGCCGTTCTTCAGACTGGAAAGTGATCAACGCACGCGGCGTAGACCTGCATCAGGAAGAGGCCGGCTGGGCCTTCCGCGGTCTGCCGCCGGGCTTTCATCAGGTTTCGCTGGCCAGACGTCCCTTGCGGGCGGATCGGCCGGATGCGCTGCATGCCGTTTTCTCTGACGGACTGGCAACGGTTTCGGTGTTCATCGAGCGTGACGCCAAGCGCAATATGAGCGTCGCACCGATGCAGAGCCATGTCGGTCCGGTGTCGATGTATCGCACGGTGCGTAACGATGTGGTGATCACCGCCTTGGGAGAAGTGCCGCCAGCGGCGCTGCGTCGCGTGGCTGAAGGCGTTGAAGCGCTGCCGGCGCGCAAGCCCTGAGGTTCTGCCATGCGTGTAGAAGCCCGTGTGATCCGTATTCATGCCCAGCAGACCTTTGTGCGCGTCGGGCCGCAGGCCGGTTGCGGACGCTGCGATGAGGCCGGTGGTTGCCGTAGCGACATGCTGGGGCAGATTTTCGGCTCGCGCTGCCGCGAGTACGAAGTCGAAAACCTTGCCGATGCCAAGCCCGGTCACGAGGTGATCGTCGAGATCGCTGATGGTGCCGCTTTGCGCGCGGCCCTGTTGGCCTATGTGCTGCCGCTATCGCTGCTCTTCGCCGGCGCAACACTTGGCTGGAGTGTGTCCGGTTCAGAGTCATCTGTGATTGTGGGTAGTGTGCTCGGTCTGGTATGTTCGATCCTTTTGCTGTGGGGTATGCGCCGCAGGCTTTCTGCTGGCCGCATGCGACCCAGGCTGGTCGAAATACTGGAACCGAAATGAGTTTGTCCCGCTGGACATCACCGCGTTTTTCCCTTCGCTGCTTTTCCCCCCGTTTATCCGCTGCGCCGCAAGTCCTGATTCTTGTTCTGGGCTTGTGGATCAGCACGCCAGTGCTGGCGCGCGATCTGCCCGATTTTGTGCCCCTGGTGGCCAAGCAGGCGCCGGTGGTGGTCAATATCACCGCTACCCAATCGCGCCCGCCCAGCTCGCCGCTGCAGAGCCTGGGCGATGACGCCCAGCTGCCCGACTGGCTGCGCCGCTTTGCTCCCAAGCGCGATCAGGCTGGCCCGGAAGAGCAGGATCAGGCGACCGGCTCGGGCTTCATCATCAGTGCCGATGGTTACATTCTGACCAACACCCACGTGGTCGAGGGGGCCGACGAAATCCTCGTACGCCTGTCTGATCGCCGCGAGCTGGCTGCCCGCGTGGTCGGGCGCGACAAGCGCAGCGACATCGCCTTGCTGAAGGTCGAGGCGAGCGGCTTGCCGGTGGCCCGCTTCGGCAATATGGCCGATCTGCACGTGGGCGACTGGGTGCTGGCCATCGGTTCGCCGTTTGGCTTCGAGAGCACGGTGACGGCTGGCATCGTCAGCGCCAAGGGGCGTGCCTTGCCCGATGAAACCCTGGTGCCCTTCATCCAGACCGATGTGGCGATCAATCCCGGCAATTCCGGCGGGCCGCTGTTCAACCTCAAGGGCGAAGTGGTCGGCATCAATTCGCAGATCTATTCGCGCTCGGGCGGCTTCATGGGCATCTCGTTCTCGATTCCCATCGATGTGGCGATGGATGTGCAGCAGCAGCTGCGCCAATACGGTCGCGTGCGGCGCGGGCGCATCGGGGTGGCGATCCAGGATGTCACGCGTGATCTGGCGGACAGCTTCGGCTTGAGCAAGCCATCGGGCGCGCTGATCAGTGCGATTGACGGTGACGGTCCGGCCGCGCAGATCGGTCTCAAGCTCGGCGACATCATTCTTGCCTTCGGTGGCAAGCCGGTGGCTGATTCGGTCGAGCTGCCGCGCATCGTCGGCGTGGTCCGTCCCGGTACCCGCGTCAGCATGCAGGTGTTCCGTAATGGCGCGGTGCGCGATATTCCGGTGGTGGTCGGTGAATTCCCCTCGGACGAGCCCGATCCGGTTCCAGTGGCCAGCGCGCCGCCGCTGCCGCCGCGCAATGCCAATCGTCTGGGTCTGGTGACGCAGGATCTGAGCAGTCAGCAAAAGCGCGAGCTCAAGCTCAGTGCAGGCGCCTCGATCCGCCAGTCCTTTGGTGTCGCAGCGCGCGCCGAATTGCGTGCCGGCGATGTGGTGACCGCACTGGTGGCACGCGGCAAGACCGAAGAGATCCGTTCGGCCGAGCATTTCAACAGCCTGGTCAATGCGCTGGAAGCGGGCAGTGCGGTGACGCTGCGTGTGCAGCGCGGTGATGTAATCAATTTTGTCGGCATGCGTCTGACCCAGGCTCCGGCGACAGCGGCGAAACGCTGAGTCAGGCAAGAGAAGGGCCGTCAGGCAGCGCTTGGATGCGCTGGCTGACGGCCCTTTTGCATTGTTCTGCGTTCAGTTTGCCGTGGCTTTGCGCGCAAACAGCTTGCGCAGGGCATTGAGCAGATCATCGACGTAGGTGAACATCACCGGGACCACCAGCAGGCTCAGAACTGTTGAAGTGAGCAGGCCGCCGATCACCACGATGGCCATCGGCTGGCGGAAGCTCGGGTCAGCGCCCAGCCCCAGCGCAATCGGCATCATGCCGGCCGCCATGGCGATGGTGGTCATGAGGATGGGCTGGGCGCGCTTGTGGCAGGCATCCATCAGCGCCTCGAAGCGGCTCATGCCATGCTCGCGACGCGCCATGACGGCGTACTCGACAAGCAGGATCGAGTTCTTGGTGACGACGCCCATCAACATCAGCAGACCGATCACCGAGGGCATCGAGAAGCTGCTGTGCGTGACCAGCAGCGCGAACAGTGCGCCGCCCACCGACAGCGGCAGTGCGGCGAGAATCGTCGCCGGCTGCAGGAAGTCGTGGAACAGCAGCACCAGCACCGCGTAGATGCAGAAAATGCCGATCGCCATGGCCGAGGCGAAGCTGCCGAACAGCTCGGTCATGCGCTGCAGTTCGCCTTGTTGCACTTCATGCACGCCGGGCGGCAAGGTCTTCATCGAGGGCAGCTGGCGCACCTCCTTCATCACATCGCCCAAGGTGCGGCCGGAGAGCTCCACCGACAGGGTGATGTTGCGCTCGCGATCCAGACGATTGATCTGCGAGGGCCCGCTGCCAAGCTGGATGTCGGCCAGCGCGGCGAGCGCCACATAGCCGTTGTTGCCTTTGACGCGCAGCTGCGAGAGCGTGTCCAGATCGGCGCGTGCAGCCGGGTCCAGACGCACCCGCACGGCAATCTGACGTTGCGGCAGATTGAGCTTGGAGAGGCTGGAGGCAAAGTCGCCCGAGGTGGCCACGCGCATGGTGTCGGCCAGTGCATTGGCGGTGATGCCCAGCGCCGAGGCGCGGGCGTAATCGGGCTTGAACTGCACTTCCGGGCGCTGCAGGGCGGCGCTTGAGGTGATGTTGCCAACGCCTTTGAGCGTGCGCAGATCGCGTTCGACATCGGCCGCCGTGGCCAGCAAGGCGTTGCCGTCGTCGCTGGCGAGGGTCAGTTCCAGCTTCTCACCGCTGCCGCCACGGCCGACGTTGACGCGCGCGCCGGGCAGGGCCTTCATCACGGTGCGCATTTCAGCCTCGATCTCCGACTGCTTGCGGCTGCGTTCGCTGCGCGGAGTCAGGGTGAGGGTCAGCGTGGCCTTGCGCACGTCGCTGCTGACCGATGCGTTGAAGCCACCACCACTGGTGGAGGCGCCCACCAGGGTGAATACCTGCTTCACATCAGGCATGCTCATCAGCAGCTGGCGAGCCTGTTCGGCAACCTGGCGGGTCTCCTCCAGCGTGCTGCCGGGCGCCAGCTCGATGCTCACGCGCGACTGGCTGTCATCGGGCGGCGGCACGAAGCCGGTGGGCAGCAGCGGGATCATGGTCAGCGACAGCAGCAGGAACAGCACCGCAGCCGCCACGGTGGCGAAGCGATGTTTCATGCAGGCCCTGACCCAGCCCAGGTAGTGCGTCATCAGTGCGCTTTGACGTTCGAGCGGCGGATGCGGGCGCAGGAAGTAGGCCGCCATCATCGGCGTGAGCAGGCGTGCGACGATCAGCGAGGCCAGCACGGCGACGGCGGCGGTGATGCCGAACTGGCGGAAGAACAGGCCGGGAATGCCGCCCATGAAGGCCGTTGGCAGGAACACCGCCACCAGGGTGAAGGTGGTGGCGATCACCGCGAGGCCGATTTCGTCCGCCGCCTCCATCGCCGCCTCGTAGGGCGATTTGCCCATGCGGATGTGGCGCACGATGTTCTCGATCTCGACGATGGCATCGTCGACGAGGATGCCGACCACCAGGGCCAGCGACAGCAGACTCAGCACATTGAGACTGAAGCCGAGGAAGTACATCGCGGCGAAGGTCGGAATGATGGACAGCGGCAAGGCGGTGGCCGACACGATGGTGGCGCGCCAGTCACGCAGGAACCACCACACCACTACGACGGCCAGTAGTGCGCCTTCGAGCAGCAGATGCATGGAGCCCAGGTAGTTGTCATTGATGCTGTCGACGGTGTTGAAGGCTTCCTTGATCTGCACCTGTGGATGGCTGGCCGAGAATGTATCGACGGCCTCCTTGACCAGGCGGGCCACGCTGACCTGGCTGGTGCCCTTGTTGCGCGTGATCTGGAAGGCAATGACTTGCTTGCCGTCCAGATAGGCGAGGCTGCCGCGTTCGGCGATGTTGTCGCTCACCTTGGCGATCTGGTCCAGGCGCAGGTGGCGCCCATCGCTGAGCGGGATGTTGAGCGCGGCGATCTCGGCAACCGTGCCGACCGCGCCGAGGGTGCGCAGCGATTGCTGGGCGCCGCCGATATCGCCGCGCCCGCCTGATGCATCCTGCTGGGTCAGCTTGAGCTGGCTCGATACCTGTGCGGCGGTGACGCCCAGGCCGGCCATCAGCGCCGGGTCGAGGTCGACGTGCACTTCGCGATCCACGCCGCCGATGCGCGAGACCTTGCCGACGCCTTTGACGGCCAGCAGTTGCTTGGTGAGATCGTTGTCGACCAGCCAGGAGAGTTCCTGTTCGTCATACTTGTCGGAGGCGACGGTGTAGGTGACGATGGGACTGCCCGTCGTGGTGACCTTGGACACTGTCGGCGCGTTCATGCTTGTTGGCAGGTCAGCGCGGGCACTGTCGACGGCATTGCGCACTTCGTTGAGTGCTTCCTCACCGTTCTTTTCGAGCGCGAAGGATATGGTGATCGACACCGAGCCATCGGTGATGCTGGTGACGATGTGGTCGACATTGCTCAGCGAAGCGAGCTTGTCTTCGATCTTGCGTGCAACCTCGGTTTCCAGCTGAGCCGGCGCAGCGCCTTCGAGACTGGCGCTGACCACGACGGCAGGCAGATCCATGTCGGGGAAGTCCTGGATCGGCAAGCCACGCCAGCCGATGATGCCCAGAATCGTCAGCAGGACGAACAGCAGGACGGCCGGAACCGGGTTACGGATCGACCATGAGGAGAAGTTCATGGTTTCTCCTTGGCAGCACTCTTCACACTCACCAGATCACCATCGGCGAGGAAGGCGGCGCCGTTGGCGACCAGCTGTGCCTGCGGGCTCAGCCCGGCAAGCACTTCGATGCGATCAGCCTGGCGGCGGCCGATGCTGAGCTTGCGCCGCGTGACATGCATGTCAGCGCCCAGCTCGAAGGCGTAGCTGAAGCCATCGCGCAGCACCACGGTGCTTTGCGGCACGCTCAGTGCGGGCTGCTCACCGAGCTCGATGCGGCCGCTGGCGTACATGCCGGCGCGCGCACTGCTGCCGACGGGCAGACTCACATAGACGACGGCGCGGCTGGTGTCGGTAGCCAGTGTCGGCGCGGCAATGCGCACCTTGCCACGAATCTGTTCACCGCCCGGCGTGGTGATCAGCGCTGACTGGCCCGGGCGCACGCGCGGCAGTTGTTGTGCGTCCAGCTCGGCACGCCACTCGAAGCGGTTCTGGCGCACTAGGCGATAGAGCTCCTCGCCGGAGGAGACCACCTTGCCCAGCGTCGCGCTGCGCGACGAGATGACTCCGTCATCAACGGCGGTAACCCGTGTGCGTGCCAGGACGACACGCTGCGCATCGAGCTGGGCTTGAGCCGAATCGACATTGGCTTGCGCCGTCTGTTCGGTGATCAGGTAAGAGCTGATCTGCTGTTCGGAGATCGCACCACTGCCCTTGACCAGGCGTGCGCGCTCGGCGTCGGCACGTGCCTGGGCCAGGCTGGCGCGGGCCGAGGCCAGCGCGGCTTCGTACTTGCGCAGATCGGCATTGACGCTGTCCTGCGCCAGCTCGGCAAGCAGCTGGCCGCGCTTGACCACGTCGCCTACGTCGGCGTGCAGGGCCATGATGCGCAGACCGCCGGTTTCCGCACTGACGATGCCTTCCTGCCAGGCCGCAATCGGGCCGTTGGCCTGCAAGGTTTGCGGCCAGTTCTGCAGTTCGGGCTTGACCAGGGTCACCGCCATCACTGGATTGGCTCCGGCTTTGCTCTCGTTGCTGGCAGCCGGCTTGCGGCCGAGGATCAGGGCGCCTGTGCCGAATACGGCCAGCAGGGCGAGGGCAATCAGCCCGTAGCGTAAGGTCTTGTTCATGATGCGTTCAATTCCGGGGGGTTGAGACAGTGCTGCTGGCTGCGCTGGATGCTTCGGCATTCCAGCCGCCGCCCAGGGCCTTGTAGAGCGCGATCCAGTTTTCGACGCGCGTCTGCTCCAGGCTGATCAGATTGAGTTCGGCAGTGATGGCATTGCGTCTGGCCGTTTCGAGGTTGAGCAAGCTGGTGCCACCGGCGCGCCAGTTCGCCTCGCTGGCGATGAAGTAGGCGCGATAGCCGGCCGCGCTGGTTCGTGCATCGTCTTCACGGCGCCGCGCGCCATCGAGCCGCACCAGCGCTTGTTCGACTTCTTTTACCGCCGTGCGTACGGCGGATTTGTAACTGGCCAGTGCCGAGTCATAGGCGGCGCGCGCGCTTTCCAGCTTGGCCGACAGTGCGCCGCCGTTGAGCAGCGGAATCGCCAGCGTCGGGCCGAATGACCATGGCACGCTGCTGGCCGCATTGCTGGCCGACAGGCTGATGCTGCCGTTGAGCGTCAGGCTGGGGTAGCGCGCCGCATCGGCCACGCCGATCTGTGCACTGGCCGAGGCCAGGCTGCGTTCGGCCGAAACCAGGTCGGGCCGCTGGGTGAGCAATTGCGCCGGTACGCTGTCGATCTGCCGCGCTGCCGGTTGCGGGATGCGCACCGGTTGGCTGTCGAGCAGGGCACCCACACGTGTTTCGTCCAGACCGCTGAGGGCGACCAGCGCCTTGCGGGTGACATCGCAGGAGGCCGCTTGTGCCGTTGCGCTGGCCGATGCACTGGCCAGGCTGGCCTCGGCCAGCGCGCCATCGGCGGCGGCGCTGAAGCCGGCCTTGACGGCCAGCGCGGTCAGCTCGGCAGTGGCGCGTTGCGAGCGCAGTGCATCCTGGTAGGCCGCCAGCTGCAGCTGACAGGCACGATAGTCGACGTAATTGGTAGCGACTTCAGCGGCCAGCGAGATGCGTGCGTCATGCCAGTCGGCCTCGCGCGCATCGTTCAGCGCACGGGCAGATTCGATTCCCCGACGGGTGCCGCCGAACAGATCGATCTCCCAGCTGGCGTCCAGCGCGCTGGCCGTTGTATTGACCGGCATCGCGCCATTGCCTTGCTTGCTGCCGGCCTGGGTCTGCGTGATCGCAGCACTCAGACTCGGTTGCAGGCTGGCGCCCGCGCTGCGCAGATTGGCGCGTGCCGAGCGGATGGCGGCACTGGCCTTGTCCAGCGTCGGGCTGTCGGCCTGCGCCGCGCGCAGCAAGGCGTCGAGCGCCGGATCATTGAATTGCGCCCACCAGTCGCTCAGCGCGTCGAGCTTGCCGGCATGGGGCAGGGGCGCCTGCCATTGGGTGGGCGTTGCCAGTTCAGGCCGGCGGTAATCCGGGCCGACTGCGCAGGCGCCCAGCAGCAGGCTCAGCAAGGGGAAAAGAATACGTGAGGGGTTCATACGGAAACTTCATGCAGTCCGGGAAAGCTGGGGTATTCGCATGCCCGGCGGGCAAGCGCCGGATATACGCCAGGAAGTGTTACACAAGCGGGAGACGGGGAATGTTGCTGCCATGTAAAAGCAGGGCCCGGCGGGTGCTGGCATGCCTCATCAGGCGAAACTTGCGAGATAAAGCTGCTCTACCTGGGTGCGCGCCCAGGGCGTCCTGCGCAGGAATTTCAGGCTGGACTTGATGGACGGATCGCTCTTGAAGCAGTTGATGTTGATCTTGCCAGCCAGCACTTCCCAGCCGTAGTGATCCACCAGGCGCACGACAAGCTGCTCAAGGGTAAGACCGTGCAGAGGATCATTGTTGTGCGGGCTGCTCATGGCTGGGGTCCGGTCGGTAGTGTGCTGAATGGGTGTGCAAACAGTTTATCAGCGCAGCAGGCCAAGCCCCCAACAGGGCTCAACTTGGCACGCGAGCGCACAAAAACTGCATATTGCGGTAGGGGGGCGGCGGTTCTGTCGCATGATGTTGCGCAGGGCGGTTTACAGCGCTGCGGGAATCAGCTCAAATGCGCATCCGCCCGCTTTTTTCTGAAACCAGCGAGCGACTTCTCCCTGAGCTTTGACATGCATCCGCTTGAGCACGTTTTGTCCGACGACGCAGCACCCGATTTCGCGCTGCGTGTTCAGGCCGATCAACTCCGCTTGCTGTTTCGTCAGTCCTTTCCGGCTGTCTATATCAGCGTCGTCGTCGCGCTGGTCGTTTGTCAGACTCTGTGGACCGAGGTCCGCCACGAGTTGTTGCTCGGCTGGCTGTTCCTGCTGTGCCTGTGCAGTCTTGTGCGCTACACCTTGTTCCGCCTGTACTGGCAGCGCAAGCCACAGGGCATGCAGATCCTTGCCTGGGAAAAACCCTATGCGCTAACCCTGTTTGCGACTTCGCTGATCTGGGGGCTGGGCATTCTGTGGTTTGTCAGCGAAAGTACGCCGCTTTACCGCCTGGTCGAATTCCTCTTCCTGCTCGGCATGTCGGCGGGTGCGTTCTCGCATTACTCGGCGCGGCGCTACATGGTCATGGGGGCGATGACCAGCGTCTTGTTGCCGACAACCATCTGGTTCTTATTCTGTGGCCAGTCCATGGAAGTCAGTCTGAGCATTGCTGCGCTGCTCTTCGTCTGTGTGCTGATCCAGGCGGGCAATGCGATGTCGGCGGCGCAGGCGGAAAATCTCAAGCTCACCTATTACCTTGAAGCGGCCCGTCACAAGGCGGAGCAGATGGCGCATACCGACGAGCTGACCGGGCTGGAGAACCGGCGCGCGTTTTTCGATCAGGGCCAGGCGCTGGCCAGCTATTGCGAGCGCAATCGTCGGCCGCTCAGTGTGGTGATGATCGATGCCGACAACTTCAAGCAGATCAATGACCGCTTTGGTCACGCTGTCGGCGATGCGGTACTGCGCCACCTGGCCGGGCACATGAAGGCACGGCGGCGGAAGTCCGACATCTGTGGTCGCCTGGGGGGGGAGGAATTCGCCATGCTGTTGCCCGATACCTCACTGGGCGAAGCCATGTTGCTGGCCGAGCGCCTGTGTCAGGCCTGTGCGACGCTGCCCATGTCGGTTGAAGGTGAAGCCGTACTCAGCACGGTCAGCATCGGCGTGGCGAGCGAGGGCTACTCCATCGAGTACTTGCTCAGCTGTGCCGATGAAGCGCTCTACCAGGCCAAGGCGGCCGGGCGCAATCGCGTCGTGGCGTGGACCAATCGGGACATCATCGCCAGTTGAAGCAGGAATGCTTTTGGCATTCTTGCGTGCGCTCAGTTGGCGTGCTGCGGGCTGACGCAGGCCAGGAAGGCTGCGCGCAGTTTTTCCTCGGGTAACTCGCGCCCGATCAGCACGATGCGGCTCAGGCGTTGTTCATCGGCTTGCCATTCGCGGCCGAAGTCGAAGCCGGCAATGCGATGCACGCCTTGAAAGATGAGGCGCCGCGGTTCCTCGGCGAGCGAGAGGATGCCTTTGTAACGCAGCAGATCGTGGGCGTAATCGGCGAGCAGGGTGTCGACGAAGGCCGAGATGGCGTCGAGGTCCAGCGCTTGGCTGTGTTCGAGGATCATCGAACTCACCGGCACCTCGCTGCTGCGGCGCGCGCCGAACACGTTCTGCTTGCTGCTCGATACCTGCCAGCCGCTGCTCGGCAGGCCGCGTTCATCCAGCCGGAAACCGCCGATGTGCAGCAGGTCCTGCCAGTCTTCGGCGAGCTTGCGGGCGTCGCCCATCGGGGCGCGTGCATTGATCGTGCGCAGCTGTGCGTGCAGCGTCTCGAGTGCGGCTTCATCGACAAGATCACAGCGGCTGACCAGCAGACGGTCGGCAAAGGCAATCTGTGAGGCGCAGACGCGTTCACGGCGCAGCTGTTCGGCAAAGTGGATGGCGTCGACCAGGGTGATCACGCCGTCCAGCTCGAAGCGGTCACGCAGCATCGGGTCGGTGAAGAACACTTGCGCGATGGGCACCGGGTCGGCCAAGCCAGTACCTTCGATGATCAGGCGGTCAAATTGCAGGCTGCCGGCTTCGCGCCGTGCCAGCAGATCGGCCAGCGCTTCACTGAGCGCGCCGCGCACGCTGCAGCAGATGCAGCCATTGGAAAGTTCGACCACGCCTACAGCAGCCGGGTCGAGCAGGTCGCCGTCGATACCGACTGCGCCGAATTCGTTTTCAATCACCGCGATGCGCTCGCCGTGCGCGCCAGCGAGCAAGCGGTTGAGCAGGGTGGTTTTGCCGGCACCGAGAAAGCCGGTGAGCAGGGTAACGGGAATGGACATCTTGGGTCTGGGGTGTGCTGAGTTAAGAGTGAAGCGTCAGGCGTGAAGCGAGAGGGGGCTTTGCTGCGCCCCTCTCGCTTCACACTTTATCTCAACAGCACTTGCCTGTCGCACCGCCGAAGCGGGCTTCCTGACGCTCGCGAAAGAATTCTTCGTAGCTCATCGGACGCCGCTCCGGGTGGGTGGTGCGGATGTGCTGCACATAGGTGTCGTAATCGGGCTGGCCGACCATCATGCGGGCGGCCTGCCCGAGGTACTCACCCATGCGGGCGAGGTCTTTGAACATCAGAACACCTGCGTGGCAACGCCGCTGCCGTAGTCCACTTCTTTCGCCGTGGGCTTGTCACTGCGCAGGGCGAGCACGATGGCGCGGATGCCGAAGAGCGTGATCGACACGACGACGAAGATGAAGATCGCGCACAGCGTGGCGTCTACGTAGTCGTTGAAGATCACCTGCTGCATCTGTTCGACGCTCTTGGCCGGAGCCAGCACTTCGCCGCGTGCAGCAGCGGCGCTGAACTTGGCGGCGTGCGAGAGGAAGCCGACCTTGGGGCTGGCGTCGAACACCTTCATCCAGCCCGCGGTGAGCGTGCAGGCGAGCAGCCAGACCGTTGGCACCACGGTGACCCAGGCGTAGCGCTGGCGTTTCATCTTGACCAGCACCACGGTGGCGAGGACCAGGGCGACGGCAGCCAGCATCTGGTTGGCGACCCCGAACAGCGGCCACAAGGTATTGATGCCACCGAGCGGATCGATCACGCCTTGGTACAGGAAGTAACCCCAGGCGGTGACGCACAGACCCGTTGCCACCAGATTGGGCACCAGCGCTTCGGTGCGCTTGAAGTGCGGCACGAAGGTGCCGAGCAGATCCTGCAGCATGAAGCGGCCTGCACGCGTACCGGCATCAACGGCGGTGAGGATGAACAGCGCTTCAAAGAGAATCGCGAAGTGATACCAGAAAGCCATCATTGCCTTGCCACCGACGACCTGGTGCAGGATGTGCGCCATGCCCACAGCCAGGGTCGGTGCGCCACCGGCGCGCGAGATGATGGTTTTCTCGCCGACATCTGCGGCCGTCTGCGTCAGCACATCGGGTGTGACCACGAAGCCCCATTGCGAGATGACTTGTGAGGCTTCCACCGCGGTCTTGCCGATCACCGCAGCCGGGCTGTTCATCGCGAAATAGACGCCGGGGTCGATGCACGAGGCGGCGACCAGGGCCATGATGGCGACGAAAGATTCCATCAGCATGCCGCCATAACCGATCAGCGGTGCGTGGGTTTCGTTCTCCAGCAGCTTCGGCGTGGTGCCTGAGGAGATCAGCGCATGGAAGCCGGAGACCGCGCCGCAGGCGATGGTGATGAACAGGAAGGGGAACAGGCTGCCCGACCACACCGGGCCGGTGCCGTCGACGAACTTGGTCAGCGCGGGCATCTGCAGCTGCGGCGAGACGATGAAGATACCGACCGCCAGACCGAGGATGGTGCCGATCTTCAGGAAGGTCGACAGATAGTCGCGCGGCGCCAGCAGCAGCCACACCGGCAGCACCGAGGCGACGAAGCCGTAGCCGATCAGCATCCAGGTCAGCTGTTTGCCGTCGAAGGTGAAGTAGGGCGCCCAGGTCGGGCTGGCGGCAACCTGACCGCCGAGCAGGATCGCGCCCATCAGCAGCACGAAGCCGACGATGGAGATTTCACCAATGTGGCCCGGACGGATGAAGCGCATGTAGATACCCATCAGGATCGCGATGGGAATCGTCGCAGCGACGGTGAAAGCGCCCCAGGGCGAGTCGGTGAGTGCCTTGACGACGATCAGCGCGAGCACGGCGAGGATGATCACCATGATCATGAAGGCGCCGAACAGGGCGATCACGCCGGGGATGGGGCCCAGCTCGCTCTTGATCAGGTCGCCCAGCGAGCGGCCATCACGGCGCGTGGAGATGAACAGCACCATGAAATCCTGCACTGCGCCGGCAAAGACGACGCCCGCCAGAATCCACAGCACACCGGGCAGGTAGCCCATTTGCGCGGCGAGCACCGGGCCGACCAGGGGACCGGCGCCAGCGATGGCCGCGAAGTGGTGACCGAACAGGATGTACTTGTTGGTCGGCACGTAGTCCAGACCATCGTTGTACTTCACCGCCGGGGTCAGGCGCTTGGCGTCGACGCTGAGCACCCGTTTGGCGATGAACAGCGCGTAGTAGCGATAGGCGATCAGATAGACCGAGATGGCGGCTGTGACGATCCACAGCGCGCTGATTGATTCGCCGCGCGACAGCGCGACGACGGCGAGCGAGATGGCACCGAGTACGGCCAGTGCCACCCAGCCCAGTTTGGGCAGGACGCTTTTCATGAGTCTCCTCCTTGTGTTTATGGTCTTCTACGGAGCCGGACTTATGTACCGGCTTGCCCGCAGTATCGACGCTCGTCCAGCGCCGCGCATCGGTGCCATTACCGAGCGCTGTACCGTGCCAGCACGTAAGGGATTTCCATGATCTGCGCAGTCGGCACGCAGCCTGCCGTGCGACCGACGTATCATCGCAAGCAATTGATCGCTTTCCGATGCCATGCAGCTACGACTCAAATTCATCCTGCTTGCCGTTGTGCCACTGCTGGTAGCCATTGCCGCGATTGCTGCCGTGGTGCGGCTGGAGGCGCGTGCCCTGGCCGAGGCCGAACTGGCCGCCATGCAGCCGGTGATTCTCGGCGCCCGCCAGAACGAGCTGCGCCACTATGTTGAACTGGCGCGCACTTCGATCATTCACCTCACCGCCCGCAAGGATGAAGCGGCGCGGCTGGAAGCACTGCACATCCTGCGTCAGCTCGACTTCGGGGACGACGGCTACTTCTTCGTCTATGACTTCAGCGGTCGCAGCCTGATGCACCCGCGCCAGCCCGAGCTGGTCGGCAAGGATCTATGGAACCTGCGTGATCCGCAGGGCACGCCAACCATCCAGCGCCTGATTGCACGCGCCAGGGCAGGCGGTGGCTTCGAGGAGTTCCTCTGGCAGCGTCCTTCAACACATCGCCTCGAACACAAGCTGGGTTATGTGATCGGCATTCCCGAATGGGGCTGGATGATCGGCACCGGCATCTACCTCGACGATATTGCCGAGACGCGTGCGCGCATCGACCGCGAGGCGACGCAGGCGATCCGCAACACCATGGGGGTGATCGTCGGCATCGCGGTGATCGCGACCTTGCTGGTGGCGATGGGCGCGCTGGCGCTCAACATCTCTGATCGACGCGATGCTGAATCCAAGCTGCGTGCGCTGGCGCGCCAGGTAGTGCGCTCGCAGGAGACCGAGCGTAGTCGTGTGGCGCGCGAGCTGCATGATGGTGTCAGCCAGAGTCTGGTGTCGGTGAAGTTCCTGCTCGAGTCGGCGCAAGCCCAGCTCGAAGCCGTGGGCGATTCGGCCGCCCAGCCGGTGATGGCGCGTTGCATCGAGGGCGTCAATGTCGTGCTGCGCGATGTGCGCCGCATCTCGCATGGTTTGCGCCCGGCCTTGCTCGATAATCTGGGCCTGGCCGCAGCGCTGTCGCAAGTCTTGCGCGACTTCGCATTGCGTACCGGCATCGATGCACAGATCGAAGCGGGGCCCGATCTGAAAATGCCTGATGAGCTCGGTACCGCCTTGTTCCGCGTGGTGCAGGAAGCGCTCAACAATGTCGAGCGGCATGCCAGTGCCAGCGAAGTGCGCGTCAGTTTGCGAGAAGACGCGGGCGCACTGCTGCTGCGCATCAGCGATAATGGTCAGGGCTTTGACCCAGAGCGTAGCCGCGAGCTCGAAGGCAGCGGCCTGGGCTTGTCGAGCATGCGCGAGCGCATCGAGACTTTCGGTGGTGAGTTCTCCATCAGCTCGGGTGTGCAAGGAACCGAATTGTGCGCACGCTTGCCGGCCAGCGCTTTGAAAACCTGAAGGACTGTACGTGACTGAGCCGATCCGCCTGCTGCTTGTCGATGACCATCCGCTGGTACGCGATGGCCTGCGCGCACGGCTTGAAACCGTGGGGCATTTCGTCGTTGTCGCCGAAGCCGGTGATGCGGCTTCGGCCGTGCTGGCAGCGCGCAGCGCAGCGCCGGACTGCGTGCTGATGGATATCTCGATGCGCGGCGTGCACGGCGTCGAACTCACTCGCCAGCTGCTGGCCGAGTGGCCTGCATTGCGCATCATCATGCTCACCATGCACGACGAGCCGCAGTACGTCATCGAAGCTTTCCGCGCCGGTGCGCGTGGTTACGTGCTCAAGGATAGTCCGGCGCAGGAAATCGTTGCCGCCATCGATGCGGTGATGGCCGGTCGCCGCTACTTCACGGCCAGCGTCGCCGAAGCCCTGGCCACCGCCAGCTTGCCTGAACCCGTGCTCACCCAGCGCGAATGCGAGGTGCTGGCACTGATTGCCGATGGCCGCTCCAACAAGGAGATCGCCCAGCGCCTGGACCTTTCGGTGCGCACGGTCGAATCCCATCGCATCAACATCAAGCGCAAGTTTGACCTCGAAGGCACGGCGGCGTTGATGAAGTTCGCGGTGGAACGCAAGCGGCTGAAGGTGTCTTGAGGCTGGGCTCCTCTGCCGCGCCGCGTGCCGCGCAGGGCTTGTACGTGATGGATGCGCTGCCCCTCTCCCGGCCTTCGGCCACCCTCCCCCGAGGGGGAGGGAACGGCAGGCTTGGTCCTGCTCGATAGTCTGCAATGCCGATTGCCTTCCCTCCCCCCAGGGGGAGGGTGGCCCGCAGGGCCGGGAGAGGGGAAATGCTCGCCCTGGCTGCAATTCCGTTCAGTCAGGCTATGCGCATGTTTGACGCGCTGGGTTTTGAACCGCAGGACGCAAAGGAAAAGCAAAGGCCCGCAAAGGAAAACGATTTTGGTTTACTTTGCGGAACTGCTGTCTTTCTTTGCGTCCTTTGCGTCGAAAATCCGTCGCCAAAAAATGAATATGTCTTAGCCGAAGGGCAGTGCCGAACTGGCTGGATCTTGCGTGTGTGGCAGCGCGCGTTCTCAGATCGAAACAGATTTTCAGGAATGATCTGGCCAGCTAACTGAGCCCTTGCGTAAGCACGTCTTTACGCGATCTTTACGCCCCGTCCCGAGTCTTTACCCGAACTTGATAGGCCCGCTCCTAAGCTTCGAACGTGTCTGAAACACGGGAGAAACACGATGGATCTGGTCTATGGTTTGGCGATGCTCGTCTGCGTCGCTTTGATCCTTGCCCTGGCGCGCGGCTGTCAGCGTCTGGCGGGGCGCGGGCAAGGGAGGCGGGCATGAGCGGCTTTTACGTTTTGGGCGCCCTGGTCTCGCTGGGTTTGCTGATCTATCTGGTTGCGGCCCTGCTGCGTGCGGAGGATCTCTGATCATGAGCACACATGCCTGGACGACCCTCGCCATTTTCCTTCTCGCCCTGTTGCTGCTGACCAAGCCGCTGGGGCTGTACATTGTTCGCGTCATGGAGCCGCCGGCGGGCCGCGCTGCGGGGCGCATCGAAACCCTGCTTTACCGGCTCTGCGGTGTGCGGGCCGCAGAAGGCATGCACTGGCTGCAGTACGCGCTGGCGATCATCCTCTTCAATGCCATCGGTGTTTTTGTCGTGTATGCCGTGCAGCGCGTGCAGGCCTGGCTGCCGCTGAATCCTGCGGGCATGGCGAATGTGAGCGCGGATTCTGCATTCAACACCGCGCTGTCCTTCGTCACCAATACCAACTGGCAGGGCTATGTGGGCGAGGCGACCATGTCTTACCTCACGCAGATGGCGGCTTTGAGCGTGCAGAACTTCTTTTCGGCGGCAACCGGCATTGTCGTCGTCATTGCGCTGATCCGTGGCTTTGCGCGTCACAGCGCGCAGAGCATCGGTAATGCCTGGGTCGATCTGACGCGCTGCACGCTGTACATCCTGCTGCCGCTGTCGACCGTGCTGGCACTGCTGTTCGTGAGTCAGGGCGTGATCCAGAATTTCGACGCCTACAAGGACGTGCAGACACTGGAAGTGACGCAGTTCCAGATACCCAAAGTGGATGCGGCCGGTCAGCCGGTGATCGATGCGCAAGGCAAACCGGTGATGGTCGATCAGCAGACCAAGGTGCAGACCCTGGCGATGGGCCCGGTGGCTTCGCAAGAGGCGATCAAGATGCTCGGCACCAATGGTGGCGGCTTCTTCAATGCCAATTCGGCACACCCTTTCGAGAACCCGACGCCGTTCACAAACTTCCTGCAGATGCTGGCGATCTTCCTGATCCCCGCGGCGCTCTGCTATGCCTTCGGGCGCATGGTCGGCGATACGCGCCAGGGCTGGGCGGTGCTGGCGGCGATGACGATCATGTTCGTTGCCCTGGTGGTTCCGGCGACGGTCTCGGAGCAGGGTGGCAATCCGATGATTGCCAAGCTGGGCGTGGATCAATCGAGCAGTGCCGCGCAGCCCGGCGGCAATATGGAAGGCAAGGAGACGCGCTTTGGCATCGGCGATTCCGCGCTGTTTGCCGCCATCACCACCGCCGCTTCGTGTGGCGCCGTCAATGCCATGCATGACAGCTTCATGCCGATCGGCGGACTGGTGCCGCTGGTCAATATGCAGCTTGGTGAGGTGGTTTTCGGCGGCGTCGGTTCCGGCCTCTACGGCATGTTGATTTTCGCGATCCTGGCAGTGTTCGTCGCCGGCTTGATGATCGGCCGCACGCCGGAATACCTGGGCAAGAAGATCGAGGCCTACGAGATGAAGATGACTTCCATCGCCATTCTCGTCACGCCCTTGCTGGTGCTCGCCGGCACGGCCATCGCGCTGATGTGTGAAGCGGGCAAGGCCGGCATCCTCAATCCTGGCGCGCACGGTTTCTCCGAAGTGCTCTACGCCTTCACCTCGGCGGCGAACAACAACGGCAGCGCTTTCGCCGGCTTGTCAGCCAATACGCCTTTCTACAACGCGATGCTGGGCGTGGCGGCCTGGCTGGGGCGTTTTGCGGTGATCGTGCCGGTGCTGGCGATGGCCGGCTCCTTTGCGGCCAAGAAGCGCCTGGCGGTGACCGGCGGCACCATGCCCACCCATGGCCCGCTGTTCATCGTGCTGCTGATCGGCACCGTGGTGCTGGTGGGCTTGCTCAACTATGTGCCGGCGCTGGCCCTGGGGCCGGTGGTCGAGCACCTGATGATGTTTGCTGCGCACTGAGTCGAGGCGAAAGGAAAATCATGAAGACTCAATCTCTCTCGATGTTCGACCCGGCGCTGGTCAAGCCCGCGATCATCGAATCGTTCCGCAAGCTGGACCCACGCGTGCAGCTGCGCAACCCGGTGATGTTCGTCGTTTTTGTCGGCAGCATCATCACCACGCTGCTATGTGTGCAAGCCTTTGTCGGCCAGGGTGAAGCGCCGGCGGGATTCATCCTGGCGATTGCCCTGTGGCTGTGGTTCACCGTGCTGTTCGCCAACTTTGCCGAAGCGATTGCCGAGGGTCGCAGCAAGGCGCAGGCAGCGTCCTTGCGCGGCATGCAGAAAGGTGTGGCGGCGCGTCGTCTGCTCGAGCCCAAACGTGATGCGCGGATTCTGCCGGTGTCGGGCAAGGATCTCGTCAAAGGCCAGTTCTTCCTGGTCGAAGCCGGTGAGACGATTCCGGCCGATGGCGAAATTGTCGAGGGCGTTGCCTCGGTCGATGAGAGCGCCATCACCGGCGAGTCGGCGCCGGTGATCCGCGAGGCCGGCGGCGATTTCTCCGCCGTCACCGGCGGCACGCGGATTCTCTCCGACTGGCTGGTGGTGCGCGTGACGGCCAATCCCGGCGAGTCCTTCCTTGACCGCATGATCGCCATGGTCGAATCGGCCAAGCGCCAGAAGACGCCCAACGAGATCGCGCTGAACATCCTGCTCATCGCGCTCAGCATTGTCTTCCTTGGCGTCACCGTCACCTTGCTGCCGTTCTCGCTGTTCAGCGTACAAGCCAATGGTGCCGGCAGCCCGGTGTCGATCACCGTGCTGATCGCACTGCTGGTGTGCCTGATTCCGACGACGATTGCGGGGCTTTTGTCGGCGATCGGCGTGGCCGGCATGAGCCGCATGATGCAGGCCAATGTCATTGCCACTTCCGGGCGTGCGGTTGAAGCGGCGGGCGATGTGGACGTGTTGCTGCTCGACAAGACCGGCACCATCACCCTCGGCAATCGTCAGGCAGCGAGCTTCCTGCCCGCGCAAGGCATCAGCGAGGCTGCGCTGGCCGAGACCGCCCAGCTTGCTTCGCTGGCCGATGAAACACCGGAAGGGCGCAGCATCGTGGTGCTGGCCAAACAGAAGTTCGACCTGCGTCATCCGCATGTGGACGGTGCGCAGTTCGTGCCTTTCACGGCGCAGACGCGCATGAGCGGCGTCGATCTGGGCACGCGCCAGATCCGCAAGGGCGCGGTTGATGCCGTGCGTGCGCACATCACGGCCTTGGGCGGCAACTTCCCGGAGTCGGTGACGCGCGATGCCGAAGAAGTCGCACGGCGCGGCAGTACGCCCCTGGTGGTGGCCGACAATGCGCATGTGCTGGGCGTGGTCGAGCTCAAGGACATCGTCAAGGCCGGCATCAAGGAGCGCTTTGCCGAGCTGCGCCGGATGGGCATCAAGACGGTGATGATCACCGGCGACAACCGCCTCACCGCCGCCGCGATTGCTGCCGAAGCCGGCGTCGACGATTTCCTCGCCGAGGCTACGCCGGAAGCCAAGCTCAAGCTGATCCGCGCGCATCAGGAGGAGGGCCGTCTGGTGGCGATGACCGGCGACGGCACCAATGACGCGCCGGCGCTGGCGCAGGCCGATGTGGCGGTGGCGATGAACACCGGCACGCAGGCGGCGAAGGAGGCAGGCAATATGGTCGACCTCGATTCCAATCCGACCAAGCTCATCGAGATTGTCGAGACCGGCAAGCAGATGCTGATGACGCGCGGCTCGCTGACCACCTTTTCGATTGCCAACGATGTCGCCAAGTACTTCGCGATCATTCCGGCGGCCTTCGTGACGACCTATCCGCAACTCTCCGCACTCAATGTGATGCAGCTGGCCAGCCCCGCTTCGGCGGTGCTCTCGGCGGTGATCTTCAATGCGCTGATCATCATCGTCCTCATCCCGCTGGCCTTGAAGGGCGTCAAGTATCGCGCCGTCGGCGCGGCAAGCCTGCTGCGGCGCAATCTGCTGATCTACGGCCTGGGCGGTCTGCTGCTGCCCTTCATCGGCATCAAGCTGATCGATATGGGCCTGGCGTTTGCCGGTCTGGTTTGAAAGGAATACTGATCATGAACATCCGCCTCAAGACACTCATCCGCCCGGCGCTGTCGCTCTTCGTGCTGCTCAGCCTGGTGACCGGCTTGCTCTATCCGCTGCTGGTGACCGCGATTGCCGGCAGCGCCTTTCCGCAGCAGGCTTCCGGCAGCCTTGTCGAGCGCGACGGCAAGCCGGTCGGCTCGCTGCTGATTGGCCAGAACTTCAGCGATCCCAAGTACTTCTGGGGCCGCCCCTCGGCGACCGGGCCGCAGCCGAACAATGCCAGCGCTTCCGGTGGCTCGAATCTCGGGCCGAACAATCCGGCCCTGATCGATGCGGTGAGCGCGCGCATCGCTGCACTCAAGGCGGCGGACCCGGAGAACCGCTTGCCGGTCCCCGTCGAGCTGGTGACGGCCTCGGCCAGCGGCCTGGACCCCGAGATCAGCCCGGCAGCTGCGGCATATCAACTGGCCCGGGTGGCCAAAGCGCGCACACTGTCGCCTGCGCAGCTGGCCGCCCTGGTTGAGCGCTACACCCAGCCGCGCCAGTTTGGCGTGCTGGGCGAGGCGCGGGTCAATGTGCTGGCGCTCAATCTGGCGCTGGACCAGATGCAGGCCGCGCACTGAACAAACTCCCGAAAGACAGGTGGCAGCAATGAATCAATCTGTGGTGTGTATCGGCATCAGCCGCGAGCAGGGCCAGATCAAGGCGGTAGCGCGACAGGCCGGGCATTTGCTCGAAGCGCTGGATGTGGCCGGCGATGGCAAGGGTCTCGATGCTTTGCGGCATTTCGTCAGCCGTGGCGCCTTGCCGGTGCGCCTGGCGGTGGCCGGCGGCGCGTTGCGTCTGGCGCTGTCGCTGGGCAGCGTGCCGGGCCGCGAGATCGTGCTGGTGTCGCCCGCGGCGGCCGAAGGCGCCCCCAGCCTGGCGCGTTTTGCCGAGCGTCTGCTCTGAGCAATGCCGCTGCACATTTGTCCGGTGTGTGGCACGGCGCACCTGATCAGCGCCGGGCAACAGCCCTTTGCCTACGGACATCCTTTATGCTGCAGTCCCGCTTGCAAGCAGCGCTACCGGCAGATTGTCCGCGCACGCATCCTGGCCCAGATGCAGGCGGCGCAGGAAGAAAAAGGAGAAAAACAGAATGAAAGCAGCCTACGCGCTGATTGATGGCGAAGTCCGCCTGCTCACACCGGCGACGGCTGGCCAGCCGCTACCGGCTGAGCATGAGGCGCTGATCCACGTTTATGCACGACCCAGCGCTGAAGAGCGTGACGAACTGGTGGCCGTGCTCGGGCTGGACGCCTACGATATCGATGCCGCGCTGGACCCCGACGAGATTCCGCGTTTGGAGACGAGCGGCTCCACCACCTGCATCATCTGGAAGCGGCCGAAGAATGTCTCTTTCGATCAGCAACTGCGTTTTGATGTCGCCTCGATGGGCATTTTCCTGCGTGAAAACATGCTGATCCTGGTCACCGCGGAGGACGAAATCAGCTTTGCCGACCGTGAATTCCGCGGGCTGGGCGGGCTCAGCGATCTCCTGCTCAAGCTGCTCCTGCACACCGTGCATCACTACCTGGGCCACCTCAAGGTGATCAAGCAGATCACCACCGAGCTGGGTGGCAAGATCAGCGTGGCGATGGAGAACCGTTACTACCTGCAGATGATTGCACTCTCCGAGAGCCTGATCTTCTACATCGACGGCATCGAAGCCAACGCCGCTGTCATCAACAAGCTCAAGGCCTCGGCGCAGCGCCTGAGGCTGAGCGCCGAGCAGCTCGATGCGCTGCACGACATCAGCCTGGACATGCAGCAGTGCGCACGCCAGGCCAGCATTTACAGCGAGGTGTTGTCGGGCCTGATGGATGCACGCGGCAACATCATCAACAACAACATCAGCGTCCTGCTCAAGAACCTGACCCTGATCAGCGTGATCTTCCTGCCGCTCAACCTCATCGCCAGCATTGGCGGCATGTCGGAATACAGCAACTGGACCCAGGGCATTCCTCCGGCGCTGGCCTATTCGGGCTTTACGCTGGGCATGGCTTTCCTTGGCTGGCTGATGTGGGTGGTGCTGCGGCGTGGCATCGACCGCTACGCCAACGGGCGCCACAGATAGCATGGCTGGCCCCCTTGAACGTCCCGATCCGGACAAGCTGCTCGCCGAGCTGGCGCGCGAGCAGTCCGCACGCGGCCGCCTGAAGATCTTCTTCGGCGCCTGTGCTGGCGTCGGCAAGACCTACGCCATGCTCAGCGCCGCACGGCAGGCGCAGGGCGAGGGCGTTCGCGTGCTGATCGGCCTGGTCGAGACGCACGGGCGCGCCGAGACGGCGGCCTTGCTCGACGGCTTGCCGGTGCTGCCGCGCCGGCAGATCCCTTACCACGGCAAGCTGCTCGGCGAATTCGACCTCGATGCGGCGCTGGCGGCGCGGCCGCAGCTGATCGTCGTCGATGAACTGGCGCATACCAATCTTGATGGCAGTCGCCATCGCAAACGCTGGCAAGACGTCGAAGAACTGCTCGCGGCGGGCATCGATGTGTATTCGGCGCTCAATGTGCAGCACCTCGAAAGCCTCAACGACGTGGTCGGCGGCATCACCGGCATCCGTGTCCAGGAGACGCTGCCGGATCAGGTATTCGAGGCCGCCGACGAAGTCGCCCTGGTCGATTTGCCGCCGGCCGAGCTGCAGGCGCGGCTCAAGGCCGGCAAGGTGTATATGCCGGAAGCGGCCGAGCGCGCCGCCCGCAACTTCTTCCGCACCGGCAACCTGATTGCCTTGCGCGAGCTGGCCTTGCGGCGCACGGCGGACCGCGTCGATGCGCAGATGCGCGCCTACCGGGCGGACCGTTCGATCGACGCGGTCTGGCAGACGCAGGAGCGGCTGATCGTCTGCATCGGGCCGGGCGCCGGCAACGAAACCCTGGTGCGGGTGGCGGCGCGCATGGCCAGCCGCTTGCAGGCGGAGTGGATCGCGCTGAGCGTCGAGACGCCGGAGATGAGCGCGGAATCGGCGATGCGCCGCGCACGCCGGCAGCGCGCGCTCAAGCTGGCCGCGTCGCTGGGCGCCGAAACCTGCACCCTGGCGGCGCCGGAGGCCGGCGCAGCGCTGATCCGCTTCGCGCGGGATCGCAACGCCGGCAAGCTGGTGCTCGGCCGGGCGCGGCGCAATGCCCTGCAGCGCCTGTGGCGACCCTCGCTGCTCGATCGCGTGAGCAGCTTGCCGCACGAACTCGAAGTGGTGGTGGTCGGCCTGCCCGAGGAAGAGGCGCCGGTCGCCGAGCCCGCCGTGCGCCGCCCAAGCCTGGTCTGGCAGAGCTATGTCTGGGCGCTGCTGGCCTGCGCGCTGACCACGGCGCTGGCGGCCTTGCTGCTGTCGGTCTTCGATCTGGCCAACGTGGTGATGCTGTTCCTGCTCGCCGTGGTTGCCGTGGCGCTGCGCTTCGGGCGCGGACCCGGCGCTTTCGCCGCCTTTGTGTCGGTGCTCGCCTTCGACTTTTTCTTCGTGCCGCCGCGCCTGAGTTTCTCGGTGGGCGACACGCAGTATCTATTCACCTTCGCGCTGATGCTGGCGGTCGCCTTGCTGATCGGCCAGCTCGCCGCCAAGCTCAAGTTCGAGGCGATCAGCGCGGCGGCCCGCGAGCAGCGTTCGCGGGCGCAGTCCGAGTTGTTGCAGGCGCTGTCGGCGGCCTTATCCAGCGAGCAGATCATCGACATCGCCCAGCAGCGCCTGTCCGGCATGTTCGGCGCCAGCGTGGTGCTCCTGTTGCCGGACAGCCAGGGCTGCGTGCGTGATCCGCATGTGCCGGTGGACAGCACGCAGGCCGGCGGCTTTGCCGATCTGGCGGTGGCGCAGTGGGTGTTCGACCACGATCAGGCTGCCGGTCTGGGCACCGCGACCTTGCCTGCAGCGCGCGCGCATTACCAGCCCTTGCGCGCACCGATGCGCACGCGCGGCGTGCTCGGCGTTTTGCCTGCTGAAGGGCAGGCAGTCTGGCTCGATGAGCCCGAACAGCTGCGCCAGCTGGAAAGCTGCGCCGCGCAGATCGCCCAGGCGCTCGAACGTGTGCATTACATCGAGGTGGCGCAGGACGCCTTGCTCGACATGGAATCGGAGCGTCTGCGCAATTCGCTGCTGTCGGCGATTTCGCACGATCTGCGCACGCCGCTGACCGGCCTCATCGGCAGCGCTGAAACCCTGGCCGCCAAGCCCGACTGGCCTTTGGATGCGCGCAGCCAGATTCTGTCGATCCGCGATACGGCGCGGCGCCTCGTCGAACTGGTCACCAATCTGCTCGACATGGCGCGCCTGCAGAGCGGCCGCGTGAGCCTGCGCCGCGACTGGTGCGCGATCGAGGAAGTGGTCGGCACCGCCTTGCGCCAGCTGGGCGAAGCGCTGGCGGGCCATGTCGTGCGCACCGAGCTGGCGGCCGACTTGCCGCTGTGCGAATTCGACCCGGTGCTGATCGAGCGCGTGCTCGTCAATCTGCTCGACAATGCGGCCCGCCACACGCCGCCGGGCACGCAGATCACGCTGCGCGCCGCCTGCGTGGGCGCTGCGCTGCAGGTGAGCCTTGAAGACAATGGGCCGGGCCTGCCGGCGGGCGCGGAAGAGCGCCTGTTTGCCAAGTTCGAACGCGGCCACAGCGAATCGGCGCAGCCCGGCGCCGGCCTGGGGCTGGCGATCTGCCGCGCCATCGTGCAAGCTCATGGTGGCCATATCCACGCCGAGCGCGCCGCCAGCGGCGGCGCGCGTTTCGTCTTCAGCCTGCCGCTGGGGCAGGCGCCTTTCACTGATCCGGCCGAACTCGCATGAACAAACCACGCGTATTGATGGTTGAAGACGATCCGCTGATCCGCCGCTTCGTGCGCAGCGCGCTCGAAGACGAGGGCTGCGAAGTCTTCGAAGCCGATACGGTCGCGCGCGGGCTGATCGAGGCCGGCACGCGACAGCCGAATCTGCTGATCCTCGATCTGGGTCTGCCCGATGGCGATGGCCGCAGCCTGATCAGCGAAGTGCGCACCTGGTCGCAGCTGCCGATCATCGTGCTCTCGGCGCGCAGCCGCGAGGAAGAGAAAGTCGCCGCGCTGGATGCTGGCGCGGATGATTATCTGGTCAAACCCTTTGGCGTGCCCGAGCTGCTGGCGCGTGTGCGCGCCCAGCTGCGCCGCGCCGCACGTGCCGGGCTGGAGGCGGAGCCGGTGTTCCGCTTCGGCGAAGTTGAAGTCGATGTGGCGCAGCGCCTGGTCAGCCGGGCCGGGCAGGTGGTGCACCTGACGCCGATCGAATACCGCCTGCTGACGGCGCTGATCCGCAGCCACGGCCGCGTGCTGACCCACCGTCAGCTGCTGCTCGATGCCTGGGGGCCGGGCTACGCCGAGCGCAGCCACTACCTGCGCATCTACATGAAGCAGCTGCGTGACAAGCTCGAACAAGACCCCTCGCAGCCGCGCCACCTGCTCACCGAGACCGGCGTGGGCTATCGCTTGATGAGCTGAGGGCATGCTCGCAGTGTTTTTCGCGCATGAAATGTCAATTGCCATCGCTTTGGGACGCAAAGGACGCGGAGAAAGACGAAGGTCCGCAAAGGAAAGCTGATAACTTGTTCCACGCTTCCCTGGTTCGATTGTCCTTCGCGGACCTTGTTTTGCTGTTCTTCGCGCCCTTTGCGTCAGCGCCCGCAGGGCTCAGCTTTTATTGACCGCGTTGCGCGTAAAGCTCATCAACGGCCTCTGGAAACTGCCGATCCGCTGACATTAGGGACAGTCGCCGGACTCGGCTATAATCGCCGGTCGCGCAATTTACAGGCAAATCAGAAGGGTGCTGCGGCGCCCTTCGTCATGTTCGCATGCAGCTCATACGCAATTTCTCGATCATCGCCCACATCGATCACGGCAAATCCACGCTGGCTGATCGCATCATCCAGCGTTGTGGCGGCCTCTCCGACCGCGAGATGGAAGCGCAGGTGCTTGACTCCATGGATCTGGAGCGCGAGCGCGGCATCACCATCAAGGCGCAGACCGCAGCCCTGACCTACATCGCCAAGGATGGGCAGAAGTACAACTTCAACCTCATCGACACGCCCGGACACGTCGACTTCTCGTACGAAGTGAGCCGTTCGCTGGCCGCCTGCGAGGGCGCGCTGCTGGTCGTTGATGCTTCGCAAGGCGTGGAAGCGCAGACGGTGGCCAATTGCTACACCGCGCTCGAACAGAACGTCGAAGTGGTGCCGGTGCTCAACAAGATGGACCTGCCTTCGGCCGATCCGGACACCGCCCGGCAGGAGATCGAGGACGTGATCGGCATCGACGCGACCGACGCGATTCCCTGTTCGGCCAAGACCGGCATGGGCATCGACGAGATCCTCGAAGCGGTGATCACGCGCATGCCGCCGCCCAAGGGCGATCCGACGGCGCCGCTGAAGGCGCTGATCATCGATTCCTGGTTCGATAACTATGTCGGCGTGGTGATGCTGGTGCGCGTCGTCGACGGCGTGCTGCGCCCCAAGGACAAGATCCTCTTCATGAGCACCGGTTCGCAGTATTTGTGCGAGCAGGTTGGCGTGTTCACGCCGAAGTCGATTTCGCGTGAATCGCTGTCGGCCGGTCAGGTCGGCTTCGTGATTGCCGGCATCAAGGAACTCAAGGCCGCCAAGGTGGGCGATACCATCACCCTGGCCGGCAAGCCGGCTGCGGCCGCGCTCGATGGCTTCAAGGAAATCAAGCCGCAGGTGTTCGCCGGTCTCTACCCGGTGGAGTCCAGCGAATACGACCAGCTGCGCGATTCGCTGGAAAAGCTGCGCCTCAATGACGCCTCGCTGCAATACGAGCCGGAAGTCTCACAAGCGCTGGGCTTCGGTTTCCGCTGCGGCTTCCTTGGCCTGTTGCACATGGAGATCGTGCAGGAGCGCCTGGAGCGCGAATTCGACATGGATCTCATCACTACGGCACCGACCGTGGTGTATGAAGTGGTGATGAACAACGGCGATGTGATCCAGATCGAGAATCCCTCCAAGCTGCCGGACCTGGGCAAGATCGCCGAGATCCGCGAGCCGATCATCACCGCCACGATTTTCGTGCCGCAGGACTACGTGGGAACTGTCATCACCCTCTGTAATCAAAAGCGCGGCAACCAGGTCGACATGCATTACCACGGCCGTCAGGTGAAGCTGATCTACGAGATGCCGATGGCCGAAGTGGTGATGGACTTCTTCGACCGTCTCAAGTCGGTGTCACGCGGCTACGCCTCGCTCGATTACGAATTCAAGGAGTACCGCGCGGCCGATGTGGTCAAGCTCGATCTGCTGGTCAGCGGTGAAAAGGTCGATGCCTTGTCTGTCATCGTGCACCGTGAGAATGCGGTGTACCGTGGTCGCGAACTGGCCTCCAAGCTGCGCGAACTGATCCCGCGGCAGATGTTCGACGTGGCGATTCAGGCAGCAATCGGTGCCAACATCATCTCGCGCGAGACGATCAAGGCGCTGCGCAAGAACGTGCTGGCCAAGTGTTATGGCGGCGACATCTCGCGCAAGAAGAAGCTGCTGGAAAAGCAGAAAGAAGGCAAGAAGCGCATGAAGCAGGTGGGCAATGTGGAGATCCCGCAAGAAGCCTTCCTGGCGGTTCTGCGCGTGACGGATGGCAAGTAGGTCAGGGCGCCCAAACCCTGGCCATCAGCGTGGCTGAACAAGCCCAACCCCTATATTCGAGGTCTGCGTGGATTTTGCTCTGATCCTGTTTGTGCTGTCGGTGGTGACCGGCGTGCTGTGGTTTTACGATGTCTTCAAGGCACGCAAGCTGCGCCCCAAGGGCGCGCCTGATCCCTGGTGGGTCGAGTACGGTGCCAGTTTCTTCACGGTGATCCTGCCGATCTTCCTGCTGCGCTCCTTCCTCGTCGAGCCTTTCCGCATTCCCTCGGGCTCGATGATCCCGACCCTGCAGATTGGTGACTTCATCCTCGTGAACAAGTACCAGTACGGGGTGCGTCTGCCGGTGATCAACAAGAAGATCATCGAGGTCGGCAGCCCGCAGCGCGGCGATGTCTTCGTCTTCCGCTATCCGCAGGACCCTAGCCAGGACTACATCAAGCGCGTGGTGGGCTTGCCCGGCGACAAGATCGAGTACATCAACAAGCGCCTGACCGTGAATGGGGTCGACGTGCCGGTGACGCCGGTTGGCGAATACGTGCAGGGCATCGATGCCGAGACGCGCCTGACCGAGAAGCTCGGCGATGTCACCCATGACATTCTCAATAACCCGGATCGCAGCGATGAGCCGGGCAGCATTCCGCATCCTTTCAGCGAGAACTGCGTGCGCTCGGCCAAGGGCCTGATCTGCACGGTGCCGGCGGGGCATTACTTCGCCATGGGCGATAATCGGGACAATAGTGCCGACTCGCGTGTATGGGGTTTTGTGCCGGATGAGAATATAGTGGGCAAGGCGTTTTTCATCTGGTTCCACATCGACAACATCCTGCCTTTCCCCAAGGGCGTGAGCTTTGATCGGATCGGCGGGTTCAAGTAAGTGATTCGGCAACGAGGAGGTTTTTCCATGCGTGCGCGTCATCGACAACATGGCTTGAGCATCATTTCCACGCTGATCGTCGGCGCGTTCATTGCCGCCGCGCTGATCCTCGCGCTCAAGCTGGTGCCCGTGTTCACGGAATACCTGGCGATCAAGAAGGCCTTCAGCGGCATCATCGAACGTGTCGATGCGCAGCAGCCGGCTGCGGCCTTTCGCGCTGCCTTCTACAAGTACGCGCAGATCGATGACATCTCCTCGGTGGATGCCCAGAGCATCGTCGTGACCAAGGAAAATGGCCATGTCGTACTCTCCGTCGATTACGAGCGTCGTGTGGCGCTGTTTGCCAATGTCAGTCTGGTGTTCGAGTTCTCGGTGGCTTCGGACGGTACGACCGGCGCCGGCAAATGAGCTCAAAGTGAGTTCAAGTGAGTCTTGATTCCCTGCAGCAAGGGCTGAATTATCGCTTCCGTCAGTTGCGTCTCCTGCAACAGGCGCTGACGCATCGCAGCTTCAGCGCCGATCACAACGAGCGTTTCGAGTTTCTCGGCGACTCCATTCTCAACATGGTGGTCGCCATGTTGCTGTTCGAGCGCTTTGGCCAGCTGCGCGAGGGCGAGCTGTCACGCTTGCGCGCCCAGCTGGTGCGCCAGGACGCCTTGCAGCGCATTGCCGAAAGCCTCGCTGTGGGGGCCGAGTTGCGCCTGGGCGAGGGCGAACTCAAGAGCGGCGGCCCGCGCCGTCCCTCGATCCTCGCCGATGCGACCGAAGCGCTGTTTGGTGCGATCTTTCTCGACGCCGGCTTTGATGCCGTGCGTGCGGTGATCGAAGCGCTCTATGCGCCCTTACTGGCCGATTTCGACCCGCAGCGCAGTCTCAAGGACCCGAAGACGGCGCTGCAGGAACTGCTGCAGGCGCGGCGCCTGAATCTTCCCCGTTATGATCTGGTCGAGACGCGCGGCGCAGCGCACGAGCAGGAATTCGTGATTGCCTGCGTCGTCGAAACACTGGGTGTGAATGTGCGCGCCAGCGGCAACAGCCGCCGCGCAGCAGAACAGGCCGCTGCACAACTGGCGCTGGAACAGATCGGAAAATCATGAGCGATACGCAGCCGCAGACGGCTTTTCATACCGGCTACATTGCCATTGTCGGGCGCCCCAATGTGGGCAAATCCACCTTGCTCAATCGCCTGGTCGGGCAGAAGGTCAGCATCGTCTCGCGCAAGGCGCAAACCACGCGCCATCGCGTCACCGGCGTGCTGACCGAGGATCAGGTGCAGTACATCTTCGTCGACACGCCGGGTTTCCAGACGCGTCACAAGAACGCCCTCAACCGCACCATGAACCGCACCGTGACCTCGGCCCTGGTCGATGTCGACGTGGTGGCGATGGTCATCGAGGCCGGGCGTTTCGGCCCCGAGGACAAACAGGTGCTCGACCTGATGCCCGAGGGCAGCAAGGTCGTGCTGGTGATCAACAAGATCGACCTGCTCGAAGAGAAGAACGAGGTGCTGCCCTTCCTTGAGAAGATGGCCGCCGAGTATCCCTTCGCCGACATGGTGCCGATCAGCGCCCAGCGCGGCAACAATGCCGAAGAGCTGCTGCGCACCTTCGCCAAGTATTTGCCGGAAGGCGAACCGGTGTTCGGCGAGGACGACATCACTGATCGTTCCGAGCGCTTCCTGGCGGCCGAATTCATCCGCGAGAAACTGTTCCGCCTGCTCGGTGAAGAGCTGCCGTATGGCATGGCGGTGGAAATCGAGAAGTTCGAGGTCGAAGGCAATCTGCGCAAGATCTTCGCCGCCGTGATCGTCGACAAGGCCGCCCACAAGGCGATGGTCATCGGCAAGGGCGGCCAGCATCTCAAGCGTATCTCGACCGAGGCGCGCATCGACATGGAAAAGCTCTTCGACGGCAAGGTCTATCTCGAAGTCTGGGTCAAGGTGAAGAGTGGCTGGGCCGACGACGAGCGCGCATTGAAGTCTTTGGGCTACGAGTAATCCTTGTCCGCAGCGCACAGGCGCAAAGGCCATGCAAAGGGCTGCCAAGGCTGCGCGAAGTGAATTGCGGTATCTTTCAGGCAAGCTTTGATCGGATGAACAAGACTTTGAGCTTCTTAGCGGCCCTTCGCGTTCTCTTTGCGCCTTTGCGGTGAATCAGTTTCATGGTGACTCGCCTGCGCGTCGAAGACGCTCATTCCTTTGTCCTGCACACCTATCCCTGGCGTGAAACCAGCCTGATCGTCGAAGTCTTCACGCGCGATCATGGCCGCTTGCCGCTGGTGGCCAAGGGCGCGCGGCGGCCCGGTTCGGCGCTGCGTGGCGTGCTGATGGCCTTCCAGCCGCTGGCCGTGAGCTGGACTGGCAAGAGCGAGGTCAAAACCCTCACCGGCGCCTACTGGCAGGGCGGCCAGGCCTTGCTGGTCGGCCTGGCCTTGCTCTGCGGTTACTACCTCAACGAATTGATGCTGCGCCTTTTGCCGCGCGAAGATCCGCATCCGCAGCTCTTCGAGCGCTACGCGCAAACCATGCGTGCCCTGGCGGCAGGCAGTGCGACGGCACCCTTGCTGCGCAGTTTCGAGCTGGCCTTGCTGCAGGAACTCGGTTACGGCCTGACGCTCGATGTGCTCGCCGATACGGGCGAAGCGGTGCAGCCGGAGGGGCGCTACGTTTTCATGCTTGAGCATGGCGTGCTTGCGGCGCAGGGGCTGATTGACGATAAGATGAGCGATCTGCCGCTGATGAGCGGCCGCTGCCTGCTGGCCATGGCCCGCGATGATTTCTCCGACGCTGAAACCCTGGCGCAAGCCAAGAGCCTGATGCGTCGCCTCTTGCAGCACTACCTGGGCGCGCAGCCGCTGGAGTCGCGCCGGATCTTGATGGACTTACAGGAACTGTAATGATTGAACTAGGCGTCAATATCGATCACGTCGCGACCATCCGTCAGGCGCGCCGTACCTATGAACCAGACCCCGTGTGGGCCGCTGTCGAAGCGCATCTGGGCGGCGCCGATGGCATCACCGTGCACCTGCGTGAAGACCGTCGGCATATCCAGGACAAGGACGTGCGCCGCCTGCGCGAGCTCACCCACATCAAGCTCAATCTCGAAATGGCGGCCACCGACGAGATGGTCGGCATCGCCTGCGAGATCAAGCCGGAAATGGCCATGCTGGTGCCCGAGGGGCGCCAGGAAGTGACCACCGAGGGCGGCCTCGACATCGTTGCGCAGGAAGCGCGCCTGAAAGACGTGATTGCCCGCCTCGCCGATGCCGGCATCATGACCAGTGTGTTCATCGACCCGGAGATCGCTCAGGTCGAGGCCGCCGCCCGCATTGGCGCGCGCGTCTGTGAAATCCACACCGGCCCGTATGCCCATGCCTTCTTCTCGCGCGGCCGCGATGCGCGCAGCCCGGCCGTGCTGGCCGAGCTGGACAAGATCCGCGCCGCCGGTCACGCCATTGTCGAGCTGGACATGCGCTTCAATGCCGGCCACGCGCTCAACTACTTCAATGTGCAGCCGGTGGCGGCCTTGCCGGAAATTCGCGAACTGCATATCGGTCACGCCATCGTCAGTCGTGCGGTGTTCGTTGGTTTGCGCGAAGCGGTCGCTGAAATGAAGCGCCTGATGCGCGAAGCCAGCAGCGGAACTGCGTAGTGATTTACGGCATCGGCACCGACATCGTCGCGGTCGAGCGTATCCGTGCAGGCCTCGCTCGCCACGGCGAGCGCTACGGCGAGATGTTGCTGACCCCGGCCGAGCGGGAGGAGCTTGCGCGTGCGCAGGATCCGGCGCGCTTCATCGCCAAGCGCTTTGCCGCCAAGGAAGCCTTCTCCAAGGCCTTTGGCACGGGCCTGCGCGGCATCGTCAGCCTGCAGACGGTAGCGGTCGCCCACGATGATCTGGGCAAGCCGCTGTACGCCCTCAATACCGAGCTCGATGCCCTCATGCAGCAGCGCGGCCTGTCGGCCCAGCTGTCGATCAGCGACGAAAAGGAATACGTCGTCGCCTTTGCCATCATTGAACAACAGAGCAAGTAATCATGGCCCTACAAATGCCTCTCGGCCCGGTGATGTGCGATGTCGCCGGTCTGGCGCTGAGCGATGCCGAGCGCGCCGTCCTGCAGCATCCGCTGGTCGGCGGGGTGATCCTGTTCACGCGCAACTATGCCGACCCGGACCAGCTCGCCGCCTTGTGTGCCGAGATCCATGCCCTGCGCTCGCCAGCGCTGATCATCACGGTCGATCACGAAGGTGGTCGCGTGCAGCGCTTCCGCAGCGGTTTCACGCGCCTGCCGGCGATGCGCCGCCTCGGCGAGGTGTGGGCGCAGGACGCGCATCTGGCGCGGCGCCTGGCGCAGGATACGGGCTTTGTGCTGGCGTCCGAGCTGCTCGCGGCAGGCGTCGATCTCTCCTTCACGCCGGTGCTCGATCTGGACTACGGCCATAGCTCGGTGATCGGCGACCGCGCCTTTCACAGCGATCCGGACATCACTGCCGAGCTGGCCTATGCGCTGATGCTGGGCCTGCGCGAGTCGGGCATGGGCGCGGTCGGCAAGCACTTTCCGGGGCATGGTTTCGCAGCCGCCGATTCGCATGTTGCGATGCCGGTCGATGAGCGCGAATTCGAGCAGCTCTGGCATGCCGACATCGTGCCTTACCGCCACGTACTCAAGACGGTGATGAGTGGCGTGATGCCGGCGCACGTGATCTATTCCGCGATTGATCCGCAACCGGCCGGGTTCTCGCGCTTCTGGCTGCAGGATGTGCTGCGCACGCGCCTGGGTTTCGATGGCGTGATTTTCAGCGACGACCTGACCATGGAAGGAGCGACCGTGGCCGGCGACATCGTCGCGCGCGCCGATGCGGCACTCAGCGCCGGTTGCGACATGGTGCTGGTGTGCAATCGCCCCGATCTCACCGCTGATCTGCTCACGCGCTGGCAGCCTGACTTCGCCGCGCGCAGCAGCCAGCGCATCGAAGCGCTGCGGCCTGCCGGCCGCCCCAGCCCCGAGCAGCTGGCACTGAGCCCGCGCTTCCAGGCGGCCTGGGCCGGCGTGCAGTCGCTGGGCTGAGCGCTGCCGCAAAGGCGCTACACTGCCGGCCATGAGTTTCGACGCAAAATCCTTCCTGCCCGGTCTGACCGAGAGCCCCGGCGTGTATCGCATGATCGGGGCCAATGAAGAGGTGCTCTACGTCGGCAAGGCGAAGAACCTCAAGCGCCGCGTATCGAGCTATTTCCAGAAGAATCACCCCAGCCCGCGCATCGCCATGATGGTGGCGCGCATCGAGCGCGTGGACATCACCGCCGTGCGCTCCGAGGCCGAGGCGCTGATTCTCGAAAACAATCTCATCAAATCGCTCAAGCCGCGCTTCAACATCCTGTTCCGCGACGACAAGAGCTATCCCTACATCGCCATCTCGGGCGACGAAGCGCCGCGCCTGTTCTACTACCGCGGCGCCTTCGAGAAGGGCGTGCGCTACTTCGGGCCGTATCCCTCGGGTTGGGCGGCGCGCGAGAGCGTGCAGCTCCTGCAGCGCCTGTTCATGCTGCGCACCTGCGAGGAATCGGTCTATCGCAATCGCTCGCGGCCCTGCTTGCTGCACCAGATCAAGCGCTGTACCGCGCCCTGCGTGGGCCTGATCGACAAGGCGCAGTACGCTAATGATGTGCGCCTGGCGACGCTGTTCCTCGATGGTCGCCATTCGGATGTGATCGACAATCTGGGCGTGCGCATGCAGGAGGCCGCGGATCGCTTTGCCTTCGAGGAAGCGGCGGTATTCCGCGACCAGATCCGCGCCTTGCAGACCGTGCTGCACAAGCAGCATGTCGACTCGGGCAAGGACGAGGACGTCGATGTCATCGTCGCCGTGCAGCAGGGCGGTCTGGTCTGCGTCAATCTGGCCATGGTGCGCGGCGGCCGTCACCTCGGTGATCGGCCGCAGTTTCCGCAAGCCGGCGGCGAAGGGCTGTCGCCGGCCGATGCGCTGCTGGCCTTCGTCGAGCAACATTATCTGGATCATCCCGCGCCAGCCAAGCTGGTCGTCGACGGCGCGGAGAGCGACACCGTGCAGGCGGTCCTCGCCGAGGTCGTGGAGCGCACGCCCATCGTGATTGCGGCGCGCTTTCAGAACGAGCGAGCCTGGGTCGAGATGGCGCAGCTCAACGCCGGCCTGGCCATCGAGACGCGGCTGCGCGAGTCGGGCCGCGCCACCCATCAGCTCGAAGCCCTGCGCCAGGCGCTGGGCCTTGCCGAGGCGCCACGGCGCATCGAGTGCTTCGACATCAGCCACACCCAGGGCGAGGCCACTGTGGCCTCCTGCGTGGTGTGGGAGGGCGAGGGCATGAAGAAGTCGGAATACCGGCGCTTCAACATCAGCGGCATCGAACCCGGCGACGATTACGCGGCGATGCGCCAGGCGCTGACGCGGCGTTACGAAAAGGTGGCGGCGGGCGAGGGCGTGCGGCCGGACCTGATCCTCATCGACGGCGGCAAGGGCCAGATCGGTGTGGCCTGGGAAGTGCTCAGCGAGCTGGGCCTGACCAGCATCAACATGATCGGCGTGGCCAAGGGCGAGGCGCGCAAGGCCGGCCTGGAGCAGCTGATCCATCCGGACGGGCGCGAACCGCAGCTGCTCGGCGGCGAGCATCCGGCGCTGCACCTGATCCAGATCGTGCGTGACGAGGCGCACCGCTTCGCGATTACCGGCATGCGCGCACGGCGCAGCAAGACGCGCCTGACCTCCAAGCTGGAGGATATTCCCGGCATCGGGCCGACGCGGCGCAAGAAACTCATCGAGACCTTCGGCGGTCTGGCCGGCGTCAAAGAAGCGACGGTCGAAGATTTATGCCGCGTTGAAGGGATCAATCGTAAAATCGCGGAACAAATCTACAACGCGCTGCGTTAGCCCCCTATGTTCAATAATGTTCCCATCCTGCTCACCTGGGCGCGCATCGTGCTGATTCCGGTCGTCATCGGCGTGTTTTATCTGCCGGAGAGCGTACTGAGTCTGCATCACCAGAACATCATCGCCTGTGTGGTCTTCGTCATCGCGGCAATCACCGACTGGCTGGATGGTTATCTGGCACGCAGCTGGCAGCAGACGTCCGCCTTCGGCGCCTTTCTCGACCCGGTGGCCGACAAGCTGATGGTGTCGGCCGCGCTGGTCGCCCTGGTGCAGCTGGAGCGCTGCGATGCGCTGTTTGCCTTTGTCATCATCGGCCGCGAGATCACCATCTCCGCGCTGCGCGAATGGATGGCCAAGATGGGCGCTGCCAAGAGTGTGGCGGTGTCCTTCATCGGCAAGCTGAAGACGGCTGCGCAGATGACGGCGATCCCGATGCTGCTGTTTGCGGATGACCTGTTCGGCTTGCCCATTCTGCGTAGCGGACAGGTGCTGTTGTTCATTGCGGCCGTGCTGACGGTCTGGTCGATGGTCTATTACCTGCGCCGTGCGGCGCCCGATTTACGTCGCGGTGCGTGAAATATTGCAAGTGGTGCTTGACATTGGCGCCAAGTGCATTACAATGCGCACCTCCATTGCGGGAGTAGCTCAGTTGGTAGAGCGCAACCTTGCCAAGGTTGAGGTCGCGAGTTCGAGACTCGTCTCCCGCTCCAGATTCGCAAAGGGAAAGCCCGGCTTTCCCTTTTTAGTTGTACAAGTCGTGGCGCGGTAGCAAAGCGGTTATGCACCGGATTGCAAATCCGTGTAGGTCGGTTCGACTCCGGCCCGCGCCTCCAGGGGTTTTGCTGTACAGGTTTGGCAGCGTAGTCTGGCTGCAAAGGTTTTGCGGGAGTAGCTCAGTTGGTAGAGCGCAACCTTGCCAAGGTTGAGGTCGCGAGTTCGAGACTCGTCTCCCGCTCCAAATAAAAAGGGGAAGCCACGATCGTGGTCTTCCCCTTGTTTTTTTCTACTTGCCGCAGCGCAGCTTGTATTGCCCTGTCGTGCTCGTTAAGGTCGCGGCTGCCTCTGTCTCCGTAGGCCAGCCTGGTGTCTTGAATGTTGATGTGCACGAATAACTCCGGCCTGTCAGAACAGACAGGCCTGCCGGCGGACTGGTATGCCGATGGCGTGAGCTGGCCGGATTATGCCGGGCAGGGGCTGTTCAATCTGGCTGTCGCCCTGGCGCGCAGCTGCGGTGCCACGGTGCGAGAAGATTATGCCGATCTGCTGCTGCCCGATGGCAGCGCCGCGTCCTCGCGCTGGCAGGGCAGCGACACCCTGGTGTTCTTCCTGATCGATGGCCTCGGCGACGATTTCCTGTCGCGCAATCGGGATATCGCACCGACCCTTTGGCACGACCGCGTCGGCGCGCTGAGCTCGGTCTTTCCCTCGACCACGGCGACTGCCATCACCACCCTGATGACGGCCCAGCCTGCGGCCATTCATGGCCTGCTGGGCTGGTATGTGCATGATGCGCAGAGCGATGCCATCGTCGCGCCTTTGCCGATGCGCCATCGCGCCGGCTGTGCCGTGCGTGACGAGGCCTTGCTGGCGCGCCTGCTGCAGACGCCGCCGATGCTGCAGACCGCGCAGCGCGCGGCCCGCTTCGTCACCTTGCCGGAGCTGGCCAGCGGCCCCTACAGCAACCATCATCGCCGCGATGCGGTGGTACATCCCTACGAGACGCTGGACAGCCTCGCGTGGAGCGTTTTTCGCGCCGCCCGCGAGCTTGATGCTGCGGGCCGCCGGCAGAAGTTCGTGTATGCCTACACGCCGATGCTCGATGCCTCGGGGCACGACTTCGGCATGGAGTCGCCCCAGTCGCGCAGCGTGCTGGCGATGCTCGATCACACCTATGCAAAGATGCGCAGCCTGCTGCCCGAGGCGCAGTTCGTCGTTTCGGCTGATCACGGCTTCATCGACAATCCGCCGCAGCGGCAGATCGTGCTCTCGGCGCATGCCGATCTCTACGCGATGCTCAGCTCGCCTTTGAGCGGCGAGCGGCGTGTTGCCTACTGCCACGTCAAGCCGGCTTACCAGCAGAGCTTTGGCGCACGCGTCAGCGAGCGCCTGGGCGATGTGCTGTACGCCATGCCGGCACAGCGGGCGATTGCCAGCGGTCTGTTCGGGCCGGGCGACAATGCGGTGGCGCAGCGTCGCTGCGGTGACTGGTTGCTGATTCCGCGTGATGACTGGACCGTGATTGACCGTTTGCCCGGCGAGGGCGGCCTGCCGATGCTCGGTGTGCATGGCGGCTTGTCGCGTGGCGAGATGCGCGTGCCGCTGATCATGGCCGCGTCACAGGGCTGAAACACGCTTGTCAGATCGCAGTCATCTTGACTGTCTATGCTCCGTAAAACCACGGAGCAGAACCATGAAATTCAAAGCAGTCAGCTGGGGTAAGTGGCGGTGGCGCGAGCGTCTGGCGCGCAAATGGGCGCGCAAGGCGCCTGTCAAGCTCGAAGGGATGTTCCCGCTGAGTTTCGTGCCGGAGTCGAGTAGCCGCCAGCGTTCGGTCTGAGCCGGCAGTGCCTGCAGCTCAGTGCAGGTTTTCCTTGGCGATGGGGATCAGGCTGATGCTCTCTTCGAGCAGGCTTTCGATCTCCTGCAGCGAGCTGATGCCGCGAATTGCGCGCAGCTCGGTTTCGCCGTCCTGCAGGCGGTGTACTTCAATCGCAAAAGCTTCCGGCTGGCCGGGGCGGGCGCCGGCTTCTTGCAGCTTCTGCATCAGGGCCTGCAGCAGTTCCTGAGCGTTGAGCGTGTCGGGCAAGCCTGCAGCGGCGAGCAGGGCGCTGGCGCGTGCGCTGTTATCGACATCGGCGGTGATCTCAAGCGCGTGCTCTGGCTGCCGGTCGCTCGCCCGGCGCGTGTGCGACACACTGGCCAGGACGTCGACTTGCGGGGATTCACAGATCGGACAGCAGAGCTGCCCATTGGCTTGCTGTGCCTGCAGGGCTTCGGCGGAGGCGAACCAGCCTTCGAAGCTGTGCTTGAGGTCACAGATCAGATTGACGACGATCACGATTGGTCACACTTGCCGGTTGCCCGGCACAACTTCCGGACAAGGAACAGGTCTGCAAAGGGCTGGCTGGATGGGCGTGTCCGTGCGCACGATCAGCTTGATTTCCGGTCTAACTGCCGGAATACGCGGGTAGTGGACAAATCAGTCCTTTACCTGCAAGGGGGGCAACGATAGCATGGCGCGCCTATGTTGTCCCCCTCGAAACTATCAGTCCCGCATTTGTTGTTGGCGCCCATGGAGGGCATGGTCGACGAGCTGATGCGCGACGTTCTGACACGCGCTACGCCCTATGACTGGTGCGTGACGGAATTCGTGCGCGTGTCGGGCAGCCTGCTGCCAGCGCGTGTATTCCTGCGCACCGTGCCGGAGCTGCGCCATGCCTCACGCACGGCGGCGGGCACCGTGGTGCGCGTGCAGCTGCTCGGTTCGGATCCGGCCTGCATGGCCGACAATGCCGACCGTCTGGCCAGCCTGAAACCGGCGGGCATCGATCTGAACTTCGGCTGTCCGGCACCCACCGTCAACAAACATCGCGGCGGCGCAATCTTGCTCGATGAGCCGGAGCTGCTGCATCGCATCTGCCGCGAAGTCAGTGCTGCGGTGGCTGGGCGCATGCCCTTCACGGCCAAGATGCGCCTGGGCGTGCAGGACAAATCACGCGCCATCGAGGCTGCACAGGCGCTGGTTGATGGCGGCGCGCAGATGCTGGTGGTGCATGCGCGGACCAAGGAGGAAGGCTATCGCCCACCGGCGCACTGGCCATGGATTGCACGCATCGCCGAAGCAGTGAAGGTGCCGGTGGTGGCCAATGGCGAGATCTGGACGGTCGAAGACTATCTGCGCTGCCGCGCCGAGAGTGGTCTGCAAGATGTGATGCTCGGTCGTGGCGCGGTGGCCGATCCTTATCTGGCCAGTCGCATCCGTCGTCATCTGCGTGGTGAGGCGCCGGCCGAGTGCGCGGGTGAGGACTGGGAGGCTTTGCAGCCCTTGCTGCGCGATTACTGGCAGGCGGTGCAGATCAAGGTCGAAGCGCGGCACGCGCCGGGGCGCCTGAAGCAATGGCTCAACCTGCTGCGCCGCCGCTATCCGCAGGCCGAGCAGCTGTATCAGCAGATCAAGCCCCTGCGTGTTGCGGCGGAGATCGACCGCCAACTGGACACGGGCTGGAGCGCCGCGCATGTACGCTAATTCACGCGATATCGACAGTGCGCAGGACGCGCCGCACGAGAAGCTCGGCGAGCTGCTCGCCCGCCACCGCGATCATCCTTTCCGCAAGCCGATCAGCGCGCACAGCCAGGCGGCTTTCGACCAGGTGATGCCGTGCTGGGACGGCCGCGCGCCGATTCTGCTCGATGCCGGCTGTGGCGTGGGCTGGAGCAGCTTGCGCCTGGCCCGCGCCCATCCGCAGCATTTCGTGCTCGGAGTCGATCAGTCGGCTGACCGTCTGGCGCGCGGCAAGCCCGGTGAGATGCCGGACAATCTGCAGTTCGTGCGCGCTGATCTGGTCGATTTCTGGCGCCTGCTGCTGCAGGCCGGGATTCGTCTGGACAAGCACTTCCTGCTCTACCCCAATCCCTGGCCGAAAATCGGCCAGTTGGCACGGCGCTGGCACGGCAGCCCGGTGTTCCCCAGCCTGCTGGCGCTTGGCGGCACGCTTGAATGCCGCAGCAACTGGTCGATCTATGTGCAGGAACTGGCGCTTGCCATCGGCTTCATCACGGGCAGCACGCCTGCCGTTGAAGTCTTTGCGACGCAGGATCCGCTGACGCCCTTTGAGCGCAAGTATCTCGATTCCGGCCAGACCCTCTATCGCCTGCAGACGCAATTGTGAAGACCGGAGTTGGCCCGTCTGCAGTTCAGTGAAGGCGTATTCAGTTTTTAGGCGATGGACTGTCAGCGCAAAGGCCGCAGAGCAAGACAGAAGGTCCGCCAAGGGAAGCAAGAGTTGCTTTCTTTGCGGACCTTTGCTTTTTCTTCGCGTCCTTCGCGTCCTTCGCGTCCATATATCGGCGAACAAAAATGTGATTTGCCTGGATTGCCTGCGTTTGGCACTGGCTGACATCTTTGCTTACGCATTGTCGCAAGCCGAAAAGCGTTTGAAACAGGGCGCTGACAGCAAAGTTGTTCAATGACTACTCCGGTTTTCGGAAAGAAAAGGAGTTAGCAATGAACACCCCCATCAAATCCTGCCGTTCCATCCTGTTCAGCCTCGGTATTGGCGCATGCCTGATGAGCAGCGCGTTCGCCGCCGAGACGGGGCCTTATGTTGGCGCTTCGCTGGGCGCTGGTGTGAGCGCGCTGAAAAAGGGCGGCATTGATAGCGCGGTCGGCGCGCAAGGGCTGCAGGTCTCCTCGGGTAGCTCGGATACGCAGAACACCACCTATGGTTTTAACCTGGGTTATCGCGTGAATCGCTATGCGGCGGTCGAGCTGGGTTATGTGAATCTGGGCAAATACGGCTATCAGTCCAATCTCGCCTCCGCTGCCAACCAGGCGGTGACCGGTGAGTTCGAGGCGCAGGGCGCTACCTTGGCTGGCGTCGGGATCCTGCCGCTGTCGCATGGTGTGTCGCTCTACGGCAAGCTGGGTCTGATCCAGGCACATACCAAACTGAGCGCCGTGGGCAGCCCGGGCGTAGCGACTAGCAATACCTCGCACGACTCCACGGGCATGCTCAGTGGCGCCGGCCTCAGCTATGACCTGAGCAAGGCGGTGGCCGCCACGGTCGAATGGAATCATTACAGCGGTCTGGGGAATCCTGAGACCGGCTACGGCAAGCTCAATACCTATACTGCCGGGCTCAAGTACAGCTTCTGAGTCCAGGGCGCCAGCGCCTGAAGGTATGATGCGCGCTGCCGCGCCCCGAGCTCTGCGGGCGCGGCAGTTTCATCGAGTTCCCGGATCATGCCCTGTCAGACCTGTGGCGCCTGTTGCGCCAGTTTTCGCGTGAGTTTCCATCACAGCCAGCTCGATAGCGAAGTCGGCGGCTATGTGCCGGCGATGCTGGCGGACGAGGAAACGGCCAGCACTTGCCGCATGCGCGGTACCGATCGCAGCCCGCCGCGCTGTGTTGCTTTGCAGGGCGAGATTGGCGAGCGTGTCAGCTGCGCGATCTACGAATTCCGCCCCGATCCCTGTCGTGATTTTGCCGCCCACGGCGTGCACGGCATCCAGAACGAAGCCTGCAACCAGGCGCGTGCCCGGCATGGTTTGCCAAGGTTGGCTGATCACTGATTTGGGCTTGAGTCGGGCGGGCGTTTCAGGCGCGCTGCAGGCTGACTTCGACCAAGCCTCGCAAGGCATTGCTGACGAAGATGCGATCAGCTTGCTCAAGGTCTTGCGGGTAGAGCACGGCTTCGCGTGCGCCGTGTTCGGCCAGCAGGCTGGCACGCATCACCCCCGGTAGCAGGCCGCAGTGACGTGCCGGCGTGAGCAGCTGGCCAGCGCGCTCGATGAACAGATTGCTGCGCGCGCCCTCGCACAGCTCGCCACGCGTATTGCAGAAAATCTCGTCAAAAAAGCCCTCGGCGATGGCGGCCCGCAGCGCCGCGTCGTAGAAGCTGCGGGCGCTCGTCTTGTGTTGCAGGCGCGGATCGGCGGCGTCGAGACTTTGTGCCGCCAGGCGGATGCGCGGCTGGGCGGGCAGGGCTTCCAGTGGCGCGCTGCTGAGGCTGACGCGGCCATCGCGTGACAGCAGCAGGCGCAGGCGATGCGTGCCTGCGGTGAGCGTCTGGATGTGCTGGCTGATCGCGCTGAGGATGTCTGCTTCGCGATAAGCGAAATGCAGAGCCCGGGCGGAGTCACGCAAGCGCTGCAGGTGATAGGCCAGCAGCGGCCAGGGCGATGGCTGGCCGGCTTCGCAACGCAAGGTTTCGATCAGCTGCAGACCATCCTCGCGGACGAAACGCGCCTTGGCGAGGCATTCGGCCAGCTCTTCCTCAGGCACTGAGTCGGCAACGATGCCGCTGCCGACATCCAGATGGCATTGTCCGTCGCGCGCCACGCGCAGGGTGCGGATCGGCACGTTGAAGTGGCAGTCGCCATCAGGCGCGAGGTGGCCGATGGCGCCGCAGTACACGCCGCGCGGGCGCGCTTCGAGTTCGTCGATGATCTGCATGGCGCGCAGCTTGGGCGCCCCGGTGATCGAACCGCAGGGAAACAGCGCCTGGAACAGCTCGGCGAGGCTGGCCTCGACACCTTCTGCGCAGATGCTGGAGGTGAGCTGGAACACGCTGGGGTAGGGCTCCAGCTCGAACAGGCGCTCCACCCGCACCTGACCGGCGGGTGCCAGACGACCCAGGTCATTGCGGATCAGGTCGACGATCATCAGGTTCTCGGCGCGATTCTTCTCCGAGGCCTGCAGCCTGGCGGCAATCTGTGCGTCGGCCTCGGCTGAGCCCGTCCGTGCGGCGGTGCCTTTCATCGGCCGGCAATCGATGCGCGAGCCCTGACGGGCAAAGAACAGTTCGGGCGAATGCGAAAGCAGCCAGCTGTCGCCATCGAAGAGCAGGCCGCCATGGCGCACCGGCTGTGCGCTGCGCAGTTGCGCATACAGCGCGGCGGGGTGGCCGAAGCTCTGGCCGTGCAGCGGCAGACTCAGATTGACCTGGTAGCAGTCGCCGGCGCGGATGTAGTCGAGTACGCGCTGCACTTGCTGCAGGTAGTGATCCGCTGCATCGGGCGCGGTGTGCAGGGACAGTACGCCTGCCTCGCGGGCCTGTGCTGACAGGTGGGCCAGTTGCTGCGCCCACCAGGCAGCCAGCGCTTCGCCTTGCAGTCGGGTGGCCTGGCGGAAAACCATGGCGCGCGCCAGCCGCGTTGCCGCCGGGGCTTGCGGTGCGCGGGCTTCGAAGGCAGAGCCCAGTTCGTAATGGGCGATCAGCGCGATCCAGTGGCCAGCACGCTGCTGGGCCTCGATGCGGCTGAAAAAGCTGCCGGCCTGATCGGCGGACAGGCAGTCGATGTTGTGCAGAGGCTCGTGCAGCAGCAGGGCGCTGCCGGGGGTGGCAAGCTGGTCTTCGAACAGCGCGAAGGCTTCCTGCGCGTGCGCGCCCGGCGCGAACAGCCCCTGCATCGAGCCCTGCTTAGCCGTGACGACGCTTGCTCGGCCGCACGCTGCGCGTGCTGCGCTTTTGGCTGACCGGTTGCAGCTTGCCGGCCTGGGCGATGGCCGCGGGGACCGGCTCGGAGTTCTGCGAGGGCACCAGCAGCTTGTAACCGGCAGCCAGCAGCGCACGGGCGCTCAGACCATTGGCGTTGCACAGCGCCTGCACCGCCAGGCCCAGATTGCGGGCGATCTGTTCGACACGTGCCGTTTGCGGCACCAGATAGGTTTTCCAGGTCACCAGCGGCGCATCGCCGTTGGCCAGATGCTTGGCCAGATTGTCTTTGAACTTGCGCGCATTCTCGACCGGCAGTACCACGCCGGCGTCGTCGCTACCGGGCATCACCGGGCGGTTGTAACCGGGGTTGAGCATCAGGAATTCAGAGGTCGGCATCTCGGCCAGCTTGGCGGCCAGGGCGACGTCCATGCCGGGCATCTTGTCGATGGTGCTGAAGTAGGGCTCGTTGGCGATATTGGGCAAGCTGATGCCGTATTGCTCGGGTCGAGCGATGATGTTCTTGATGGCCTGCAGCTTGGGCACGTAGTAACGGGTTTCCTCGGGCATGCGCAGGCTGGCGAAATCGGTGGGTTTGCCGGCCGCTTTGTTGTTGGCGATGGCGCGCGCGACGGCGTTTTCGCCCCAGTTGTAGGAGGCCAGGGCTAGCTGCCAGTCGCCATGCATCTCGTAGATCGATTGCAGGTAGGTGAGGGCGGCATCGGTCGAGGCGACGATGTCGCGGCGCTCATCGACCCACCAGTTCTGCTGCAAGGCGTAGGTCTTGCCGGTCGAGGGGATGAATTGCCACAGGCCGGCGGCTTTGGCCGAAGACAGCGCCAGCGGATTGAAGGCACTCTCGACCACCGGCAGCAGGGCCAGCTCGGTCGGCATGCCACGCTTTTCGAGCTCGCCGACGATGTAGTACATGTACTTGCGACTGCGCTCGAGCATGGTCTTGAGTGCGGCCGGGCGTGCCAGGTAGTAGCGCATGCGGTCATCGACCAGCGGGCTTGCGAGGTTTTGCATGGCAAAACCGTGGCGCATACGTTCCCAGATATCGGCCGTTTGTGCGGTATGGTCCACACTGGCGATACGCGCGCTGCTCGATGAGGCGGCATCGGCCACCGGCGCGGCGGCGGGAGCTGGGGCTTGCGCCGGAACGACAGCCGCAGGTGTGGCCAGCACGAAGCTGTTTTGTGCGGAAGTCTGGTTTTGCGGGGGAGTGACGGGGAGCGACAGGCTGGTGGCAACCTGCAGCGTGAAATTTGATTCGGCAGCGTGTCCGAGGCTCCAACAGCCTAGACCCAATGCGGCAGAAAGGAACGCTAAAGCCTTCATGGTTTTTTGCCGTACAAGTGACTGTGGGGATTTTAGCGGTTTCGTGCTGGTACGCCAGCTCTTTTATGTAGCGGGATGTTTGTTCAGGAAGCTCAATGAAGGCGCTGGTAGTCGATGACACGCTGACAAGTGCCACGCTGGTGAGTCACCAGCTGCGCAAAATCGGCATCGAAACCTTTGTGGCACGTGATGGTGCCGAGGGAATCGAACTCTTCAAGCAGCACCGGCCGGACTTGATCCTGCTCGACGTGATCATGCCGGGGCTCAATGGTTACGAGGTGGCCAAGCGCATTCGCCAGCTCGAACGCGACGGCGAATGGACGCCGATCATCTTCCTGACGGCGCGCACCAGTGACGAAGATCTGGAGCGCGGCATCGCGGTCGGGGGGGACGATTACCTGGTCAAGCCGGTGTCGGAGATCGTGCTGACCGCCAAGGTGCGCGCCATGCAGCGCATTGCCCAGATGCGTTACTCGCTGGTGGTGCTGACGCGGCGCCTGGACGAAGCCAATCGCGAGCTGACGCGCCTGTCTTCGGTTGACGGCCTGACCGGCATTGCCAACCGTCGCCAGTTCGACGAATTCCTGCAGCGCGAGTGGTCGCGTGGTGTGCGCCATGAGTCCAAGCTCTCGCTGCTGATGTGTGATGTGGATTTCTTCAAGCAGTACAACGATTTTTACGGTCACCAGGCGGGCGACGAGTGTCTGCGCGCGGTGGCCCAGGCGCTGGCTAATCGCGTCAAACGCCCGACTGACCTTGTCGCGCGCTATGGTGGTGAGGAGTTTGCGGTGATCCTGCCGGACACTGATCGTGAGGGCGCCTGTCGCCTGGCCGAGGCGATGCGTCAGGATATCCAGCAACTGGCCATTGAGCACCGCGCTGGCATCGGCGTGGTCACGCTGAGCATGGGCGTGGCAACGGTGATGGCGGCACGCAGTGCGCCGGGCCCGCTGGCCCTGGTGCGCGCGGCCGATGGTGCTTTGTACGAAGCCAAGGCACGCGGGCGTAACCGCGTGGTGGCGCAGGTTGAATTGAGTGAGGCGCAATAGCAATGCGAGGCAATCCGTCCCTTTATGGCATCTCGGTCGTCGTGGTGGACGACAATGACACCACGCGGGCCATGCTGCGCGGCATCCTGCGGCAGGAAGGCGCCGAGGTCGTCGGCGAGGCTAAAGACGGCTTAACCGCTCTGGCGATCTGCCGCAAGCTGACGCCGCGTCTGGTCTGTCTCGATGTGATGATGCCCGGCGTCAGCGGTGTCGATGTCTTGCGCGACATCCGCACCGAAATGCCGGAGACCCGTGTGCTGATGGTGACCGGCTCGACCGAGCGTCAGGTGGTGCAGGCCTCGATCGAAGGCGGTGCGAGCGGCTATGTGGTCAAACCCTTCAACGCCGCACGCGTGATTGCCGCCGTACAGCAAGCTTTTTCACGTGCGCCAGCGCCGGTTCAGCCGGCTTCTGCTGCGGCCAGCGCTGCGACCGAAGCCAGCCCAGCGGCTGAAGACGAGGCCGCTGAAGACAGTGCGGCGGGCGACACCGCCAGCAGCTGAAGCGAGCTCAGGCCACAACTCAGGCTACATCTTTCCAGCGCCGCAGCGCGGCAAAAACCTCGTCAGGCGCGGCCAGCACTTTTCCTGTGTAGCGGCTCACTGCGCTGCGCACGGCCGCCTGATCGACGCGCAAGAAGGGATTGCTCGCCAGCTCGTCCGCCAGCAGCGAGGGCAGGCTTGGCTGATTCGCTTCGCGCAAGGCGCTGCACGCCGCCAGGCGCGCTTGCAAGGCCGCATTGTCGGGCTCTACCTGCAGCGCGAAGCGCAGGTTCGACAGCGTGTATTCATGGGCGCAATGCACGCGGGTCTGCGGCGGCAAGTGCGCCAGACGCTGCAAGGACGCATACAACTCGGCCGCCGAGCTGCTGCCCAGCAGGCGCCCGCAGCCGCCAGCAAACAAGGTGTCACCGCAGAACAGATGTTCGCCCAGCAGGTAGGCGAGGTGTTCTTCGGTATGGCCGGGGACGGCCAGCACACTGATTTCTGCTGCGACGCCCGGCAGCGTGAAGCGATCCGCGTCCTGCACCGGCTGCGTCACGCAGGCGATGCTGGGCGGGCCGAAGACCGGCACGTTCCCGTCTGCATTGAGCTCGGCAACGCCGCCGATATGGTCGTTATGGCGATGAGTGATCAGGATGGCGGCCAGACGCAAAGCCTGATCAGCCAGGAAGCGCTGCACCGGCGCGGCTTCGCCGGGGTCGACGACAACGGCGGCGCCGTTTGCCACCAGGGCCCAGATATAGTTGTCGCGGAAGGCGGAAAGCGGAACAATCTGCATGGTCTTCATTCTCGGCGCCTGAGCCTACATGTCAATTCCCGGTTTCGCCGAATGGCTGGAAACGCCGCGCGGACAATATCTGCTGGCGTGGGAGCAACGCAAGCTCGACCAGATCGTGGCTGACATCTTCGGCTACAACGCCATGCAGATCGGCCTGCCGCAAACCGATTTCCTGCGCGCCAACCGCATGCCTTATCGCCTGCACTGTTGTGACAGCGCGCCCGGCGTGGATGTGCGCTGCGACGCCGAAGAACTGCCCTTTGCCTCGCAAAGCATCGATCTGGTGGTGCTGCCGCACGTGCTGGAGTTCGCGCCGCATCCGCACCAGCTCTTGCGCGAGGTCGAGCGCGTGCTGGTGCCCGAGGGCCGCGTGGTGATTGCCGGCTTCAATCCGCTGAGCTTGTGGGGGCTGCGCCGCGCCTTCTCCGGCAATCTTGGCAAAATCCCCTGGCAAGGGCAGTATCTGCCCGTCTCGCGGCTCAAGGACTGGCTGACCCTGCTCGGTTGCGAGACGCATGACAGCGCTTTTGGCTGTTACGCGCCGCCCTTGAGCTCGCAAGCCTGGCTGCATCGCATGTCGTTCATGGACGCACTGGGCGAGCGCTGTTGGCCGATTGCCGGCGGCGCTTACATCATCCATGCGGTCAAGCGCGTGCGCGGCATGCGCCTGATCCGCCCGCAATGGCGCACGGCGAAGCGCTCGCGCAAGGCGATTGCCGCCGCCCCACAACGCAAACAACAGGAAACCCCATGACAGTTGCAACAACAGGCGAAACCGTCGATATCTTTACTGACGGCGCCTGCAGCGGAAACCCCGGCCCCGGCGGCTGGGGCACCATCTTGCGCGCCGGCGACAAGGAAAAAGAGCTGTTCGGCGGCGAACCGAACACGACCAATAATCGCATGGAGCTGACCGCTGTGATCCGCGGCCTCGAAGCGCTCAAGCGGCCGGTGTCGGCGCGCGTCTATACCGACTCGCAATATGTGCAGAAGGGCATTTCGGAGTGGATTCACGGCTGGAAGAAGCGCGGCTGGAAAACCGCCGACAAGCAGCCGGTGAAGAACGAAGACCTGTGGCGCGCGCTCGATGCGCTGACCGCTGCGCACCGCATCGAATGGCTCTGGGTCAAGGGCCACGCCGGCCATCCGGAGAACGAGCGCGCTGACGCGCTGGCACGGCAAGGCGTCGAGCAGGTACGCAAGAGCGGGCGCTGAGCCCCGCAAGGGCTGGCCAGTGATGAACACTATCACTGGCGGCCGCATTCAATGGCCACGGTGCGCCGATGCGCTTTGCTATATTGCAGCGCTCGCAGCGGACGTTTTCAGGAGACAGGCAATATGAGCACAGCGCAACTTCCCGCCGGAGTCAGCATTCTCGCCGCACAGCCGGCCGGCTTTGAAAAGATCCTCTGTACGCCGGCGCTGGAACTGGTCGCCAGCCTGCATCGCGCTTTCGAATCGCGGCGTCAGGACTTGCTGGCCGCCCGCGTGGCGCGCCAGAAGGCGCTTGACGCTGGCGAGCGGCCGGACTTCCTCGCCAGCACGCGGGCGATCCGCGAAGGCGACTGGCGCATCGCGCCGCTGCCGGCTGCGCTGCAATGCCGCCGCGTCGAGATCACTGGGCCGGTCGAGCGCAAGATGATCATCAATGCGCTCAACTCGGGGGCGGATTCCTACATGACCGACTTTGAGGATTCCAACACGCCCAACTGGTTCAACCAGATCCAGGGCCAGATCAACCTCATCGACGCGGTGCGCGGCACCATTGCGCTTGAGCAGAACGGCAAGTCCTACAAGCTCAACGACAAGGTCGCGACCCTGATCGTGCGGCCGCGTGGCTGGCATCTCGATGAGAAGCATGTGCTGGTCGATGGCCAGCGCGTCTCCGGCGGCATCTTCGACTTCGCGCTGTTCATGTACCACAACGCCAAAGAGCAGATCGCGCGCGGCGCCGGCCCCTTCTTCTACCTGCCGAAGATGGAAAGCCACCTCGAAGCGCGCCTGTGGAACGATGTGTTCATCGCCACCCAGGACGCGCTGGGCCTGCCGCGTGGCACGATCAAGGCCACTGTGCTGATCGAGACCATCCTCGCCGCTTTCGAGATGGAAGAGATCCTCTACGAGCTGCGCGAGCACAGTGCGGGTCTGAACGCCGGGCGCTGGGACTACATCTTTTCCTGCATCAAGAAGTTCAAGACCGACAGCAATTTCTGCCTCGCCAACCGCAGCAGCATCACCATGACGTCGCCCTTCATGCGCGCCTACGCGCTGAGCCTGGTCAAGGCCTGCCACAAGCGCGGCGCGCCGGCCATTGGCGGCATGAGCGCGCTGATTCCGATCAAGAGCGATCCGGTCGCCAACGAAAAGGCGCTGGCCGGCATCCGTGCCGACAAGACGCGTGACGCAGCCGATGGCTTTGACGGCGGCTGGGTCGCCCATCCGGGTCTGGTGCCGATTGCCATGGAAGAGTTCGTCAAGGTGCTCGGCGACAAACCCAATCAGTGGGACAAGCAGCGCGACGATGTGAGCTTCGGCGCCGCCGACCTGCTCAACTTCCTGCCCGAGACGCCGATCACCGAAGCCGGCCTGCGCAACAACATCAATGTCGGCATCCACTACCTCGGCTCCTGGCTGGCCGGCAATGGCTGTGTACCGATCCACAACCTGATGGAAGACGCCGCCACCGCCGAAATCAGCCGCTCGCAAGTGTGGCAATGGGTGCGCTCGCCCAAGGGCGTGCTCGACGACGGCCGCAAGGTCACGCCGGAGCTGGTGCGCGGCCTCATCGGCGAGGAGCTGGCGTTGGTCAAGGCGGCGGTGCAGAAGCAGGGCGAGGCGGTCGCCACTTACGAGCAGGCGGCGGAGATTTTCGAGACCATGTCGCTGGCCGAGGACTACCCGGAATTCCTCACCCTGCCGCTGTATGAAGCGCTGAGCTGACACAGCCTTTGATCTTGCTGATAAAAACGTTAGAATGGCGGGCTACCGGCGTGACTCTTCCAGAAGAGTCCAAGCCTTGAACCCAAAACCGATTTTCAGGAGAAACCTTCATGGCTTCGACCACGACCCGTACCCGCCGCTCCTCGATCGAGCGCCGCTGCCTCAGCAAGTTCGCCAAGCGCCTCTTCAAGGGCATGCCCCGTTCGGTGCTGCGCTCGGTGTACCAAGCTGAATGCCACTCCAAGCAAAAGAAGCCGCTCTGATCGATTGTTGATCGAGCCGATGAAAAACCCCGCCGATGCGGGGTTTTTTATTTTGGGCGCTCGGCAATATTCTTGAGCCGCGCTTGGCGTCATCAGTCGCCCGCTTTTTTTGCGAGTGTGCCGACCTTGATGATGATGCGCATGGAATTTCCTCGGTCGATGTGATGAACTCGCAGCCTTGGCGTCTGTGCCGCCTGCACGCGCGGGGAGCACAGAGGCTGAACCGAAAACCTTTCATTCGTCTTGAGTCCTGACTATGCCTTACGTTCTCGTCGCTCTGTTGGCTGTGCTGCTGTCTTCTCCGGTGTTGGCTCAAGTGGCTCCGTCGCTGGGGGAGCGGCGAGCGCTGATCAAGGCCATGGATATGAATGTGCCGCCCGAAGCGGCTGAGCGGAAGGCGCGATCAGAGCATGCTTTGGCAGCCGAAGGCGTACCCATCAACAGCTTCCTGCCCGTCATTGAAATTGAGCAGAGCGCCCAGCACAGATCGAAAGACGAAATTGCCCGGCGTGCCTTGGTCTTGCTGAGCGTCGCGGGCAAGGCAGAGGGCATGCCGCAAGCGCTGCTTGAAAGAATCCTCAAGAATTATGAGCTTGAGACATCTCTAAGCCCCAAGGAAAAGGCTTTTGTCGGGGATGCCGAGCCTTCCCTTTACGACCGCCAGCAATTTGTGTGGCGTTATGAGGCCGCCTGGGTATTGCTCTGGGCGCTGGGCTACGTCGATAGTCTGGATAAGCCTGCCGCCATTGCAGATGTGGCGCGTGCAGTCCGCTTCATGAAGGAGCGCAGCGCTGGGCAATTTATGGCCGATGCAAAGCTGCGCCCGCTCTCTGACATCCTCGATCAAGCCGACAAAATCTACCGCTATCACTGGGCTGTTGTGGACGCCAGAGTCAATGCCAGACCGATCCCGGCAGGGCTGAACCCCGATGTGATCCTTGAGCGTCACCAAGCCCTGAACTGGCTGATTGGCCACATGGGCGAAGCGTGGGATGACATCAGCACCGATACCTGAGTTTTTCGGCAGCGCTTAGAGCGCCTTGCGAAAGGTCAGGTTGATGCGCGCGTCTCCGCTGAGCGGGTGATCGCCCAAAGCCAGCGGTGCGACGCCGTGGAAGGCCAGGCGCGCCGGGCCGCCCCAGACCACCACATCGCCGTGCAGCAGGCGGTAGCGGCGGGGCTTGTCGCTGCGCTGCTGACCGCCGAACAGGAAGATCGCCGGCACGCCGAGTGAGAGCGAGACAATCGGCGCGCCAAAATCGCGCTCGTTGCGATCCTGGTGCAGGGACATGCGCGCGCCCGGCGTGTAGCGGTTGATCAGGCAGGCGTCGGGCACGAAGTCGGCAAAGCCGCCGGCCGCCGCCGCGTCCCGCGCCAGTTGCAGGAATTCGGCGGGTATCGCTGGCCAGCGCTGGCCGCTCAGCGGGTCATGCGTGCTGTAGCGATAACCCAGCTCATCGCTGACCCAGCCGGCGGTGCCGCAGCTGCTGGTTTGCACCGACATCCAGTGCCCGCCGGGTGTCTGCATCTGGCGCAGGGGCGCAGTCGCCAGCACTGTTTGCGTGATGGACCACAGCGCGTCGGCCTGAGCGCGGGCGAAGCCGTGCAGCAGCACGGCGCCGGGGCAGATCGCCTCGCTGCAGGGCGCGGTATCGTCCAGTGCGTCGAAAAGGTCCACGTCAAATCACCACGTTAATTTACCGTGTCAGTTCGCCACGTCAGCTTGCCTGCTCACGGTCGAGCAAGGCGCGTTTGCGTTCGAGTCCCCAACGGTAGCCGGCCAGCGCGCCGTCGTTGCGCACCACGCGATGGCAGGGAATCGCCAGTGCGATGGCATTGGCCGCGCAGGCGGCGGCCACGGCGCGTGCGCCCTGAGGCATGCCGAGTTGCGCGGCAAGTTCGCTGTAGCTGAGTGTGCTGCCCGGCGGTATTGCGCGCAGAGCCTGCCACACGCGCTGCTGAAAAGCCGTGCCGCGAATATCCAGCGGCAGATCGAGCGCCTGCGTGGGCTGCTCGACCCAGCCGACAATCTGCGCCACCCAGGCGTCAAACGCCGCATCGCCACCGATCAGCTGGGCGCGGGCAAAGCGCGCTTGCAGGTCGTCGAGCAAGGCTTGCGCGTCGTCGCCCAGCGCAATGCTGCAAATGCCCTGCGCCGTCGCCGCGACGAGAATCGCGCCCAGCGTGCACTGGCCCAGCGCGAAGCGGATCGTCTCGCCATCGCCGCCCTGGCGAAAGCGCTCCGGCCGCATGCCCAGCAGCTCGCGCACCTTGTCGTAAAACGCGCTGCTGGAATTGAAACCCGCCGCAAACAGCGCCTCGGTCACGCTGGCGCTTGCCGGCAAGAGCTGGCGCACACGCAGGCTGCGGATCGCCTCGCCATACTCACGCGGCGTGATGCCCAGCACCGCTTTGAACTGACGATGAAAATGATGGGGGCTCAGCGCCGCTAGGTCGGCCAGCACCTGCAGCGCAGGCGGTGTAGCGGCTGATTCGATCAGACGGCAAGCGGCCAGAATGCCCGGCTGGGCGCGGGCTGCGGCGGCTTCGGCAGGGCGGGCTGACTTTGGCATGCGCGCATTTTCGGCGATTTGGCGCGGGCGGGCATCCGGTTTCTTGCGCAGCACCTGACTGTCTGGTAATGCTTTGAGTTGTAATTACAGCTTTGTTTGTTACAATAAAAACAAAAGGAGCTTGCCATGTTTGCCGTCCCGACGCCTGTTCGTGAATCGCCTGAAGAAGATCGCAGCTCGCTGGCCAAGATGCTGATGACGCTGTTCGAGCATTGGCAGCTGAGCACCGAGGAGCAGCTTGACGCGCTGGGCATGTCGCCGACCAATCGTGCCGCGCTCACGCGCTACCGCAAGGGTGAGCCGCTGGCCAATAGCCGCGACACGCTGGAGCGCGCCGGCCACCTGCTGGGCATCCACAAGAATCTGCGCCTGATGTTCCCGCACAATCGCGATTTGGCGTATGCGTGGATGAAGCGTCGCAATCGCGCTTTCGAGAACCTGTCCCCGATCGATGTCATTCGCGGCTACGGTTTCGTCGGTCTGCTCATGGTGCGGAGCTATCTGGACCGGGCGCGCGGTCAATGATCGAAGCGCTGATCAGCCAGGCGCAGCTGAGCAATGTGGCCGCTGAGACCCTGCGCAACATCGTCTCGCTGCGTGTTTCGCAGGATCTGTTTGACGATCTGTCCGCCGACCCCGCCGCGCGCGCCGCAGCGGAGCGCCTGGAGCTGCAGGTCAAGCCGAGCGCTTTCGAGTCGCATCTGCCCATCATCGACCGCCCCTTCGAGGAAGGCGCGTATTTCAACGCCATCGACTTCCCGTTCCAGAATTGGTCCACGAGCCGCTATTCCGATGGGCGCTTCGGCGTCTGGTATGGCGCGGATTCGATGGAAACCACGGTCTGGGAAACCGTCCATCATTGGCGCAACTTCCTTGCCGATGCGGACAATCTGCAAGCCGGCGCGCGCATTGAACGCAAGGTCTACGCCGTGCACTGCGAGGCTGCGCTGATTGACCTGCGACAGCTGGTCAGCAGCTTCAGCAGCCTGGTTCATCCCAGCGACTATTCCCTGTGCCAGCAACTGGGCAGCAAGCTGCACCGAGAGGGCCACCCCGGCCTCATCACGCAGTCTGCGCGCTGCGCGGGAGATGTCTTCGTGATTCTCAACCGGCAGGTACTCTCAGCGCCGCGCCAGCTGTGCTACCTCAGTTACATCAGTAGCGAGGACGGCATCGTCGTTGAGCGGGAGCCCGGCACGCCGTGGCTCCACATCCCGCCGCTGGCCGAAGGCGATTAATTCAGGCCGGGCGGGTGCTTGCGGCTCATGCCGCCATGACAGCACAAGCTCAAACCACCGAGATGAGCACGCGTTCCTTCTTCTGGTGATCGACAACTTCCAGAATCTGCCCCGAAATCTCGCCCGACTTGGCGGCCTGGATCACTTCCTGGAGATTGATGCCTTGCGCCTCCATGGCCTGGAAAGCGCTCCGGGGAATCAGCTTCGCTGCAATCGTCAGCACCACCAGCGGAATTCTGACCGTGGTTTCGGGTTTGTCGTCCTCAAAGGTATCAATAAGCAAGCTAGCCATGGCTTTTCCCTATGTGTGTGCGTCGATTGTGTGCTTGTCTTCGATTATTCGATGTTTGCGAGAGCGATGGTTTGCGGAGGGTCAGGCTTTGCGTGCGTACTCGACAAGGCTTACGAGCTTGGTTGCTGGTGTGCTTTCAAGAAAAAAAGCTTCACCGCAAAGGCGCAAAGGAAAAGCGAAGGGCCGCGAAGGTTTATGTTTAAGCGAAGGTTCGGATTTGTAGGGCGGAACTCCGCAGGAGGTTCCGCCAGCCGCCCATAGGGCGGCCATCGGCATCAGACTACGCGAGGCTGGATTGGCGGAACCGCTTTGCATTCCGCCCTTGTGGAGCGGTGTTCCGGGGTATGCGGTACTTGCTTGCCAGGTGCAAGTGGTTTTAAATAAAACTTATAACAATAATGAATGTAGATAATATGAATGCTAGGGCGAGTAAAGTTCTACGAGCAGACTTTTGCGATTTTTCGGCATTGGCTTGAAATATTTCTGCTCGCTCTTGTAAGTTGTTTGCCCTCTCAATATGTGCGTTTTGTCGTTCAAGTGATTCTTGCTGTCGTTGAAGCGAGAGTTCTTGGTTGGCTATTATTTTATCGAGGCGTGATATTACTTTTTGTCGATACTCGTCATCCATTTTGTACTCCATGTTCTACGTTTTCATGACTAATAGTACGGACGGATGGGTAAGGCGCGAAATTACCTGGACGTCCGCTTTGGCTTTGCGATGTGAGGGGCTTTCGCTGGCCGCCAACACTAATACAAATATCACTCAATCTTTGCATGGTATTGCGATGTCGCTACGCTGCTCGGACAGCAAGCAGCGCCAGTAGGTCGGAAAAGCCGCAGGCGCCTTCCGACGTTGGTGTCGTTCAATTCACGCCATCGCCACAAATAAACCCCGAACGTCGGAAGGCGCTTCGCTTTTCCGACCTACGATTTTGGGGCGTATTCCGGGCTACTTGCTAAAACTTGTACGCATCAAGCAGATCTTCGCAGTTGTTTAAGAGGTTAGATCTTGACACTATGCTTTCGTTAATGTTGCTCCACCGACAAATTGTATGGATGCTCCGCTCTGTTGTTTTGTCAGCGAATGGTGAAATCACAATTGCCCCCAAAAGACTACCTACATTGATTTCCAAATTTGTAGGTGCGGGCTCATGCAACTCCAGGGGCTTACGCTCACGGGTAATGTACATTCTGACCTCGTTTTCATGAGAATAAGCAGTTCGCTTTAACATTCCAATAATGTGTCCATCTTCTGTTACACAGTCTGCCGGTTTTAGATCATTTTTTGAAAAATCGATGTATTTAACAGCGCCTATATGGACCGTATGGCTTTGAGTGTTGCTGATAAGTGCAGTTTTTATAGCGCCTACAGTTGTCTTTATTGCAAGCCCGTTCCGTGAGTAGAGGCTCCACATGCCTTCCGATTCATGCTCGCTTTTGTACCAGCAGTTGACCATTAATGTAAGTGCAATATTTTTATAGAGGCTCTTCATTGATGGGATTGAGGACTCTGCGTTCTCCATCGCCCGCAGGAGGTTTTGGCGTGTCTGTTCTGGTAAGTTTGTTGCTGCTCGGATCGATAGTATTTGCTGCTCGCGCCAATTATTGGATAAAGCTGCGAACGCATCCATAGCCACTCGGGGCACATATCCTTCGAATGGATCTGTCTTTTCGTACCACGCGAGTGGGGAAAAGAAGAGAGTTTTAGAGTCAACTAAGTCAATAAATTTTTCCAGCGATAGATATCTCCATAGAACATCTGTGTCTTTCAAGCTTTTTCCTACGTGAAGGGTCGCCATTTCATTCCTTTTGTTCGTTGCACGTAGGGTAATGTAATAAGCGTAAGCGTAAGCGCATTGCACCGTATATTGTGCGCTTACCTGCGAGCGAGCTTTCCACAAACATTCGGTGCAATGCGCTTCGCTTATTGCACCCATAATTGGAATGATCATGCCATATCCATGACGCACGCGGACAGCACAAAAAGCAAACGCCCCATTCGGGGCGTTTGCTTTTGGGGGGCTGGGGCGCTCAGGGTTGGAAGCTGAGGCCTTGGCGCAGCTTGAAGGGTTGGAATTTGGGTAGGGCGCCGGGTTTGATGGCGAAGGCGAAGATGTAGTTGGGGAAGCTGTCGGCGAAGTCGTTGTCGTTGGTGGCGAGCAGCAGGTGGCGGCCGTCGGGCAGGTCGGGGCCGAAGGCGTAGCCTTCGATCTTGTCGGGCAGGCCCTCGGCCGTGGTGTAGGGATTGGCGGCGTTGAGCAGCTTGCCGATGTCGGCAAACAGGGTTTTCTGCAGCGGCACGAGTTCGCTGGCGGCGCCATCGGCGGGCAGTTTGTCGATCTGGCTGATGTCGCTGGGCGCGGGGTTCTGCTGGAGGTCGATGAAGTAGAGCAGCTTGCTGCCCTTGGCGCCGGGCGTGCCGTCGCGTTCATTGACGAGGAACTGGTGATCGTTGATGGCCAGCACTTCGCTGATGGCGAGCTTGGTGGAGTCGCAGACGTAGATGAACTGGCGCGGCGCTTTGTTCGGCTGGCTGAGGTCGTAGACCAGGAAGCGCGTCTTGCGGCTGCTCATGCCGCCGTCTTGCACGAGGGCGCTTTGCAGGGCGACCAGCAGGGTTTTGCCGTCCGGGCTGATGGCCAGGCCTTCGGCGCCGCGATTGGTGTAGCGCCCGCTGCGGTTGTTGTCCGGCTTCATTTCTTCGGCCAGGGTTTGTGCGGGTTTGGCGAGCAGGAAGGCGGGCGGAAGATCGAGCTTGCCGATGCGCTTGCCGCGCTGGTCGAAATGGTAGACGACCGGGCCGTATTCGTCGGAGATCCACACCGTGCCGTCGGGCGCGACGCGGATGCCTTCGGGGTCCAGACGCAGGTTCTGGTTCGGGTCGGCCTGGGTGAAGGCGGAGGAGATGCCGACAAAGTTCTGCCCGGCTTCGTTCTTCAGCAGCGCGGTGCCGACCAGCTTGGCTTCGACCCGCCAGCGGTTGCCGGCGGGGGCGACGTCGATATCGACGATCTGGAAGCGGTTCGGGTAGCTGGTGGTGAAGTCAAAGGCATTGCCACCAGCGTACTGATATTTGTTGGGGCCGCGGTCTTCCATCGCCAGGTAGCGCTGGCCGAAGCCGGTGTAGGCGATGCCGGAGCCGAAGCCGTCGAAGGCATCGCGATAGCTCTTGCCGTCTTCGAGCAAGGTGTGCGGCAGGCCGGATTTGTCCGCCACCGCGCGCGAGCCGCCGGGAATCGCCGCCGCGCCGAGAAACACCACATCGCCTTCGCTGAAGACCGGCGGTGCATACGGTGTCGGCGTCGTGGCGCAGCTGGCCAGGAGCCAGGGCAGGAGGATCAGGCTGAGCCGGGACGGGCGGGAGAGGGCTTGGGCGAGCGGGTGCATGGGCGAGACCTGCGGCGGTGACGGGTGAATGTGAACACACCCTAATACAGAATTGTTACAGCACGGCGATGAGGTACCGGCCGGCCGCAGCCTTGTTGGCTGGGGAGCGGACAAAAAAAACGCCAGCTTGCGCTGGCGTTGAAAGCTTGATGTGGGGACGACCGGGGTCGGTTCTTCGTGCATGCCGTGCCGGATCGGGAGCCCCACTCGCCGATCAGGCGCGGCAATATTTCAGCGGCTTCCCAGTCCGCTGAAGGTGTCGACGTCATAGACGTCCCACTCGGTGGCGACATCCCAGGACGAGCCGGGGATCGAACCCTTGGTGACGCTGCTCTTGCGGCGCAGGGTTTTGTCCAGCGTGGTGACACTGCCACTGGTCCAGGCGGTGCCCGGATCGGTGCCGACCACGCCGATACCGTCGATGATATTGCCGCTCTTCTCCAGCGTGAGGGCATCGTCACCATTGAAGGCGGTCACGGTCGTCGTGCTGATCGTGCCGGTCGGGAAGGTGAAGCCGGTGAAGGTGCCACTGGTGTGGCGGATCACCAGCGTGCCGCCGGCGGCCAGGGTGCCCGTGAGGGTGAGGCTGCCGGTGGAGGTGCTGGCGCCGTTGGCATAGATGCGCACGGTGTACAGCGAGAGGTCGGCGGCGGCGCTGGTCGGGTTGTAGATCTCGATCGCCTTGTTGTTGCTGGTGCCTTCGACGTACTCGCTGAAGAACAGGTCTTGCGTCGTGGTGGTACCGCCGCTGGCCGGGGCCGAGACCTTGATGCTGCCGCTCCGGGTGGCCGAGGTGCCGCTGCCGGTGAGGCTCAGCGTGATCGTGTAGGTGCCGACCGTGGTGTAGGTGTGGCTGGCGCTGGTGGCGGTCAGGGCGAGGCTTTCGGTCGTGCCATCGCCCCAGTTCACCGACAGTGCCGTGCCATTGCTGGCCGACAGGTTGGTGATGCTGACGGCGGTGCCGGAGGTGGCCGTGCTGGGCAGGGTGGCGCTCAGGGTGGTCACGTTGGCGGCGCTATCGGCGCTGAGGTTGAGGCCTACGATCACCGGGTCGTGGTCCGAGGAGCGATACGGCGTGGCGGCGTAGCGATCATCGGTCTTGCTGGTGCTGACCGTGTAATCGATGATCTCCGGCTCTTCGGCGTTGATGTGCCAGACCGTCATCGCATTGACCTGGCTGCTCAGCGAGGGGGTCACGAAGGCGTGGTCCAGCGCACCGGTCTGGCCGCTGAAGACGTAGCTGTAGCGCGCCGTTCCCGCCAGGCGGCGGTGCAGGGCCTCGAAACCGGCGGCTTCGAGCACGGCCAGCGGGTCTTCGTTGAGGTAGGCGTTGAAGTCGCCGACCATGATCGCATCCGACTCGCCGGAACTGCTGGTGAGCGTATTGACCCAGTCGCGCAGGGCTTGTGCCTGCAGGGTGCGCGAGGCGTTCCAGCAGCCCTGGCCGTAGTCGGCATCGGTGCTGGTGCTGCTGCTCGGGCAGGAGCCCTTGCTCTTCAAGTGGTTGGCCACCATCCAGAAGCCGCCGTTGTTGCTGACCGCCTGGAAGCGCTGTGCCAGCGAGGGACGCAGACCGCTGCTGACGGTGAAGCGGCTGTCGCTGATCACCTGCACATTGCCGATGGCTTTGACCTTGGCGGGTTTGTAGATGAAGCCTTCGATGATTTCATCGTCGCCCGGGGTGCCGACATCGACATAGCTGTAGGTGCCCGCGCCGACGCTGTCATTGAGCGCGCTCACCAGGTTGGCGATGCTGGTGCCGCCGTCGTTCTGTACTTCCATCAAGGCCAGCACATCGGCATTGATGCCGCTGATGGCGGCGACCAGCTTGGCGCGCTGACGGGTGAATTCCGTTGCGCTGGTGGCACCACGGCTGCCCAGGGTGACAAAGAAGTTCTCGACGTTGAAATGCCCGACGCGCAGCGTGCCGCCGACATCGGTCGGCGCCGTCGTACGCGGATTGCTGGCGGTGAAGCTGGGCGTGCTGGTCGGGTGCACGCGCCAGGCGGCCGAGCTCCAGGTCAGCGGGCCGGCGACATTGCTGACCGTATCGCCGACGCGGCGCGTGCCGCTGCTATCGCTGGCGCTCATGTAGGGAATCGGGTTCGGGTAGCTGCTGGTGCTGCCGTCGTCGAGGATGATCTGGTTGAGGGCATTGGCCGCCTTGGTCGAACTGGCGGATGAGGCGCTGGCCGTCGGGTGGTTGTAGGGCTCGTAGAGGCGGCCATTGGCCGACAGGGTGAGATTGCCGTAGTGACCCAGATCGGTCACCGAGGTGACGGTGAGGGTCTGGCTGAAGTTCACCAGCATGCCTTCGTAGGCTTCCAGCGCGTCGGCACTGGCCAGCGGCAGGCTCAGCGTGGTCGGCGTGATGCTCGGGCCGACGCCGCAACGCGTGGTGGCGGTGAGGGTGGTCAGCTCGGTCAGGCTGCGCGTTTCGCCACTGGGTTTGTACTCGGCAATGGTGCCTTCGACCTGCACGTAATCACCGACGGCGATGCTGGCGGTATTGCTGGGCGAATAGACGAACAGGCCTTCCGAGGTCAGCGCATTGCTGTCGGCCACCGGCTGCTGGATGAAAAAGCCCTTGAGCTGGTTGTCGGCACGGAAGTCGCCGGTGACCACGCCGCGCACGGCGACGGTCTGGCCGGAGAGCGGGCTGGTGTCGGTCGTGCCTTGAACGGCGGTGATGTCATAGAGGGTATTGGTCGGCGCGCTGCAGCTGGGCAGGCTGACGCTGCTGGAGCTTGCGCTGCCGCTTGCTGCGCTGGCTGTGGTGGAGGTGGAGGAGTCACTGCTGCCACTGCAGGCGCTGAGCGTGCTCAGGGCCAGGGCTAACAGGTACAGCTTGAATTGCGGTGTCTGGGGGTGCGATCTGCTAAGCATGATTCTCTCTGCTGCTGAATGCGTTGCTATCGTGCTGACGGCGTGTTGGCCGGCGGCGCTGGTGGTTCAGATGGCGCGATCAGGCGCGGGCGGTATGGTTTTCAAGAGACGAACGCTCTCCTTTCCAGCGCGGAACGCTGAAATCTACGGACGGGGCAGGGGGAAGGTGGTTGCGGGCCGCCGCCAGGGCGGCCCGTGTGCTGTGTGGCCCGCTGGGCCGGCGACGCTCAGGGGGAGCGCGTTGCGCGGGCTTGCGGTTCAGGTTGCAGGATCTGGCTGTCGTCCTTGAGGCTGGGCAGCATGTAGCTGAGCAGGGCGTCCAGATCCTGCCCGATGGTTTGCGGCTGGCGACCTTCGCGGAAGATCGTGAAGCCGTCGCCACCGGCGGCGAGGAAATTGTTGGTGACGACGCGGTAATCGCGGCTCGGCTCGATCGGCTGGCCGTTCAGGCGCGCATCGCTGACGCGCTGGCCGTAGGCTGCGTCGGCATGCCAGACGTAGCTGAAGCCTTGCGAGGGTTGCAGGAAGCGCGGCGAGACCAGGTTCGGCGTTTGCTGCTGTTCGAGCAGGGCGATCAGCTGGCTGCCGGAGAGCTTGAGCACCACCAGATCATTGCCGAAAGGCTGCATGGAGAAGACCTGACCGAAATTGACGGTGCAGGGCGGTGCTGCGCAGAGCAGATCGCTGCGCACGCCACCTTCATTCATCATCGCCAGTTCGGCGCCGCCCTTGGCGGGGTCGCGGGTGGCGGCCAGCATGGCGTCGGCAATCAGGCGGCCGGCGGTGCTGTCGGTGCGCGTGGGGCTGGAGCGGACGAAGGGCCCGGCGATGCGGCCAATCGGGCGCTGCGTGGTACCCGCCACCTGGGCGGCATAGGCGGCGATTTCCTTGGCGACCTGGCTGTCGGACTGATTGTCGAGCACGGCTGCGCTGTAGGCCGGCGGCAGCAGGCGGGCCATTTGCAGGCGTTGCAGGCGATTGCTGCGCTCGTTGAGCACCGGCAGATTGGCGGAGATGAGGTGCGCGCGGTCGATGCGGCCGCTCTTGCGATCGAGTTGCAGGTCGACCACCGAGAGGCCACGGCCATAGCTGGTGGCCTGCATCACCATGCGGCCATCGATCAGGCAGCGATAGCCCTGGTGGGTGTGCGCGGTGAGGATCAGATCCACCGCCGGACCAATCTTCTTGACGATGTCGAACACCGCGCCACGCGCTTGCGGGCAGCTGCTGTCGTTCCAGTCAGCGGGTTGATCGGCGCTGCCGATCTCGCCACCTTCATGGATCATCGCGACGATGGCATGCACGCCGCGCTTTTGCAGCAGCTTGGCGGTGCGGTTGATGGTTTCGGCTTCCTCGGCAAACTCCAGGCCCTGGACCGAGGTGGGAATCACGATGCTCGGTGTTTCGCGGGTGACCACGCCGATGAAGCCCACCGGCACACCGCCCACACGACGGATTGCATAGGGCGCGAAGATCGGTTTCTTGCTGCCGGCTTTGAGCACATTGGCACCCAGTAGGGGGAAGCGCATGCCGGCGAATTTTTGCATCGCACAGGACTGGGTGACGGCGCCCGGCGGGTTGGTGGCGCAACCGCCTTTTTCGAGGCGCTTGAGTTCTTCAAGGCCGGCATCGAATTCGTGATTGCCGAGGATGCCGACATCGACACCCAGTTCGTTCATCAGCGTAATGGTGCTCTCGTGACGGAACAGGGTGGAGATCAGCGGCGAAGCGCCGAACAGGTCGCCCGATGAGAGCAGCAGGCTGTTCGGGGCATCCTTGCGCAGGCTCTTGACCAGGCCGCTGAGCGCCGGCAGGCCACCCGCCGGAATGCGCTGGCGCTGCGCCTGTGGCTCCAGCGGATCGCTCCAGGGGAGGTTGAGCTCGGCCGGTTCCAGATTGCCGTGGAAGTCGTTGAAGGCGATCAGGCGTAGCGGAATTTTGCCGCGCGGGCTGCTCGTCTTGGCGACCGTAGGTTCGGGCCACACGGCTTGCAGGGCTTGCGCCAGGCGGGCGCCAGCCAGCGCCAGCTCGGCTTGTTTGTAACGCTCGGCACGGGTCTTGTAGGCATCGTCAAAGCCGGCGACGATCTGCCAGTTGGGGTTGCCGTACTTGTCTTCCGTTCGCGGGCCGAAGCGCAGCGGGCTGTAGGCGGCTTTGGCGCTTTGCACCACTTCGCTGGCCCACTGCGTGGACCAGTCGAGCGGATTGCCGGGGCTCTTGGCGACCAGGCGGGCGCGGGAGAGGGTGTCGGCAAAGGCGCTGCCGCTCACTTCATAGGCGCTCGGTACGGCGTCCCAGAAGGCATGCAGACGCTGGTCTTTGATCAAGGTGTTGTTGCCACCTTCACTGCTGGTCTTCGGATCAAAGCCTTGTTTGTCGGGGTCGACGGGTTTGCCGTCGGCGTCGAGGTAGATCGATTCAACATGCAGCGGTTGATGCAGGTCGCCAACGAAGTGGCTGAGCAGCATCAGCGCTTCGCGCTTGTCGGCGATCTGGAAGGGCGCCGGCGCGCTCTGGCCTTGCAGCACGCCGATCATCACGCGGACTGCCTGCACCACGTCGTAGGGCTTGGCGCCTGCGTAGCGCACATCGTATTGCTCGCGCAGCGGCGACACATCACTGTAGTGGTACTGGCTGTGACACCACTCATTGCCATGAGCGGTGCCACACTGGGTCCAGTTGGCCTTGACGTAGGCGATCATGCGCGCCTGCTCGGCAGGCGAGGCAAAGGGCGCGCACTCAGGCCGTTGCGAGTTGGGTTTGAAACTGAAATTGACACCGTCTGCAGACGTCACCGTCTTGACACAGTCTGCCCACACCGAGACCTGTTCCAGGCTGAGGTCACCAAGGGTCTGGCGGACCATCTTGCCGGCATAGGTGCCTTCGAGCATGCGATCAGCGATAGCGCCAATCGTATGGTGTCCCGGCGCATGCCAGGCCTGGGCAAGAGGACTCAGCGCGGACAGCAGCAGCAAGCTGGCGATACGTATGCAGCGGTTTTTCATGTTCAGTACATCCCTCAGGCGGCTGCCTGCTCCAGAGACTTCAGTTTCGGTTGCTCGTTGCGCGCGATCTCGGTGGCGCCGGCCGCTGCTTGACGCAGGGCCAGTACCTTGAGCTGCTCATTGACGCGCTCCACACGTTCCATGAAGTAGTTGTGGAACACCAGGCAGAAGGCAGCGATACCGATACCCGCAGCGGTTGCGAAGAGCGCCGTACCGATGCCGCGGCTGACCGCTTGCGGATCGGAGACGCCTTGCGAGGCCAGGGCATTGAAGGTGTCGATGATACCCAGAATGGTTCCCAGCAGACCGAGCAGGGGCGACAGCGTGATGGTCGTATCGATCAGCCACAGCAGGCGCTTGATGCCTGCCTGCTGCGTCAGATAGAGGGCCTGCACGTTGTTGTCCAGCGCGTCCTTGTCGCCGCCTTGCATGCTGATCACGCCAGCGAGCAGTTGGCCAAAGGGCGAGCTGGAGCTCTTGGCCGCAGCCTGCAGGCCGGCCTTGTCAGACTTGCTGACCAGGTCGGCGAGCAGCTTGCGGTTGCGCTCGATGTAGCCGAAATAGATGAAGCGCTCGATGATGACGCCCACCGCGACGGCCAGCAAGGCCACCATGATGACGAGCACGATTTCGTGTAAGAGATTGAAGTTCATGATGCTGTATTCCTGTTAAGGGTGCTCAGTAGTCGACCTGGAAGGTCATGCTGGTGAAGCGCGGTTCGCCGGTGTAGACACTGGCTGCGCCCGAGATGGAGATGTTCGAACCGCTGCCCAGGCTGCTGATGTAGTACTTCTGATTGGTCAGGTTGCTGACGTTCAGACGCAGGGTCGGGTTCTTGAAGGTGCCGTTGATGTTCTCGGCAATCTTCCAGGCGGCATTGAAATCGAGCAGGGTGTAGCCCTTGAGCTCGGTGTCATTAACCATCGACATGTAGCGCTTGCCGGTGTACTTGGCGGCCAGGTTGAACAGCATCGGGCCGGTGGCGTACTGCGCCGAGGCGGACATCATGTGCTTGGGCGTATCCGGCATTTGCTTGCCGGCGGTGGCGTAGTAGGTCGTCGCGCTGGCCAGCATGTTGGTGTCGATGGTCGACTTCGTGTAGCTCAGGGAGCCAAAGAAGCTCAGACCACGCCAGGGGTTGGTACCGGCTTCCAGCTCCAGACCCTTGATGGTGGAATCGCCAACGTTCCAGTCGTGGGTGATGCCGGCATCCGGGTCAAAGCTCGATGCGATGCGGTTCTTGAAGTTGACGTAGAAGGCCGTGATCGAAGCCTTGTACCAGTCGCCACGGTAGCGCGTACCCAGTTCGTAGTTCCAGGCCGTTTCCTGCTTGACGGTGACCGGTGCAGTGCTCGTCGCGTTGATGGCCAGGTTGCCGAAGGAGAAGTTGCCCGGCGTCTTGAAGTTACGCGTGACACCACCGAACACCTGGGTGCGGTCATTGAGCGTGTAGGAGCTGGTCAGCGAAGGCTGGAACTGGCGATAGCTCTGCTGGATGCGGTAGTAGTAGTTGCCCGAGTAGGAGCCCGAGGAGCCGATGTTGGGGAAGTTCTGGAAGTCACGACGCACTTCCTTCCAGGCCAATGCCGGAGTCACTTGCAGGCGGCTGTCGAGCAGGTCGATGGTGTCTTGCGCAAAGACGCTGTGCGCATTGGTGTAGGTCAGCCAGTCACGGCCCTGGATCGGCGAACCATCGGCCATCTGCAGGATGTCTTGATGCATCCAGGCATTGAACGAACCATCGGTACCCAGGTAGGTGTAGGGCTGGGTCTGACGATGCTTGGCGCGCTCGGCCCAGATGCCGGCCATGATCTTGTGGTTGTCGTAGATCTTGGTGATCTTGGTGGTGATACCGGGACGATTGGTCTCGGTCAGGCTCTCGCGGATGGCGTAGAAGGTGTCGGACTTGTCACCGTCCTTGTTCATGTCCGGAATGCCGCCGTGCACCAGGGTGCTGGCGCTGGCGCTGGTCGAGGTGCTGCTGGTGCCTTCCTTCAGCGAGTACTGGCCCGTCGAGCCGCCGTAGCCGTACCAGTAGTAGGGCTCGATATCCAGGCGCGTGCTGGTGTTCAGCTGCAGCGCGAGCTTGGGCGTGATGAGGAAGTTCTTGAACGGATTGCGGTTGTAGTCGTAGTAGTTCGAGTTGGGCGTGGTGCCGCTACTGAACTGGCGTGCGCTGTAGTCGTAGGTGTAGCCGTTGCCGACCAGGCCGTAGGTGGCCGGCGTGGTGCGCATGAAGTTGTGGTTCATCATCCAGTTGTAGAGCAGGCCCATGCTGGCCTTGGAGCCTTTGCCGAGGTCGTACTCCATCTTGCCGTCGACGTGTTCGCGCTGCGCTTCACCCTCACCGCGCCACTTGTCGGTCGAGGTCTTGGAGTAGGAAATGAAGCCAGAGAAATTGCCGATCTTGCCCGTGTCATAGCGCAGGAAGGTGCGCAGGAAGTCGTGCTGACCGATCGATTGCGAGACGCGGAAGCGACGCTTGGCTTCCGGGCCGCAGCTCTGCATGCCGATGTTGCCGCCCGAGGCGCCGACGTGCGGCGCTTCGGTATCGGTGCCGCCCTGGGTGACGAAAATCTCACAGAGATTTTCCTGGTCGGTCAGCTCCATCGGATAGACCGCGAAGCTGCCCGAGTCATTGACCGGTGCACCATCGACGGTGAAACCCATCTGGTCGCTGTCGAAACCACGCACCCGCAGGGCGCCGCCCCACAAGCCGGTTGCATCGACAGACATGGCATTGACGCCGGCCTGCATGTTCAGTGCCTGGAAGGCATTGCTGGTCGGTCGGGTCTTTTCGAGCTGAGCACGGGTCACCGTGCTCTTGGCCTTGGGCGTGTCTTCATCGATGATCAAGCCGGCGCCGAGCTTGTCGCCTTCGCCGGTGACGGTGATCTTGCCGACATCCGAGCTTTGCTGTGCATGGGCAAAACCGGTGGCCAGAACGGTCAGAACGGCGAGGGTCAGGGGTTTCAGAGTGTGAGTCCGCATGGTGAGCTGCCTTCCAAATTGAAGTCGGGTAAGGAACGAGGGGGGTGGGGTGATGTTGTTCATGTGCCTTCCAGCACATATTCAAGGGATACGACAAAGCGGTGCGTGCTCTCGCCGGCAAAGGCGTCGGCCGGGAAAGCGTTGAAGCGTGCCGTGCGCACGGTACGCAGTGCTTCACGGTCGAGCAGCATGGCTTCGGATGAATTCTCGACACCGGCGTCGACAACCTGGCCGGCGCGGTCGAGCAGCACCCAGACCTTGACCGTGCCGGTCGGACGCTGCTGGCGTGCCTCGCGACTGGTCGGGTAGCGCTTGATGCTGTTCAGGTAGCCACGCAGCTCGGCGATGTAGCGCTCATTGGCCGCCGCCGGTGGCACGGCCTTGGGCGCTGGCGCGGGGGCCGGCGGTGGCGGCGGAGCCGGTTGCGGTTCAGTCTTGGCCACCGGTTGCGCGGGCGCCGGCTGCGCGACGGGTTGCGGTTGCGGCGTCGGCGCTTCGGCCTTTTGCATCGGGGCCGTGGGCGCGGGCGTCGGGCTTGGCGTCGGTTGTGCCTGGGGCTTGGGCGGCGGCGGCGTTTCCGGGCGCGGCGGCTCGGGCGGACGCGGCAGCGGCGGCAGCTCTTCCATGTTGATCGTCACTTCCTCCTTGTGATGCACCAGCAGGGGAGGTGGCGGCATGTACTGCCAGGCACACCACAGCGTCAGCATGAACAGCACAGTGCCGCCCACCGACGCCTGGTCGCGATGCCGGAAGATGTTGTCGAGCAGCATCAGTTCACCCGCTTGGTGGCGAAGGTGATGGATTCGATGCCCTGGGCGCGCAGGGCGTCCATGGCGGTGACGATGTTCTGCCACTGCACGGTCTGATCAGCGCTGACGATGAAGCGCTTGGCGGGATCCTTCTGGTGCGCGGCACGGGCGGCGCCGGCCAGGTCGTCGATCTTCATGCGCTGCGCGTCGACGGCGACATCACCGTCGGCGAGCAGGGTGACGACGATGGGAGGTTCGTCCTGCGTTGCACGGGCGGCGGTCTTGCTGTCCGGCAGATTGGTTTTGAGGCCGAAGGCGGGGATGACGTTGAGGCTGATCAGTACGAAGAAGATCAGCAGGAACATCATCACATCGATCATCGGGATGATTTCGATACGGGCTTTGCGCGGAGGCGATTCTTCAAAGTGCAACATGGTGCTTACCGTTCCATAAAGTTAAGCAAACGTTTGCGCGACAGGCAGGCTGTGGAAACGTTTTGTTTCATTTAGCAATATGCTTGCCACAATCTCTTGCTGTGCATCAAATTTTCGAAATGCCTCATCCGTAATAAGTGCCGCCATCCACACATATCCTTGTTCTGCACGCTCGTTCAGCAAACGTTTGCGAAAAATGCTTAGCAAACATCGATTTATATGCCCTTCAGGTCTATTGCGAAGTGTGCCTGGCCTGTGTTGCAGCAGAGTGAAAGCAGAGCGGAAATGTGTTGCGAATCCTGTCTTGTGCTGTTCGCCCATCGAGACAGGGTGGATGTCTGGTTTCAGCGTGGTGCAGGGCGTCATCTTTTGGTGCATTGCCGACATTCCCTTCACTCACCAAACGGCTTCGCCGTGCGCCAGAGCGGGCATGCCGAGGTGGCGCGCAAAGGTCTGGCCGATGTCGGCAAAGCTGTTGCGCACACCCAGCGCCCGCGCGGCCGGGCAGGCCGGGCCGGCAAACAGCACGGGTACATGTTCGCGGGTGTGATCGCTGCCCGGCCAGCACGGATCGCAGCCATGGTCGGCGCTGAGTGCGAGCAGATCGCCGGGCTGCAGACTATCGAGCAGCTGCGGCAGGAAGGCATCGAAATCACGCAGCGCCTGGGCATAACCGGCGGGGTCGCGGCGATGGCCGTAGAGCATGTCGAAATCGACCAGATTGCTGAACACCAGACCACCGTCGGCACAGTGTTCGAGCGCTTTCAGCGTGGCGGCGCAGAGTGCGGCATTGCCGTCGGCGGCGTGGTGATGACTGATGCCGCGTGCCGCGAAAATATCGCGGATCTTGCCGACGCCGTGCACCTCGCGACCCGCGCGGCTGAGCACATCGAGCAGCGTGTCTTGCGGTGGCGGCGTGGTGTAGTCGTGGCGATTGCCGGTACGCCGATAGCGCTGCGCGCTGCCCGGCGCGGCATCGACAAAGGGGCGGGCGATGACGCGGGCGATATTGAGCGCGTCGAAAATCGTTTTCGCCGCCTCGCAGATCGCGTACAGGCGATCGAGCCCGAAATGCGTTTCGTGGGCGGCGATCTGGAACACGCTGTCACTGCTGGTGTAGCAGATCGGCATACCGCTGTGGATGTGCGCGTCACCGAACTCTTCGATGATCTCGGTGCCGGAGGCGTGACAATTGCCGAGGCTGCCATCCAGATCGCATACATCCAGCCAGCGCTGCATCGGCTCGGCCGGGAAGACGCCGAAGGGCAGACCTTCGGTCGATTCCAGACGCGGGAAATAGCCCCAGTCAAAAGGCACCGGACAGCCCATCAATTCCCAATGGCCGCTTGGCGTGTCCTTGCCGCGGCTCAGTTCGCGCGCCGCGCCCCAGGCGCCAATCGGCGCCGGGTCCTGATTCAAACCCAGCGGCCAGCTACCACTGGCAGCCTGCGCGGCCTGGCTCAGACCCAGACGCGCCAGATTGGGCAGCTGCAAGGGCTGGCCATTTTGGGCGCACCAGCGGGCGATGCTGCCCAGCGTGTTGGCGCCGGCATCGCCGTAGTGCTCGGCGTCCGGCGTGGCACCGAGGCCGAAGGAGTCGAGGACGACGAGAATCGCGCGCGGCATCTCAGCGCTCCCCGCCCAGACGCTGCAGGAGCACGGCTTGCGCGCTGACCAGGCTTGGGCTCAGGCGGATGAGTTGCTGCAAACGTTTGGCTGCCAGCTCGGCTGAGGCCTCGTCGGCGGCGTGAATGACCGCCAGCGCTTCGCCAGCCTCGACACGCGTGCCAATGGCATGCAGATCGCTGAGGCCGACGCGGTGATCGATGCGATCAGTGACCTGGCGACGGCCACCGCCCATCTCGATCAGCAGCAGGCCGATGTCGCGGGTCGCCATCTCGCTGATCCAGCCGCTTTGTTCGGCGCGCAGCACCTTGCGCACGGGCGCGGCGGCGAGGTAGTGATCCGGCTTTTCGACGAAGTCGTGCGGGCCGCCGAGGGCGGCGATCATGCGTGCGAAGTGTTCCAGCGCGCTGCCATTGGCAAGCACGCGGTCGACCTGCAACAGGCCGTCGGCCAGATCATCCGCCAGACCGCCGATGCACAGCAGCTCGGCGCTGAGCGTGCGCGTCACTTCGAGCAGGCGCGGTTCCGCCGCCTCGTTCTTGAGCAGGGCCAGCGCTTCATGCATTTCGAGTGCGTTGCCGCAGCTGCGACCGAGCACCTGGTTCATGTCGGTGATCCAGGCGCGCGTCGGCAGGCCCGCGCCTTCAGCCACTTCAACCAAAGAACGGGCCAGTTCCTGGGCCATGCCCAGATCGGCGGCAAACGCGCCGTTGCCGGTCTTGACGTCCATCACCAGGCCTTGCAGGCCGGCGGCCAGCTTCTTGGAGAGAATGCTGGCGGTGATCAGCGGGATCGATTCGACACAGGCGGTGACATCGCGAATGGCATACAGGCGGCGGTCGGCCGGCGCCAGCTCGGCGGTCTGGCCGATGATCGCGCAGCCGGCGGTGCGCAAGGCCTGGCGCAAGGTGTCGAGCGAAGGCGCGGTCTGGTAGCCGGGAATGCTGTCGAACTTGTCGAGGGTGCCGCCGGTGTGGCCGAGGCCGCGTCCCGAAATCATCGGCACGAAGGCACCACAGGCGGCGAGGATGGGCGCCAGCGGCAAGCTGACCTTGTCACCGACGCCGCCGGTTGAATGCTTGTCGAGGATCGGGCCGGGCAGCGCACTTTGCGCCCACGACAACACTTCGCCCGAATGCATCATGGCACGCGTCAGCGCCACCTTTTCGTCTTGCGCGAGGCCGCGCAGGAAGCAGGCCATGGCCATCGCCGCAGCCTGCGCATCGCTCCAGGACTGATCGACCAGACCGCGCACGAAGTGCTGGATTTCTTCTGCGCTGAGGGTTTGGCCGTCGCGCTTGTGGCGGATGATTTCTTGCGGCAGCAGGCTCATCTCAGTAGGTCCCCGCTGCGGCCGTGCTCTGCGAGGCCTGGCCGGCGAGGACGCGCTCGATGTCGTCGAGCACGCTGCTGGCACCGATGCGAAAGCGGATCGGAGTGATCGCCTCGTCACCGAGCTGGCTGCGCGTCAGCGCAATGTATTCGGCCGCGTCACCCACCGTGCGGATACCGCCGGAAGGCTTGAAGCCCACGCTTTGCCGTGCACCGGCGTCCGCCGCGATGGCGGCAAGCATCAGCTGTGCTGCCTCGTGGGTAGCGCTCACCGGCGTCTTGCCGGTGCTGGTCTTGAGGAAGTCAGCGCCTGCTGCGAGGCTTAGCTGGGCGGCACGGCTGATCAGCGCAGCGCTGCCGAGCATGCCACTCTCGAGGATCACCTTCAGGCTGAGGCCTTTGCTGGCGCGCCGCACGGCACCGAGCAGCTGCGCCACGCTTTTCTCGTCGCCCGCCTGCAGGGCTTGCCAGGGCAGCACCAGATCGACTTCCTGTGCGCCGGCATCAAGGATGGCGTGCGTGTCGCGCACCGCACGTTCGACATCGGTGCTGCCATCGGGGAAATTGGCGACGGCCGCGACGCGGATATTCGCCGGTAGCTCGCGGCGCGCAAAGGCGGCCAGGCGCGGCCACACGCAGACCGCGGCCACCGCGCCGAAGGGGCCTTGCGCACGGGCGCAGAGGCGTGCCACTTCGGCTTCGCCATCGGTGTCGTTGAGGCTGGTCAGATCGAGACAGGCCAGCGCCAGGCGGGCACTGTCCTGCAGGGAGGGTGATGACATGCGGGACTCCATGTTGTTACAGGCTGGCGATGACGCTGGCCAGCAAGCGGTTGGCGGTGTCGCTCACCGCATTGGCTTGTTCGAGGGTATGGGCGTGGCTCAGCGCTTCGCTGGACATGCCGGCGCCCATATTGGTGATCAGCGAGAAGGCCAGCACCTTCATGCCGATGTGACGCGCGATGATCGTCTCCGGCACCGTGCTCATGCCCACGGCATCCGCGCCGAGGATGCGGAACATGCGGATCTCGGCCGGCGTCTCGAATTGCGGGCCGAAGTACCACATGTACACGCCCTCGTGCAGCGTGCAGCCGACGGTGCGTGCCGCTTGCAGCGCCTTGTCACGCAGCTCCGCGTCGTAGGCATTGGTCATGTTCACGAAGCGGGTGCTGGCGGCCGCGCCGATCAGCGGCGTGCGTTGCGCGAGGTTGATGTGATCGTTGAGCACCATCAGGCTGCCCGGCGGCATGTCGCGACGCAGGCTGCCGGCGGCATTGGTGAGGATCAGGGTGGTGCAGCCGAGGGCCTGCAGGGTTTCCAGCGGCAGCTTCATGCCGGTGACGTCGCCGGTCTCGTAAGCGTGCTTGCGCCCGCTCATCACGGCGACTTCATGCTCACCGATGCGTCCCAGCCACAGCTCGCCGCTGTGACCTTGCACGGTGGCGTGCGGGAAGCCGTTGAGGGCATGGTAGGGAATGCGTACCGGCTCGCTGATGAGGCCGGTCAGGCCTCCCCAGCCGGAACCGAGAACGATGGCCACGCGCGGCTTGGCGGCCGGTGCGTGCTGGAGTACCTGTTGGGCGGCAAGATTATTTAGGCTCATGACTTCAGGTGTTGGGGTCCGAAACTTTCAGGGAGGAGTTGCGCGAGCGAAAAATGCGCACGCACTGCATGACGATCAGCAATCAGGATGGGGGTGTCGGCGGCGGCGAATTCACGGATGCGCTGGCGGCAGCCACCACAGGGCGTCACCAGGCCTTCGCCATCGCCGAGCACCAGCACGGCGCGCAGGGCAAGACCGCCGGCCAGCACCATGGCGCTCAACGCGCCAGCTTCGGCGCAGGCGCCTTGCGGATAGGCAGCGTTTTCGACATTGCAGCCGGCGTGGATGCGGCCTTGCTCGTCGAGCAGCGCGGCGCCGACGAGAAACTTCGAATACGGGGCATAGGCCTTGAGCTGCGCCTCACGCGCCGCCTGATGCAGGGCGGCGATGATGTCCGGCGCGGGCAGAATCAAACTCATTTCAACGTTCCTTGACGTAAGGGGTGCCGAGCGCACGCGGTGCAATCGCGCGGCCCATGAAGCCGGCCAGCAGGATTACCGTCAGCAGATAGGGCAGGGCCTGGATCAGCTGCACCGGCACTTCACCGATACCGGGCAGCACGACGCCTTGCAGGCGGATGGCGATCGCATCGAGAAAGCCGAACAGCAGGCAGGCGGCCAGTGCCGGCAGCGGCCGCCACTTGCCGAAAATCATTGCGGCCAGCGCCATGTAACCGCGCCCGGCGGTCATGTGCGGCGAGAAGGCGGCGTTCATGGCCAGCACCAGATAGCTGCCGGCCAGACCGCAAAGGATGCCGTTGAGGGCCAGCGCCTGATAGCGCAGAGCTTTGACCGAGATGCCGGCGGCATCGATCATGTGCGGATTCTCGCCGACCGCGCGCAGGCGCAGGCCCGGCGTGCTGTGCTGCAGGAACCACCACACCGCGACGACCAGCGCCAGGCTCAGATAGACCAGGATGTTGTGGCCGAGCACGGCACTGCCCAGCAGGGGGCCGAAGCGCTCGCCGGCATGCTCGATCAGCGGGTGCAGGCGCACGCTGTCGGGCAGCGCCGGTGTCTGGCCGCCTTGCGAGAACCAGGCGATGCCCAGCACCACGGTGATGCCGGCGATGAAGATATTGATCGCCATGCCGGCCACCACCTGATCGCCGCGATGGCTGACGCAGGCATAGCCATGCAGCATCGACAGCAACACGCTGGCGCCGAGTGCGGCAGTGAGTGCCAGCGCTGTTGAACCGGACAGCGCGCCGACTGCGCCGGCCGCAAAGGCGGCGGCGAGCATCTTGCCTTCGAGGCCGATGTCGATCACGCCCGAGCGCTCCGAGATGACGCCAGCCAATGCGCAGAAGATCAGTGGCGTGGCCACGCGCAGGGTGGAGGCGAGCAGGGTGCCGATGAGGATTTCATCCATGTTGCAGCTCCTTGCGGTGGCCGCTCAGTCCGCTGAGAGCATGGACAAGGCGCGACAGCGGCTGGGCGACGGCCTGGGCCATGGCGCCCGAGACGAGGACGATCAAGCCTTGCAGCATGACCACCATGTCGCGGCTGAAGCCGGGGATTTCAAAAGCAACTTCAGCACCACCCTGGAACAGCGCGCCGAACAGCAGGCTGGCCATGATCACGCCAAAGGGGTGATTGCGCCCCATCACGGCTACCGCGATGCCGGTGAAGCCGGCGCCGGCGACGAAGTCCAGCAGCAGCTTGTCATTGACGCCGGCGATCTCGTTCATGCCGAGCATGCCCGCCAGCGCGCCGGAGATGGCCATGGCGATGATGATCTGCCGCCCCGGTTCGATGCCGGCGTATTCGGCCGCGCCGGGCGAGGAGCCGGCGGCGCGCAGGCGGTAGCCCAGACGCGTATGCCAGAGCAGCAGCTGCACGCCGGCTGCGGCCAGCAAGGCGAGCAGGAAGCTGAGGTTGAGCGGCGAGCTGGGCCAGTCGATGCCGAGCGCGCCCAGCAGCTCGTGAATGCCGGTGAGGTGGGCGCTGGGCGCAAAGGGCGCGCTTTCGACCGCCATGCCGTCATTGACTTTGAGCGGGTGCACCAGCAGATAACTCATCAGCGCGCTGGAGAGAAAGTTGAACATGATCGTGGTGATCACCACATGGCTGCCGCGCCGCGCCTGCAGATAACCCGGCACCGCCGCCCACAGCGCGCCGCCGCACATCCCGGCGAGGAGCATCAGCGGCCACAGCAGCACGCTGGGTAGATGCGGGGCCAGCCACAGCGCCAGCAAACCCGTGCCCAGACCACCGATGGTGGCCTGGCCTTCGGCGCCGATGTTGAACAGCCCGGCATGCGCGGCCACCGCCACGGCCAGGCCGGTGAAGATGAAGCTGGTGGTGTAGTAGAGGGTGTAGGAGAGGCCGCGCGCGCTGCCAAAGGCGCCCTCGATGAGGCTGTGCATCACCGTCAGCGGCTGCTGGCCGACCAGGGCCACCACGACGGCGGCCACGGCCAGGGCAATGCACAGATTGACCAGTGGCAGCAGGAAGATATCGGCCCAGCGTGGTAAGCGGGTGGCCGAGCCTGGGGAGGCGCTCATTGCAGTGTTTCCTTTGTTTCCATGGCGCTCGTGGCGCACATCAAGAGGCCCAGACGGGTCTCGTCACAGTCTTCGATCGGCAGCTCGCCGGTGATGCGGCCTTCGTTCATGACCAGCACGCGATCAGCCAGCGCGAGGATCTCGTCCAGCTCGCTGGAGACCAGCAGGATCGCGCAGCCGGCATCGCGCAGCGCACGCAGCTGGGCGTGGATGAATTCGATGGCGCCGATATCGACGCCACGCGTCGGCTGGCCGACCAGCAGCACGCGCGGCGCCTGGCCGATCTCGCGGGCGAGCACGATCTTTTGCTGATTGCCGCCGGAGAACTTGGCGCTGCCCAGTTCGGGCAGCGGCGGGCGCACATCGAATTGCGCCATCATCGCGGCCGTTGCAGCACGGATTGCCGTCCCGCGCAGAAAGCCGCGCTGGCTGTTCGCCGGCAAACCTTCGTAGCCCAGCACGGCGGACTCCCAGGCCGGGAAAGCCATCACCATGGCGCGTGCGTGGCGGTCTTCCGGCACGTGGGCGAGCCCCAGCTTGCGCGCCGTCAGCGGGTCCAGCCAGTGTTCGCCACGGTTGGAGCCAAACGTTTGCTCGCCGATCCGCAAAACGCCGGCGCTGGGCCGTGCGAGGCCGGAGAGCAGATCCAGCAGTTCGCTCTGGCCATTGCCGGCCACGCCTGCGATGCCGACGATCTCGCCCGCGCGCAGGCTGAGGCTCACCTCGCGCAGGCGCGGCACGCCCATGGCATCGGCGCAGCTGAGCTGGCGGGCCTCAAGGCGCACTTCCTGTGCCGCGCTTGCTGCCATGCCCTGACGACCGAGCTGCACCTTGCGGCCAACCATGGCCTCGGCCAGCGCATTGATCGAGGTTTCGGCAATCGCGCATTCATGTACCACGCGACCGGCACGCATCACCGTCACCTGGTCACAGATGCGCATCACTTCCTTGAGCTTGTGGGTGATCAGCAGGATCGTGCTGCCTTGTGCGCGCAGGCGTTCGAGTACGCCGAAGAGCTGTTCGGTTTCCTGCGGCGTGAGCACGGCGGTCGGCTCGTCGAGGATCAGGATGCGCGCGCCGCGATACAGCGCCTTGAGGATTTCCAGGCGCTGGCGGTCGCCGACCGACAGATCGCCGACCAGCGCATCGAGGCGCACTTGCAGGCCGCTGCGGGTCATCAGCGCTGCCAGACGCTCGCGCGCTTTGGCGCGTGCGCCGCGCAGCAGCAGGCCTTGCTCGCAGCCGAGCATCAGATTGTCGAGCGCGCTCAGGGTGTCGATCAGCATGAAGTGCTGGTGCACCATGCCCAGGCCGAGGGCGATGGCGTCCTGGGCATTGCGGATGCTGACCGCCTTGCCGTCGATCTCGATATCGCCGGCTTCGGCCTGGTAGAAGCCGTAGAGCACCGACATCAGGGTGCTCTTGCCGGCGCCGTTCTCGCCGACCAGGGCATGGATGCTGCCGGCGCGCACCGCCAGGTCCACGCCGTCATTGGCGCGGACGCTGCCGAATTGTTTGTGGATGCCGCGCATGCGTACGGCCAGGGGAGGCTGGTTCATGTTCAGGGTTCAGGTTCGTGGAGGCGCAGCAACGCTCTGGCGTTCGATGATGCGCGGCTTGATGATCACTTCGCGGCGCGAGCCTTCGCGATTGGTCAGGCGTTCGAGCAGCAGGGAGGCGGTGGTGCCGCCCATTTCATGAATCGGGCAGCCGACCGAGGTCAGCCCCGGATGCACATAGCCGCCCAGATCGATGCCGTCGAAGCCGATCACCGAGAGTTGCTCGGGCACGCTGATGCCCAGCTCGGCGGCTGCGCGCAGCACACCGATGGCCATCACGTCATTACCGGCGAGGATGGCCGTCACTTCGCCGCGAGCGAGCAGGCTGCGCGCCATCTCGTAACCGGCTGACGCCGAGAAGTCGCCGGTCAGCATCCATTCCGGGCGCGGCTCGACGCCGGCTTCGCGCAGCGCCGCCAACCAGCCGGCCGTGCGCTCGCGGCTGATGTCGAAATCGCTGGGGCCGGACAGGCAGGCAATCGCGCGATGGCCTTTTTCCAGCAAGTGGCCGGCAGCCAGGCGTGCGCCGGCATCGTGGTCGATGCGCACTAGGTCGGCATCCAGCCCCGGAATGCGGCGTTCGACCACCACGGTCGGCACGTTATTGCTACGCGCCAGACGCTTGGCGACTTCTGCTGCTTCACCGGCGGCGGCGGCCAGCACCAGGCCATCGACACGGCGTTCGATCAGGGTTTGCAGATAGCGGTCCTGGCGGCCGCCGTCATCGTCACAATTGCAGAGGAAGACCGAGTAATCGGTCTGCCAGCAGCGGTCCTCGATGCCACGCGTCAGTTCGGCGAAAAAGGGGTTGGTGATGTCCGGCACCAGCACACCGAAGATGAAGGTCTCGCTGGTCTTCAGAGCGCGTGCCACGGCGCTGGGCGAATAGCCCATCTCGGCGACAGCCTGCTCGACGCGCGCACGCGCCTCCTCGCTGACCCGCCGGGTGCCGTTGAGCACGTGCGAGACGGTCGTGAATGACACGCCCGCCCGTGCGGCGACGTCCTTGATCGTACTCATCGCTTATTTGCAGCTGCCGCCGGTGTAATCGGCGACCTTGAGTTTGCCGTCGATGATCGCCTTGCGCGCTTCTTCGACCTTGGCGCGCATCGCCGGCGTGACCAGCTTGTCGTTGTACTGGTCGAGCGCGTAATCGACGCCCGATTCACGCAGGCCCAGCACGGTCAGGCCGGTTTGCTTGCTCTTGAGGGCTTCGTACACCGCCACATCGACGCGCTTGAGCATCGATGTGAGCATGGTGCCCGGCTGCAGATGGTTCTGATTGCTATCGACGCCGATGGCGAGCTTGCCGGCATCCTTGGCGGCTTGATAAACGCCCACGCCGGTGCCGCCAGCAGCGGCAAACACCACATCGACACCACGCGAGAACTGCGCACGGGCCAGTTCGCCGCCGCGTGCCGGGTCATTCCAGGCCGCGCCGGTGGTGCCGGTCATGTTGCCGAACAGTTCAATTTTCGGATTGGCGTAGCGCGCACCGTGTTCATAGCCGCACTGAAACTTGCGGATCAGCGGCACATCCATGCCGCCGACGAAACCGACCTTGCCGCTCTTGCTGGCCATCGCCGCGAGGATGCCGACCAGGAAGCCGCCTTCCTGCTCCTTGAACAGGATCGACTGCACATTGGGCAGCTGCACGTTTTCATCGACCAGCACGAAGCGCAGCTTGGGGAACTCCTTGGCGACCTTGGTCAGCGCGGTCTGCTGCGAGAAGCCGATGGCCAGGATCGGATCGGCGCCACGCTCGGCCATGCGGCGCATGGCTTGCTCGCGCTGGGTTTCGTTGGAAATTTCGAACTCCAGCACGTTCTTGCCGGTCTCCTTCTTCCAGCGTTCGATGCCGCGGTAGGCTGCCTCGTTGAAGGATTTGTCGAACTTGCCACCGAGCTCATAGACGATGCCCGGATCGGCGCTGGCGAGGCCACAGCCGAGGCCGAAACCCAGCAGGGCGAGGGTGCGCAGGAGAGAATGCAGTGTGAACATGCTATAGGAACCTTTTTGCTTTGCCTGTTAGTGGTGCAAACGTTTGCTGACTGCGATTATTTAAGCATGCTGTGTGCCATGTGTGGGTGACAGATTTGTGATGTGAGCGTGTGAGGCCTGGCCTGAAACCTGCTGGCACGCTGGATCTTTCGCACGACAGCGAAAACTGATGAGTAAAAGGAAACCCCCTATGAACACACCGAACGATCTGGCCTTCTGGCGCCGCCTGCCCAAGGCCCTTTTGCACGAGCACCTCGATGGTGGCTTGCGCCCGGCAACCCTGCTCGAACTCTGCGAGCAGGCCGGCGTCGCCCTGCCGGTGCAGGACGCTGACGCGCTCGCCGCGTGGATGCAGGCCAATGCCGATTCCGGCGATCTGGTGCGCTACCTGCAAGGCTTTGCGCTCACCGTGCAAGCCATGGCGACGCCCGAAGCCTGCGAGCGTGTGGCTTTCGAGGCCGCTGAAGACGCCCGCCTGGATGGCTGCGTGCTGGCCGAATTCCGCATGGCGCCCTTGCTGCTGGAGCCCTTTGGCATGCGCCCCGAGGCGGTGATCGAAGCGACCCTGGCCGGCTTTGCGCGCAGCACGCTCAACTGCGGCCTGATCATCTGCGCCATGCGCAACGACACGCCACAAGCGGCGCTGCGCTCGGCCGAACTGGCGGTGCGCTACCAGGACCAGGGCGTCATCGGTTTCGACCAGGCCGGCCCGGAATTCGGCTTCCCGCCTGAGCTGCTGGCCGCCGCCTATGCCCAGGCGCGCAAGGCTGGACTCGGCCTGACCTGCCACGCCGGCGAGGCCGATGAAGGCAGCCGCGTGTTTGAAGCCGCCGGCATTGGCGCCACGCGCATCGGCCATGGCGTGCGCATCATGACCCCGCCGGACGAAGCACTGGCCGAGCCCTGGCTGCAGCAGGCGCGCACCCTGGGCCTGCATTTCGAGGTCTGCCCGAGCAGCAATGTGCATACAGGTGCCGTGCCCAGCCTGGCTGAACACCCGGTGCGGCGCATGCTGCAAGCGGGTTTGTCGGTGTCGGTGTCGACCGATAACCGCCTGATGTCGGGCGTCACCCTGAGTGAGGAAATGCGTCGCCTGTACGCCGCGCAAGGCTTGTCCGCCAGCGAGGCCGCACAGCTGATGCGCCACGCCATGCGTGCTTCCTTCCTGCCGGCGGATGCCCGCAGCGCAGCGATGGAGGCCCTGGAGCGCTGGGAAAAAGCCTTGGTTTGAAGGCGCTGAGGTCTTGAGCAATCGTTTGCGCAATCGTTTGCGCGCACCAAAAGAGCGCTTCAAGCGCGTTTCAAACAGCTTTTGTGACTCCGTTTGGTGCGCGTCTTCCGGTGTCTGGAGAGCGCTTTGATGATGCTTGTGCAGCGTTTTTCCGGCTTTTGCCCGCGCTGCAATCCCGGTGCCGCAGGCCGCGCGTAAAGTAGTGCCTTGGCGCGCAAATCTGTGTGAAGGAGATCACTTTGAAAGCTGCTGTTGTTGCCTTGTTCGCCCTGTTAGCTAGCGCAGGTGCTCGGGCGCTGGAGCCGGAGCGGGTACTCCCCTTCGAACTACGCCAGCAATTACCCCTGCTCAGTGTGCAGGTCGATGATCGCCCGGCCACACTGATCCTCGATCTAGGCGGCGCAGCCCCCTTGGCGCTGCGCCCCGACTGGCCTGCGGACGAGGCGAAGACAGATGCCCGCAGCAAGCGCGTACGCTTGCCCGGCGGCGAGCTGGAAACCCTGCCGGCGACTGTCTGGAAGAAAACCACTATTCCGCCGGGGATCGACGGCTACCTGGGCTTTGCCTACCTGCAGCGCTTCAACCTGGTCTTCGACTACGCCAAACGCCAGGCGCGGCTCTACCCGCGTGGTGCGGCCCACGGCGAGTGCCGCGCCACGCCCGTAGCGCTCAGCCGCCTCGGTTCCTTGCCTTATGTGCAGTTCGATTACAGCGGCCAGACGCTGCTGATGGGCCTGGACACCGGCGCGAATCAGAACCTCATCAAACCCGGCCGGCCGGGCGCGGTGCTGAGTGACAAAACGCGCTCGCTAGACGGCGCCAGCCTGGCCGGCCAGCGCACCGCGCCCGGCCCCTTGCTGGTGATGGAACTCCCCATCCCCACACTGGACGGCCTGCTCGGCTACGACTTCTTCGCCCACTACCGCGTGTGTCTCGATCCGGCGGCGAATACTTTGGCAGCGGATGCGTTTGAGTAGGTGCGGCTGGCTGTACATGATTTGCGGGTCTGAATTTTGACGCGAAGGGCGCAGAGAAAAGCCAAGGTCCGCAAAGGAATACAAGGCTATTTTTTGACTGGCTTTCCTTGGCGAGCCTTCGCTTTTCTTGGCGTACTTCGCGTCAAAGACAGCCGTTCAATACCTTGCGGTCGCGGATTATTTTCAGGTCTGAATTTTGACGCGAAGGGCGCAGAGAAGAGCCGAGGCCCGCAAAGGAATACAAGGCTATTTTTTTGACTGGCTGTCCTTTGCGAGCCTTTGCTTTTCTTGGCGTACTTCGCGTCAAAGACAGCTGTCCAATAGCTTGCGGTCGCGGATTATTTTCAGGTCTGAATTTTGACGCGAAGGGCGCAGAGAAGAGCCGAGGTCCGCAAAGGAATACAAGGCTATTTTTTGACTGGCTTTCCTTGGCGAGCCTTCGCTTTTCTTGGCGTACTTCGCGTCAAAGACAGCCGTTCAATACCTTGCGGTCGCGGATTATTTTCAGGTCTGAATTTTGACGCGAAGGGCGCAGAGAAGAGCCGAGGCCCGCAAAGGAATACAAGGCTATTTTTTGACTGGTTTTCCTTTGCGAGCCTTCGCCTTTCTTGGCGTACTTCGCGTCAAAGAGGGCCGTCCAATAGTTTGCGGTCGCGGATCAGGAGACCGCAGCTGGCTTCTCAGCGCAGATTGATCTTCGCCACGCGCCCGGCGTGCCGTCCGCCTTCGAAGGCGGTGCCCAGAAAGGCACCCACGATATCAAGCGCCGTCCCCGCGTCGACGATGCGGGCGCCGATGCACAGCACATTGGCGTCGTTGTGCTGGCGCGACATGCGCGCACTCAAGGCCTCGCTGCACACCACGGCGCGCACCGCTGCGTGCCGGTTGGCCGCGATGGACATGCCTACGCCGGTGCCGCAGACCAGGATCGCACGCTCGATCTCACCCGTCGCAATCGCGCCGCCCACGGCATGTGCGAAGTCTGGGTAATCACAGGCTTCGCCCGTGGTCGTGCCGAAGTCGCGTAGCGCGATGCCGCGCTTTTCCAGCTCGGCGATCAGGACGCGCTTGAGTTCCAGGCCGGCATGGTCGGAGGCAATGCCCAGGGGTGTTGTCATGACGTTCTCCGCTTAAAATCAGGGTTCAAACTTTGGCGCCGAGCGCCTTGCTCTGCGCAGCCACGCGAGTTTGTCAGCTTGAGGCGTCAAGGTGTGGCAGATTCAGCCAGACTCTGCAGGTCCGTAGGGTAATGACATGGACGCCCCTACCTGCAACGGCATCGAAGTGCCAAAGTGGAGTTGTCTAGAAACCACTGAGCGGAGGGGCGTCATGGAGGAGCTTAAGGTAGTCGGGCTGGATCTGGCAAAGACTGTGTTTCAGGTGCACGGGATAAACAGTCAGGGACGTAAGCTGTACGGCAAGAAACTCAAGCGATCCGAGGTAATGGAGCACTTCGCCAAGTTGCCCCCCGTGTTGGTCGGAATGGAAGCGTGCGGGGGTGCTCATGAGTGGGCGCGGCGGATTTCCAGTCTGGGCCACCAGGTGAAGATGATGGCACCGCAGCATGTGAAGCCGTTCGTGCAAGGCAACAAGACCGATGCACGCGATGTAGCTGCGATTGCCGAAGCGGCGAACCGTCACTCAGTGCCGTCGGTGGCCATTCGCAGCATTGAGGGCCAACAGATGCAGGCCCTGCACCGTGTGCGTGCGTTATGGATGAACTGCACTAAAGACCGAATGTATGGCTGCTATCGACTCCGTGTGTCGTCGTCAATGAAAAGATTGGCTTTGCAAACGGGGGCGTCCATGTATGCATATAACCGAAGGGCATTGCACCGGCTGTTTCGCAATCTGGCTCGTTACCCGACACCAAACTGCCTGCGTGCTTGATGCCTCGGCCGCAGGTTTTCATTCACCGTGAATTTGCTGCAACGGCCAGACATGGCGCAAGGTGATTCGGTGCAAGGCGCTGAGGTTATCGGGCCCTACGAGCTGGGGTTTTCATGGCCAACTCCTTTCTTGAGTGAAACTGATTGTGGCGCATAGGTGGCGGTGAGACGTCGCCCATGCGCCCATCGTGTATCAATTCACGCGTGTTACGTCGTTGGGTGTTGGGGCGCCCTGTTCCCACACTTTATCGATGCCCTCAATATCATCCAGCAATGCAGCTGACAACTTCGTGAAAGCGATGGCGGCGATGTCCTTGATTGGCTGAGCATGATTTTCAGTCCAGCTTTCTGGCCCGGTCAAAGGGCGCATTTTGCTGACGGCGTACCAAAAATTCTTGGTGACGACCGGGCTCTTGTCGTCCTTCTGGATACGCACCGTCATGCGGAAAGACAAAGCATACTTTCCGTCGGGTATCGCGACCAGCAATGCTGAGGGCAACAGCACGAGCTGCGCCTCTTTTTCAATGTCTACGCGTTTATAGCTTGCTGGTTTTTGCCGTGTGCCCATTGATGTGCTCAAGGCGTCGGCCATCTGCTTCTGGAAGCTGATTGTCAGGTCCTGTGCAACATCGCTGACCGCCTTGGCATTTCCGCTACGATCAACGCTGGCGCCAATCAGGGCTCCCAACGCTCCCCCCATCATTGCACCGGTGTTCGTACCGCCGCTTGCATTGCCTTGTACAAAAACCTGGCTATTGGGTACTAAATAGGTTCCGGCTGGGACTTCGGTGAAGGTTGAGACCGTATCGCCTGAGGCGTGCAATGCAATCATCTCTGCATTCGGGTAGGTTCCCGGCGGAGAAGCTTTGACGACCAATGGTTTGACTTTAACCGGTGTATTTGTCCGGTCGTCGAGGAGACTCAAGTAACAGATCTCATCCTCCATTGAGCCTTCAACACGGTAGGTGCCACCGGGTTCCAGTCGGACGGTTCTGTCGGCAAAACTGGCTGATTGATTGGCTAATGGGCCGGTTTTTGAAGTGCAGAACAAGCGTAGAGTGTGTTCTCCAGGTGTGACATCAATCGCCGAAGACAAAAGGCTGGCCCTCAGACCATCCACCAAAAGCACCCTCGCGTCACACACAGGGTTGGGGTGTAATCCGCAAAAGCCGCGGCCAGACCCCGTTGCTTTGATTTTGGCGTTTTCACTGGATGAGCTGGGTTCCTGATAGCTGGGGACACTTGAACAGCCAACGAGGCTGATGCACAGCAAAGCGGCCAGCATGTGGCGCAAGATCATCAAACTCTCCTTCTAAGACAAGCGAAAAGCAGGCGTACCCGACGGCATGAGCCCGGGTGTCTATTGATCTGTAAGGCTACGCGTATTTTATTGACACCTAGCAGGCTGATGCAAAACCAAATTCACGTCACCTGAAAATATGACAACCTCTCATAATCGCCTACAAGCCATTTTTCCAAGATGGCTGAGGGTCATTACCCTACGAGCTTGTCGTCGCAGTACGCTCGTTGGAAGCGTCAAATTTTTATCGCCTCCAGAGCTATCAAACTCTTTGGCATGCTGCGGATCATGTCATGTGCGTTGTCAGTCCTTAAAAAACAAACGCCCTAAGCGGGGCGTTTGTTTTTGCGGCGGGTGTTGCGCTTACTGGATGCTGGCCAGCGCTGCGTTGAGCGTGGCGCTGGGGCGCATGGCTTCGGAGGCCTTGGCGGGCGAGGGGTGGTAGTAGCCACCGATGTCCACCGGCTTGCCTTGGGCGCCGATCAGTTCGCCGACGATGGTGGCTTCTGCGGCGGTGAGCTTTTCAGCGACCGGCTTGAAGACGGCGGCGAGTGCGGCGTCCTTGCTTTGTGCGGCCAGGGCTTGGGCCCAGTACAGGGCGAGGTAGAAGTGGCTGCCGCGGTTGTCGATCTGGCCGACCTTGCGGGCGGGCGACTTGTCTTCGTCGAGGAACTTGGCATTGGCCGCGTCCAGGGTTTCGGCGAGCACGGCGCCAGCCTTGTTGCCGGTCTTGGCGGCGAGTTCTTCGATGGAGACCTGCAGGGCGAGGAATTCGCCGAGCGAGTCCCAGCGCAGGTAGTTCTCTTCGAGGAACTGTTGCACGTGCTTCGGTGCCGAGCCGCCGGCGCCGGTTTCGTACATGCCGCCACCGGCCAGCAGCGGGACGATGGAGAGCATCTTGGCGCTGGTGCCCAGTTCCAGGATCGGGAACAGGTCGGTGTTGTAGTCGCGCAGCACGTTGCCGGTGACCGAGATGGTGTCGAGGCCGGCGCGGATGCGCTTGACCGACTCCTTGGTGGCTTCGACCGGCGAGAGCACGCGGATGTCCAGACCGCTGGTGTCGTGATCCTTGAGGTAGGTATTGACCAGCTTGATCAGGTTGCGGTCGTAGGCGCGGGCGTCGTCGAGCCAGAAGATGGCCGGCGTGTTGCTGGCGCGGGCGCGGGTGACGGCGAGCTTGACCCAGTCGCGCACGGCGATGTCCTTGGTCTGGCAGGCGCGCCAGATGTCGCCGGCTTCGACCTTGTGCTCGGTGAGCACCGTGCCGTCTTCGGCGATGACCTTGACCACGCCGTCGGCGGGGATTTCGAAGGTCTTGTCGTGTGAGCCGTATTCTTCAGCGGCTTGTGCCATCAGGCCGACATTGGGCACGGTGCCCATGGTCTTCACGTCGTAGGTGCCGTGGGCCTTGCAGTCTTCGATGACGGCTTGATAGACGCCGGCGTAGCAGCGGTCGGGAATCGTGAACTTGGTGTCTTGCAGCTTGCCCTCACGATTCCACATCTGGCCCGAGCTGCGGATGGCGGCGGGCATCGAGGCGTCGACGATCACGTCGCTGGGCACGTGCAGGTTGGTGATGCCCTTGTCGGAATCGACCATGGCCACCGGCACGGCGGCTTCGGCTGCGCGCAGGTCGGCTTCGATAGCGGCCTTTTCGGCTTCCGGCAGGGACTGGATCTTGGCGTAAGCGTCGCCGATGCCGTTGCGCACATTGACGCCGAGCTTGGCGAAGGTGTCGGCGTGCTTGGCGAAGACATCCTTGTAGTAGGCGTTGACGGCGTGGCCGAAGAGGATGGGATCGGAGATCTTCATCATGGTGGCCTTGAGGTGCAGCGAGAACAGCACGCCCTGTGCCTTGGCATCCGCAATCTGCGCTTCGTAGAAAGCCTTGAGGCTCTTGGCGCTCATGAAGGTGGCGGCAATCAGTTCGCCGTCCTTGACCTTGACTTCCTTGAGCGTCTTGCTGGCACCGGTGGTATCGGTGAATTCAATCTTCAGCGTGTTGGCCTTGGCGATCACGGCCGATTGCTCGTTGCCGTAGAAGTCGCCAGCGCTCATGTGGGCGACATGCGACTTGGAGGCTGCGCTCCAGGCGCCCATCGAGTGCGGATGCTTCTTGGCGTATTGCTTGACGGCATTGGCGACGCGGCGGTCGGAATTGCCTTCGCGCAGAACCGGATTCACCGCGCTGCCGAGCACTTTGGCATAGCGTGCCTTGATGGCTTTTTCTTCATCATTGGCGGGCACTTCGGGGAAGTCGGGCACGGCGTAGCCTTGCGACTGCAGTTCCTTGATGGCGGCCTTGAGCTGCGGCACCGAAGCGCTCACATTGGGCAGCTTGATAATGTTGGCTTCCGGCGTCTTGGCCAGCTCGCCGAGTTCGCCGAGGGTGTCGGGCACTTGTTGCTCGGGCTTGAGGGCATCGGGGAAGTTCGCCAGGATGCGTGCGGCGACCGAGATGTCACGCGTTTCGACAGCGATTCCAGCCGGCTTGGTGAAAGCCTGAACGATGGGCAGGAAAGAGTAGGTGGCCAGCGCCGGTGCTTCGTCAGTCAGGGTGTAGATGATTTTTGCTTCGCTCATGGCTTTCTTTCGGGGCAGACAGGGAAGGCGGACTCGCGCCGCAGTTGAAGCAGCAAGTATATCAAGCTGGATAGGGCGCCGCGCGGGCAATGCATCGCCCGCAGGGCAGGCAGCAGTATGCCGGGCCTGCCTGACAGCAGGCTTGCAGCGATGGTGGACTGTCGGCTTTAGAGGTCGCCGGGGCGCACGCCGTTCTTCTTGAGCAGGGCGTGGAAGTAGTTGGTGAGCAGCTTGAGGCGCTCGTTGCCGGGGTCTTGCTTGCGTACGCGTTCGATGTAGTTGCGCGCCTCCTGGGCGTAGGAGGCTTCCCACTCGACGTTTTCAATGTACTTGAGCAAGGCCAGGGCAGCATTGAACAGCACATTGGTGTTGCCGGGCAGGCGCGTGGCGGCCTGGCGCATCTGCATCACGGCGCCGGTGTAGTCGCCCTTGGCCGCCAGCTGGGCGCCCTCGGACATCAGGTTCTTGACCTCGCCGCGGATCTGCGTGGCGAGTTCTTCGCCCAATTCGGGGCGGCCGAGGTCGACCAGCAGGTTCTTGATGTCTTCGACCGCCGAGTCGTCGGCGGCGTGGCGCATGATATCCATGATCACGCCAGCGGCTTGATCGTCACGCTTGTGTTCGATGCAGACGCGCGCCAGATCCTTTTTCAGTCCGGTGCTGGTGCCCAGATCCGAGGGGCTGTGCTTGGCCGCTTCGTCCAGTGCCGCCGCAGCGGCTGCCGTATCACCATTCTTGGTGGCGACCAGGGCCGAGGAGAGCGCTTTGCACAGCGGCGTCTTGGGCAGGCCGTTCATGCTGCGTTCAAGGTCGTGGATGGCGGCGCTGGCTGACTTGGTATCGCCTTGCCCGAGGTGGGCCTTGATCAGCTGGACGTGGTCTTCCGGGTCGCGGAAGTCGGAATATTTGCCCTTGCGCACCACTTCAGCCATGGTTTTGGCGGCGGTGGTGTGGTCGCCCAGCTCGTTGGAGACTTCACCCAGCTTGCGCAGGCGCCGCGTGGTGTGCGGCGAGACGCGGATCGCTGCCTGCAGGGTTTCCTGCGCGCTTTCGAGCTCGCCCATCGCTTCGCGCGTGCGCGCCAGCCAGTCGTAGGCGTCCATGTAATTGGCGTTTTCGGCAATCAGGCCATTGAAGCCTTCCTGTGCCTCGTCGTAGCGCTTCTGCAGGTATTGCGTCTTGGCCAGGCCCAGCTTGGCCCAGGGCACGGCACGCATTTCGACCACGCGCTGGTAGATTTCCTGCGACAGATCGGTCTGGCTGGTGGCCAGATAGAGCTCGGCGCGCAGGCGCAGGAAGTCGATCAGATAAGCCGGGTTCTCGACTTCATCGCGCTTGCAGACCTCGATCGCATCGAGCAGGTTGCCCGCCTCGATACGCTTGTAGGTGGGCAGGAAGACGTCGCGCTTGGTCAGTGCCTTGGCCAGGCGGTCGAGCAGGATGTCTGCCGAGAAGGGTTTGAGCACGTAGTCGTTGGGCGCCAGCTCGACGGCGCTGACCACGCGTTCATAGGCGCTCTCGCCAGTGATCATGATGAAGATCGTGGACAGCGGAATCACCTGGTGATTGCGCAAATCCTCCAGCAGGTGCTGGCCGTCCTGGCCTTCACCCAAATGGTATTCACAGAGAATGATGTCGTAGGTTGATTCACGCAGCTTGCGGATGGCGGCCCCCGCCGACACCGAGAGCGCGATGTTGGTGATGCCGCAGATGCCCAGCATGGCGCGCAATTGCGAACGCATGCTCGGTTGCGAATCGACGATCATCACGGAAATTTCGTCTAAAGCCTGTGGCATGTTCTCTGCTGATTATGGATACAGATTCGGATGCGAGGCCGCTGACAGGGCCTCTTCAATGTTCTGCTGACTCAGGCAACGGCAGAGGCAGGCGATTTCTTTAGGGGCGGATTGTATTTATGCCGCTGCGGCGCCCGCCGCCCGGCTGCATGATAGGCAGGCCTCAGCCGGCCAGGGCGGCGATGGCAAATGCCAGCTGGCGCGCGCGTTCGCGCAGTTGCTCGTAGCGCCCGGAGGCGCCGGCGTGGCCGGCTTCGAGGCTGGTGATGAACAGCAGGGGATGCTGGTCGGTCTTGTGCTCGCGCAGGCGGGCGACATATTTGGCCGGTTCCCAGTACATCACCTGGCTGTCGTGCAGGCCGGCTTCGACCAGCATGGGCGGATAGGCTTGTGCGCGGATCTGGTCATACGGCGAGTAAGCCAGCATGCGCTGGTAGTCGCGGCGACGCTGGGGATTTCCCCATTCCTCGTATTCCCCTACGGTCAGCGGCAGATCGGGGTCGAGCATGGTGGTGACGACGTCCACGAAGGGCACTTCGAGAATCGCTGCGCCAAACAGTTCGGGCCGCTGATTGAGCACCGCGCCGAGCAGCAGGCCGCCGGCGCTGCCGCCACTGGCGAGGATGCGCCCGCGTGCGCTGTAGCCGGCATCGGCCAGCGCTTCGGCGCAGGCGATGAAGTCGCTGAAGCTGTTGGCCTTGTTGGCGAGGCGGCCGCCGTCGTGCCAGCGCTGGCCGAGTTCGCCACCGCCGCGCACATGGGCCAGCGCAAACACCCAGCCACGGTCGAGCAGGGACAAGCGGGTGCTGGAAAACCAGGGGTCGGTGGCGATGCCGTAGGCGCCATAGCCCTCCAGCCACAGCGGCGCGCTGCCATCGAGCGCGGTGTCACGCCGCCAGACGATGGAGACCGGAATCGCCGTGCTATCGGCGGCACGCGCCTCGATGCGTGCGCTGCGGTAGTGGCTGGCATCGAAGCCGCCGAGCACCTTGCTCTGCTTGCGCAGGGTCGAGCGGCGCGTCAGCGGTTCGTAGTCGAATACCGAGTCGGGCGTGCTCAGCGATTCGTATTCATAGCGCAGGATGGCGGAATCCCATTCCGGCAGGTCTTCGAGTTCGACGCTGCAGGCCGGCTCATCAAAGCCGATGTCATGACTCTCGCCGGCCGCGCTGCCGTCGGCGCGCAGCGGCGTGACGCGCAGGCGTTGCTGGCCGCGCACGCGCAGCGACAGCACTTGCCAGCGCTGCCACAGATCCACGCCTTCGATGACTACTTCTTCGTCGTGCGGCAGCAGCTCGCGCCAGGCTGCGCGCTGCCAGTTGTCGAGCGCTGTCTCGACGAGGCGGAAGTTAGGCCCGGTGTCATTGACGCGCACCAGCAGGCGCTCGCCGTGGTGGTCGATCTCGTATTCGATGCCGGCGCGGCGGCGCGCGAACAGCTGCCAGCGCGCGCGCGGCTGGTCGGCCGGCAGCAGGCGCAGTTCATTGGTGGTGTGGCTGCCTGCGCTGAGCACCAGAAAGCCATTGCTGCGCGTGCGCATCAGCGACAGCGAAAAGCGCTCGTCATGTTCCGTGCGCAGCAGCACATCCTCGGCATCGCCGAGCTGATGGCGCCACAGCTGGAAGGAGCGCTGCGTTTGCGCATCTTCCACCGTGTAGAACAGGGTCTGATCGTCGTTGGCCCACACCAGGCTGGTGATACGGCAGCGCTCGGGCGTTTTGCGCAGGCGCAGGGTCTTGCCGCTGAACAGGTCGCGGATTTTCAGGCGGTACTGACGATTGCCGCGTGTGTCTTCGGCCCAGGCGAGAAAGCGCCCGCTCTGGCTCACTTCGAAATCGCCGACCTCGTAGAAAGGCTTGCCCGCCGCTTCGATGTTCTCGTCGAGCAGCAGCTCTTCGGGCGAGTCCTGCCAGGTTTCCGGTGCCTGCGGGTCGATACGCTTGCGGGCATGGATCGCATAGGCCTTGCCGCTCTCGGTGCGGCTGTAATACATCCAGGCGCCGAGGCGCACCGGCACCGAGAGATCGTCTTCCTCGATGCGGGCGAGCATTTCTTCGTAGAGCGTCTGGCGCAGCGCGGCCAGCGGCTGCAGGGCGGCTTCGGCATAAGCGTTCTCGGCCTGCAGATGGGCGAGCACGGCCGGGTCCTGGCGGCGATTGAGCCAGTAATACGGGTCTTCGCGCTGGTGACCATGGGCCACCAGGCGCTTGGGCTTGCGCGCGGCGCGCGGCGCGGGGCGATGAAGATCGAAACCGGGTGTGGCGAAAGAGTCGGAGGATGCAGTCATTCAGTGCGATTTCAACAAGGGCGGCGCGGGAATGCGCTCATGCTCGCCAGGCACAACGGGGAAACGCTCGGCCACCCAATCGGCATTGGCTTCTTCAATCCGCTCGCGCGAGGTGGAGACGAAGTTCCACCACATCTGGCGTGGTGCATCGAGCGGTGCGCCGCCAAGCAGCATGAGGCAGCTGGCTTCTGTGGCGAGGATCTCGGCGTCGAAGTCGGCATCGAGAATGGCCAGGCTGCCGGCCTGCACCTGCTGATCGCCGATCTGCAGCGCACCGTGGACGACGTAGAGCGCGCGCTCGGCGACTTCACTGGGAAAGCGGAAGCACGCCTGCGCCGCCAGCTTGCCGCTGGCATAGAAGGTTTCCGAAGGCTGTTCGACTGGCGAGCTGTGCCTGCCCCAGTGACCGATCAGCAGATGCCACTGCGCGCCGGCCTCTTCCCACTGCGGCAAGCTTTCGGCCGGGTAGTGCAGGAATTGCGGTTCGCAGGCTTCCAGCGCGGCGGGCAGGGCGACCCACATCTGGATGCCTTCGACCAGGTCGCCATTGCGGCGCACATCTTCCGGCATGCGTTCGGAATGCACCACGCCACGGCCGGCGCACATCCAGTTCACCGCGCCGGGCTCGATGCGCTGCACGACGCCCAGGCTGTCGCGATGCACGATGGCGCCGCTGAACAGATAGGTAATGGTGGCCAGGCCGATGTGCGGATGCGGGCGTACATCCCCTTCGGTGCTGTCTGGCGCGAATGTCGCTGGCCCCATGTGATCAAGGAACACGAAGGGCCCGACGCTGCGCTGTGCGGCGGCCGGCAGCAGGCGGCGCACCGGAAAGCCGATGTCGCGGGTCTGCGGCGTGAGGATGCGAAGTGCCGGCATGTCGTGCTCCTTGTCGATCAAAACGGGGGCGCTCAGGGACGGAACTCCACGCGCACATTCTGGCCGACGCGCAGATCGGGCTGCTGTGCGAATTCGAGCACGCATTCGAGCACGCGGACATTGCTGCGCAGCTGGGCTTCGTCGTCGAGTCGGGCGGCACGATAGACCGGGGCGATGCGCGTCAGCCGTGCAGTCAGCGGCGTGCTGCCGGCCTGTGATTCGAGCAGGATTTGCGCCTGCATGCCGATCTTGAGCGCGCCGACAAAGCTCTCATTGACCTCGGCGCGCACGATCAGCGGGCTTGCCGGCAACAGGCTCAGCAAGTTCTTGTCCGGCCCGGCGAGGCTGCCCGGCTGCGCCTCAAGCTTGAGAATGCGGCCACTGGCAGGCGCCTTGATGCTCAGGCGCTGCAGCTGCCAGCGCAGAATGGCGCGGCGCTTTTGCAGTACCTCGATGCTGGCGCGCGTGCTGGCCAGGGCAGCCGCTGCCTGTTGCTGGGCGGCCAGCGCATCGTCGGCCTTCTGCATCTCGATGGCGCCGAGCTTGACCGCTTCGAGCAGGCGACGGCTCTGCCGCGTCAGCGTGTCCAGCGCGTCCTGCTGGCTCTGGCGGCTGGTCTCGGCCTGCTTGATCTCGGCCTCCAGCAGGCCGAGATCCAGCTCGGCGGCGGTCGCTTGCAGGCGCACCAGTTCCTGTCCGCGTTTGACCTCGTCGCCCTCGTTGACCAAGACGCTGGCGACTTCACCGGGCAGCGCCGCATGCAGATCGAGGATGCCTTTTTGCGTGTCGATCTTGCCGCGTGCCACGGCCAGGGCACCTGTGGCCGGCGCTTCGACGGCGGGCGCTGGGTCATTGGCCGGGCAGGCGGTCAGCACGCTGGCGGCGAGCAGGCAAAAGACTAGGCAACTGAGCAGGCCGGGAGAGCGGGCTTCAAGCTTCATGCTGGATTCCTTGTGAGTCGGCTGCGCGAGCCGATTGCATATCATGTGCCGGGCGCCATTCGCGGCCAATCTGGCCGTCTTCCATGGCCAGTACCCGATCGGCATTGCGGATCAGGCGCGGGTCGTGGCTGACGCAGAGCACCGTGGTGCCGTGCTCGCGTGCGACGCGGTGGAGGATATTGACGATGTTCTGGCCGTTCTCGCCATCGAGCGCGCTGGTTGGCTCGTCGGCAAACAAGAGCTGCGGCCGCTTGGCCAGTGCGCGGGCGATGGCCACGCGCTGCTTCTCGCCACCGGAGAGCTGCGCCGGCCGCGAATGCGCGCGATGTGCCATGGCCACTTCTTCGAGCGCCTGTTCGGCGCGTGCGCGCGCTTCGCGGTCCGACAAGCCGAGGTAGCCCAGCGGCAGCTGCACCTGCTCCAGCGAGCTGAGCGCGCCGAACAGATTGAAGCCCTGGAACAGGAAGCCGGTGTGTTCGAGGCGGAAGCGCTGCAGCGCTTTCTGGCTCAGGCGCGTGATGTCGCTGCCCCACACTTCGACGCTGCCGGCATCGGGCTTCTGCAAGCCGCTCAGCAATGACAAGAGGGTACTCTTGCCGCAACCCGAGGGGCCGGAGATCAGGGTCAGCTCGCCGGCGGCGATGCTGATCGACACGCCGTCGAGCACCTTGATCGGCACTTCGCCGGAGACAAAGGATTTGCGCAAGCCCTGGGCGACGATGCTGGGGCCTGCACTGCGCTGTGTCGGTGGATGCATGATTGAACTCATCGCAGAAGCATGGCCGGATCGGCGCGCCACAAACCACGGGTGGCGAGCAGGCCGGAGACGAAGGCCAGCGCCAGCACCAGGACCGCGCAGAGCAGGGCCACCGGCACGCTCATGCTCACCGGCACGCCATGCAGCGCCGCCAGCGAGAGCAGGGCGGCGCTGAGCAGGCCGCCGATCAGCAAGCCGATGGCGCCGACCCACATCGATTGCTCGACCAGCACCCGCGCCAGCGATTGGAAGCTCACCCCCAGCGCATTGAGCGTGGCGTATTCGCGCGCCGAGGCGACCACCAGCGCGAGCAGGGATTGGCTGGTGATCACGGCGCCGACCAGGCAGACGATGATCGCCATGAAGAACACCGCCACCCCGGCGCCGGTATCGAACAGCCAGTAGTGCTGCGAGCGGCTGGCAAATTCCTTGGCCGACCACAGCTCGAAGGCGCCGAAGGCCGGATTGGCCTGGATGCGCGCCCGTACCTTGGCCAGACTGCCCGGCGTGCGCAGCTGGGCGACGAAGTAGGTGGCGCTGTCGGCGGGGCTGGTCGTGCTGTCGAGCAGGCGGGCGTTGTCCAGCGAAGTCAGCACATTGACGCCGCCGAGCGCCCGCAAGCCGCTGATCACACCGACCACCTGTACCGGCTGGCCGTTGATCCAGGCGCTGCCGCCGACATGGGCGCCGAGTTGGTCCAGATCGGCCGGATCGACCACCACGGCGCCGGGTTCGCGCAGGCGTGCGCGCAGCGCTGCCGGCAGCACGCGCGAGAACATCATCGCCTCGGCCCGCGTGTCGATGCCGGAGACATAGACTGAAACGGCGCCCTGCTGGCGCGCCTTGCCGCGCCAGTCGCCATCGACCCAGATATAGGATTCGACCGCGCGGATGTCCGGGTCCATGCGCAGGCGCATCGCCAGATCGGGCGATAGCGTGCGGCCAAAGCTCACGCTCTTGGTGCCCGGATAGCCGACCCACAGATCGGCGGACGAGGCGGTCACATACACGGCGGCGCTGCCGAAGATGCCGAGCACCAGGGCGGCCTGGGCGATCAGCAGCAGTCCGGAAAAGCTCAGCGCCAGGATCGCCGGCAGGAACTTGCGCCATTCATGACGCAGCGATTTGCGGGCCAGGGAAATCACGGCGCCTCGCTTTCCGGCTGCGGGGCGCCGCCGAGCGATTTGAACAGGCTGACCAGGGCCAGGGCATGGCTGGCGCGTGCGGCGATCAAGGCCTGAGCGCTCTGTTGCTGCTCACTGCGCAAGCGCAGCGCATCGTATTGGCTGGCCAAGCCCAGCTTGAGCAGCGCAGCCTGTCGCTGCGCCTGTTGTTGCAGCGTGTTTTGCTCGGCTTCCTGCTGGGCCAGCTGCAAGCGCTGGAAGTCCAGTTCGGCGAGTGCGACTTCGGTTTGCGCGACGGCATTGACCAAGGTCTGGCGGTAGCCGAGCAGGGCGCTTTGCAGCGCGGCCTGACTGGCGGCCGAAGCGGCCTGGCGGCCACCCCAGTCGAACAGCGGAAT
>NZ_JBDIVE010000005.1:0-185086 GCF_039631295.1 Uliginosibacterium sediminicola | reverse complement strand
CGTCGACATGCGATTTGCGGTGCGTATCCAGATCGTAGGCGAACAGATAGCTGGCGCCCAGCGTGATGCGCGGATAGAGCCGTGCGCGAGCCTGGGCGGCGTCACCGGCGGCGGCGAGCACATCGGCTTCGGCGCGCCAGATGTCCGGCCGCGTGCGCAGCAGGTCGCTGGGTACCTGACGGATGCGCAGTGCCGGCGCCAGCGGTTGCGGCGCCGGGCTTTGCCAGGCGGGGTCGGCCGCGGTGCGGCCGAGCAGGGCGGCGACGGCCTGTGCGGCGCGCAGGGCTTCGAGCTTGCTGGCGGCCAGCGCCAGGCGGGTTTGCTGCTGACGGCGGGCGAGGACTTCCTGTTCGCTGGCCGCCATCTGATGCGCCTGGATGCGCGCATTGATGAGCGCCACCTGTTGTTCATCGAGTGCTTGTTGTGCCGCCAGATTCTGCGTTTGCGCCTGGGCCGCCCGCAGGGCGATGTAGTGGCGCAGCAGTTCGGCAATCTGGCTGACGCGCAGCGCCTGCACCTCGGCCTGCGCGGCTTGGGCCTGACCTTGCGCTTGCAGCGCCAGACCGTCGCGCATGCCGAAGGCGCCAAGATCCCAGATCGCATCCAGGGTGGCGTGGAAATAGGATTTGCGCCCCGAGGCGCTATCGACGCTGCGTGCGCCGGCGCTCAAGCTGGGCAGGTATTCGCTTGCCGAGGCTTCAGCGAGACCACGCGCCTGCTTGAGGCGGCTCTGCGCCTGCGCCAGGTCCAGATTCTGTTCCAGTAGGCTGCTGACCAGCTGGTCGAGCAGCGGATCTTTGAAGGCGCGCCACCAGCCACGCAGATCGGCAGCCGGCAGGGCGGCGTCCGCCAGCGGCTGCTGTTGCCAGCGCTCGGGCAGGGTTTGCGGCAGCTCGGGCGCGGCGACGTGCACGCAGCCACCAAGCAGCAGGGCACACAGCAGAACTCCGGCACGGGGTGATGTCATGGCGTGGATGGGCGTGAATTGAACGGAGCGCATGGTCTGCAAGCATATCGGCTTTGTGCGCCGCTGATGCGCTGTGATGCTTGCGTAATGCAGATCTTTCGCAAAAGAAAAGGCGAACCGCAGTTCGCCTTTTCGAGTCGTGTTGCCGTGCGCTTATTGCGCCGGGCTTTGCACGTTGCGCAGGCGGATGTGCAGCTCGCGCAGCTGCTTCTCGTCGACCGGGCTCGGCGCCTGGGTGAGCAGGCACTGGGCGCGTTGCGTCTTCGGGAAGGCGATCACGTCGCGGATCGATTCGGCGCCAGTCATCATGGTGACGATGCGGTCCAGACCGAAGGCCAGACCACCGTGCGGGGGCGCACCGTACTTGAGCGCGTCGAGCAGGAAGCCGAACTTGAGTTGCGCTTCTTCCTCGCCGATGCCCAGCGCTTTGAACACCTTCTCCTGCACGTCGGCGCGGTGGATACGCACCGAGCCGCCGCCGAGTTCCCAGCCATTGAGCGCGAGGTCGTAGGCCTTGGCCAGGCACTTGCCCGGATCGGTCTCAAGGAATTCCAGGTGCTCATCCTTGGGCGAGGTGAAGGGGTGGTGGCAGGCGACCCAGCGCTTGCTCTCGTCGTCGTATTCGAACATCGGGAAGTCGATGACCCAGGCCGGCGCCCACTTGCGGCCGTCGACGTGACCCTTCTCGTGGCCGATCTTGCTGCGCAGCGCGCCCAATGCGTCGGTGACGATCTTGGCCTTGTCGGCGCCGAAGAAAATCAGGTCGCCCGATTGTGCGCCAGTGCGTTCGATCACCGTCTTCAGCGAAGCTTCGGAGAGGTTCTTGACGATCGGCGACTGCAGGCCGGTTTCGTTGATCTGCGTGACATCGTTGACCTTGATGTAGGCCAGACCCTTGGCACCGTAGATCTTGACGAACTCGGTGTAGCCGTCGATTTCGCTGCGCGTGAGGCTGGCGCCGCCCGGAATGCGCAGAGCGGTGACACGGCAGGCCGGATCATTGGCCGCGCCGGCGAACACCTTGAAGGCGACATCTTTCATCGCATCGGCGACATCGACCAGTTCCAGCGTCACGCGCAGGTCGGGCTTGTCCGAACCGTAGCGGCGCATCGATTCGGCGTAGGTGATGCGCGGGAAGGGATTCGGCAGATCGACGTCGATGGCGTCCTTGAACACGTAGCGGATCAGGTCTTCGATGATCGCGGTGATCTCGTTCTCGGTCAGGAACGAGGTCTCGATATCGACCTGGGTGAATTCGGGTTGCCGGTCAGCGCGCAGGTCCTCGTCGCGGAAGCACTTGGTGATCTGGTAGTAGCGGTCGTAACCGGCGACCATCAAGAGCTGCTTGAAGAGCTGCGGCGACTGCGGCAGGGCGAAGAACTGACCGTCATGCACGCGGCTGGGTACCAGGTAGTCGCGTGCGCCTTCCGGCGTGCTCTTGGTGAGCATCGGCGTTTCGATGTCGATGAAGCCGGCGTCGTCCAGATAGCGGCGGAAGGCGCGTGCGGTCTTGTAGCGCAGCATCATGTTCTTCTGCATCGCCGGGCGGCGCAGATCGATCACGCGGTGCGTGAGGCGCACATTCTCGGAGAGGTTTTCGTCATCGAGCTGGAACGGCGGCGTCACGGAAGCGTTCAGAACTTCCAGCTCGTAGGCCAGCACTTCGATCTCGCCGGAGATCAGGTTGCTATTGGTGGTGCCTTCGGGGCGGCGGCGCACCTTGCCGACCACCTTCAGACAGAATTCATTGCGCACGCCTTCGGCCACGGCGAAGGTGGCTGCACGGTCCGGGTCGCAGACGACTTGCACCAGACCTTCGCGGTCGCGCAGGTCGATGAAGATCACGCCGCCGTGGTCGCGACGACGGTGGGCCCAGCCGAACAGGGTGACGGTCTGGTCAAGATGAGCGGCGGAAACGAGGCCGCTGTAAGTGGTTCGCATGTAAAACTCCGGGAAAGTACGTGTTCGGCTCGGGCAAATGCACATCTTGCCGCGCGGGGAATGGGCTGCGGGTTGAGCGGCAGAGGCGGCTCAACCCATGAGATTTCGCGGCGGAACCCGGTGCGGAGCGCCTGCGTTGACGCAGGGCGGACGTGAGATGAGCGTTTTCATGGCCGCGTATTGTAGCGGATTGCGTGCGCTCAATGCCCGTTGCTGTTTTTTTCCGGCGGCACCACACCCATCGAGATGATGTGCTTGAGTGCGGCATCGACGCTCATATCGAGCGTGACGGTGTCACGCCGTGGCACCATCAGGAAGAAGCCGGAGGTCGGGTTCGGCGTGGTCGGCACATAGACGTTGACGCAGTCATCAGGCAGGTGAGTGGCCACTTCATCGGCCGGGCTACCGGTCTGGAAAGCGATGGTCCAGGCGCCGGCGTGCGGATACTGGATCAGCAGGGCGTGGCGGAAGGCCTGGCCGCCCGGGCCGAGCAAGGTGTCGGAGACCTGTTTGACGCTCGAATAGATCGATTTGACGACCGGGATGCGCGACAGGATGCTTTCCCAGGCCAGCACTACGCGCTGACCGAAGAAGTTGGAGGCGATGAGACCCGTCAGAAATACCACCAGAATGGTCAGTACCGCCCCCAGTCCCCAGATTTCAAAGCCGAGGATCTCGGAGGGGCGCCACTGTTCGGGCAACAGCAGCAGGCTGCGATCAAGGGAGTTGACCAGCAGTTGCAGCACCCACACCGTAATGGCAAGCGGCACCCACACCAGCAGGCCGGTGATCAGATATTTCTTCATGGAATCAATAAGCTCAGTGGCAGGCGCAACCGGTTCCGCAACTCGGTGCCGGCGTGTCGGCCGTGCTGGAGGAGGCTGCCGCAGCGCTGGCGCCACTGCTGGTGGAAGCGGAGGAAGACGAACCTCCGCCCTTGAAGTCGGTGGCGTACCAGCCCGAGCCCTTGAGCTGGAAGCCGGCAGCGCTCAGCGCCTTGCTGTAGGACTTGCTGCCACAGGCGGGGCAGGTGTCGATCAGCGGATCGCTGACTTTTTGCAGATGATCTTTTTGCAGGCCACAGGCGCTGCAGCGGTATTCGTAGATAGGCATGGAATGGACTCCGGACGGCTTTGTGTCAGTCTAACGCATTGCAGCATCGGCGCAAAATCGCATGCGGCAAGCTTTCTCGCACTATGTGGGCGCGGCGGCTTTTTTCAAGTCCCGGCGATCAGCGCGGTTAAGGTCGGGCCGAAAAACAGGCTTAGGACGCCGGCGGCAGCGAGATAGGGACCAAAGGGAATCGGTACGTCACGGCCATGACGGGCAAAGATCATCAGCGCGATGCCGACCACGGCACCGACCAAGGATGAGAGCAGGATCACGGCGGGCAGTACCTGCCAGCCAAACCAGGCGCCGATGGCGGCAAGCAGCTTGAAGTCGCCATAACCCATGCCTTCCTTGCCGGTGATTAGCTTGAACAGCCAGAACACCGACCACAGTACGAGGTAACCGGCCACAGCGCCGATCAGCGCTTCGTCGAGGGGCACGAAAACCTCGGCCAGATTGAACAGCAGGCCCAGCCACAGCAGGGGCAGGGTGATGTCATCGGGCAGCAGCATGGTATCGAGGTCGATGAAGCTCAGCGCAATCAGGCTCCAGACGAACAGCAGGCCACCCAGGCAGGCCAGGCTGTAGCCGAAGTGCCAGGCGACGGCCGCCGAGAGTGCGCCGCTGAGCAGTTCGATCAGCGGATAGCGCAGGCTGATCGGCGCCTTGCAAGCGCTGCAGCGGCCACGCAAGACGATGTAGCTGATCAGCGGGATGTTCTCGGCCGCGCTGATCAGGTGCCCACAGTGCGGGCAGCGCGAGCGCGGCGAAGCAATGTTGAGCTCCGGCGCCGCGCGCTCGGCGGCCGAGGCCTGCCACCAGCGCTCCAGCTCGCCGCGCAAGCCTTCCGGCAGACGTTCGCTGAGGCTGGCAAAGGACTCGCTGAGCCAGTTGCGCTCCATCATGCGCGGCAGGCGATGGATGACGACGTTGAGAAAACTGCCGACAGCTAGGCCCAGCAGCGTGCAGGCGAGCAGCAGCGCGCCGGGGTTCTGCAGATAGTCAAACATGAACTGGCTTACCCGACGACCGCGCCAATCTTGAAAATCGGCAGGTACATGGCGACCACCATGCCGCCGATCACGACGCCCAGAAAGACGATGATGATCGGTTCGATCAGCTGCGACAGGCCGGCGACCATGTCGTCGACCTCGCGCTCGAAGAAGTCGGCGACCTTGCTGCACATGCCGTCAAGCTGGCCGGATTCTTCGCCGATGGAGATCATCTGCACCACCATCGCCGGAAAGACCTGAACGCCTTGCATGGCGACGGTGAGGCTGGTACCGGTCGAGACTTCATTCTGGATCGCACGGGTGGCGGTTTGATAGACACGGTTGCCGGCCGCTCCGGCAACGGAGTCGAGTGCTTCGACCAAGGGCACGCCGGCCGCGAACATGGTGGCCAGCGTACGTGTCCAACGGGCGATGGTGGCCTTGCGGATGATTTCACCAATCACCGGCACCTGCAGGATCAGGCGATCCATCGTCGCCTGCATGTGCGGTGAGCGTTTGTAGGCCATTACCGAACCGATGATGGTACCCGCAACAATAATGAATAGTAGGAAGGCATTAGCGACGAAGAAGTCGGACATGCTGATGACAATCAGGGTTGGAGCGGGTAGATCAGCACCGAAACTGGAAAAGACGGATTTGAATTGTGGGATCACGAACAACATCATCACCGTGACAACAGCTGACGCAACAACCACAACTGCCGCGGGATAGAAGAGTGCCGACTTGATCTTGCTCTTGATGGCGAGGATTTTCTCCTTGTAGGTCGCCAGGCGATCAAGCAGGTTTTCCAGTGCGCCGGATTGTTCGCCAGCTTGCACCAGATTGCAGTAGAGCGTGTCGAAGTAGAGCGGCTTCTTGCGCAGGGCTTGCGACAGGCTGGTGCCGGTCTCGACGTCATTGCGGATGTCGTTCATCAGTCGGGCCATCGACGCATTGCCTGAGCCCTTGATGGCGATGTCGAAAGACTGCAGCAAGGGCACGCCGGCGCGCATCATGGTGGCCAGCTGGCGGGTGAAGATGGCGATGTCGCGTTCGTGGATCTTGGCGCCCCGTCCGAAGCTGCGCTTCTTGACCTTGAGGACCGAGATGCCCTGGCGCCGCAAGGAGGCCTGCACCACGTTTTCGGTTGCGGCACGCATTTCTCCGCGCACGATCTTGCCGGATTTGTCCTTGCCCTCCCAGACGAACAGGATTTCCTTCTGTTGTTGCTTGGCGGGTCTGCGGGCTGCTGCTGTGGCCATGGTGTGTCCTGGGCTGTTCGCTTTATTCGTTGGTGGTGGCAAGCACTTCGGTCAATGATGTTACGCCCTGCTTGACCTTGAGCAGACCGGACTGACGCAGGTCCTTGATGCCTTCGAGCTGCGCCTGGGCGGCAATGTCCATGGAGTTGCCACCAGTCATGATGATGCGCTGGATTTCCTCGGAAATGGGCATCACCTGATAGATGCCGACGCGGCCCTTGTAGCCGCTGTTCTTGCAGCGCTCACAGCCGCCGGGGCCGTAGGCCTGCCAGCTGCCGTCCAGATCGGCTTCGCTGAAGCCGGCTTCGAGCAGCACTTCCATCGGGATGTCGAGCGGCTTCTTGCAGCTGCACAGGCGGCGCGCCAGACGCTGGGCGGTGATGAGGATGATGCTGGAGGCAATATTGAAGGGCGGTACGCCCATGTTCTTGAGGCGCTCCAGCGTGGTGGGCGCATCATTGGTGTGCAGGGTCGACAGCACCAGGTGGCCGGTCTGGGCGGCCTTGATCGAGATCTCGGCGGTTTCCAGGTCGCGGATTTCGCCGACCATGATGATGTCCGGATCCTGGCGCAGGAAAGACTTGAGCGAGGCAGCAAAGGTCAGCCCGGCTTTTTCGTTGACCGACACCTGGTTGATGCCAGGCAGGTTGATTTCGGCCGGATCTTCGGCGGTCGAGATATTGACGCCAGGCTTGTTGAGCATGTTCAGACAGGTGTAGAGCGACACCGTCTTGCCGCTACCGGTCGGCCCGGTGACCAACACCATGCCGTAGGGGCGTTCGATGGCCTCGATCATGGCCGCCTTCTGTTCGGGCTCGTAGCCCAGAGCGTCGATGCCCAGCATCGCCGAACTGGCATCGAGAATCCGCATCACGATCTTCTCGCCGTGCATGGTCGGCAGGGTCGAGACGCGGAAGTCGATGGCCTTGCTCTTGGAGATCACCAGCTTCATGCGACCATCTTGCGGCACGCGTTTTTCGGCAATGTCCAGGCGTGAGATGACCTTGATCCGTGCGGCGATCTTGTCGCGCAAAGCCAGCGGCGGTTGCACCATTTCACGCAGCACACCGTCGGTGCGGTAGCGGATGCGGTAGAACTTTTCGTAGGGCTCGAAGTGGATGTCGGAGGCGCCTTCGTTGATGGCGTCGATCAGCATCTTCTGGATGAAGCGGACCACCGGCGCATCATCGACATCGGCGCTGCCGGCGTCGAAGGCGGTGGTCTCTTCGCTGGCCTCGGCCAGCTCACCCATCGAGTCCATATCGAACTCGTCACCCTGGATCAGGCTGGTCAGCGCAGTCGTGGTGTTTTCGGTCAGGCGCGCGATCAGCGCAGCGATCTTGCCGACTTCGACCACCACCGGATCGACGCTGAGCCCGGTCTGGAAGCGGATTTCGTCGAGTGCGCGCAGATTGGTCGGATCACTGACGGCGACGGTGATGCGGTTGTTGCGCTTGGACAGCGGCACCACCTGATGCTTGCTGATCAGCTTGGCGTCAATGGCGCTGCGCGGGATGTGGGTGTCGTCGACGGCATCGAGGTCGAGCATCGGGTAGCCGAAGGTTTCGGCACTGAACATAGCCAGTTCTGCGGCGCTGATCAGCCCGCGCTGCACCACTTCGTTGAGAAAGCCGCCCCCGCTGTTGCCGGCCGCTGTGCATGAGACAGCATCGGCTTCACTCAACCGATTCTGCTGGATCAGGGCCCGCGCCAGGCCACTCAGTGCGATTTGCGGATTTGCCGCCATACCTTTAGATACAGATCAAAGACTTACGCATGATAGTTGATGTTGCACCTTGAACCTTTGCTTGTAAAGCCTTTGCCGCCGGGGCAAGACCGGCGGTACGTCTCAGGTGGTCTTGTCCTGTGGGCGGAAGATGCGTGCCGTTTTGATGCGACGGTCCTCTCTCTGCAAGACCTCGATGGGCACATTGCCGATCTTGACGCTGACACCTGACTCCGGGATGTCTTCCAGCTGTTCCAGCACCAGCCCATTGAGTGTTTTCGGCCCCTCCAGCGGCAGGTTGAGGCCCAGCAGGCGATTGAGCTCGCGCAGCGAGCGGCTGCCATCGACGGTGACCGATCCGTTGTCGTCCCATTTGAGGCGGCGATCCGTGCCGGGCACGCTGGTGGTGAATTTGCCGATCAGCTCTTCGATGATGTCTTCCAGGGTCACCAGACCCAGCATTTCGCCGTATTCATCGACCACCAGCCCGAGGCGCTGGTGATTTTCCTGGAAGAACTGCAACTGCGAGTACACCGGCGTATTGGCCGGGATGAAATAGGCTGGCGCCAGCAGCTCGCGCAAGGTCTCGTGGTTGAAGTCCTGTTCGAGCAGGCGCGGCAACAGGCGACGCTGGTGCAGGATGCCCAGCACATTGTTGGGCTCTTCAAAGAATACCGGCAGGCGCGAGTGGTAGCTGGTGGCGATCTGCTGGCGCAGCTGTTCTTCACTGCTGGCCAGGTCCAGCGCTTCCATGGCGCCGCGCGGCACCATCACATCTTCAACCGTCACCTCTTCGAGCTCGAACAGATTGAGCAGGATGGAGCGGTGCTTGGGCGGGATGTAATGGCTGGATTCGAGCACCATCATGCGCAGTTCCTCGGGCGAGAGCGACTGCGCGGTCTCTTCATTGATCGCCTTGACGCGCAGCAGGCGCAGGATCGCGGTGACAAAGAGATTAATGAAACCGACCACGAAATAGCTGGCGCGCAGCAGCGGCGTCAGCACATAAGCGGCCAGTGCCGAGAGCTTGTCGGCATGGTTGGCGCCGATCACCTTGGGCGTGATTTCGGCAAACACCAGGATCAGGAAGGTCACGGCCAGCGTGCCCAGGCCCAGGGCCCATTTGTCCTCGCCGAACAGGCGGATGGTGATCAGGCTGACCAGGGTCGCCGAGGCGGCGTTGATCAGATTGTTGAACAGCAGCACCACGCCCAGCAGGCGCTCGGTATTGGCCAGCAGCTGCAGCGCCAGCTGCGCGCCGCGCGAGCCTTGTGCGGCGGCGGATTTGAGGCGATAGCGGTTGGCCGCCATCATGGCCGTCTCGGCCAGCGAGAAGAAACCGGAACTGATCAGCAGGATCGCCAGCAACAGCAGCTGGGCGGAGAGAGGGATGTCGTCCACAGAAGGGGGCGTTGGTTGCAATGCTCTGCAGTATATCAGCCCGCTTTAAACCGCCGGCATTGCCGCGCCTCAGGCGCGCTTGAGCAGAATTTCGAGGACGAAATGCGTGCCGATGTAGGCCAGCAGCAGGAACACGAAGCCGGCCAAGGTCCAGCGCTGGGCGATGCGGCCACGCCAGCCGCGGACATGGCGACCGAGCAGCAGGATGCCGAACACCAGCCAGGCGGCGAGGGTGAAGCCAAGCTTGTAGCGCAGGGTCAGCGGGCGTATCAGGCTTTCCTCGGAGAACAGCAGGCCGGAGGCCAGGGTCAGCGTGAGGAACACGAAAGCCACGCCGATCAGGCGGAACAGGATCTTCTCCAGCACCAGCAGGGGCGGCAGGTCGGCGCCGGCCGCGTCCAGCCGGCCGCGATGCAATTGTCGCTCGGCGAGGGCCAGCATCACTGCATGCAGGGCCGCCAGGGCGAAGAAGCTGTAGGCCAGCATGGCCATTGCAAAATGCAGGCGGAAGCTCCAGCTCTCGATGCTGATGTGGATGTTGCCCGGCAGCAGCGCCGGCAGGATCGCGCAGATCGCCGCCGGCGGCATGGCCAGGCGCAGCAGGCTGTTGATGGGATTGGCGAGGCTCTCGGCAAAGTACAGCAGCAGCGCCAGCCAGAGGGTCAGCGAGAGGGCAATGGCGAGGCCGAAATGCAGGGTGTTGCCGTCGAGCATGTCCTGGCCGAGCGCATAGCCATGACTGAGGAGGCCGCTGGCGAGCAGGATGCGCACCGTGCCGGCGAAGCTTTGGCCCGCCGCCGCGCGCCGCGCATGCCACAGCACGAAGCCCAGCAGTAGGTAAGCCGAGGCGGGAACGAGATGCAGTAGAATGACGTTCATCCGTCCAGTTTAACGCGAGAGCCGCCTTTGCAGTGCTCTGCGCGATTCGGTCACACTTCCTGCAACATTCTGGTTCCCTATTCGAATGCTCGATAACCTCACCAATCGCCTCGCCAAAGTCGTCAAGACCCTGCGCGGTCAATCGCGCCTGACCGAAGACAATATCGGCGAGATGCTGCGCGAAGTGCGCATGGCACTGCTTGAAGCCGACGTTGCCCTGCCGGTGGTCAAGGAATTCATTGCCCGCGTCAAGGAAAAGGCGCTCGGTCAGGAAGTCATCGGTTCGCTGACGCCGGGCCAGGCCCTCGTCGGTGTCGTCAATAGCGAGCTGGCCGCGATCATGGGCGGCACGCAATCGCAGCTGAGCTTTGCCACCCAGCCGCCGGCGATCATCCTGATGGCCGGTCTGCAGGGCGCCGGCAAGACCACGACGGTCGGCAAGCTGGCCAAGTACCTCAAGGAAAAGCACAAGAAGAAAGTGCTGACCGTCTCCTGTGACGTCTATCGTCCCGCCGCCATCCTGCAGTTGCAGACGGTGACAGGCCAGGCCGGCGCCGAATTCTTCCCCTCGGAAATTTCGCAGAAGCCGGTCGATATCGCCAATGCCGCCATCGACTACGCCAAGCGTCACTACTTCGACGTGCTGCTGGTCGATACCGCCGGCCGCCTGACCGTCGATGAGCAGATGATGGACGAGATCAAGGCCCTGCACGCGGCGATCAAGCCGATCGAAACCCTGTTCGTGGTCGATGCCATGCTCGGTCAGGATGCGGTCAATACCGCGCGTGCCTTCAACGAAGCGCTGCCGCTCACCGGTATTGTGCTGACCAAGCTTGATGGTGATTCGCGTGGCGGTGCGGCGCTGTCGGTGCGTCACGTGACCGGCAAGCCGATCAAGTTCACCGGCGTCGGCGAAAAGCTCACCGGCCTCGATGAATTCCACCCCGACCGGATGGCCAGCCGCATCCTCGGCATGGGCGACATCCTGTCGCTGGTCGAAGAAGCCAAGGGCATGGTCGATGAGGAGAAAGCCAAGGCGTTCGCCGACAAGCTCAAGAAGGGCAAGGGCTTCGACCTCAATGACTTCAAGGCGCAGATCAGCCAGATGCGCAGCATGGGCGGCATCTCCTCGCTGCTCGACAAGATGCCCGCGCAGTTCGCCCAGGCTGCCTCGCAGGTGCAGGGCGATGCGGCCGAGAAGTCGATGCGCCGCGTCGAAGGCATCATCAATTCGATGACGCCGGCCGAGCGCGCCAATCCCGATCTGCTCAAGGCCAGCCGCAAGCGTCGCATTGCTGCCGGTGCCGGCGTGCAGGTGCAGGAAATCAACCGCCTGCTCAACCAGTTCGAGCAGATGCAGAAGATGATGAAGCAGTTCTCGGGCGGTGGCCTGGCCAAGCTGATGCGCGGCATGGGCGGGCTCAAGGGCATCAAGGGGATGTTCCCCGGCGCGTGATGCGCCTCTGCAACAGGAGGATCGCCCGTGTCACGCACCATTGAACTGATTGCCGCGGTGCTGTTTGCGCTGGCGATCCTGCATACCTTTATGACCTCCTGGTTCGAGCGTCTGGCTCATGCGCAGCCGGCGCATGCCGGGCTGTGGCATTTTTTCGGCGAGGTCGAGGCGGTTTTCGGCATCTGGGCGACTGTCTTGCTACTCGCTCTGGCCATCGAAACCGGTTCGGGCGATGCGCCGGTGGAATACCTCGAAAGCCTCAATTTCACCGAGCCGATGTTCGTCTTTGTGGTGATGGTGGTGGCGGCCTCGCGGCCGATACTCGCGCTGTGCCGCAGTCTGGTGAATCTGGCCGCGCGCTGTCTGCCGCTGGCGGAGGCGCGGGCTTTCTATCTGGTGGTCCTGCTACTGGTGCCCTTGCTCGGATCGCTGGTCACCGAGCCGGCGGCGATGACCCTGGCCGCCATCCTGCTGCGTGATCGCTTTTTCGTGGCGGGCGTCTCCGAGCGCTTCAAGTACGCCACCCTGGCCGTGCTCTTCGTCAATGTCTCCATCGGCGGTGTGCTGACCAGTTTTGCGGCGCCGCCGGTGCTGATGGTGGCCTCGGTGTGGCAGTGGGACAGTCTCTTCATGTTCACCCAATTCGGCTGGAAAGCGGCGCTGGCGGTGGCCTGCAATGCGCTGGCAGTGAGTTTCCTATTTGCCCGCGAGCTGGGGCAATTGCCGCCCGCGAAGACGGATTCCAGCGCCAGCCCGGTGCCGCCGGTGCTGACGGTGGTGCATCTGCTGTTCCTCTGTGGGGTCATCGTGACGGCGCATCACCCGGTGGTGTTCATGGCGCTGTTCCTGCTGTTCCTCGGCGTGGCGGATGCCTATCGCCAGCATCAGGATCGCCTGATCCTGCGCGAGGGCTTGATGGTGGCTTTGTTCCTGGCCGGCCTGGTGGTGCTCGGCGCCTTGCAGAAGTGGTGGCTGCAGCCGCTGCTGAGCGGGCTCGACACGCTGACCCTGTTCTTCGGTGCGATGGCGCTGACAACGATCACCGACAATGCCGCGCTGACCTATCTGGGCTCCCTGGTCGAGGGCGTCGATGCGCAGTTCAAGTACGCCCTGGTGGCCGGCGCGGTGGCGGCGGGTGGTTTGACGGTGATCGCCAATGCGCCGAATCCGGCCGGTTTCTCGATTCTCAAGCCGTATTTCGCTGACGAGGCGATCAACCCGCTGCGATTGTTCCTCTTCGCCTTGTTGCCGACCCTCAGCGCGGCGCTGGCGTTTCTGCTGCTCTGAACATGTCGCTGGAAGCTGCCGCCCTGGAAGCGCTGATGACCTGCGATCCGGCGCACAAATGCCGGCTCACGCAGGCATTGCATGCTGCCTGGGGCGCGGGCCGCTTGCAGCGCAGTGGTCTCAGCGCTGCTGGCCGTATTGCGGTGCCCGGCCGTCCTGCGCGCCCCGAGCTGGTCCGCCCCGATGCCGTGCCACGCCGCAACGGACACACGCCGCAGGCGCAGGCAGCGCTGCTGCACGCGATTGTGCACATCGAATTCAACGCCATCAATCTGGCCCTCGATTGCGTGCTGCGCTTTTCAGCACAGGGCGATCTGTTCGTCAGCCAGTGGCTGCAGGTGGCCAAGGAGGAGAGCGAGCACTACAGCTTGCTGGCGACGCGTCTGGCCACGCTGGGCTTTGCCTACGGTGATTTTCCCGCCCACAACGGTTTGTGGGAGATGGCCGTTAAAACGGATGGCGATTTTCTCGCCCGCATGGCCCTGGTGCCGCGCCTGCTCGAAGCGCGAGGGCTCGATGCGACGCCGCCGATCCAGGCGCGGCTGCGCGAGATGCGCGACCACGAGAGCCTCGCGATTCTCGACATCATCCTGCGTGACGAGATCGGCCACGTTGCCATTGGTGACCACTGGTTCCGTGCCGAATGTGCAGCGCGCGGCCTGCAGGCGGAGGCTGAATACCTGCGCCTGATCGATTTCTTTGAAGCGCCGCCACCGCGGCCGCCGTTCAATGTGCCGGCCCGTCTGCAGGCCGGTTTCAGCGAGGCCGAGCTGGCCGTGCTGGCGAGCCGCCAGCGCCGGCCGCTGAGCACCGGGGGCTGAGGCAGGGGCGGATATGAAAAGAGCCGCTCAGGGCGGCTCAAATCTTCAGCTAAGGTGCGCGGCTCTGGCGCCGCGCCGCAGCAGAATCAACGCAAACCCGCTGCGTAGTCGGCAACTGCCTTGATTTCGGCGTCGGTCATGCGCAGCGCCAGGGTGCGCATCACGGAGCCAGCGTCGTTGGCGCGCACGCCATCGCGGAAGGCGCGCAGTTGCGCTTCGAGATATTCAGGATGCTGGCCCGCCAGGCGCGGGTACTGTGCGGGCAGACCTGCACCAGCGGCGCCATGGCAGCCTGCACAGGCAGCTACGCCCGTTGCGGCGTTGCCGGCACGCCAGATCTTCTGACCCAGTTCCAGCGATTCTTTCTTGCCCTTGGCGCTGAGGGGTTTGGGTTTTTGCTGCGAGAGATAGATGGCCAGGCCCTTGATGTCCTCGGCGCTGAGCGGTGCGGCCATGCCGGCCATCACCGGGTTGGCGCGCTCGGCCGGCTTGCCGCCTTGCGACTTGAAGTTGTTCAGCTGCTTGGCGATGTATTCCGGATGCTGGCCGGCCAGACTGGGATTGACCGCAATGATGCTGTTGCCATCGGCGCCGTGACAGGCGCCACAGAGGGTCTCGACCGTTTGCTTGGCCTTGGCAAGATCGGGCGCTGCGGGCTTGGCTGACTCGGCGTAAGAAAGCTGGCAAATCAGCGGGCTGGCGAGGAGCAGCAACAGGGTGCGCTTGATCATTGTTACCTCAAAGGCGTGGGGCGAATTAGAATCGCTCAATTCTATATCACTGCTGCTTGTCGCGGCAGGCTCCGGTTACTTCCCTTATGTCATTGTTCCGTCACGCACGCTTCGAAATTTCAATTGCCCGCCCGCAGGATTTGCCTCCGCCCGATGGTGCTGAAATCGCCTTTGCGGGGCGTTCCAACGCCGGCAAATCGAGCGCCATCAACACCCTGGTCGGGCATACGCGCCTGGCTTTCGTCAGCAAGACGCCAGGCCGCACGCAATTGATCAACATATTCCGCATGAACAATGGCGCGGCACTCGTTGATTTGCCGGGCTACGGCTACGCCCAGGTGCCCGAGGCAGTGCGCAAGCAATGGGTGCGTTTGCTGGAGAATTACCTTACGCGGCGCACTAACCTGATCGGTTTGATCCTGATCATGGATTCACGTCATCCGCTCACGCCGCTCGATCAGCAGATGCTCGACTGGTTCGCACCGAGTGGCCGACCGATCCATGTGATGCTCACCAAATCCGACAAACTTACCCGTTCGGCATCTGCACAAACTTTGACTTTAGTCAAAAATCGCCTGCCCAAATGGCAAGTCCGACCGGGTCAAATCAGCGTCCAGCTCTTCTCCAGCCTCAAAAAGGCAGGCATCGAAGAAGCTGAATCGGCCGTCGAGGGCTGGATGGCGCCGGCGGCTGAGAGCGCCGTGGCCGACACCGAGGAATAAATGAGTTCAAGCCTTGTTTTGCGTAGGCAAGCGCGTGGAGCGAGCAGGTGGATGACAAGGCGGCTCGCACAGACGTACATCAGTACGTCGAGCAAGCCAACGCAGTCAGGCGCCTGCGCAGCCCGCGCGATGGCCTGCGCAAAAAGAAAAACCCCCGGACGCGAGGGGACACGCCGGGGGCAAACAATCCAGCAGGCCCGGGGGAGCACTGCAGGACGCCCGCTCAGGGAGGTGCGCGGGGGATGGTGAAGCACCATCCGTAAGCTCAGAGTAGGGTGGCGGGCACATAGTTCCCGCCTCTCCGCGACTGCAACATTTTTTTACATCTCACGTCTCGAAGGTATTTCATGACTGCCCGCAACTTCGCCGCCTTTCCCGCCAACCGTCCGCGTCGCATGCGCCGCGACGACTTCTCGCGCCGCCTGATGCGTGAATCCCGCCTGTCGGCCGATGACCTCATCCTGCCGGTGTTTGTGCTTGATGGGGCGGGGCGCGAGGAGCAGGTTGCGTCGATGCCGGGTGTCTCGCGTCGTTCGATCGATGGCTTGCTCAAACTGGCGGAGCAGGCTGTTGCGCTGAAGATTCCGGCGCTGGCGCTGTTTCCGGTGATCGATGCCGCTGGCAAGAGCCTCGACGCCGCCGAAGCCTGGAACCCCGAGGGGCTGGTGCCGCGCACGATCCAGGCGCTGAAGGCGAACTTCCCCGAGCTGGGCGTGATCACCGATGTGGCGCTCGATCCCTACACCAGTCATGGGCAGGACGGTTTGATCGACGAGAGCGGCTATGTGCTCAACGACGAAACCCTCGCTGCGCTGGAACAGCAGGCGCTGTGTCACGCCCAGGCCGGGGCCGACGTGGTTGCGCCCTCGGACATGATGGATGGCCGCGTCGCACGCATCCGTAGCGCCTTCGAGGCGGCAGGCCAGATTCACACGCGCATCCTCGCTTACTCGGCCAAGTACGCGTCGAGCTTTTACGGTCCGTTCCGCGATGCGGTCGGCTCGGCGGGCAATCTGGGCAAGGGCAACAAGTACAGCTACCAGATGGATCCGGCCAATTCCGACGAAGCCATCCGTGAAGTGGCGCTGGACATCAGCGAGGGTGCAGACATGTTCATGGTCAAGCCCGGCATGCCGTATCTGGACATCGTCCGCCGCGTCAAACACGAGCTGCAGGTGCCGACCTTCGTCTATCAGGTCAGTGGCGAATACGCCATGCTCAAGGCAGCCGCGCTCAATGGCTGGCTCGACGAGAAGGCGGTGGTGCTCGAATCCCTGCTGGCGTTCAAGCGCGCCGGCGCCGACGGCGTGCTGACCTATTTTGCACTGGATGCGGCGCGCTGGTTGAAAGACTCGGCTTAAGGAATCAGGGCCTCTGTAAACGCGCGATGTGCAGCACGCTGCGCAGTTGCACATCGACGTAAGCGGGTTTGCGCGCGCTGCGGCTGATCCATACCGTACGCATCCCCAGCGCTTTGGCGCTGCGCAGGTTCTCCAGCGAATCCTCGACCAGGGTGCAGCGTGTGGCGGGCACACGCAGACGACGCAGCACGGCATGAAAAGCGCGCGGATCGGGCTTGGGTTGCAGTGCCAGCTGCTCGACGCCGAACACTTGCTCGAAGCTGCGCAGCAAGCCCATCTCGCGCAACACCGCGCAGACGTAGTCGTGCGGTCCGTTGGAGACCACCGTCTTGCGGCCCGGCAGGCGGCGCAGGATGCCGCGCAAGGCGGGCTCCGGCACCACCAGCTCGGGCAGGTCGGGAAACTGGTGGGTGTGGTGCAGGAAGTGCTGCGGATCGGTGTTGTGATGGTGCATCAGCCCCAGCATGGTCGCGCCATAGCGCAGCCAGTACTGGCGACGCAACTGGTCTGCTTCGTGCTGCGAGATCTGCAGATGCCGCACCATGTACTCGGTCATGGCGACATTGATGCGCGGAAAAATATGCGCGCTGGTGTTGTGTAGCGTGTTATCCAGATCGAATAACCACAGCGGTGCATCGGACATGGCAGGATGGACGTGTGCCGGCAGCTGTCCGCCAGCAGGGACGCCCATCATACCTGCAGCCGCTACTTGATGCTCAGCGTGCCGAGCGGGCGCAGCCAGCGCGGCGCGTCCAGTGTCAGCCAGTCTTGTGCGGCGCTATCGTTCTTGGCGGTGCTGTCGGCAAAGGCCAGCATGACGCTGCGCAGTACCGTAAAGCCTTGCTGGCTGTTGGCGGTGTCGTCAGGGCCCGCTTTATCGCCGCCGGGTGCGCCGAAGCCTCCCTTGCCGCCTGAGCCTTCTCCGCCCATGCCTCCGCCGGGGCCGCCACCCATACCTCCACCCATTCCTCCACCAGGCCCGCCGCCCATGCCACCACCCTCAGGGGGCGAGCCACTACCACGGCGGCCCTTGGCGCCAGCGCCGGCGTCTTTCTTCGACATCATTTCATCGAGATTGTCCTTGCCGCCCAGATTGCGGTGGCTCATCGCGCGCATTACCAGCAGGTACTTTTCACCGCGTGGCATGGATTGATAGGGCACGATGCGTGCTGCCGCATCGGTGACGACGCCGTAGTCATCGACATCGATGGCCGAGGTGATGTTCAGCACCGGTAGCTGCAGCTTGGCGTAAAGCTCGCTGTCGCTCTGCTGGCGATCATGATAGGGGCTGATCAGGATCAGTCCGCGCAAACCAGCGGGCAGCATGGTCGCGGTGCTGGCCATGGCTTGCGCGGTTTGCGCGCCCAGATCAAAACCGGCGATCAGCAGGCGTGAAGCGTCGCCGCGAGCATAGAGCAAATCCTCCTTGGCCAGCTTCGGCAACTGTGCAAGTACGAAGGCAAGGTTGTCCATGCGCTGTTGCAGGGCTTCGGCGCGGAAGGCCTGGCGGCCGATCTGGTTGAAGTCACCGGCGCGCGCCAGATCGCTGGCGAGCAGGGCGCTGCCATCGCCCTGCGCCTGGATGCTGAGCACCGCATAGCCTGCTTCGGCCAGTGCGCTGCGCCAGCTGATGCCATCCGAGGTGCTCTCCGCGAGGCCGGGCAGGTAGATGACGATCGGGTAGTTGCCGCCATCTCGCGGCGCCGTCATCTCGGTGTAGATCGTGCCGTGCGGGCCGTTCAGGCTGCTGCGGTGGCTCTCCAGATGGAGCGGCAGATCAGTGCGATAGGCCTTGTCGAGAAAGCTTTGCTGTGCAGCGTCGCGTGCATTCGGGCGTGCTTCTGGGCGCGCCGCGCAGGCGGCCAGCAGCATCGAGGAGAGGCTTGGCAGCAAGGCCAGGCCGAGCAGGCGTCGGCGTGGCAGATTGTCGATGGACATGGTGTGTTGGAGCGCGGATCAGGTAAGCCTGTAATGTCGGCTGTCTGCACGCAAGATGCCGTTGGTCAATTGTGTCGACTTGTTGCTCTGCCGCGTGGGCGCTTCGTCGGGGACGGCCGCATGCGCTGTGCGCGCTTTGCCGTGCTTCGCGTATCCTAGGCAGCTTGCGAGCGGCGTCGGTGTTGCGGGCGCTGCGTGTCTGAACCTCTGTTGCCGAGTCTGTTGCCATGCCTTACCGTCCGCCTTTCATTGCACCGATGCGTTTCTCTGATGCCGATGCCGCTCTGGCCCAGGTTCAGCTGATTTATAACAACAGCATTGCGCACCTGCGCGAGGCGCTGCAGCGTTTCGTCGCCGGTGAAGCGCTGGAGGCGGATGTCGGGGCCAGTCACGCACGGGTGCGCGCCTGTTATCCCTTCGTGCGCGTGCACACCGATACGGTGGCGCAGGCGCGCGGGGCGGATAAGCACCTCAGCTATGGTTTCGTGGCCGGTCCCGGTCATTACGAAACCACACTGACGCGTCCTGATCTGTTCGCCAATTATTACCGCGAACAGTTCCGCCTGCTGCTGCAGAATCACGCGGTGGAGATCGAGGTCGGTTCCAGTTCGCAGCCGATTCCGGTGCATTTCTCCTTCGGTGATCACGATCACATCGAAGGCAATATGAGCGCCGAGCGGCGCATGCTGATGCGCGATGTGTTCGATCTGCCCGATCTCTCGGTGATGGACGATGGCATCGCCAATGGCACTTTCGAGCCGCGCCCGGGCGAGGCGCAGCCGCTTGCGCTGTTCACCGCGCCGCGCATGGATTATTCGCTGCAGCGCTTGCGCCATTACACCGGGACTTCGCCGGACCACTTCCAGAACTTCGTGTTGTTCACCAACTACCAGTTCTATATCGACGAATTCGTGCGCATGGGTCATGAGGCGATGGCCGATGCTTCAAGCGTGTATGAAGCTTTCATCGAGCCGGGCAATGTGGTCACGCGTCGTAGCGGCCTGCCGGCACAGGTTGAGGACGCCCTGGGCAAGGCGCCGCCGCGCCTGCCGCAGATGCCGGCTTATCACCTGACGCGTGGCGACAAGGGCGGTATCACGATGATCAACATCGGTGTCGGCCCGTCAAACGCCAAGACCATCACCGATCATGTTGCGGTACTGCGTCCCTACGCCTGGCTGATGCTTGGGCACTGCGCAGGTCTGCGCACCACGCAGGAGTTGGGCGACTATGTGCTGGCGCATGCCTATGTGCGCGAAGACCATGTGCTCGATGAGGAGCTGCCGGTGTGGGTGCCGATTCCGGCGCTGGCCGAGATCCAGGTCGCGCTTGAATCGGCGGTGGCCGATGTCACCGGCCTGCAAGGCGCGGCGCTCAAAAGTCTGTTGCGTACCGGAACGGTGGCGACGACAGACAATCGCAACTGGGAGCTGCTGCCCGACAACACGCCGCAGCGCCGTTTCAGCCAGAGCCGCGCGGTAGCGCTCGATATGGAAAGCGCGACGATTGCCGCCAACGGTTTTCGCTTCCGCGTGCCCTACGGCACCTTGCTCTGTGTGAGCGACAAACCCTTGCATGGCGAGATCAAACTGCCGGGCATGGCTAACCACTTCTACCGCGAGCGTGTTGATCAGCATTTGCGCATCGGCATCCGCGCGCTGGAGATTCTGCGTGAGCGTGGCCTCAACGCCTTGCACAGCCGCAAGCTGCGCAGCTTCGCCGAAGTCGCCTTCCAGTAGCGGAGCTCGTGGTCTAGGTACAAGTGCTGGCTGTGAGGCAGGGCAAAGCAGGCTAAAATTGCCCCTATGAGTAGAATGGTTTTCGGCAGACCGATGTATCGACGACAGCTTTTGTTGTGGCTGCGCATCGCCCTGTGCGCGGCCTTCATCAATGCCCTGGTGCCGACGCTCTCCTACCTGTTCGCGGTGTCGGCCGGCAAGCAGGTCATTGAGCTGTGCACCTCGTTCGGCCTCAAGAAAATCGTGGTCGATGTTGGGCGTGAGGACTCGGTTCCGGCCGAGACTAGCGGCCATCAAATGCGCTGCCAGTTCTGCCTGGCCAGCCAGGACGCGGCGACGCTCATCGCGGCGCCCGTGCAGGAGCTGTCCCCCGCGCGCCAGCGTTTGCCCTTGCGTGTACAACTGACATCACCCGGCCAGAGCAAACCCTGGCCACCCAGCATTCCCCGCGCGCCACCCCTTCGTCTTGCCTGATTTACATGCGTGATACGCCACCAGCCTGTGCTGGTGGTGTGTGTCGCCCTGCGCAGCGTGCCGGTGTGCGCGCTGAGGCGCGGGCGCGTGTTTGCAGGAGCGGGCATGACCCCTACTCAAGATGAAATTCCTGCGCTGGCGGCTGGCAAGCCGCCACGCAAAGCCTGGCGCTCGCCTTTGCGGCGCGAAATCGTGCTGACCCTGGTGCTCAAGCTGGCGGTGCTGATCCTCATCAAGATGATGTTTTTCAGTCACCCGGCCAGCAAGCAGGAGTCGGCCGCGCGTCTGGGCGCCCTGATCGACGGAGGCGCCGCGCCGGCCACTCCGTCGCCTTCAATCGAAACACACAAAACGGAGCAAAAATGATTGAGGAATCCGTTGTAAATCTGTCGCGTCTGCAGTTCGCGGCGACAGCGCTTTATCACTTCCTGTTCGTCCCGCTGACGCTCGGGATGTCCTTCCTGCTGGCCATCATGGAGACTGTCTATGTGATGACCGGCAAGGAGGTCTATCGCGACATGACCAAGTTTTGGGGCAAGCTCTTCGGCATCAACTTTGCGCTGGGCGTGACCACCGGACTGACCATGGAATTCCAGTTTGGCACCAACTGGGCCTACTACTCGCACTACGTAGGTGACATCTTCGGTGCGCCGCTGGCCATCGAAGGTTTGCTGGCCTTCTTCCTGGAGTCCACCTTTGTCGGCCTGTTCTTCTTTGGCTGGGATCGCCTGAGCAAAGTCGGCCACCTGACGGTGACTTACCTCGTTGCCATCGGCTCCAATCTCTCCGCCGTGCTGATCCTGATTGCCAATGGCTGGATGCAGAACCCGGTCGGCGCGGATTTCAACCCGGTCACCATGCGCATGGAGCTGACGAACTTCACTGATGTGATCTTCAACCCGGTCGCGCAGGCCAAGTTCGTGCACACCATCAGCGCTGGCTACGTCACCGGTTCGGCCTTCGTGCTGGGGGTCAGTGCCTGGTATCTGCTCAAGGGGCGTGATGTGGAATTCGCACGCCGTTCCTTCCGCATTGCGGCCTCCTTCGGTCTGGCTGCAGCGCTGTCGGTGATCGTGCTCGGTGACGAATCCGGTTACACCGCGGCGGAAACGCAGGAAACCAAGCTCGCCGCGATGGAGGCGATGTGGCACACCGAGCCGGCGCCGGCCGGGCTGACCCTGTTCGGCTTCCCCGATGAGAAGACGCGCACCACTCACATGGAGATCAAGATCCCCTACGTGATGGGGCTGATCGGCACACGCAGTACCGACAAGCAGATTCCCGGCATCGACGAGCTCGAACAGCGCATTGCTGCGCGCATCGATCGCGGCATCCTTGCCGTCAAGGCGCTCGAAGCGCTGCGTCGTGAGCCGAAGAACGCCACCTTGCTGGCCAACTTCAGCGCCGTGAAAGCCGATCTGGGCTATGGCCTGCTGCTCAAGAAATACGTGGCCGATGTCAGCCAGGCGACGCCGGAGATGAAGGCGCGCGCGGTGGATGATGCGATTCCTGCGGTGGCGCCGATGTTCTGGAGTTTCCGCATCATGGTCGCTTTGTCGCTGTGCTTCCTGAGCCTGTTCGTGCTGTCGTTCTGGTTTGCCGCACGCAACAGCTTCATGCAGAAAAAGTGGCTGCTCAAGTGGGCCGTGTGGGGCATTCCGCTGCCCTGGGTGGCCTGCGAGCTGGGCTGGTTCGTCGCCGAGTATGGTCGTCAGCCCTGGACCATCCACGGCGTGCTGCCCACCCATCTGTCGACCTCGGCGCTGTCAGCCGGCAGCCTGTGGTTCTCGCTCGGCGGCTTCCTGCTGTTCTACACCGGCTTGCTGATTGCCGAGCTCTACCTGATGTTCAAGTACGCGCGTCTGGGGCCGGCCAGTCTGGGCTCGGGTCGCTATCACCTTGAAACCGCCAGCGCTGCGAAGGGAGTCTGAGCATGATCGACTACGAAATTCTGAAGCTCATCTGGTGGCTGCTCGTCGGCGTACTGCTGCTGGGCTTTGCCGTCATGGACGGCCATGACATGGGTGTAGGCACGCTGCTGCCTTTTGTGGGCAAGAGCGATGATGAGCGCCGCGTGATCCTCAATAGCGTCGGTCCGCACTGGGAGGGGAATCAGGTGTGGTTCATCACTGCCGGCGGGGCGATCTTCGCAGCCTGGCCGCTGGTCTACGCGGCGGCGTTCTCCGGCTTCTACTTTGCGATGCTGGCGGTGCTGTGGGCCTTGTTCTTCCGCCCGGTCGGCTTCGACTACCGCAGCAAGGTGCCGGATGCGCGCTGGCGCAGCTTCTGGGACTGGGGCATCTTCGTCGGCAGCGCCGTGCCGGCGCTGGTCTTCGGCGTGGCGTTTGGCAATGTGATCCAGGGCGTGCCCTTCCACTTCAGCGACATCATGATGCCGTACTACACCGGCAGCTTCTGGGCGCTGTTCAATCCCTTTGCGCTGCTCTGCGGTGTGGTGAGCCTGAGCATGCTGGTCGCTCATGGTGCCAACTATCTGGTGATCCGCACCGAAGGCCAAGTGCAGCAGCGCGCCCGACGCGCATCGATGATCTTCACGCTGATCATGCTGCTGGCTTTCGCATTGGGCGGTGTGATGGTGGCTGACATGCCGGGCTACGTGATCAGCTCGGTGGTCGAGCCCGGCGCAGCACAAAGCCCGCTCACCAAGACCGTGGTGGTGCAGGCCGGCGCCTGGCTGGAGAACTACCAGCGCTACCCGCTGACGATGCTGATTCCTGCCTTGGGCTTCATCGGTGGTGTGCTGAGCATACTGCTCGTTGCCAGCAAGCGCGGCAGTCTGGCCTTCATCGCGACTGGGATTGCCGAGCTGGGCATCATCTTCACGGCCGGCGTGTCGATCTTCCCCTTCGTGTTGCCATCGAGCAGCCAGCCGGGCAGCAGCCTCACGGTGTGGGATTGCGTCTCCAGTCAGCGCACTCTGGGCATCATGTTCTGGGTCGCCCTGGTGATGACGCCGATCATCATCCTCTACACCAGCTGGGCCTACCGCGCGATGCGCGGCAAGCTCACCGTTGCGCACATCCAGGCCAACAAGCATTCGGCCTACTGAAAGGGAGAAACATCATGTGGTATTTCAGCTGGATTCTGGGCACCGGTTTTGCCGTGTTGCTCGCTGTGGTGAACGCGCTGTGGCTGGAGTCACAGGACGAACGCAACAAAGCGGAGTAGACATAAAAAACGGCGGGCATCGACCCGCCGTTTTTTTCGCCAGACGGCTGTTTCAGCAAGTCACTGCGGGCGCGCCGTCGGTTCTCAGTTGCACGATGAATTGCTTCTTGCCCGAGCTGGCACGTTTGAGTTCGCCATCCTTGCGCATCTGTGCGATGACGCGGCACACCGTCTCGTGGGTCAGGCCGGTGATCTCGGCCATGGCGCACTGATCCGGCAAGGCTTGTGGCGTGTCGGCCTCGTCGGGCTGCGCAGCGCTGTTCAGCAGGCGGATCAGGTTGCGCACGCGCGAAGCGGAAAGACCGCTGCGCACTTCCATCATGGCGGCAGCTCGCAGTGCGTTGCGGGCGAGGATGTGTTGCAGCTCGTGGTGGCTGGTGTAAGCGCTCCAGGGCTCCAGCACGCAATCGGACAAGGCGCTGACCGTAAATGCGCAGCGCTCGCGGGTGAGGGTTTCGACGCCGATGATGTCGTCGCGTAAAGCCAGGCCAGCGAAGACGGGGCCTGAATCGCCGGGGACGTCCAAGCGCAAGCTGCCGCTGAGCACGCGCCAGGTGCGGCCCACGCTACCGGCGTGATGAATGATGTCGCCGCGCCGCAGATGACGCCGCTCGGCCAGGCTGGCCTCGTGCTGGCACGCCAGCAGCGAGGTTTCTGCTTTTCCCATACAAGATCTCCATGCAGCACGACGCTGCAAGGGCCGGAGCTGCGTGTGTGCATGCGCCGGCCGGATTCGACACTGGTGCGCTGCTGCGCACCGCGAGAAGGGGATCAGGCGGAAAGCGGGGGTGCGCGTGGCTGCGCATCAGGCCACAGCGACACGCTCGGCGCGGGACGCCGGGCAGGGTGCGTGGGTGCAATCGGGCGCCAGCTGGCGAGCTGCAGACGCTGTGTGCTACTGGGGAGCACGGCCAGATTTTGCAGCGCGCAGTAGGGGCAGTGCTCGAAGATGCTGGCGTGCCGCGAGACGGGAAGCTCATCGGCGGGGGGCAGGGATTGCTGTATCCAGCGCGAGCCTTCCAGCGTGCAGATTTCGACCAGCACCGCGCGCTGTGGTCCGTAAGCGCGCAGCCAGTGCGAGATCGAGGGCGAAAGTGTGCTCAGCATGATTGCGGCAAGCGCAAGCCATGTGATCCATCCCGAGCGGAGTTTTTGCGTCCTCATGGAAGGATTGTAGCGAAAAGCCCGTCGCCTGCCTTTTGCGGGGGCTCATGCCCGGCGCTGTTTTTGCCGCACAATGACCCGCTTTGCAACGCGACCTCGTTCATTACCATGCATTTCGTTCTGCTTAGCGCACTGTGCAGTGTGCTCGTCTCCGTTCTCCTCAAGCTGGCGCGGCCATACCAGGTCGATGTCCCGCAGGCGCTGTGCAGTAACTATCTGGCCGCCTCGCTGCTCTGTGCCTTGCTCTTGCAGCCGCCGCTGGCCAGTCTGCAACAGCCGGGCGCGCCCTGGCCGTCCTTGCTGATGCTGGCCTTCGTCTTGCCCTCGCTGTTTCTGGTGCTGGCGCATAGCGTGCGCACTGCCGGCATTGTGCGGACCGATGTGGCGCAGCGCCTGTCCTTGTTGTTGTCCTTGCTGGCGGCCTTCCTGTGGTTCGGCGAGCAGGCAAATCCCCTCAAGCTCGCCGGGCTGGCCCTGGGTTTGCTCGCTGTGCTCGGCCTGCTGTTGCGCACGCGCGCGGATCAGTCTGTGGAGCCCAGTTCAGCGGCTGCCTGGCCTGCATTGCTGACCGTGTGGGGTGGCTTTGCCCTCGTTGACGTGCTGCTCAAACACATCGCCGCCGCAGGCACGCCCTTCGGTGCCTCTTTGCAGTTGTGCTTCGTGCTGGCCTTCATCGGCATGGCGCTATGGCAGTTCTGGCGCGTGCGGCGCGGCCAGGTCAAGCTGTCTGCGCGCAGCCTGGGGGCCGGCCTGCTGTTGGGGCTGATCAACTTCGGCAACATCATTTTCTACGTCAGCGCGCATCGCGCCTTGCCGGGGCAACCGGCGGTGGTGTTCGCGAGCATGAACATCGGCGTGGTGCTGTTGGGAACGCTGGTGGGCATGACTCTCTTCGGTGAACGTTTGAGCTGGATCAATCGTCTGGCCATCGTGCTGGCCCTCGTTTCGATTGCCATGATTGCGCTGAGCCCGCGCGCCTGAAGATTCCCCTCAAAGCGCACTGCCTGCCTATAAAGGTGTCGCCTTTTTAGCCGTATACCCCTGCAGGAGATGCTTGGACGATCGAGCGGCAAGATCGCCATTTGACTCCAGGCGCGAGAAGCGCGGTCGGGCCCGAACCATGTTCCGCATCCGTCACAGTCCGGATGTGTCTCTGGCGGGTCTGCGGAAGACGGCGATCAATAGAAGGCTACAGGGGGAAGGATGGTCTCAGCACGCAAGCCAGTTGCATACCTCACACGCGAACTGGCAGGAGGCACTGCGCCGGAGCAGTTGTTCAGTGGCGCCTTGATCGCGGCCCGCAAGCGCGGCCATGATCTGGTGGTTCTGCGTGGGGGCCAGACCGGCAAGGATCCCGGCACGGTGATCTATGATCTGGTCGACGACAGTTTCGCCGGCATCATCACCTGGGCTTCGCCCGACGCCAATGAGCACGCCAAACAGTTCTACAAGCGCTTTGCGCCGGTACCGGTGGTCGGCCTGACCGTCCAGCTGCCCGGCTGCCCGGCCATCACCACCGACTCACTCTCTGCCCTGCGTTTCGTGATGGAGCACATGATCGTGCACCATCAGAAGAAAAGGATCATTTTCGTGCGCGGCCCGGCGACGCACGATGGCGCGATCAAGCGCTTCCAGGCCTATCAGGAAGCCTTGCGCGATCATGGCATTGCCGAAGACGAGCGTCTGGTGTCACCGCATTGCACTTGGGACAAGACTGAAGGTCCGCGCATGGTGCAGTACTTCCTCGACGAGAAAGGGCTGGTGCCGGGCAAGGACTTCGATACCTTTGTCTGCGTCAACGACAACATCGCCATCGGCGCGCTGGAGGAATTCAAGCGACGTGGCATTGACGTGCCCGAGGTGGTGGCAGTGACCGGGTGCAATGATTCGGCGCAAGCACGCTACATGACGCCGCCGATCACCACCGTGTCGATGCCCTTTATCGAACAGGCTGCGGCAGCCTTCGATACCATCAATGCCATTGTTGATGGGCGCCCCGTGCAACAGGAAACCTGCTTGCCGGCGCGTTTGATGATTGCGCAGTCCTGTGGCTGTCCTTCACACCAGATCGAAGCGGTGACTGCCGGCACGCGTGCCTTTGGCGGGCATGGCAGCATTGCGGCCTATTTCAGCGCCTTGCTGGGCCCGCTGCATTTTGCCGGTCAGGCGAAGACCCTCGAAGACATCTGCTTCGCACTCGGCAATGGTCATCAGGCGACGGGCGAGACCGAGCAGTTGATCCGTTCCTCGGCCGAGCAGTTCCTGCAGGGCTTTGCGGCAGCATTCCGCAACCGTGGCAAGCGCAGTCAGTATTTTTCGGCGATCACCGATACGGTCAATGCGTTCTATGCGATCGGTATCGCGCCGGAGCGCATGCACAGCGCGATTTCTGTGCTGCGCAAGCGTATGCTGCCGTCGCTGCTGGTGCCCTTCCTGCGCAAGCGTGCGGAGGACCTGTGGGCCGAGGGGCGGGTGCTGATCAGCGAAGCCGCCGGCCGCCTGCGTGACGCCAACAGCCTGCGCCTGATTTCGCAGGAGCGGGTGATTGGTCAGCTCAGCGCCAAGCTCTCGGTGGCGCAGGACATGGCAGCGATCCTCAAGATCGTGCAACAGGATCTGCCGCAGCTGAATATCGCCTCGTTCTACCTTGCGCTCTACGAGGGTGAGGCCGGCTGGGATCGCAAAAGCATGCCCAGACATCTGCGCCTGATGACGGCCTTCAATGCCAAGGGCAAGATCGCTATCGATGAGCGCAATGCGCGGCGTGAATGCCGTGGCTTCCTGGCCTCGTTGTTGTCGGCGGCCAGCGAGCGCCAGACCCTGGTGGTGACGCCGCTGAATTTCAACGATACCCAGCTGGGTGTCGCGGTGTTCGGTCTGGGCAATGAAGATGGCAGCATCTACGAGGCGATCAAGATCCAGCTCTCCAGCGCCATCTATGGCACCTTGCTGCGCCAGACGCTCAAGGAAACCATGGAGACCATGGAAGCCAAGGTCACCGAGGTGTCATCGAGTTCCGAGCAGATCAGCCAGAGCGTGCAAGGGGGGTCGGCCGCGATGGAAGAGGTGGCCAACAGCATTCATGGCATTTCGGAGAGCATTTCTGAAGTGATGACAGTGATCGGCAATGCGGTGCAGCTGACCACCTCGGCCAGTGGCGAGATTTCGGTGCTCAACAATCAAGCCCTGGAGATCAATACCATTCTCGGCATCATCTCCGACATCGCCAAGCGCACCAATCTGCTGGCGCTCAATGCCTCGATCGAGGCGGCACGTGCCGGCGAACATGGACGCGGTTTCGGTGTGGTGGCCGAGGAGGTCAAGTCCCTGGCGCTGACCACGGCGACCTCGTCCGACAATATCCGCTCGATGATCAACAAGGTGCAGCACAACACCTCGCAGGTCTATGCCTCGATCAACGATGTCAGCGAGATCATGCAGAAGGTTTCCGGCCTCTCGCATGATATTTCGAGCGCCATTGCCGAGCAGACACGCTCTACCGACGAGGTCAGCAATGTGCTCTCGGAAGCTGCGCTGGGTACCAATCTGATTGCCCAGGCATTGGCTCAGCTGGATGCCATCGGCAAGAGCGCATCACGGGTCTGAGCGCGTAAAGAGCAGTGCAAGTGAGTGTGGTGCCGCCGGCGTGTTGATCACGTCGGCGGCATCTTTTTTTGTGGCGGCGGGTGCGTTCAGCCCGGCGCGCGGGCGAGGCTGATCGCCTGTTCAGGGCAGGCACTGACACATAGCCCGCAGGCCTTGCAGAGCTCGGGGTGCAATACTTCTGCCTGCTGCCAGCGATGCACCATGCCCTTGATCTTGCCGACCAGGCTCAGCGTCTGTCGTGTTTCCTTGGGCACCGTGTACATCGACAGCACCTGGTACGGGCAGACTTCGATGCAGGGGCCCTTGCCTTCGCATTTGTTGCGATCAATGACCGGGATGAAGGCCCCCGGTTCCTGTTTGCAGCGCGTCATGGCGTGCTCCTGGGGCTGCGGTGGTGCAGCTGCAATACATCGAATTCTGTTGTCATGGCGTCGGCGCTGAAGCGATACGCCGAGGTGGCGAAGTCCGCCAGGTAGTCGCCAAAGACGCAGCTGGCCGATTCGGCGCCTGCCGCGCCGGCAACCACCATCAGCGGAAGCAGGTGCTCGGCGCGTGGATGGGCGACTCGCGCCATTGGCGCTTGTTCCCAGGCCAGCAGTTCGATGTTGCGCGCTTCGATCGACAGATCCAGCAGGGTGTGGCGCAGCCAGGTGTCGAATATTTCGGAGGCCGCACGCATCTGCGGCCCGCGTGCGCGCAGATTGTGAAAGCTCTGCCCGCTGCCGAGGATCAGCACGCCCTGTTCGCGCAGTGGCATCAGCGCCTGACCGGCGGCAAAGTGCTCCACCGGATCCAGATTGCTGAGCAGGGACAGTTGTACGACAGGGATCTCCGCCTGCGGATAGATCGGCTTGAGCAAGCTGTACGTGCCATGGTCATAGCCACGTTCCGGGTCACGCCGCACGCGCCAGCCGCCGGCTTCGAGCAAGGCGGCGGTCTGCTCGGCAAGGGCGGGCGAGCCGGGTGCCGGATAGCTGATCTGGTAGAGCTGTTCGGGAAAGCCGTGATAGTCATAGATCATCCCCGGCTGTGCAGCGCTGGAGACGCTGAAGTGCGTCTCTTCCCAGTGCCCGGTGACGATCAGGATGGCGCGCGGAGGCTCCGGCAGCTGCCGGGGCAGATCCTGCAAGGAGCGCTCCAGAACGCGGAACATCTCGCGGAAAGGCCCGCCCATGAATGGCCACGGGCCGCCGCCATGAGACAGGTAATACACCGGCTGACGTGCACTGGAACCGAGGGCTGCCGGGTGCTGCTGCGGATCGTGGCTGTGCATGGCGGACTCCGTCTGCGTCGTCCGCGATCAGGCGGCGCTGAGCGACTGGCCGCGCGGGCTGATCGGTGCCTTCTTGGCGCGACCCCAGGAGACGAACAGCGAGAGGGCGATGATCACCAGATTCATCGGCACGACGAAGTATTCGCCACGGCTGATGTGGAAGCAGATGGCGCACAGTTGCAGCGCGGTCGAACCGATGCCGGCCCAGATCGTCAGGCGCGGCGCGATGCGCGTCAGTGCCGGCAGCAGCAAGCCCAGACCAGCCGACAGATCGACCACACCGATGAAGCGCAGGAACAGTTCGGGCACATCGGCGGCCCAGGGAATCTGTGTGGCGACCTGGGCGACGGGCGAGAACAGCTTCATGGCGCCGGCCGGCACATACACCAGGGCAGCGAGGATTTGCGCCAGCCACAGACCGATGCGAATGCGTTTGGAGGGTGAGCTCATCATGTTTCTCCTGTTTGGATTGAGGTGGGCTCATCTTTTCATCTATAAAATTGCATGAGAACTCTATAATCTCGATTTAGTTGATCAGATTGGTAGATAGAGTGGCGGCGTACACGCTGGATCAGTTCCAGGTTTTTCTGGCTGTGGTCGATTGCGGCGGCTTCGCTGCGGCTGCGCGCAAGCTCGGTCGTGCCCAGTCGGCGATCACCTATGCGATCCGTGCGCTGGAAGAGCAGACCGGGCTGTTGCTCTTTGATCGCGCTCACTACCGACCGCAGCTCACCGATGCGGGGCGCGCCTTGTTGCCACGCGCACGCCTGCTGGTTGAAGACCTTGAGGACTTCCAGCTGCATGCCGAGGGCTTTGCCCACGGCGTCGAAGCGGGGCTGTCCCTGGTCGTCAATGAGTTCTCCGACATGGCGCCGGTGATCCAGGCGCTCGACAGCCTGCATCAGGCCTACCCCTCGGTGCGTGTGCGGGTGAGCATCAAACCTTTTGCTGACGATCTGGAGATGGTGCGCAGCGGCCAGGCGCTGATCGGCGTGGTCGCGGCGATTGCACAGATTGGCAATGAATTCGAGGCCCGCCTGCTCAGCGAGCACAGCCTGGTCGCCGTGGCCGCACCCGGACATCCGCTGGCCGCGCTCAACGGGCCGATTGCGCTGGCCCAGCTACGTGGCCAGATGCAGATCGTATGGACGCGCGCATCGGCCACTGCGGACAGTTCAGATTTTGGCGTGCACGCGCTGGACGCCTGGCATGTCACCGATCTGGGCCTCAAGCGCCAGCTGCTGTGCGCCGGCATTGGCTGGGGCAGCATGCCGCGTCATCTGGTGCAGGCCGAGATCGAAGCCGGTCGTTTGAAAGTGCTGCAGATGGAGAGCTGGGAAGGGCGTGATCAGATGCCGCAATTTCCAAGCTTCGTGATCCGCCTGAAAAAGGTCGCACTCGGTCCTGCCGCGCGTCATCTCATCGACGCATTGCTGTCGGCTTGAGGCGCAGTGGGCGCTTCAGGGACTGCTGCCGCGAACGCCAGCTTGAACTCGGCCCCGGGTGAGGCATTGCGCACAGTGAGCTGCCAGCCATGCGCGGCGGCCACCTCATGGCAGATCGACAAGCCGAGGCCGGCGCCGCCCTCGCGACTGCCGGGTACCCGCCAGAAGCGCTCGAAGAGGCGCGGCAGGTGGGCCGGAGCAATGCCCGGGCCGTGATCGCGCACGCTGATGGCGCGCTGTTCCAGCGCCACGCTCACCGCCGAACCCGGCGGCGCAACGTGGATCGCGTTTTCCACCAGATTCTTCAGCAGTACGAACAGCGCGCTGCGGTCGCCCTGCAGACTGTGGGCGGCATCAGGATGACTGTGATACTGCAGCAGCACGGCATGCTGCGCCGCCAGCGGCGCGAGGAAGCTCAGCACATCCTGAATCACCGCGATCAGTGCGATGTCCTCATGCTGGTAGCTGCGCGGCTCGCTCACTTCGGCCAGCATCAGCAACTGTTGCACCTGGCGTGACATCTGGTCGATGTCCTGCAGCAGGGCGGCGCGGTCCTCGCTGCCCAGTTCGACATGCGCGCGCAGCAGGGCCAGCGGCGTTTTCAGCTCGTGGGCGGCATCAGCGAGGAAGCGCTGCTGTCGCTCGAAGCCTTCTTCAAGCCGGTCCAGCGCCTGGTTGAAGGAGCGCACCAGCGGCGCGATTTCCCCGGGCAGGCCCTGGGTGCCCAGGCGCTGCCAGGGACCTTGCGGCTCGATGGCCTGCGCTTCGCGCGAGACGCGCTGGATCGGCGCCAGCACGCGCAGCAGCACACGCCACATCACCAGACCGAGCAGCAGGATCGAGACCAGCGCGGCCAGCACGATGGTGAATTCGAAGGTATTGCCCATTTCGTCGTGGCGCAGTGCGGCCAGCCGCTCACTGAGGGCTACTTGCAGCCACAGGGTCTGGCCATTGGGGCTGGTCAGGCGCTGGCTGGCGGTGTGGATGGCCACGCCGTTGACATTGATTGCGCTGTGCTCGGAGGGCGCTTGTTGCAACAAGGCGGTGTTCTGCCAGGCCTGCCGGGTGGCTTCTGAAGACCACAGCAGGGTCTGCCCGCTGGCGTCGAAAATGCGGTAGCCGGCATCCAGCGGCGAGGCGATGAACAACCACTGCACCTTGATCGGCAATTCGGCCATGGAGGGCCGGCCTGTCGTATCAAAGCGCACATAGTCGGTCAGCGCATGCGCGGCGCGTTCGGCGCTGTGGTCCAGCATGCGTCCATCGCTGCGCAACAGCCAGCTGCCGAGGCTGCCGAACAGCACGGCAGCGACCAGCCAGGCACCGATGTAGGTTGCCAGCAGGCGGCCGCTCAGGCTGTGCGCCCAGCGCTCAATGAACGACCGCATAGCCCACCCCGCGCTGATTGATGATGCGCACGGCCGAGCCCAGCGCTTCGAGCTTGCGGCGCAGGCGATGCACGGCCACGTCCAGCGCGTTTGGCGTCACCGCCTCTTGCTGGCCCCAGGCGGCGGCTTCCAGCGCGCTGCGGCGTACGGGGGCGCCCTGCGCCTTGCAGAGGCTCAGCATGATCTGCAGCTCGGCGCGGGTCAGATTCAGCGAGCCCCCCTGGCAGCTCAGCAGCAGCTGCTCAGGCGCCAACTGCAGATCGCCGAACGCCGGCGCAAGCGTGGTCTGCGCAGGTGGGCGGCGGAGCAGGGCACGTGTGCGCGCTACCAGCTCTTCCATCGAAAAGGGTTTGCAGAGGTAGTCGTCGGCGCCGGATTCGAGGCCATCGATGCGGTCATGCAGGGCATCGCGTGCAGTCAGCAGCAGGCAGGGCACGTGCTCGCCACCACGGCGCAGACGCTTGACCAGGCTGAGCCCATCGCCGTCGGGCAGACCACGGTCAAGCAGCACGGCTGAATAGGTCTGGCCCTGCAAGGCCGCCCAAGCCTGATCCAGATTTTCGACGCAATCACACTCGATGCCGGCCTGGCTGACCGCACGTTTGATCAGCGCGGCCAGGCGGGGGTGGTCTTCGAGCAGGAGAACACGCTGCATGCCTTACTCCGCTGTGCTCAGAATCGATACAGATAACCCAGGCGCAGGGCGCCTACCGTGCTGCGTGAGACCAGCGGGCTGTCGGTGATGCCCGCGCCGAGCAGAGTCACGCCGGCATCCACAAACACGCTTTGCGCACTGCTCAGACGGTAGTCCACACGAACTGCGACTTCGCCATTGACGGTCGAGCTGCCGGCATAGGCGGCGCGGTCGGCGCGTACCTCGCTGGCCTTGACGCCGTAGTAGTAATCCACATATTTGCGATCTTGCCAGATCGCGGCTACGCGCGGCGTAATGCCCAGCTTGTCGACGCTGAAACGATGCTCGGCGCCAAGGGTGAGTTTCTGTCCCTTGCTGTGGCTGGAAGCGTCGCCGCGCCAGGCGGCCGAGAGATTGGCGATTTCATGGATCCAAGTCACGCGGCCGCCCAGCCAGACGCCGTCTTTGCGCTCGTCCATGCCATCCAGATACGACGAGTCGCTGGCCTTGTAGCCCTCTCTGGAAAAACTGGCGGTCAAGGCATACGACAAGGAACCGCTCTTGCCCAGCTTGAAGTCCACGCCGGGGCCGGCGACACGCAGCCAGCGATTCTCGTAGGTGAGCATTGGCCACACTTCGAGCTTGTTATCGACATTGCGATACGGCTTCTGCTCGGACATCAGCGCCAGGCCCAGGCCGAAGCCCTCGCGGGGATTGGCTTCAGCTTCGAGTGCCTGGCTGCACAACGGAGCCAGCGTGGTTGCAGCAGCCAGCACGGAGGTGGTCAGTCGGAATTTCATGAGTGCTCCTGGAAAGCTTAGGTGGAGCACGCATCATGCGGGCGGCTTTCTTACCAGACTCTTTCCGTGCCGCGCTCGCTGCGGGCAGCGAAGAATCAAGCCGACAAGGCCGTGGCGTGACAAGCCTCGCACACTTCCCAGGGCAGGCAGGCGCAAACGCGTGGCAGCTCGCGGTAGCGGCTGCCGACTTGCACGATGCCCGCGCTGGGGCTTGCCGCGCTGCTCTTGCTGGCCGGGCGGCTGGGCGCAGGCGCGGCAGAGCCATCGCGCGGTGTCGGGTTCCACTTGGCGAAGGGCGTCATGTCCGCCTTGCCCTCCACGTACCACAGCTTGTTGGCCGCATCCCAGCGGGCTCCCAGCTGCTTGGCGGCGTCTTTTTCGGCGAAGGGGACTTTCAGGTCGAATCTCATGGTCGGCAGGGGTGGGAAGCTGAGCGCGGCATCATACGGTGCAAGTGCCTGCGGTGGAAATCTGGCGGCAATCCTGTGCGCGTGCGCATTTGCGATGGTGCGCAAATTGCTCCTCAAGCCGGGTCGGCCCGGTTTGGTCATGTTTGCTGCAAAAAAGCCGGGTTCATGTCAGGTAGCGCACACGGCCCGCGCGCGCTGGGGCGACTACGGGACATCTTGCGCGAGGAGAGTCGCATGTCGCAGCACCCGCACACCGCCGCGAACGAGGAATGGGTGGTCTGGAACGGCTCAGCCGGCATCTTGCTGACCGCCGCGCTGGGGCGTGTCGAGTTCGGTGCGGCGGGCAGAACCGCTTGGCTGGCGCGCCCGTTCGAGATGGTCGGGCCCTTCGACCTCGATGCGCTGGAACACAGTGGCCGCATCCACTTTGCCGCCTGCATCGTGATGTCGCGCCAGCGCTGGCAGAGCGATCAGGCCGCGCTGCGGCGCGAAGCCTTTGAGCAGCGTCGTGCGGCGCAGGCGCGCATCGACGCTGAATACGCTGACTTTGGCGCATATGGCGCGGGGCGTGATTCTGCGCGCATGCGCGAGCGCGAGCAGCGTGAAATCCTCGGCCTGCCGGGCGAGGGCGCGCTGGAGGCTGCAACGATCAAGGGTGCGTTCCGCAAACGGGCGCAGAAAGCGCATCCTGATGCCGGTGGCAGTCACGACGCCTTCGTGCGCCTCACCGCAGCGCGCGACGCCTTGCTGGCGCGCTTTGCCTGATCAGCGTTTGCGATTGGGGTCGATCTCGCGCAACATCGATTGCACCTGGGCGCGGTCTTCGCCCTGATGTCCGCTGATGAAGGTATTGAAACGGAATTCCGCATCGTTCCAGTTGCTGCGGATGATGGCATTGAGCTGCCCGATCAGCTTGCGCCCCCAGTCGGTCTTCGGCGCCAGCACGTGGATCGTCGAAAAGCGCGGCAGGCCGTCGATGCCGACACCGATTAGCGGATCATTGCCGCTCTGGTAGAGCTCGCGGTACTGCATGTCCTCGGTGACGAAGGTGATCGCGGCATCAATGCGCCCCAGCTGCATCATGCGGATCAGCCCTTCACCCACGCCATCGGCGGTCAGGCGCGTCATCACACGCGGATGATCCTTGATGGTGGCGATCTGCTTGTCCAGCGCCGGGCCGTAGGAGCGCCCGCTGGTGATGCCCAGCACCAGGCCGCTGCCATCGAGCACCGCCGGCAGCTTGTCCAGCGGCAAGAGGCCGTTGCTGCCCAGCCAGGGCTTGAGCAGGGCCAGCTTGCTGGCCGGCAACAAGAGGTGCGGCGACTGGATGATATCGAAGGGCTCTGAATACAGTGCGTAGGTATCGCGCTCTTCGTTACGCTGCAAGCCCGCGCAAAGCAGCGGCTTGCCCTCGCGGAGTTCGGTCTGGATGCGGGCCAGATTGGAGAGCTGGAATCTGTGCCGGTAGCTGTTTGGAAGCTTCTTGATGAAGAAGCTCACATAGCCATCCATGATGCCTTGCCCTGCTTTGGGACCACTGACGATATATACCGGCGGCAGGTTGAACTGGCACCAGGTGAGCGTATTGTCATCGTCGGCACGCACAGCCAGGGCATGGCAAAGCAGCCAGGCGACAAAGCTCAGACGCAGCAGGCGGAAAGACGACATGGCGGACAGACGGGAGTGGCGTGCTTGCAGTATAAGCAGCCACTGCCCATTTTGTCGCGTAATGTACTGTCGTGATTAAATGCCGTATGCATTTAGTCCGCGCAGCAGGAATTCCTGCTGCGTGTGTCTTGCGCGATCTGGCAGAACCGGCACGGGCAGCTCTGCCAGATCTTGGGCGGGGCCTGCCTCAGGCGCCGGGATGCAGACCAAGCCAGCCGGGCGAGGCATCGCCCTTCACTTCGCCGAAGTACATGGCGAAGGTCTGACGCCAGCGTTCGGCTTCGGCACGGTCTTCCATGAAGCTGACGAACTCGGCGAGATGGGCATTGGCATATTCCCAGACCGGGCGCAGCCCTGCGGGCGTAGTCGTATCTGTGCGGATCGACCAGCCATTGCTGGCGGCTTGCTGGCGCGCTCGCGAGGTTTGCCAGCTCATGTACAGCTTGGCTGCGCTGAGGTTGCGGCTGCCCTTGACGATGGCGGCGCGCTGGCCCCAGGCCAGGAAGGGGTGGCCGTCGGCAATCGCCCAGCGGACTTTGCCGCTCTGATCAAGCAGCGAGCCTGAGCCGCCAACGCTGACGATCTTCTGCTGCTGGGTAAGCGCCAGACGCGGCGTGTGCGAGCCACGCGCGAAGGCGGGTTCCTGTGCAGCGAAGCGGCGGATCCAGTCCCAGCCGTAGGCTTCAGCGTAGCGCTTGAAGAGGAACAGCACCGCGTCGTCGTCGTGCGGGTAGGCGGAGGCGATCTTGCCGCGCCATTCCGGATTGACGAGTGCTTGCGGGCTGGCCGGCGGCGCAGTGACCACGCTGCTGTCATACATGTAGCTGAAGGCGATCACGCCAATCGCCATCCAGGCGCCGTCGGCATCCTTGAAACTGGGGTGGATGTTCTCGAAGCCGGCGGGTTTGAAGGCTTGCAGGCGGCCCAGGCGCTTCCAGCGCGGGAAGTTCTGCACGGTCTGGATCTGGATCACATCTGGCACCACGCTGTTGGTGGCGAACTGGTTGTCCAGACGTACATCATGGAACTTGCTGTAATCGACCACGATATTGATGTCGATGCCGGGGAACTGCTTCTGGAACGCGGCCTTGACCGCATCTTGCTGCACCGGCGTATCGCCACCGGCATAGATCACCAGCTTGCCGCCTTCGGCCAGTGCAGCGGCATGCAGCTTGCGCAGCGCTTCAGCTTCGATTTCAGCCGTATCCGCAGTGGCCGAGAATGCCCCGGCGCTGTTGAGGATCAGCGGCGCGGCCAGTGCTGCTTTGAGCAGATGACGGCGATCATTCGAGATGGGATTGTTGTGCTCGCTCATGCCAGATGGTCCATGTTGATGTCAGGACTGGCATGGACTCGGATGCCGATTGTGAAGTTCCTGTTGATTATGTGGCCGATAATCAAAACATTGTTGCAATATCTGGTTCAATTGCCTCGATGCGCAGGCACCGTCATGTTGGCGCGCACAGCGGCGGAACAGCATCCGGATCAAGCGGCTTGAGCGGCGATCGGCCTGCCTCCTGTGAACACGCCCTAGGTCAAAAGTATCGCCCTCGCGCAGCTCTAGACTGGGCTTTCGATGTTGCCGTTTAGCGAGCACACCAGCTTTCATCCTGATCAGATGTCGCCTGGCAGACTTCGACTAGCTACTTGCTTGAGTTGCCTTGAAGCGCAGCGCTGGCAGCAGTTTTTGGCAAGGTCGGACAGCTCAATCGGGTTGTCAATGTAAAGCCATGAGCGGCCTTGATCTGATCGCCGTTCAAGCAAAGCGAGGAATCATGGATAGCAAGCACGAAGTTCTGTTCTCGCCGATGAAGATCGGCTCACTTGAAATCAAGAACCGCTACGTCATGGCGCCGATTGGTCCCGGCGGGCTGTGTGATGCAGACGGCTCGTTCAACTATCGCGGCGTTGAATACTATGTGGAGCGCGCCAAGGGCGGCGCAGGCTTGATCATGACCGGCGTGACCATGGTCGAGAATGACATCGAGCAATGCGCCTTGCCCTCAATGCCGTGCCCGACCCTGAATCCGCTCAACTTCATCAAGACCGGCAAGATTCTGACCGAGCGCATCCACGCCTACGACGCCAGGATTTTCCTGCAGCTGTCGGCAGGCTTTGGCCGCGTCAGCATTCCGTCCATCGTCGGTTCAACGGCTGTCGCACCGTCGCCGATTCCGCATCGCTGGCTGCCGGACGTGACCTGTCGCGAGCTGAGCATTGATGAGGTCAAGACCTACATCCGCAAATTCGCTGACAGCGCAGAGATCGCCAAAAAGGCCGGCTTTGACGGCATCGAGATTCACGCCGTGCATGAAGGCTACTTGCTCGATCAGTTCGCGATTTCGATGTTCAACCAACGCACCGACGAATACGGCGGCAGCCTGGAGAACCGTTTGCGTTTTGCAACTGACATCGTCAAGGCGATCAAGGCGCGCTGCGGCGCCAACTATCCGGTGTCGCTGAGGTATTCGATCAAGAGCTTCATCAAGGACTGGAAGTCAGGCGGCCTGCCCGGCGAGGATTTCGTTGAAAAGGGGCGCGACATTCCCGAGGGGATCGAAGCGGCCAGGCTGCTCGAAGCCGCAGGCTACGATGCCTTCAACGGCGACGTGGGCTCGTATGACAGCTGGTACTGGAGCCATCCGCCGATGTACCAGGAAAAGGGCCTCTACCTGCCGTTCAACAAGATTCTGAAGGGCATTCTGAAGGTACCGGTGATTACCGCCGGGCGGCTCGACAATCCGGATCTGGCTGCAGATTCCATCGTTTCCGGCAAGACCGATTTCGTCGCCCTGGCGCGCCCGCTGTTGGCCGATGCGGCGCTGCCCAACAAGGTGCGTGCCGGCAAGGCCGACCGCATTCGGCCCTGTCTTTCGTGCCAGGAAGGCTGCATGGGGCGCTTGGCGAAATACGCCCAGGTCAGCTGTGCGGTGAATCCCGCGTGCGGCCGGGAGGCCGATTACGCACTGCTGCCGGCGCTGGAGAAAAAGTCGGTGATGATCGTCGGCGGCGGCATTGCGGGGATGGAAGCGGCACGCGTTGCCAGCTTGCGTGGCCACATCGTCACGCTCTACGAAAAGTCAGATCGCCTCGGCGGTGTGGTGATTCCGGGCGGCGTGCCGGACTTCAAGGAAGACGATCATGCGCTGCTCAAGTGGTATGAGCGTGAATTGCGTGAGCTCAAGGTGCCGCTGGTGTTTAACACCGAGGTCACCGAAGAGATGGTGCTCAAGGCGAGCCCGGACGTACTGATCGTGGCGACAGGTTCCAAGCCCAAGCGTCTGAAGATCGGTGACGCCGCGAACGTCTATACCGCTGAAGACGTGCTCAATGGCGTCAAGCCGGCGGGCGAGAGCACCATCATCATTGGTGCCGGTCTGGTCGGTTGCGAGACGGCGCTGTGGCTCTACGACCAAGGCAAGAAGGTGACGATCGTCGAACTGGCTGATCGAATCCTGGCGCTGGCCGGCCCGCTGTGCCACGCCAATCACGACATGCTTGCGGACCTTCTCGAATTCAAGAAGATCGAGGTCATGACATCCAGCTGCGTGACAGCGCCGGCTGAAGGCGGCTTCATGGTCAAGCGCGGTGGCGAGCAGGTGTTTGTGGCGGCTGATAGCGCAATTCTTGCCATCGGCTATGTGTCCGAGCGCAGCTTGTACGAGAAGGTGCGCAACAAAGTGCCCGAGGTCTATACCTTCGGTGATTCGCGCGAAGTGTCGAACATCATGTATGCCATCTGGGATGCCTATGAGGTGGCACGCAGCATTTGATGCTTCTTTGAAGTGCTGAGGAAAAAGGCCACGCAATGCGTGTAATGCATTTTGTTTAGGCGTATCGCATTTATGTGCGTCGATATCTAGGCGCGAAGAAAAGAAAAGCTCCGCAAAGAAGAAGCGATGGATGCTTCCCTTTGCGGACTTTTTGTTTTTCTCTGCGGTCTTTTGCGATCAAATTCCATCGCTTGATCACGAACCGCCTTTGCAGCCGCCCGCTGTTTTTGCGCAGCTCTCAAGCACACCTACACTGAACCAGACGACGACAGCCGCGGTGTCGATGAGCGCATCGGCTGCCAGGCTGGCCGGCAGCAGAAGCAGCAGGTGCGGGCGCTTCTTGTCGGCGCTGTAGAGCACATTGGTCTGACTCAGATCGATGGCATAGCCGTAGCGGGCTTTGTCAGGGTGGCGATGTTCGGCCAGGGGCTGCGTTGAAAGATAGCCCAGGCTCTGCAGGCGAGCCCCTTCGTATTGCACGTAAATGGCGTCCTGTATGTCTGCTTTCAGGCGCAAGGGGGTTTGCGGCGTCACTTCGACAATCGGTATTGGCGTATCCAGGCGTTGGCATTGGCCACGCACTACAGCGTCGCTGGCGGGCTTCAAGACCGCCGGCCGCTCAAGCGAATCCTGGATGATGAAGTTCTCGGTCGCTGCCGTCGGTACGCGCAGCGCATATTGCTCGGTCTGCGCATCGCCCTGCTTGCGTTCGAAACACAGATAAGCCCGGTCACCCTCACGTGCCGCCGAAAGCAGGCGCACCGAACCGGACAGTTGCTCACGCGCGGGCGAGTTGGCTGCCGTGATCAGCGACTTGGTGGCCACGCAGCCCGCACACGCGGCGGCCAGTAAGCTGAGCAGAAAGACATCTTTGAACTTCATGCGCTGCGCCCCCTGTATTGGGTGTGATCGGGCCAAGCGCTGGCTTGGCGTTCAGCTCGGGAGCATAAGCTGATCTGCCTGGCCTCGCCAGTGCCCGGCCGGGCTTACGCCGGCGTGATGCGCCGGTAAGTAGCGGCCTGGCCGATGCGTGCGCCCGCTGCATCGAGCAGGTTCCACACCGTCACATCCTCGATCCAGAACCGCCGGCCATCCTTGGCGATGCGCAGGCCGCGATAGCCGCTGGCAAAGCCATCGCCCTGCACGCGTTGCAACAGGGCATCGCGCTCCTCACGGTTCGGCGCCTCGGCCGACAGGCGCGAGGGCAGGCCGATGAACTCATCGGCGCTATAGCCAAAGCAGCGCAGCGTGGCGGCATTGGCATAGACAAAGCGCGGGTCTGCACTGGCCTCATGCGCCAGTACGCAGAAATCGGCTTCCTGATCGAGCCAGTGCAATGCCGCGTTCTCATCCAGCCCTGCCGGTACGAGTGGCGTGCCCAGCAGCTGTTCATGCGAACTGAGGATGATGCGCAGCCAGCTGGTTTGGGTAAGGGGCGTGTGGCTCATCGATGTGCCTTGGCGTGGGGCGGGCGCCGTGTGCGGCTTGAGCGGAACCGCGCCAGGTCCCGCTCTCCCTGCATGCTAAGGCGCTTGCCGGCCTTAGTTGCAGCTCAGTGTCGCATAGTTCTTGCCGACCCCAACGACGGCGGGCAGGCCGTTCTTCACGCAGGTGGCCGTGTGCGGCGTGTAGCTGTAGTTCAGGCTGATCGGGAAGCTGCCGCTGGTGGTCCAGGCCGAGGCATTCTTGTCGCCACTGCTCGGTGTGGACCAGCTGATGTTGTAGGTCGCAAAGTCCGCCGGGCTGCTGATGTTGTTGTTGCGCAGATCCCAGAAGCCGCAGTTGCTGCCGCTGTCGTAATAGCACACCACCGGGTCCTGCGCGTTCTGGAACCAGTTGCTCTCGATCAGGGCATAGCCGCCTTGTCGGGTATTGATGCCCGAGTCGGTGATGCCGTCGTACAGATTGTTGTAGACGTGGATCCAGCCACCACGCTGCAGCGGCAGGCGGGCATTCACGTTCTTGTAGTAGTTGTGGTGATAGGTGATCTCGCGGCCACCATCGATATCGCTCGACGATGAGCCATCCAGGCCGACCTTCTTGCTGTCGTGGATGTAGTTGTACGAGACGGTGATGTTGTGCGAGGCCTTCTTGATGTCGATGGCCGATTCGAAGGTCAGGTCGCCGTCCGGCGAGCCCTTGCACTCGTTATTTACCGCGAACAATTCATTGTGATCGATCCACACATTGGAGCCGCTGTCGATGCGGATCATGTCGGCGTCATTCGCGGCACCGCCCAGCGCGCCAATCTTCATGTTCTTGACCACCACATTGCTGGAGCTGCCGTTGATCACGATGCCCCAGTTGGCCGAGGAGCCATTTGCGCCCTCGATGGTGACGCCCGCCGTATAGCCTTTGATCTCGATATAGCGATAAGCGTCGTTCCAGTGTGGTACCGGGCAGTTGCCGGAACTGTCCTTGGTGTGATCCTTGACGATCTGCGCGATCAGGGCATCTTCATTGCCAGTGTAGGTGATATGCAGCGGATAGGCGCCCGTCGACACCTTGGTGCCTGCGTCGTTGAAGCGGGCATTGGCAATGATGGTATTGATGTCGGTGTAGCTCGCCGCCGTGAAGCTGCGCGCCGTGGCGATATTGCCCGTGGCCGTGGAAAAACCGCCCGAGGTGGTGGCTACGGCGCCGGCACTCGTGCTGCTGGCGCTGCTCGATGCAATCGAGCTGGAGGAGGAGGCCGCGCTGCTCGACGCGCTGGAACTCACGCTGCTCGACGACGACCCGGCCACGCTGCTGGTGCTCGATGAACTGGCTGCGCTGCTGCTTGCAGCAGACGAAGTGGCCACCGAAGAGTTTGCCAGCGAGGAAGACGCGGCGGCCGTTCCCGAGCTACTGCTTTCTCCGCCTCCACCTCCTCCACCCCCGCAAGCGGACAGCGCAAAGCCCAAGAGGGACAGGACGAAGGCGGACTTGATATCCGGAAACGCGCGTGCCATGACTACTCCTTGCAAAGCTCAACTACCGATCAGCACATAAGGGTTTGTCCTAGTGCGCCGGGGCGATGCTAACGGAGCAGGCATGGCAGAACAATCATGATGACTGCCAAAAACGCAAAATTCGATGGACGGTGGATATCGTTGGTCTGGGCGGGCTCAATCTTCTGGATTGCGGAACAGCTTTGCGTTTCGCCCTGGATATTGAGCGGCGCGATTATCAGAGGAACGCGGCGTTAAACCCAGTTCTCCAGCCTGAGCCCCGGTACGCGCTCGAATTCGCGCGTGTTGTTGGAGATCAGCGTGACGCCGAGCGCGCGGGCGTGGGCGGCGATCCACAGGTCGTTGTTGCCGATGGGCGTGCCGGCGCGTTGCAGGCTGTGGCGGATGTCGCCGTAGTGTTCCCCAACTTCGCGGCTCAGCGCTTGTACGGCGACGCTGGTGGTAAAGCGGTCGAGCTGCGCCTGTGCTTGTTCAGGTTGCTGGCTTTTAGCGGCGCCGAAACAGAGTTCGCCCCAGGTGATCAGCGAGATCCCCAGCGAGCCGGGGGCGGCGGTGGCAAAGCGCTCGGCGACGCTGGCCGGGCGGTGGCGGGCGATGTAGATGCAGATGTTGGTGTCGAGCAGGGCTTGCAGCATCACAGGCCCTCACGTTCTTGCGGCGGTGTGTCGTCGCGGGCCTCGGCAAAGAAGTCGTCCGGCAGGGCGGCCAGCGCGGCGAAAGCGGCGCTGAGATTGTTTGCCGGGCGGCGCAAGATCAACTCATCTCCCCGACGCTCGATCTCCACCTCGGTCACATCAAACTGAAGCTCACGCGGAATGCGCACAGCCTGGGAGTTACCGCTCTGAAAGACTTTGGTCGTTTGCATGGGGATCTCCTTGTGTATACGAAAAGTATATACGCGAAGATCGGGAAAGCAAGTCTGCGGTGTAGCGTGTGGCTGGATCGGCGGGGAATTTGCGTTTTTTCCCCGAGCGGCAAAAAAAGGCCACGCATCGCGTGGCCTTTTCTGTCCATCACTGCCAAATCCGAAATCAGCCCGCGTACTCCTCCATCGGCACACACGCACAGAACAGATTCCTGTCCCCATACACATCATCGATGCGGTTCACCGTCGGCCAGAACTTGTTGTCGCGCACATACGGCAGCGGGAAGACGGCTTCGTCGCGGTCGTAGGGGCGGGTCCATTCACGGCTGATCACGTCCGCCTGGGTGTGCGGCGCGTTCTTCAGCGGGTTGTTGTCGGCGGGGAGTTCGCCTGCTTCGATGCGGCGGATTTCGTTGCGGATGGCGATCATCGCGGCGATGAAGCGGTCCAGCTCGGCCTTGGGTTCGGATTCCGTCGGCTCGACCATGATGGTGCCGGCCACCGGGAAGCTCATCGTCGGGGCGTGGAAGCCGTAGTCCATCAGGCGCTTGGCGATGTCGACCTCGCTGATGCCGGTCGCCGCCTTGATCGGGCGGATATCCAGGATGCATTCGTGCGCGACGCGGCCTTGTGAGCCGACGTAGAGCACAGGGTAGTGGTCCTTGAGCTGGCTGGCGACATAGTTGGCATTGAGGATGGCGATTTCGGTCGCTTGCTTGAGGCCGGCGCCGCCCATCATGCGGATGTACATCCAGCTGATCGGCAGGATGCTGGCCGAGCCGAAAGGCGCTGCAGAGACAGCGCCTTGCCCCGCGTGTGCGCGGCCTTCGGCGCCGGTAGCAGCCACTGCGTGGTCAGCCATGAAAGGCGCGAGGTGGGCGGCCAGACCAATCGGACCCATGCCGGGGCCACCGCCGCCGTGCGGGATACAGAAGGTCTTGTGTAGATTCATGTGGCTCACATCGGCGCCGATGGTGGCGGGCGAGGTGAGGCCGACCTGGGCGTTGAGGTTGGCGCCGTCCATGTAGACCTGGCCGCCAGCGGCGTGCACCAGCGCGCAGATTTCCTTGACCGCTTCTTCGAACACGCCGTGCGTGGAGGGGTAGGTGATCATCAGTGCGGCGAGCTTGTCTTTGTGCTGCGCGATCTTCAGCTTGAGATCGGCGACGTCGACATTGCCGTTGTCATCACAGGCGACGACCACGACTTCCAGCCCGCACATCTGCGCGGTGGCGGGATTGGTGCCGTGTGCGGATTTGGGGATCAGGCAGATGTCGCGATGCGCATCGCCACGCGCGGCGTGGTAGCGGCGGATGGCGACGAGGCCGGCGTACTCGCCCTGTGCGCCTGAGTTGGGCTGCATGCAGATGGCGGGAAAGCCGGTGACGGCGCGCAGGTAGTCGGCGAGGCCCTCGATCATGTCGAGATAGCCGCTCACCTGTTCGCGCGGTGCGAAGGGGTGGATGCGGCCGAACTCGGGCCAGGTGACGGGAATCATCTCGCTGGTGGCGTTGAGCTTCATGGTGCAGGAGCCCAGGCTGATCATCGAGTGGTCGAGCGCCAGATCCTTGTTTTGCAGCTTCTTCAAGTAGCGCAGCATCTCGTGTTCGGTGTGGTGCGTGTTGAACACGGGGTGAGTCAGGAAGGCGCTGCTGCGCTGGAGCCCGGCGGGGATAGCGGAGGGCTGTGCTGCGTCGAGCGCGGCGATGTCGGCGCTGATGCCGAAGACCTTGAACAGCGCGGCGAGGTCATCAGGCGAACTGGTTTCATCGAAGCTCACGCCCAGGCTGTCGGCCGAGACCTGGCGCAGGTTGTAGCCGGCGGCATCGGCAGCGGCGAACAGCGCAGCAGTCTTGTCGCCAGTGGCGATGTCGAAGCTGTCGAAGAAAGCGCCGGTCTTGATCGTGAAGCCCGCTTGCTTGAGGCTGACGGCGAACAGCGCGGCGATGCGGTGGATGCGCGAGGCGATAGTCTTCAGGCCCTCGGGGCCGTGATACACGGCGTACATGCCGGCCATATTGGCGAGCAGCACTTGCGAGGTACAGATATTGGAATTGGCCTTCTCGCGGCGGATGTGTTGCTCGCGCGTCTGCAGGGCCATGCGCAGTGCGGTGCCGCCGGCCACGTCTTTCGACACGCCGATGATGCGGCCAGCCATGCTGCGAGCATTCGCTTCGTGGGTGGCGAAGAAGGCCGCGTGCGGGCCGCCGAAACCCATCGGCACGCCGAAGCGCTGGCCGGAACCGAAGGCGATGTCGGCGCCCAGCTCGCCGGGGCTCTTCAGGAGCACCAGGGCCATCAGGTCGGTGGCGACGGCGACGCAGGCGCCGCGTGCCTTGGCGGCAGCGATCAGCGTACTGTAGTCGGCAATCTCGCCGCTCACGTTCGGGTATTGCAGCAGCACGCCAAAGGCATCCTGATCCGCTGCCTGCGCGGCGGGCGCGATCAGCAGCTCGAAGCCGAAGTATTCAGCACGGGTTTTCACGACGTCGATGGTCTGCGGGAAACAGGCTGCATCGACGAAAAACACATTGCTCTTGGACTTCGACACGCGGCGCGCCATGGTCATCGCTTCTGCGGCGGCGGTGGCTTCGTCGAGCAGCGAGGCATTGGCGAGCGAGAGGCCGGTGAGGTCACAGATCATCTGCTGCCAGTTGAGCAGGGCTTCGAGGCGGCCTTGCGCGATCTCGGCCTGGTAGGGCGTGTAGGCGGTGTACCAGCCGGGGTTCTCCATCACATTGCGCAGGATGACGGCAGGCGTCAGCGTGTCGTAGTAGCCCATGCCGATCAGCGAGCGCTTGATCTGGTTCTTCGCGGCAATCGTCTTCAGTTCGGCGAGCGCGACGTGTTCGGGCGTGGCGGCAGCAATCGGCAAGGGTTTTTCGAGGCGGATGGCTGCGGGCACGGTCTCGTTAATCAGCGCATCGACGCTGGGCGCGCCGATGGCGGCGAGCATCGCGGCGATGTCGGGCGCTGCGGAGCCGATGTGGCGTGCGATGAAGGCGTCGCGGTTTTCAAGCTGGCTGAGGGTGGGCTGGGTCATGGTTGTGGGCCTGGATGCGTCAAGTCTGGGGGTTAAAGCTGTTTGTGGCGGGTGACGACTGCGTCGATCACCACACGCAGGAATTTCTGTGCAAGTGCCGTGTCCAGCCCATGCTGTTGTGCCAGTTCGGCGATGCGTGCCATTTATGCCGCCTCGCGTGCGGCGTCGGTGGCCGGCAGCTGGTGCTGCTTCTTGTAGTGGCCGACTTCATCGGTCAGCGCAAAGCGCTGCGCGAGCAGGGCGACCAGTTGGGCATCGATTGCGTCGATGCTGGTGCGGAGTTTTGCGAGTGTGTCCATCGGTGCGCCTGCGTGTTTCACCTTGGGTGGGGGCGCGAGGCAAACCACCGGTCGTGAATGTATCCGGGCGCATTGCACCCGCCAAAAACGGATCGGCGGCTTACGCCATTTGGCTCAGCCACCCTGCACAATCAATCCTGCCGCGCCCCACGCTTGAAGCGGAAGAATACGCCGAGGAGCCATAGCCCCAGCAACGCAGCCATCAACCACTTGCCGCGTGAGAGCACGAGGACAAATACCGCCATGCCGCCCGCAATGAGCACAAAGCGCAGCAGCTCCTTGAGCGGGTCGTGTTCTTTGCGGGCCATGTATGTGTATGAAATGTGATTACTCGGCGTCGACCGCAGCCTTGTAGCCGGCCGCGTCGAGCAGTGCGTCGATGTCGTCCAGATTGGCCGGCTTGATCTTGAACAGCCAGGCGCTGTAGGCGTCGGTGTTCACGCTCTCCGGCGTATCGATGGCATCGCTGTTGGCGGCGATGATTTCGCCCGCGACCGGTGCGTAAATATCGGAAGCAGCCTTGACCGATTCGACCACGGCGACTTCTTCACCGGCCTTCACGACACGGCCGGCTTCCGGCAGCTCGAGGAAGACGATGTCGCCCAGCGCATTCTGTGCGTGGTCGGTGATGCCGACGGTCAGCGTGTTGTCCGGCTCCTTGCGGATCCATTCGTGGGAGGCGGTGTAGCGCAGGTTGGCGGGGATAGTCATGACGGGCTCCTTGGGAATCAAAAATAATCAGTCAAAATTTGTTCACCGCAAAGAGTCAAAAGAAAGGGCCGCAAAGAAAAACCGATTCTGAATGCTTTGCGGCCCTTTGCGTTTCCTTTGCGCCTTTGCGGTGATGCTTTGAATTTTCAAACCAGTACCTTACCGTTGCGCACGAAGGGCATTTTCACGACGCGCGCCTTGAGGCGCTTGCCACGGATATCGACCTCGACAGTGTCGCCGACATTGACGCCCAGCGGAACGCGCGCAAAGGCAATCGATGCGTTCATGCTCGGTGCGAAGCTGCCGCTGGTGGTTTCACCTTCGCCTTGTGCGGTGAATACCTGCATGTGGCTGCGCAAGACGCCGCGCTCTTCGAGCACGATGCCGACCAGGGTCTTTTGCGGGGGATTCGCTTCGAGTGCGGCGCGGCCAACGAAATTGCGCTCGTCTTTCATGGCGATGGTCCAGCCCAGGCCGGATTCGAGCGGATGGGCGCTGTCGTCCATGTCCGCGCCGTAGAGGTTCATGCCGGCTTCCAGGCGCAGGGTGTCGCGTGCGCCCAGACCGATGGGGGCCACGCCTTGCGCGGCCAGCGTGTTCCAGACTTCAACCGCCTTGTGCGCGGGCAGGATGATCTCGAAGCCCTGTTCGCCGGTGTAGCCGGTGGCACAGAGCGTAAAGTCGCCCCACAGCGCAGCCTGGAAGTATTTGAGAGATTCGGAGACGGCTTGCGAGCCGGGCAGGGCGGCCCACACCTTGGCTTTGGCATTCGGGCCTTGCACGGCGATGATGGCGAAGTCACGGCGCGGGGTGATCGTCACATTGCCGCCACCGGGCATCGAGGCCGCTTGCTTGCGCATCCAGGCCACATCCTTGTCGGCGGTGCCAGCATTGACGACGATGCGGTAGAAATCCTCGGCAAAGTAATAGGTGATGAGATCGTCGACCACACCGCCTTGCTCGTTGAGCATGCAGGAGTAGAGGGCTTTGCCGGTTTCGCTGAGCCGCGCCACATCATTGGCCAGCAGCTTCTGCAGGAAGGCTTTGGCGCCCGCGCCGCTGATGTCGATCGGCAGCATGTGCGAGACGTCGAACATGCCGGCGTCGGCGCGCACGGTCTTGTGTTCTTCGAGTTGCGAGCCGTAGTGGATGGGCATGTCCCAACCCGCGAAATCGACGAGTTTGGCGCCGGAGGCGAGGTGGATGGCGTGCAGCGGGGTCTGTTTGGACAAGAGGCTCTCCGGGCGTACAAATGGAAAAGGGCCAAGCGTATTGACGCTTGACCCCCATCTGTCCGTTCTACCTGAGAGATTTCGCTGAGTGCTTCATCAGGTGGCTGCACGCTTCGCTGGCTGTGTTGGCTTGCTCGCCGTACTTGCGTACTGTCTGCGCAAACCGCCTTGCCAGCAAATCGTTCGCTCACCTGCTAAAACACTCATCACATCGCGAGTGCCCCTTCGGTGGATGCCCCCACGACAAAATCGTGGGCATCGCTCTCCAGATTTGCTGTTCCTTGTTCGGTCCTTTTGCCTGAGCGTTCCCGGGGGGTTGCGCCTTCGGCGATCTGTCACAATGGCTGGCAGACTCTCTCCCGAACGGAGGCGACTGTACCGGAAGCATGGGGCTTGAATCAAGCCTTTGCTATCATGGGGCTTCGTTCCCGTCTTTCCACCTGCCGGTCCTGCCTGTGTCCACACCCCTCAACGCTGATCTGCACGCGCATTCGAACTTTTCCGACGGACTCCTCAGTCCGGCCGAGCTTGTGCAGCGCGCCGTGAGTAACGGCGTCGATCTGCTGGCGCTGACTGATCATGATGAACTCGGCGGCTTGCCCGCTGCGCGCGAGGCCGCCACAGCGCTGGGCCTGCGTTTTGTGCCCGGCGTGGAAGTCTCGGTCTCGTACTGCGATCAGTCGGTGCACATTGTTGGCCTGGGCATCGATGCCAGCTCGCCGCAGCTGGTCGCCGGTCTGGCCCAGGTGCGTGGCGGGCGCGATGGCCGTGCGCAGCGCATGGGCGAAGCGCTGGAGAAAATCGGCATTCGTGATGCCTATGCCGGCGCTGCCGCGCTGGCCGGCAATCCGGCGTTGATCAGCCGGGCGCACTTCGCGCGTTATCTGGTCGATCTGGGGCTGGCGCGTGACACCAGTTCGGTCTTCGATCATTACCTGGTGCGCGGCAAGCCGGGCTTCGTCGAACACGAATGGGCGACGCTCAGCGACGCCGTGAACTGGATTCACGCCGCCGGCGGCTTGGCCGTCATTGCGCACCCCGGGCGCTACCGCCTCAGCCGTGCGCAGATGACCGAGCTGTTCGACCAGTTTGTTGAACTCGGTGGGGAAGGCGTCGAAGTGGTCACCAGCGCACATACGCCTGCCATGATCAGCGAGTACGCTAGTGTGGCGCGGCGCTACGATCTGCTTGCCTCGCGTGCTTCGGACTTCCACGGTCCGGGCGAGAGCGTCATGGATCTGGGCCGCATTCCGCAGCTGCCGCCGGATCTGACGCCTGTGTGGAGCCAATTGGTCTGATACCGTGTCCCAGTTTTTTGAAATACATCCCGAATACCCGCAAGCCCGCTTGATCCGCCAAGCCGCCGCGATTTTGCGCGAGGGCGGCCTGATTGCCGTGCCGACCGATGCAGCCTATTCCCTGGTCGGCCATGTTGGGGACGCCAAGCTGCTCGAACGCATCCGCCGTATTCGCGGGGTGGACGAGCGTCATCACTTCACCCTGATGTGTCGTGATCTCTCCGAGATCGCTACTTTTGCGCGCGTCGACAATGCGCAGTTCCGCCTGCTCAAAGCGACCACGCCGGGCGCCTACACCTTCATTCTCGAAGGCACCAAGGAGCTGCCGCGCCGCGTGCTGCATCCCAAGCGCAAGACCATCGGCCTGCGCGTGCCGGATCATGCCGTCATCCGCGCCTTGCTCGAAGAGCTGGGCGAGCCGGTGCTCTCGTCGACCTTGCTGTTGCCCGAGGAGGACTTGCCCCTGGTGCACTCCGATGACATCCGCGAGCGCCTGGCGCGCCAGCTTGATCTGATCATCGATGCCGGCGCCTGCGGCCTGGAGCCCACTACCGTCGTCGATTTGACGGGTGGCGCGCCTGAATTGCTGCGTGCCGGTTGCGGCCCGCTGGCGCCCCTGGGGCTGGACTGAGCGCCCGATCACCGCTTTCGCGTAAAATGCAAACTACATGACTGATCTCCTGATCTACTTCCTCTTCTCGGCCGTTCCGGTCGTGCTCGCCATTACCTTGCACGAGGTCGCGCACGGCTACACGGCGCGCCTGCTGGGGGACCCGACGGCGCACCAGATGGGGCGCATCACGCTCAACCCGATCAAGCATGTCGATCCGATGGGCACCATCTTGCTGCCTGGCCTGCTGCTCGCTTCGAATGCCATGCTGGGCAGCAGCTTGCCGATCTTTGGCTGGGCCAAGCCGGTGCCGGTCAATTTCGGCCGCTTGCGTCATCCCAAGGCCGACATGTTCTGGGTCGCCGCTGCCGGGCCGGCGGCCAATCTGGTGCAGGCCTTCGTTTGGACGCTGATCTTCGCAATTGCGATCCGACTTGAACTGGGCGCCGCCGCCCTCGATTGGCTCAGAATAGCCTGTAGCGCTGGCGTGATGACCAATCTGGCGCTGATGCTGCTCAACCTGGTGCCGATTCCGCCACTCGATGGTGGCCGCATCGCGGTGAGCCTGTTGCCCTATTCGCTGGCCGTGCCTTTCTCGCGCATCGAGCCGTATGGTTTTGTCTTGCTGTTTGCCTTGCTGTGGCTGAAGGTGCTGGATGACCCGCTCAGGTACGGGCTCCAATTTTTTGTCAATGTGCTTGGCCGCATCATTAATACTTTCATCTGATACTGAACGGGAATCACGCACCATGTACGCAGAACGAGTCCTCTCTGGCATGCGCCCCACCGGGCGCTTGCACATCGGCCATTACCACGGCGCGCTCAAGAACTGGGTGCGGCTGCAGAACGAGATGCCCTGTCTGTTCTTCGTTGCCGACTGGCATGCGCTGACTACCGCCTATGACGGTGTGGAGATCATCGAGCAGAGCGTCTGGGAGATGGTCATCGACTGGCTCGCGGCTGGCGTTGATCCGAACCAGTCGACCATCTTCATCCAGTCGCGCGTGCCCGAGCATGCCGAGCTGCACCTGCTGCTGTCGATGATGTGTCCGCTGGGCTGGCTCGAACGTGTGCCGACCTACAAGGATCAGCAGGAAAAGCTCAGCGAGAAGGATCTTGCGACCTACGGCTTTCTCGGCTACCCGCTGCTGCAAAGCGCTGACATCCTGCTCTACCGCGCCAGCCATGTGCCGGTCGGTGAAGATCAGGTGCCGCACATCGAGCTGACACGCGAGATCGCGCGCCGCTTCAACCACCTCTATGGCCGTGAGCCGGGCTTTGAAGACAAGGCCAAAGAGGCGGTCAAGAAGCTCGGCGGCAAGCGCGGCAAGCTCTACGAGCAGCTGCGCACGCGCTTCCAGCAGGAAGGCGACAAGGAAGCGCTGGAGCAGGGCAAGGCGCTGCTCGACGAATCGCAAAGCCTGTCGATGGGCGACCGCGAGCGCCTCTTCGGCTACCTCGAAGGCAGCGGCAAGGTGATCCTCGCCGAGCCGGAAGCCAAGCTCACCGAAGCCTCGCGCGTGGTCGGGCTGGACGGGCAGAAGATGTCCAAGTCCTACAACAACACGATCTTCATGCGTGAAGACCCCGAGGTCCTCACCAAGAAGATCCGCACCATGCCCACTGATCCGGCCCGTGTGCGTCGCACCGACGCGGGCGATCCCGCGCGTTGCCCGGTGTGGCAGTTCCACGTCGTCTATTCCGACGACGCCACGCGCGAATGGGTCGACAAGGGCTGCCGCACGGCCGGCATCGGCTGCCTTGAGTGCAAGCAGCCGATCATCGACGCCGTCATCAAGGAGCAGGAGCCCTTCCACGAGCGCGCCCAGCAATACCTTGACGATCCCGCCCTGGTGCGCAGCGTACTCGCCGACGGCTGCGAGCGCGCCCGCAAGCTGGCGCAAGAGACCATGCGCGATGTGCGCGATGCGATGGGTTTGAGCTATAGCTGAGCCCAGGTTTTTTAAAATGACCTCACCGCAAAGGCGCAAAGGAAACGCAAAGGGCCGCAAAGACACGGCGGCCTCGCCTTTGCGGTCCTTGCCTTTGCTGTTCTTTGCGCCTGTGCGGTGAATGGGGTGATTGTGGAACAGGGCGAACTCGTTCTGGCGCGCGTGCATGGCGAACCCATGCACAGCATGCCGGTCGATCTCTACATCCCGCCCGACGCGCTGGAAGTCTTCCTCGAAACTTTCGAAGGCCCGCTGGATCTGCTGCTCTACCTCGTGCGGCGCGCCAATCTCGATATCCTCGATATCCAGATGGCGCCACTCACCGCGCAATACCTCGCCTACATCGAGGCGATGCGCTCGACCAATCTGGAGCTCGCTTCCGAATACTTGTTGATGGCGGCGATGCTGCTCGACATCAAGTCACGCATGCTGCTGCCCAAGCCGCCGCGTGAGGAAGCCGAGGACAGCACTGAAGATCCGCGTGCCGAGCTGGTGCGCCGCCTGGTCGAATACGAACGCATGAAGCGCGCTGCCTTGCTGCTCGATCGTGTGCCGCGCGTCGAGCGCGATTACGAATGGACGGCGGTGCATATCGCGGTGGCCACGGTGGAGCGCCTGCCGGAAGTGAATCTGGCGGATCTGCAGTCGGCCTGGTTGGGCTTGCTGCAACGGGCACGCCTGACGCAACATCACCACATTGGCCGTGAAACCCTGTCGGTGCGCGAGTACATGACGGAGATCCTGCGCCGCCTGCAGGGCACGGACTATGTCGAATTCACCCAGCTCTTCGATCTGAGTCATGGCGTGGCGAGCTTGATCGTCGGCTTCCTGGCGGTGCTGGAGCTGGTCAAGGAGCGCCTGGTGCAGATCACGCAGAACGCGCCGATGGAAATGCTTTACGTGCGATTACCCCAACATGAATCAGAGCCCGAACCCAGCACAGCCTGACGAGCCTTCCGCCGAGCCCGCAACCGAGGCACCTGTGTCGGCAATGGGCGAGCCCGATCTCGCGCTCGCCCGCCAGGCGCTCGAAGCCGCGCTGCTCTCGGCCAGCGAGCCACTATCGACCAGCGAGCTGCGTCGCCTGTTCGAGCCGGACCTGGGGGCGGAGCTGGTTGGCCGTCTGCTCGACGACATCCAGCGCGACTGGCAGGGGCGTCCGGTGGAGCTCAAGCGCCTGGCATCGGGTTGGCGTTTTCATACCCGCGACGTGCTGCAGCCCTATCTGGAGCGGCTCAAACAGACGCGGCCGCCCAGATATTCGCGTGCGGTACTGGAAACCTTGGCCATCATCGTGTATCGTCAGCCCGTCACCCGCGGCGATATAGAAGAAATCCGTGGTGTGGCTGTTTCCGCCAACATCATCAAATTGCTGGAAACACGCGGTTGGATCGACAGCATTGGTCACCGCGACACGCCGGGACGCCCGGCCCTCTACGCAACTACCCGCCAGTTTCTGGATGACCTCGGCCTGCGCAGCCTCACTGAGCTGCCGCCCCTGTCATCCCTTTCCGACATCGAAGGAGTACTCGATCTTGTCGAACCCGCAGAACACGCGCCGTCCGGCGCGTCAGAGCCCCGCTAAAACAAATGCCGGGGCTGCCGACGGCGCGCCGCCACGCCGCCGCCGTAGCGCGCCGCGCAGCAAGACGCCGCGCGACGGCAATGTCGCCGAAGGCGAAGGCGTCAATGGCAATGTGCTGACCGCCGCTAACCAGCCGATTCCGGTATTCAATGATTTCGGCGACGACGTGGATGTCGACGACGAAGACGACGACAGCCAGATCGCCTTCCTCGGTCGCAAGGGCGACAACCTCCATGCCAATGCCAAGCCCATGCTGGGCGAGAAGCGCGCCGTACGTGCGCCGCGCATCGGTGGTCGTGGCGAGCGCCCGACCAAGGGCACGGGTGAAGTGCTCAACGACGGCGAGCGTGTGCAGAAGGTGCTCGCCGCTGCCGGCTACGCGTCGCGTCGCGAGGTCGAGGAGTGGATTACCTCCGGCCGCGTCAGCGTCAATGGTCTGCCGAGCTTCCTCGGTCAGAAGATTTCGCAGGGCGACCGCGTCAAGGTCAATGGCAAGCTGATCAATGTGCGCTTTGCCGCCGAGCGCGCGCCGCGCGTGCTGATCTACCACAAGCCGGATGGCGAGATCGTCTCCAAGGACGATCCGGAAGGCCGCCCGACGGTGTTCGAGCGCCTGCCCAATCTGCGCCGTGGGCGCTGGATCGCCATTGGCCGCCTCGACTTCAATACCAGCGGCTTGTTGCTGTTTACCGACAACGGTGATCTGGCCAACAAGCTGATGCATCCGCGCTACAACCTGGATCGCGAGTACGCGGTGCGCATCATGGGCGAGCTCACGGATGAGCAGAAGAAGCAGCTCACGACCGGCATCGAACTCGAAGACGGCCCGGCCAAGTTCGGCATGCTGCGCGAAGACGGTGGCGAAGGCTCCAACAAGTGGTATCGCGTGACCATCTCCGAAGGTCGTAATCGCGAAGTGCGGCGCATGTTCGAAGCGATGGGGCTCACCGTCAGCCGCCTGATGCGTGTGCGCTACGGCCCGGTGCAGCTGCCGCCGCGCCTCAAGCGCGGCATGTTCGAAGACTTGGCGCCGGATCTGATCAAGGCGCTGGCGGGCAAGGAAGCTTTGGTCAAGACCGAAGGTCTGGCGCGCCGCAGTCGTAACCGGCGTAGCGCTGGCGCACCCAAGGCAGGCGCGCCGCGTCCGGCCGCACAAGGAGCCGAGGGCGTCGTCGCCAAGCCGCCGCGCGTGCGCGAAGCTGCGCCGCAGGTGGCCGCTGAGGCTGGGCCTGAGGGCGCGCCGCGCCGCAGTGGTAATCGCCGCGGCCGCGGCGGGCGCAATCGCAAGCCGAAAGCTGCCGTCGAAGCCTGATCTACTCGTACCGCCGCATTTACTGCGGCGGCATGACATGCTAGAATGCCGCTGCTGATTTGTGCGGGTGTTGTGCGTGGCGTGTTGGCTGCTACGTGCCCGTGGCAAATCGTTCCGAAGTTTTGGGCTGGGCCTTGCGGGGCTGCAGCCTGGGGATGGGCGTTTCGCCCATTTTTTATTTGTGGCGCCGGTTTGCTTGTGGCTGACTGTGCCGCCTTTTTGGTCTGGGTTTTGATGGATCTTGTACGCGTCGTTGAAGAGGCTGTGAATGGCCTCGGTTTCGAACTGGTCGACCTTGAAATGTCGCCCAAGGCGAGGCTTTTGCGCGTGCTCATCGATATTGAGCGCGGCATCACGGTCGATGATTGCGCGACGGTGAGCCACCACTTGCAGCGTGTGTTCGAAGTTGAAGGGGTCGATTACGACCGGCTTGAAATCTCCTCGCCGGGGCTCGATCGCCCCTTGAAGCGCGCGGCCGATTTCGAGCGTTTCGCAGGTCACGATGTGCAGATCCGGATCCGTTTGCCGATTGCCAATCAGCGCAATTTCGCAGGCCAGCTGCTGGGCTTGCAGGATGGCAAGGTTCTGGTCAAAACCGAGAAGGGTGAGCTGGCGTTTGATCTCGCAGATGTCGAGAAGGCCCGCCTGGTCCCCAAGTTTGATTAAAGAGAGGATTAAGCAATGAGCCGCGAAGTACTGCTGCTTGTCGATGCGTTGTCGCGTGAAAAGAACGTTGCGAAGGAAGTTGTTTTCATCGCACTGGAAATGGCGCTGGCCTCCGCAACCAAGAAGCGCATCCATGACGATGCCGATGTCCGTGTGTCCATTGATCGCGAAACCGGTGCTTACGAGTCGTTCCGCCGCTGGGTGGTGATGCTCGATGCCGAGGTGGAAAACGATGAAGCCCAGATGGGCATCATCGATGCGCGTGAAGAAGATCCGGACATCCAGATTGGCGACTACATTGAAGAACCGCTCGAACCCATCGATTTCGGTCGCATCGGTGCGCAAGCTGCCAAGCAGGTGATTCTGCAGAAGATCCGTGATGCCGAGCGCGAACAGATCCTCAACGACTTCCTGGAGCGTGGCGAGCATCTGGTGACCGGTTCGGTCAAGCGCATCGAGCGTGGCAATGCCATCATCGAAGCCGGCCGTCTGGAAGCCTCGCTGCCGCGTGACCAGCAGATTCCGAAGGAAAACCTGCGTGTTGGCGACCGCGTGCGTGCTTATCTCTTGCGCGTCGACCGCAATGCACGTGGCCCGCAACTGATCCTCTCGCGCAGCGCACCGGATTTCATCGCCAAGCTCTTCGAACTGGAAGTGCCGGAGATCGAAGACGGCCTGCTCGAAATCAAGGCCGCCGCCCGCGACCCCGGCCTGCGCGCCAAGATCGCCGTCAAGGCCAATGATCCGCGGATCGACCCGATCGGCACCTGCGTTGGCCTGCGCGGTTCGCGCGTCACCGCCGTGCGTAACGAACTCGGTGGCGAGAACGTCGATATCGTGCTGTGGTCGGCGGACGCCGCGCAGTTCGTGATCGGTGCGCTGGCGCCGGCCGAAGTGAGCTCCATCGTCGTCGATGAAGAAACGCACACCATGGATGTGGTGGTCGATGAAGGCAATCTCGCCATGGCCATCGGCCGTGGTGGTCAGAACGTCAAGCTCGCCTCCGAGCTGACCGGCTGGAACATCAATCTGATGACCGAGTCGGCCGCCGCCGAGCGCAGCGAGCAGGAGCAAGGCCGCCTGCGTGCGCTGTTCTGCGAAAAGCTGGATGTCGACTCCGAAGTGGCTGACATCCTCATCGAAGAAGGTTTCTCCTCGCTCGAAGAAGTGGCCTATGTGCCGCTCGCCGAGATGCTGGAAATCGAAGCTTTCGATGAAGACACTGTCAATGAATTGCGTCAGCGCGCACGGAATGTGCTGCTGACCGAAGCGATCGTCAATGAAGAACAGCTCGAAGGCGTTGCCGACGAACTGCTGGCGCTCGAAGGTATGGACAAGACCCTGGCCGCCAAGCTGGCAGCCAAGGGGGTCAAAACACGTGACGATCTCGCCGACCTCGCGGTCGACGAGCTGGTTGAAATGGCCGAGCTCGATGAAGCGCGCGCCAAGGATCTGATTACCAAGGCGCGCGCGCATTGGTTTGAGCAAGCGGGGGAGTGAGCAAACGATGGCTGACATGAGTGTGGCGGATTTCGCCACCGAACTGAAAATGCCGGCTTCTGCACTGCTTGAGCAGTTTCAGAAAGCTGGCGTAAGCAAATCTGCTCCCGGTGACCGGGTCAGTGAGCAGGACAAGACGCGTCTGCTCGATTACCTGCGCCGCTCGCATGGCGAAACTGCGCCCAAGGCCAAGATCACGCTGACGCGCAAGCAGACCAGCGAAATCAAGGCTTCGGACGCAACGGGCAAGGCCCGCACGATCCAGGTTGAAGTGCGCAAGAAACGCGTGTTCATCAAGCGTGACGAAAGCGAACTGGGGCTCGACACGAGCGCAGCGGAAGCTGCTGCCGAGCAAGAGCCGCTGGAAGCCGTGGTGGCCGCACCGGTGGTCGAGGTGGTGGAAGCGGTCGAAGCGCCCGCACCCGAAGTGATTGTGGAAGCTGTCGCTGCACCGGAGCCGGAACCGGTTGTCGTGCAGCCCGAGCCGGTGGCTGAAGTGGCGCCGGTCCTTGCTGAGCCGGTGGTCGAAGCGCCAGTGGTCGAGGCACCTGTTGCGCCGACTGTTGTTGAAGCCGCTCCGGTGGTCGAAGCCGTGGCTGCGCCGCAAGTGGAAGCCGTGGCAACGCCTGCGCCGGCACCGACGCCTGCTCCCGCGCCTGCTGCGCCGGTGCTGTCGGCACGTGAGCTGGCGGATCGTCGCCATGCCGAGCTGATGGCCCGTCAGGCTGCCGAGCTGGAAGAAAAGCGTCGTCGCGAAGCGGCACGCAAGGCGGCTGAAGAAGCGCGTCGTGCGGAAGAGGAACGTCAGCGTCTGGAAGCGGAACGCGCCAAGGCTGCTGCGGCAGCCAAGCCGGCCGAGCCCAAGACGGGCACCCTGCACAAGCCTGCCAAGGCCGAAGAAAAGCCGAAGAAGGCCGCTGCGCCGCAGCCGGATCGCAATGCCAAGGCCGACGAAGCCAACAAGCGCCGCACCATCAAGACCCGTGGCGACACGGGAACTGGTACCGGCTGGCGTGGTGCCAAGGGCGGCGGTCGTCATCGCCACCAGGAACAACAGCCGAGCTTTGCTGCGCCGGTCGAACCGGTGGTGCGTGAAGTGCATGTGCCCGAAACCATCTCGGTGGCCGATCTGGCTCACAAGATGTCGGTGAAGGCGACCGAAGTCATCAAGAAGATGATGATGCTCGGCCAGATGGTCACCATCAACCAGGTGCTGGACCAGGAGACGGCGATGATCGTCGTCGAGGAACTGGGCCACACCGCGATTGCTGCCAAGCTGGACGATCCGGAAGCCTTCCTCGAAGAGGGCGACGCCCACAAGGACGCCGTGCTGGAGCCGCGTGCTCCGGTGGTGACCGTGATGGGTCACGTCGACCACGGCAAGACCTCGCTGCTGGACTACATCCGTCGCGCCAAGGTGGCAGCGGGCGAAGCCGGCGGCATTACGCAGCACATCGGCGCTTATCACGTCGAAACCAGCCGCGGCATGATCACCTTCCTCGATACCCCGGGTCACGAAGCCTTTACGGCGATGCGTGCGCGGGGGGCCAAGGCGACCGACATCGTGATTCTGGTGGTGGCCGCGGACGACGGTGTGATGCCGCAGACCAAGGAAGCCATCCACCACGCCAAGGCCGCAGGCGTGCCGCTGGTGGTGGCGATCAACAAGATCGACAAGCCCGATTCGAATCCGGAGCGCGTCAAGCAGGAACTGGTTGCCGAAGGCGTGGTGCCGGAAGAATACGGCGGCGACGCCATGTTCATGCCGGTGTCGGCCAAGACCGGTGCCGGTATCGACGAGCTGCTCGAAGGCATCCTGCTGCAAGCCGAAGTGCTGCAGCTGACGGCGCCGAAGGAAGCGCCGGCCAAGGGCCTGATCATCGAAGCGCGTCTGGACAAGGGCCGCGGTGCGGTGGCCACGATGCTGGTGCAGAGCGGTACGCTCAAGCGCGGCGACGTGATCCTCGCCGGTGCGACTTTCGGTCGTATCCGCGCCATGCTGGACGAGAACGGCAAGCCGATCAATGAAGCCGGCCCGTCGATTCCGGTCGAAATCCTCGGCCTCTCCGACGTGCCCTCGGCCGGTGACGAAGTCATGGCCCTGGCTGATGAGCGCCGTGCGCGCGAAATCGCCCTGTTCCGTCAGGGCAAGTTCCGCGACGTGAAGCTCGCCAAGCAGCAGGCCGCCAAGCTCGAATCGCTGATGGACCAGATGAAGGACGGCGAAGTCAAGACGCTGCCCCTCATCGTCAAGGCCGACGTGCAAGGCTCGCAGGAAGCGCTGGTGCAGTCGCTGTCCAAGCTGTCGAACGAAGAAGTGCGCGTGCAGGTCATCCACGGCGCCGTGGGCGGCATTTCGGAGTCCGACGTCAACCTGGCGCAGGCTTCGAAGGCGGTCATCATCGGCTTCAACATCCGTGCCGATGCCAACGCCCGCAAGCTGGCCGAGAGCTACGGTGTGGATATCCGTTACTACAACATCATCTACGACGCCGTGGATGAGGTGAAGGCAGCGCTGTCGGGCATGCTCTCGCCGGAGAAGCGCGAACAGATCACCGGTATGGTCGAGATCCGTCAGGTCTTCGTCATCTCGAAGATCGGTACGATCGCCGGTTGTTATGTCATGGAAGGCTTCATCAAGCGCAATTCGCGAGTTCGCGTCCTGCGCAGCAATGTGGTCATCCACGATGGCGAGCTCGATTCGCTCAAGCGCTTCAAGGACGACGTCAAGGAAGTGCGTTCCAACTTCGAGTGCGGTCTGTCGATCAAGAACTTCAATGACATCGCCGAGGGTGACCAACTGGAAGTGTACGAAATCCAGGAAGTCGCGCGTACGCTGTAACAAAGCCTGCCGCAATGCGACAAGGGGCCCTGCGGGGCCCCTTGTGTCTTGCAGCGTGGCCATCAAGGAGGCATCAGAATGCCAAAAGATTATTCCAGAAGTTCGCGGGTGGTCGAGCAGATCAAGCGCGAACTCGCTGAACTCATCCGTCTTGAAGTGAAGGATCCGCGCGTCGGTTTCATCACCCTGACCGACGTCGAGATCACGGCCGATTACGCCCATGCCAAGGTGTTCTTTTCCTCGCTCAAGGGGCAGGACAACATCGACGAGGTGCTGGTCGGGCTGCGCCGCGCCAGCGGCTTCCTGCGTCGCGAACTGGGGCGCCGTGTGCGCATCCACACCACGCCGGAACTGCATTTCGTCTATGACAATTCCATCGAGGAAGGCACGCGCATGTCGGCGCTGATCAGCAAGGTGATTGCCGAGACGCCGCCTGCGGAAGATGACGAACCGGGGACGCGCGAGACTTGAACCAGGTACGCAGCAAATGGCAGATTGTCGATGGCGTCCTGCTGCTCGACAAGCCGCAGGGCATGACCTCCAACACCGCCTTGCAGAAGGCGCGGCGCCTGTTTTCGGCGGCCAAGGCCGGGCATACCGGCACGCTGGACCCGATGGCGACCGGCCTGCTGCCGGTGCTCTTTGGCGAGGCGACGAAGTTCTCGCACATGTTGCTCGACGCCGACAAAACCTACCGCGCAAGTGTGCTGCTCGGTCGCACGACCAATACCGGTGATGCCGATGGCGAGCTGCTCGAAGAGCGCCCCGTCAGCTGTAGCGAAGAAGACGTTGCTGCCGTCTGCGCCCGCTTTGTCGGCGAGATCGAGCAAGTGCCACCGATGTATTCGGCGCTCAAGTTCGAGGGCAGGGCGCTCTACGATTACGCACGCCAGGGCATCGAGATCGAGCGCAAATCGCGCCGCATCACGATCTTCGAACTGGAAGTCGAATCCATCGCACTGCCACAGTTGCAGATCCGCGTGCGTTGCAGCAAGGGCACCTACATCCGCACCCTGGCTGAGGACATCGGCAAGCTGCTCGGCTGTGGCGCGCATCTGACCGCCTTGCGCCGTCTGGCCACCGGGCCGATTGCGCTCGACGCCACGCATACGCTGGAAGCGCTGGGCGCGCTGGATGAGGCCGGGCGCAGCGCCTGCCTGCTGGCGCCGGACAGTCTGCTGGCGCATTTGCCGGCCGTGCATCTGACGGGCGAACTCGAACAGCGCTTCTCGCACGGCAATCCTGTTGCCGGTGCCGATGTGCGCGGCGAGGTGCGTGTCTATGGCGCGCAATTCATGGGCCTGGGCCGGGTTGAAGCCGATGGCATCCTGCGCGCGGTGCGCCTGATCGCGACGGCTTAATTGCGTTGCGTCGTCTGCGTTGCGGACGGCATGCTGACCGGCAGGCGAATCACGAATTCGCTGCCCTGCGGCGGGCGTTGGCGGGCGAAGATCTCGCCATGATGGGCTTGTACGATCTCGCGTGAGATGGCCAGTCCCAAGCCAGTGCCGCCAGCGCCGGTGCGGGTCTGGCTGCTTTGCACGAACTTGTCGAACACCGATTCCAGCTCTGCCGCCGGAATTCCCACGCCCTGATCAGCGAAGACCAGTTCCACGTTTGCCGTGCCGGCTGCATCGGGTGGCGAACAGTGATAGCGGATGCTGATCTCGCTCTTGTCGGGCGAGAACTTGATGGCATTCGAGATCAGGTTACGCACCACCTGGCCGAGCCGGAAGTGGTCGGCCAGCAAGCTGCAATCGGCCTCAGGCAGTTGCAGGGCGATGCTGAGCTGGCGCGTCTGCAGCTGCACTTCGAATTCCTGCAGCGCTTGCTGGATGCAGCTGTTCAAGCTGAGTGGCTGCAGATTTAGCTCCATCCGTCCCGATTCGAGCTTGGCGATATCCAGCAAATCATTGAGCAGGTTCATCAGCCGCGCGCCGCTGCTGTGGATGCGCTGGAAATAGGTGCTAAGGCGCTCCATGTCGGGCCGTGCGGGTGTCGCGCTGGTGCTGAGTAGCTGCGCTTTTTCCTCACCGATCTTGGCAAAGCTGAGCACGCCGTGCATCGGCGTCCGCAATTCATGTGACATGTTTGACAGGAACAGGCTCTTGGCTGCGTTGGCGCGCTCGGCCTCTTCCTTGGCCTGGCGCAGATCCTGGGTTTGCGCCTGGACCATTTCTTCGAGGCTGTCGCGGTGCTGGCGCAGCTCGGTCTGCGCTTCGCGCAAGGAGCCGAGCAGGGATGAGACGCCGCGGGCCAGCTCGCCGAATTCATCGCGCCGCTCGGTCGGGAAACGCTGGCTGAGATCGCCCGTCTCCTCTACTGCGCGCATGCGCGTGAGGATGTCCTGCAGCGCTGACAGCACGCTCTGGCCGAGCAGATTGGAGAGCACGGTGACCAGCAGGCTGACCAGCAGCAGTACGCCGACAAACCAGATCGAATCGCGATAGAACTGGCGATTGATGTTGTCGATGTACATACCGGTATTCACCAGCCAGTCCCAGGGCGCGTAATGACGCGCGAAGGAGAGTTTGGGCGAAGGCGCGGTTTCGCCCGCCTTGGGCCACCAGTATTCGACATAGGCACTGCCGTGGCTGCGGGTTTTGTCGAGCATCTCGCGGATGAAAGCCTTGCCGTTCTTGTCGCGCAGCTCGCCGAAATTCTTGCCCTCCAGTGCTGGGACGGCCGGATGCATCAGCATTACCGGCTCCATGCTGCCGACGCTGAAGAACTCCTTGTCCTGGTAGCGAATGCTGCGCAGTTGCGCCAGTGCGCGCTGCTGCGCTTCAGCCGTGCTGAGCGCGCCGGACTCCGCTTGAAGGCGGTAATGATCGAGCATGCTGAACACGATGGACATCTGATCGCGTAGCTGACGGCGGACGTCTTCCATCATGCTGCTGCGGCGCGCTTCGATCGCCGAGATGCCGATCACCAGCAGCGCAGTGAGCGCGACGAGATTGATGAGACGTAGCTTGGCCCGCAAGCTGAATTGTCTGAGCATGGATCGCTGCCCTTATCCGTTTGATGGCGGGTATTGCATACCGGCCAATATAAGGAATTGCGTCAGCCTGGCCGATGACTTGAGCGAAACATTGTGGGCGCGGTCACCTGCGCAGGCTGATCTGCAGGCGATCACATTGGGATTCCCCTGGGCAAGACAAGAGCCGCAAAGAGCGGCTCTTGCTGTATCGCGCTGCATGCCCCGGCAAGCTTCCCGCAGTGCGGATTGCTAGCGGGGTAGGCCGCTTACTTCGTGAAATAGTACTGTTGCAGCAAGGTCGGGCCCGGCGAGGGGAAGGTCCAGCCCCAGATCATTTTGTCATACACGTTCATCAGCTTGGCGTTGCGGATGCCGGTCTGCTCTGGCGGCTTGACGGTGCCCAGCACTTCGACTTCGTCGGCCGCGATGGAGAGGATCTGCTTGAACAGCGCATCCGCTTCCTTGTCGGTCTTGGCGTTCTTCCACTCATCGTAGAGTTGCAGACGCTTCTTCATGCTGGCCGGCGGTTCTTCGCCCGACTTGCCACCGCTTTCATACCAGCGCACCCACAGCAGGCTCTGCCGTGACTCTTGCGGATGCACGGCGATGAAGCCGCGCGGATTCTGCGTCGGGTCGAAGCCACCGGCCAGACTGTCAACGCTCAGATCGAAGTCGTTGTTGTTGGCGCGGTCGTAGTAGAGCGTGCGTTCCGAGGCCTGGATCACCAGCTCGATGCCCAGCTTGGCGTACTGCTTGCGCAGCAGTTCGAGCATGTCGATCTGGTAGGTGGTAGCCAGGCTGACAATGACGCCCATCGAGATGCGTCCGCCGCTCTTGTACTGACGGAAGCCATCGGCATCGCGCGTAGTCAGGCCGATCTTGTCGAGCAGGGCATTGGCGGCCTTCAGATCGTATTGCGTGTATTGCTTGGCCAGCTTCTCGTTGTAGAACTTGTTGCCCGGCGCCGGACCGATCTGCCAGGGCTCACCCTTGCCGAGGAAGACGATGTCGTTGATCTCCTTGCGGTCCATGGCTTGCGACAGCGCGATGCGGAAGTCCTTGTTGCGGAACAGCTCGCGCAGCTTGGCGTTCTTGGTGCTCTGGTTGATGAACACCGCAATCGCCGTGGCATTGATGTCTGGCAGCAGCATCAGCTTGTAACCGCCCTTGGTGGCGTTCTCGGCCAGGATCGGGCGATTCTGGATGTTCGAGATATGGCGGATCTGCAGATCCAGCTGGCCATTGACCGCGGCCAGCACGATGGTCTCGATTTCCGAGATCACGGCCAGCTGCAGGCGATCAATGTAGGGCAGCTGATTGCCTGCCGTATCCACCTGCCAGAAATAGGGATTGCGCGTGAGGATCACCCGCGTCGAGTTGCCGCTATAGGGTTCGCTGATCACCCAGGGATCCAGAGTCGGCCGTTCCGGGTTGCCCCAGCGGCTGGCCAGTTCGATGTCGCTGCACTTGACGCGCATCAGCGCGGCCCAGTCGGTCTGGCGCGCAGCCTTGACCTCTTCATCGATCTTCGGGTTGTACTTGGGGTGGAACTTCTGGCAATAGTGCTTCGGATACAACACCGGATGCTGGCCCAGCGGTGTCGCCAGTTCTTCGATGAAGGTGCGATAGGGCTGGGTGAATTTGAATTTGACCTTGTAGTCGTCGAGCTTTTCGACTTCGACCAGCTTGCCGTCCGTCGTGTAGCGTCCGGGCGGGGTGGAGAAGAACTGCTTGTTGCCGAGGATATCATTGACAGCGAAGAGCACGTCGTCGGCGTTGAAAGCTTCGCCATCAGACCAGCGCATGCCCTTGCGCAGCGTGAAGGTGTATTCCTTGGCGTCAGCGCTGAGCGTCCAGCTTTCGGCAATATTGGGCACTACGCCGGAGAAATCCTTGTTCCAGCGCACCAGGCCTTGCGGGCTGAGCAGGCGCAGGATGGCGTTACCGTCACCATTGCCGCGCAGGGCAGAGCGCAGCGAGCCACCATAGCGCCCGATGCTGTCGGTTTTGATCACTTCCGGTTTTTCCGGCAAGCGCTTGTCGACGCTGGGCAACTTGCCTTCCTTGGCCAGTTGCGTGAGTGCGGGTGCATCATGATAGCTGGCGCTGGCCACCGACGCGGCCATCAGCAAACTACCGGAAAATGCCATGTAAATAGCTTTTGTCAGCCTTGTTCGGTAGTTGTATTTCGTTGTTTTTTCAAACATATGTCGCTCCTCCAACGGTGAATGTGTCGCGATCTACACGAGCCGAAGAAGTATGACATTTGAGCTGAATTTGTCTTGTTGCACCGCAATGCGCGGGCGGAAACTAGACGGTTTTGAGCAGACTTTGGGCGACCGCTTCCGCCACTTCGATGCCGTCGATGGCGGCGGACAGAATGCCACCGGCGTAGCTCGCCCCTTCGCCTGCCGGGTAGAGCCCGCGCGTATTGAGGCTCTGGAAGTCGGCGCCGCGCTTGATGCGGATCGGCGATGAGGTGCGCGTTTCCACCCCGGTCAGCACCGCGTCGTGCATCGCATAGCCGCGGATCTGCTTGTCGAGGGCGGGCAGGGCTTCGCGCATGGCAGCAATTGCAAAGTCAGGCAAAGCCGTGCTCAGATCACCGAGGGTGACGCCGGGTTTGTAAGAAGGAATCACTTCGCCCAGCTGCGTCGAAGGACGGCCGGCGAGAAAATCACCGACCAGCTGGCCGGGCGCATTGTAGTTGCGGCCGCCCAGTTCGAAGGCACGGCTCTCCCAATGGCGCTGGTAGGCGATGCCGGCCAGCGGATGGCCTGGATAGTCCGCAGGTGTGATGCCGACGACAAAACCCGCATTGGCATTGCGCTCGTTGCGCGAATACTGGCTCATGCCATTGGTGACGACACGGCCTTCTTCCGAGGTCGCAGCGACCACTGTGCCGCCCGGACACATGCAGAAGCTGTATACCGAGCGTCCATTGCTGGCGTGATAGACGTGTTTGTAATCGGCTGCGCCGAGCAGGGGGTGGCCGGCAAATTTGCCAAAGCGGCAGACGTCGATCAGCGACTGCGGATGCTCGATGCGGAAGCCGATCGAGAAGGGTTTGGCTTCGATGTACACACCACGCTCGTAGAGCATCTGGAAGGTGTCGCGCGCGCTATGGCCGACCGCCAGCACGACATGCGAGGCGGCGATGAATTCTTGCTGACCATCAGTCTTGCTGACGGTGAGGCCGCGCACCTGGCCATCTTCGATCAGCAGATCTTCAACCTTGGTCTTGAAGTGGATCTCGCCGCCCAGCGATTCGATTTCGGCGCGGATCTTCTCGACCATGCCCACCAGGCGGAAGGTGCCGATATGCGGCTTGGCGACGTAGAGGATTTCCTCCGGCGCACCCGCCTTGACGAACTCGCACAGCACCTTGCGGCTGAGAAAGCGCGGATCCTTGATCTGGCTGTAGAGCTTGCCGTCGGAGAAGGTGCCGGCGCCGCCCTCGCCGAACTGCACATTCGATTCCGGATTGAGGGTGCTCTTGCGCCACAGGCCCCAGGTGTCCTGCGTGCGTTCGCGCACTTCCTTGCCGCGTTCCAGCACGATAGGCCGGAAACCCATTTGCGCCAGGGTCAGCGCTGCCATGAAACCGCAGGGCCCCATACCGATGATCACCGGGCGCGCCTGCAAGCCGGCAGGTGCGCGGGCCACGAAGTGATAGCTCATGTCCGGCGTCGGACCGATCTGGCCGGGGCCGGCACGGCCCTGCAAGCGGCGCAGCACCGCAGCTTCGTCGTGCAGGCTGGCGTCGACCGTATAGATCAGCGCGATGGCGGACTTCTTGCGCGCATCGTGACTGCGCTTGTAGACGCTGAAGTCGAGCAGCTCGCGGTCGGCAATGCCCAGACGCTGGAGGATGGCCTCACGCAGCGCTTCGGCTGGGTGATCGAGCGGGAGTTTGAGTTCAGTAATTCGCAACATGGCGCTGGCTGGCAAAGGGCGGGCGGCGCACGCGTGGTGCGCGTGCCGCTGGATTATACGGCGCCTGCCCGCATGGGGCGGGCGCGCAATGGCCAAGGGCCGCATCAGCGGCCCTTGGTGATCTGACTACATCGCGATTTAGTTACGCGTTTCGACCTGTTGCAGCGGTTCGTCCTGCAGCGAGGGCGGCGTAGCACGGCGCGGCGTACGGCCCAGTCGCACCGGCTCGGCCACGCGCGGCGGTGTTTGCGCCTGGTTCACCGTTTCGACCATTTGCAGATCGCTGGCGGCGATGATCGCGCTCAGATCGATCGGCAGCTTCGGCGCCGTCACCGGCGAGCTCTGCACGACCGGCGCTGCAACGGGTTCCGCTGCGGCGACAACTTCCGGCGCGGCCGGCACTTCGGCAGCAGGCGCGACTTCTGCGACCTCTGCAACGAAGACCGGTGCTGCGGCCACAGGGGCTACAGGAGCCTCGGCGACCGGCGCTTCCGTCACCGGCGCTTCGACAAGGGTTTCGACAGCGGCTGCGGCGACGCTCGCTTCTGCCACGGCAGGCGCGGCTTCCGCCGGCGTCTCACTGGCGACCGGCGTCGCCACTTCAGCCACTGCTTGCAGTTCAGCAACAGGGCTGAGCGGTGCTTGCGGGGCTTCCACGCTCAGCGGCGTTTCTGCCGGCGCTTGGGCGGCGGCTTCTGCCGTCACTTCGGGTGCGCTGCCAAAGCCCAGTTCTTGCTGTTGCAGCACATCGCTGACCGATTTGAGTTCGGCTGCGGCTTCGGCCATGGCTTCATCGGCCACGGCGCGGAAGCTGCCATTCTCTTCGCCCGCTGCGCTGCCGGCTTCGCCACGACCGCGGCCACCACGACCACGGCGGTTGCGGCGGCGACCGCCTTCACGTTCGCCATTGGCTTGCGCATTGTTCTGCTCGTCGCTCACGGCGGCGAGCGGTGCTGCGCTGGCCAGCTGTTCGTTCTGCTCAAGCGGCGCGGCGGCTGCCGGTGCGGCGGCTTCGCGTGCTTCACGCACTTCGCGCGGCTCGCGAGCCTCGCGCGGTGCGCGTTCGCGGCGCTCGCGCGGCGGACGGCTGGCTTGTGCCTCAGCGGCTGCCGGTGCGGCGCTGACCACGGCTTCGACGTTCTCGCGATTGCGGTTGCGCTCGCCATTGCCGGGGCGGGCGGCTGCGCCAGCTTCGACCGGACGCGGTGCGCGTTCCTTGCGCTCTTCACGCGGCGCACGTTCCTCATTGCGCGGCTTGCGTTCCTCACGCGGCTTGTTGCTTTGTGCATCGCGCGGCTTGCGTTCGCCATCGCGACGACGTGCGTCACCACGGCCCTTCGCTGCGCGCGGCGCGGCAACCGGTTCGGGTGCGGCAAGGCTGGGGCCCTTGAACCAGGCGGCGATGCGGGCGAGCAGGCCAGGCTTGCTGACGCTGGCTTCTTCCTGCTTGCGCGGCGCTGCGCTGCGCGGCTCGACAACAGGTGCGGGCTGGTCCGGCGTGATGCTCTTGATGGCGGCTTCCTGGCGGCCAGCCTTGGCTTCCAGATTGGCCGAGGGCGGCGTGTAGCTCGGCTCGCTCGGTGCGGCAGCCATGCGGTAGCTCGGCACGCTCTGATCTTCAAGATTGAGCTGGTCGTGACGCAGGCGCACGATCTCGTGCTGCGGCGTTTCGAGGTGGCGATTGGGGATGATCAGCAGATTGACGCGGTGACGCAGCTCGATCTTGGCGATGTCGACGCGCTTCTCATTGAGCAGGAAGGTGGCCACGTCGACCGGCACTTGCAGGTGCAGGGCGCCGGTGTTTTCCTTCATCGATTCCTCTTCGAGGATGCGCAGGATGTGCAGCGCAGCCGATTCGGTGGAACGGATGTGGCCGGTGCCGGTACAGCGCGGGCAGGTGATGTAGCTGGTTTCGGCGAGCGCCGGACGCAGGCGCTGACGCGACAGTTCGAGCAGGCCGAAGCGGCTGATCTTGCCGGTTTGCACCCGCGCACGGTCAAAGCGCAAGGCGTCACGCAGACGGTTCTCGACTTCGCGCTGATTGCGCGCGTTTTCCATGTCGATGAAGTCGATCACGATCAGGCCGCCCAAGTCGCGCAGGCGCAGCTGGCGGGCGATTTCGTCGGCCGCTTCACAGTTGGTGCGCAGCGCGGTTTCTTCGATATCGCTGCCCTTGGTGGCACGACCCGAGTTGACGTCGACCGAGACCAGCGCTTCGGTGTGGTCGATCACGATGGCGCCGCCCGAGGGCAGATTCACCTGGCGTGAATAAGCCGATTCGATCTGGTGTTCGATCTGGAAGCGCGAGAACAGCGGCACATCGTCGCGATAGCGCTTCACGCGGTGCAGGTTGTCCGGCATCACGGTGCCCATGAAGGCGCGGGCTTGTTCGTAGATCTCGTCGGTGTCGATGAGGATCTCGCCGATGTCCGGCTGGAAGTAATCGCGCACGGCGCGGATCACCAGGCTGCCTTCCTGATAGATCAGGAAAGCGCCGTTCTGCGACTTGGCCGCGCCATCGATGGCGTTCCACAGTTGCATCAGGTAGTTCAAGTCCCACTGCAGCTCTTCGGCAGCGTGGCCGATGGCGGCGGTGCGGGCGATCAGGCTCATGCCGCTGGGCACTTCGAGGGTGTCCATGGCTTCGCGCAGCTCGGCGCGATCATCGCCCTCGACGCGGCGCGAAACGCCACCGCCACGCGGGTTGTTGGGCATCAGCACGAGGTAACGGCCGGCCAGCGAGACGAAGGTGGTGAGGGCCGCGCCCTTGTTGCCACGTTCTTCTTTTTCGACCTGGACGATCAGCTCCTGGCCTTCGCGCAGGGCTTCCTTGATGGTGGCGCGCGAGGCTTCGACGCCTTCGCGGAAGTAGGAGCGGGAGACTTCCTTGAACGGCAGGAAGCCGTGGCGTTCTTCGCCGTAATCGACAAAGGCCGCTTCGAGGCTGGGCTCGATGCGGGTGATGACGCCTTTGTAGATGTTGCTCTTGCGTTGTTCCTTGGTGGCCGATTCGATGTCGAGGTCGATCAGTTTCTGACCATCAACAATCGCGACGCGCAGTTCTTCGGCCTGCGTCGCATTGAAAAGCATGCGCTTCATTGAGTTCTCCCGCGCACGAGCGGGGAACGACACCGGCGCTGCTCGCGGGCAGCTGCCTGACTTTTCTCAGATTGTGGTGAACAGCGTGTTCGTCATGGTCTGGTGCAAATCGGTCAATCGGTCTCGTTCTGTATTGCACACCCTGACGCTGCAATCTGCTTGCGGTTCAGGGCGTCCTGCAAATTCTGCGACGTGCGCTCTTCTATGTTTCGTTCAATCACGTGCTTGCACGTGGTTTGGGATACCATCGCGGACTTTCCGCGCTGGCCATCGTTTTTCCGCCATCATCCTGATCAGCTGGTTTGTCAGGCCAGCCGGGCACTGAACGGCGAGCCAGCCGGCCGCTTATGCGACAACTGGGGCACAATCGGGAACAGAAGGGGCCGCGTCAGGCGAAGATTCCTCAGGAACCCTGATCGGTGGCGAAGCGCGACAATGTCGGCATTTGCCTCGATCAACAGGCCGCTGGCCTGTCGGGTTCGGTGAATTTCGGCTTGGCAGCTACCATCCTGACCGGATCCCTGCGGGGCTCGTTGGACAGCGCGCCGGATATTCGTCCGGAAAAACACCTGCAGTATATGGGAAGAACGTGAGTTTACGCAAAGCAGCAATCATCTCGGCAGATACTGTCCGGTCGCCCGCTCCAGCGGTCCAGCGCGTGCTCGTCAGCGAGGAGGACGCGGGTCAGCGGATCGACAACTTTTTGCTGCGCGAATGCAAGGGCGTGCCCAAGAGTCACATCTATCGCATCCTGCGCAGCGGCGAGGTGCGCGTCAATGGCGGGCGCATCAGCCAGACCTACCGCGTGCAGGCGGGCGACGAGTTGCGCATCCCGCCGCTGCGCCTGGCGCAGAAGCAGGACAGTGCGCCGCCGGCCAGCATTCCGGCGCGTGATTTTCGCATCGTGTTTGAAGATGAGCATCTGCTGGTGGTCGACAAGCCGGCCGGGCTGGCCGTGCATGGCGGCAGCGGCGTGAGCTTCGGCCTGATCGAACAGCTGCGTGCGCAGCGACCCGAGGCACGCTTTCTGGAGCTGGCGCACCGGCTTGACCGTGAGACCTCCGGCCTGCTGATCGTCGGCAAGCGCCGTGCCGCGCTCAATCATGTGCAGGACCAGATGCGCGCGGGCAAGATCGAGAAGCGCTACCTCACCCTGGTTAGCGGGCGCTGGATGAACCCGCTGCAGCACGTCAAGCTGGCGCTGCATAAGTACCTCTTGCCTGACGGTGAGCGCCGCGTGCGCGTCAGCCCCGAGGGCAAGCCCTCGCACAGCATCATGCGGCTGGTCGGGCGCTGGCAGCGCTACAGCTTGCTTGAAGTGGAACTGAAGACCGGTCGCACGCATCAGATCCGTGTGCATCTGGCGCATCTGGGCTTTCCTTTGCTGGGCGACGACAAGTACGGCAACTTCCCGCTCAACAAGCAGCTGATGAAGGAAGGCCTGCCGCGCATGTTCCTGCATGCGGCGCTGCTGTGCTTCCAGCATCCGGTTTCCGGCGAGGTGCTGCAGCTGCGTGCGCCCCTGCCGGCCGATTTGCAGGGCTTCCTGGATGGCGTGCAGCAGGCGGAACAACGTGATTACCGTGCGCCGGCCGCGGCCCACGCCCACCCTGATATTTGAATCTGCTCCTCGCGGAGCATTGCTGAGATAGAACATGACCCGAGCGTTTGACCTGATCGCCTTCGACTGGGATGGCACCTTGATTGATTCCACGGCGCTGATCTCCAGCTCCCTGCAGCGCGCCGCGGCCGATGTGGAGCTGCCCGTGCCCTCGCAGGAGGACGCCCAGCACGTCATCGGCCTGGGGCTCATGCAGGCGCTGGCCTGGTTGTTTCCGCAGCAGAGCGAGGCGCGTTATCAGGCTTTGCTCGGTCGCTATCGCTATCACTTCCTGACGCGGGACAGCGAGATCACCTTGTTTGCCGGCGTGACTGAACTGCTGCCGGCCCTGCGCGCGCAGGGCTACAAGCTGGCGGTGGCGACTGGCAAGGCGCGCCAGGGCCTCGACCGCGCGCTGGCGCAAACGGGTTTGCAGGCCTATTTCGATGCCACGCGCTGCGCCGACGAGACCGCTTCCAAGCCGGACCCGCAAATGTTGCTGGAGCTGATGGACGAGCTGGAAGTCGCGCCGCAGCGCGTGCTGATGATCGGTGACACCACGCACGACTTGCAGCTGGCGGCCAATGCGGGCGCTGCGGCCGTCGCGGTCAGCTGCGGCGCGCATCCGCTTGAGCAATTGCAGCGCGAACCGCATCTGGCGATGCTGCCGGATGTGTCGGCGCTGCCGGAGTGGCTGGCATGCTATCCCTGATCTGCCGCGCTGATGCCGTGCAAGAAGGCGGTGAGGGCGTACGCTTCGAGTTGCCGACCGAGCATGGCGCGCAAAGCGCCTTCGTGGTGCGCTTCGAGGGCGTCGCGCGGGCCTATCTCAACCGCTGTGCCCATGTACCGATCGAGCTCGATTGGCTGCCCGGCCGGTTCTTCGATGACAGCGGTTTATACTTGATGTGCGCCACCCATGGCGCGCTGTACGAACCTGCAACAGGGCGCTGTGCAGGCGGGCCTTGCCGCGGAGAGGGCTTGCAGCCCGTAGCGGTTGAAGAGCGTGACGGCGCCATCTACCTGAAAGTTGATCCATGAGTGAATCCGGCAAGGAAGTGTCCGCCAGTAGTGAACCCCATTGGGAGCGCAGCGTGCTCGAAAAGCTCGCCTTCGAGAGTCTCAAGGAGCAGCGCCGGCGTCGGCGTTGGGGCATCTTCTTCAAGCTGCTGGGTTTTGCCTACGCCGGCGTCGTGGTGGCGATGATCTGGGGCGCCGGTCATCATGACAAGGACGGCAAGACCGTTGCCGGCGGCGGGCGGCACACCGCGCTGGTCGAGCTTGAAGGCGCCATCGGTGCCGGCGGCCAGGCCAGTGCCGAGGTGATCAACAGCGCACTCAATGATGCGTTTGCCGACGCGGGCACGGCAGGCGTGATCCTGCACATCAACAGCCCCGGCGGCAGTCCGGTTCAGTCGGGCATCATCAATGATGAAATCGGCCGTCTGCGCAAACTGCATCCGAACATCCCGCTCTACGTGGTGGTCGAAGACATCTGCGCCTCGGGCGGCTATTACATTGCCGCCGCGGCCGACAAAATCTTCGTCGACAAGGCCAGCATCGTCGGCTCGATTGGCGTGCGCATGGATGGTTTCGGTTTTACCGAGCTGATGCAGAAAGTCGGCGTCGAGCGCCGCTCGCTGACGGCTGGCAAGAACAAGGCTTTCCTCGATCCCTTCCTGCCGCAGAGCCCGGAACAGGTGGAGTTCGCCCACGCGATGCTCGACGAAATTCACCAACAGTTCATCGATGTGGTGCGCAAAGGGCGGGGCAAGCGTCTGAAAGAGACGCCGGACATGTTCTCGGGCCTGTTCTGGTCGGGCGCCAAGAGTATCGAACTCGGTCTGGCAGATGGCTACGGCACGGTCGATAGCGTGGCGCGGGATGTCATCAAGGCCGAGGATGTGCGCGATTTCACCCAGCATGAAAACTTTGCCGAGCGCGTCGCCAAACGCTTTGGCGCCAGCGTGATGGCAGGCTTTGGCAGCGACCTGAATGCGGTTCATTGGCGCTGATAAACGTTAGCCTAGGGTAAACGATAGGCGCTTACACCCGTTTGGGCGGGTGTAAGCGCTTGATTCGTTTATCCACATGGCTTATCTTTTTGAGAGCAAGCGCGGTTGCTTAGGTGTTGAACTTCCCGACGCCGCCCCTGGTGGCTGTAGTCCAGTGTCGCACTGCTTTCCGGTTTTCGTTTGCTGCGGAGGGTTCGCGGGGGCGCGGGCCCGGTGTTCATCACAGTATGTAAGGAATGTTGTATGGCAACTGGAATCGTCAAGTGGTTCAACGATGCAAAGGGCTATGGCTTCATCACCCCCGATCAAGGTGGCGAAGACCTGTTTGCGCATTTCTCTGAGGTGCAGGGCAGCGGTTTCCGCTCCCTCAAGGAAGGGCAGCGCGTCGAGTTTGAAATCAAGCAAGGCCCCAAGGGGCGCCAGGCTTCCACTATCAAGCCGCTCTGATCCGATCTGATTCTGTAATGCAAAAAGGCCGGCGCATGCGCCGGCCTTTTTATTGCGCCTCGCACCCGGCTCAGGTGTTGGCGACGATGAAATCCTTGACTTGCTGGACGTCGACATCGACCACGGTTGAGCGCTGCGGCAGTGCTTCGATGTTGGCGAAGGCGGCCGGGCGCCAGGGTTTCTGGCCCAGCGCTTCGACGATGGTTTCCTCAAACTTGGTCGGCAGCGCTGTTTCCAGCACGACCAGCGCAGCGCCTGCTTCGCGATGCTCCAGACCCACCTTGAGGCCGTCGGCCGTGTGGGTGTCGATCATCAGCTGGTGTTTTTCCCACACGCGGCGAATCGTCGCGATGCGATCAGCATGACTGCTGCGGCCGGAAACGAAGCCGAATTCCTCGATGCGCGGGAAGTAGGGCGTGTTCGACAGATCGAAGGCGCCGCCTTTGTCCACCGCAGCCCAGAGCTCGCGTACCACCGCCGGATCGCGCCCGACCAGGTCGAAGACGAAGCGCTCAAAGTTCGAGGCCTTGGAAATGTCCATTGACGGGCTGGAGGTCTGATGCGTTTCGGCCGAGCCGCGCGGGCGATAAACACCGCTGCGGAAGAACTCGTCGAGCACGTCGTTCTCGTTGGTGGCGAGGATCAGCTTGCGGATCGGCAGGCCCATCATGCGTGCGATGTGGCCGGCGCAGATGTTGCCGAAGTTGCCCGATGGCACCGAGAAGTCGACCTGTTCGCTATTGGACTTCGTCGCTGCAAAATAGCCCTTGAAGTAGTACACGACCTGCGAGACGACGCGCGCCCAGTTGATCGAATTGACCGTGCCGATGCGGTGCTTGCCCTTGAATGCCAGATCGTTGGAGACGGCCTTGACGATGTCCTGCGCATCATCGAACACGCCGCGCACCGCGAGGTTGAAGATGTTCGGGTCTTGCAGCGAGAACATCTGTGCGGTCTGGAAGGCGCTCATCTTGCCGTAGGGTGAGAGCATGAACACCTTCACGCCGCGCTTGCCGCGCATCGCGTATTCGGCCGAGGAACCCGTGTCGCCCGAGGTCGCGCCGAGGATATTCAGCGTTTCGCCAGACTTGCCCAATGCGTACTCGAACAGGTTGCCAAGCATCTGCATGGCCATGTCCTTGAACGCCAGGGTCGGGCCGTTCGAGAGTTCCTGCAGGAACAGGCCAGGCTCGATCTCGCGCAGCGGCGTGATGTCTTCGGCATTCGAGTCCGGGCGGCCATTGCAATACACGGCAGCCGTGTAAGTCTTGTCGACGAGTGCTTGCAGATCTGCGGCCGGAATGTCATCGGCAAATTTGGACAACACCGCAAAGGCCAGCTCGCGGTAGTTCATGCCGCGCATCGCCGTCAATTCGGCCGCCGTCAGCGTGGGATAGGCGAGCGGCAGCGCCAGGCCGCCGTCTTCCATCAGCCCGCCGAGCAGGATTTGCGTGAAGGACTTTTGCGCAGCCTGGCCGCGCGTCGAGAGGTATTGCATCGGCATGATCAGCTCAGCTCTTCCAGGCGGATGCGCTTGACCGTGCCAACCACGGTGCTCAGCGCTTCGATGCTCGCCAGCGCTGCATTGGCCTGCGCTTCAACAGTGCGGTGAGTGAGCACCACGATGTCGGTTTGCGCTTCGCCTTCGCCCGGCTCCTTCTGCAGCATGGCGTCGATCGAGATGGCGTTGTCGGCGAGGATGCGTGTGATGTCGGCGAGCACGCCCGGCTTGTCTTCGACACGCATGCGCAGGTAGTAGGCCGTTTCGATCTGCTCGATCGGCAGGATAGTCAGGTCGGCCAGCTGATCGGCCTGGAAGGCCAGGTGCGGAACGCGGTTTTCCGGGTCGGCGGTGGCCAGGCGCGTCACGTCGACGAGGTCGGCGATCACCGCGGAGGCGGTCGGCTCGGCGCCGGCACCCTTGCCGTAGTAGAGCGTGGCGCCGACAGCGTCGCCTTGCACCAGCACGGCATTCATCGCGCCTTCGACATTGGCGATCAGGCGCTTGGCGGGGATCAGGGTCGGGTGCACGCGCAGCTCGACGCCGTGGTCACGGCGTTTGGCGATGCCCAGCAGCTTGATGCGGTAGCCCAGCTGTTCGGCGTATTTGATGTCGGTCGCTTCCAGCTTGGTAATGCCTTCAACATAGGCTTTGTCGAATTGCACCGGAATGCCGAAGGCGATGGCCGACATCAGGGTGGCCTTGTGCGCGGCATCCACGCCTTCGATGTCGAAGGTCGGATCGGCTTCGGCGTAGCCCAGGGCTTGCGCTTGCTTGAGCACCTCGGCAAAGGGCAGGCCCTTGTCGCGCATCTCGGAGAGAATGAAGTTGGTGGTGCCGTTGATGATGCCGGCGATCCACTGGATGCGGTTGGCCGACAGGCCTTCGCGCAGCGCCTTGATGATCGGAATGCCGCCGGCAACCGCGGCTTCAAAGGCGACCATCACGCCCTTGGCTTGCGCCGCGGCGAAGATCTCGGTGCCATGTACGGCCAGCAGTGCCTTGTTGGCGGTGACGACGTGCTTGCCGTTCTCGATGGCCGCGAGGACCAGTTCCTTGGCCACGGTGTAGCCGCCGATCAGCTCGACGACGATGTCGATCTCCGGATCGCGCACCAGCTCGAAGGCGTCGGCGGTGACGCGTGCGGCGCCGCCGGTGACGCTGCGGGCGAGCTCGACATTGCGGTCAGCCACCGTGGTGATGCGGATCGGGCGACCTGCGCGACGGGTGATTTCTTCTGCATTGCGCGAGAGCACCGTCCAGGTGCCACCGCCGACGGTGCCGATGCCGAGTAGGCCTACATTGATTGGTTTCATGCTGTTTTTCTGAGTGTGGGCAATAAGTGATGGATTTCAGGTGCCGTGGCGTTTGCGGTACGACTCCAGGAAGCGGGCGATGCGGCCGATGGCTTCGCGCAGATCGTCCTCATGCGGCAGGAAGACGACGCGGAAGTGGTCCGGCTTCTTCCAGTTGAAGCCGGTGCCTTGCACCAGCAGCACGCGTTCGGCCTCCAGCAGTTCGAGGATGAATTGCTGGTCGTCCTCGATCGGGTAGATCGCCGGGTCGAGCTTGGGGAACAGGTACAGCGCCGCTTGCGGCTTGACACAGCTGACGCCGGGAATGGCGTTGAGCAATTCATAGGCGAGGTCGCGCTGGCGACGCAGGCGGCCGCCGGGTTTGACCAGATCATTGATGCTCTGGTAGCCACCCAGCGCGGTCTGGATCGCCAGCTGGCCCGGCGTGTTGGCGCACAGGCGCATCGAGGCGAGCATGTTGAGGCCTTCGATGTAATCGCGGGCATAGCGCTTGTCGCCGGAAACGATCATCCAGCCCGAGCGGTAGCCACAGGACCGGTAGTTCTTCGACAGGCCGTTGAAAGTGAGGAACAGTACGTCGTCGGCCAGCGAAGCGATGCTGACGTGTTCGGCATCGTCGTACAGCGTCTTGTCATAGATCTCGTCGGCGAAGATGATCAGCTGGTGCTCGCGCGCCACCTGCACGATCTGTTCGAGCACTTCACGCGGGTACAGCGCGCCGGTCGGATTGTTGGGGTTGATGACGACGATGGCACGCGTATTCGGCGTGATCTTGCTGCGCATGTCGGCAATATCGGGCATCCAGCCGACCGATTCATCACAGATGTAATGCACCGGCGTGCCGGTCGACAGCGCCACTGCGGCGGTATAGAGCGGGTAGTCGGGCGCCGGGATCAGCACTTCGTCGCCCGGATTGAGCAGGGCGTTCATGCTCATCACGATCAGCTCGGAGGCGCCATTGCCCAGATAGATGTCGTCGATGGTGACGTTGGCGATCCCCTTTTGCTGGGTGTAATGCATGATCGCCTTGCGCGGCGCGAACAAGCCCTTGGAGTCGGTGTAACCGGCGGAGTCGGGCAGGTTGCGGATCATGTCGCGCACGATCTCTTCGGGCGGCTCAAGGCCGAACACGGCGACATTGCCGATGTTCAGCTTGATGATGCGCTGGCCTTCGTCTTCCATCTGGCGCGCTCGCTCGAGCACAGGACCGCGGATGTCGTAACAGACATTGGCCAGCTTGGCCGACTTGGCGATCATCTTGTTCTTGGGATCAAAGGCGGGCGTGGCAACGCGCAAAGTGCTTCCGTGCTTCATGATGGACTCCCCCGGCAATCTGCCGAGACTGAAAAGCCCCGGGCGTCGAAACCCGAGGCGTGAAAACGCTTATGATAACAAGCCCCCATCTTGAATCCCACCCATGAAGCTCTATCGCGACGAGGTTTCCGACCTGCAACTGGTGACAAGCTACGACGCCACGCACCTGGGCATCAATCGTGAGTCTTACACGGCCAGTCTGATCGTGATGCCTGACAAACTGGTGACAGGCTGGGCGCCGGGCGGTTTCGACGCCTTGACGGCAGCGGATTTCCAGCAGATTCGCGCGCTCGACCCGGCGCTGGTGCTGATCGGCACCGGCGCACGCCAGCGCTTTCCCAAGCCAGCCTTGCTGCGCGCGCTGATTGAGGCGCAGATCGGTTATGAAGTCATGGATACCGGCTCGGCGTGTCGCACCTACAACATCCTGGCTTCCGAAGGTCGCGTCGTCGCGGCCGCCTTGCTGCTCGACGCGCAGGCTTGAAAGCAGCTCGCAGCGCTCGGCAAGTTGTTGATCGGGCCTATCAGTATGCCACTGCCGGGGGCTGTTGCGGGCGACGCGGAATCTGTTTAGGCTGACTCCATACAAGCACTAGGAGTTTTCATGCTGGGCAAGAGCGTTCCTGATTTTTCCGTAGCCGCCACCAGTGGCCAGACCGTCACCTTGTCGGCGCTGCGCGGTCAAACTGTCATCCTGTACTTCTATCCGAAAGACAATACGCCGGGCTGTACCACCGAGGGCCAGGACTTCACCGCACTCAATGCCGAGTTTACGGCGGCCGGCGCGGTCATCTTTGGTATTTCGCGCGATAGCGTGAAGTCGCACGAGGGCTTCAAGGCCAAGCTGTGCATGCCCTTCGAGCTGCTCTCGGATAGTGACGAGGCACTCTGCAAGCTGTTCGACGTGATCAAGCTGAAGAACATGTACGGCAAACAGGTGCTGGGCATCGAGCGCAGCACCTTCGTCATCGACAAGGACGGCAAGCTGGTGCGCGAATGGCGCAAGGTCAAGGTGGCGGGACACGCGAAGGAGGTGCTGGATTTCGTCAAAACCCTTTAAGCGCACATGTCCTCACCGCAAGCGCCGCACACAGACGCCGGCGCTCACCGAACAACGGATTAATCGAAACGAGAGATATGGCTACGAATAAGCGCAACTCCGCCGAGCGCAACCACGCTGGCGCCAAGGCAGACTCTGCCTCGAACACCAAGCTGTTCGTTCTCGACACCAATGTGCTGATGCACGACCCGACCAGTCTTTATCGCTTCGAAGAGCACGATATCTACGTGCCGATCATGACGCTCGAAGAGCTCGACAACAACAAGAAGGGCATGTCGGAAGTCTCGCGCAATGCGCGCCAGGCCAGCCGCATGATGGACGAGATCGTCTCGGCCTTCCCGAACGGGATCGACGAAGGCATTCCGCTCAGCGGACCGTCCAAGGAGCTGGCCAGCGGCAAGCTGTTCCTGCAGACCGAGGCGATTGATCCGACCCTGCCGGCTGGCGTGCCGACGGCCAAGGCCGACAACCAGATCCTCGCGGTGGTGATGTTCCTCAGCCAGCGCTTTGCTGATCGCTCGGTGATCCTGGTTTCCAAGGACATCAATATGCGCATCAAGGCCCGCGCGCTGGGCCTCGAAGCGCAGGACTACTTCAACGACAAGGTGCTGGAAGATACCGATCTTCTTTACACCGGCATGCGTGAGCTCCCCGACGATTTCTGGGAGACGCACGGCAAGGAGATGGAGTCCTGGAAGGAAAACGGCCGCACCTATTTCAAGGTCAAGGGCCCGCTGTGTGCCGATATGTCGGTCAACGAGCTGGTCTTTCAGGATGGTGACAAGCCGCTGCACGCTATCATCAAGCAGCGCAGCGGCCCGACTGCGGTATTCGAGACCCTGATCGACTACGGGCACCAGAAAAACAATGTCTGGGGCATCGTCGCGCGCAATCGCGAGCAGAATTTTGCGCTCAACCTGCTGATGAATCCCGAGGTCGACTTCATCACCTTGCTGGGTCAGGCCGGTACCGGCAAAACCCTGCTGACCCTGGCGGCCGGGCTCACGCAAGTGCTGGAAACCAAGCGCTACTCCGAGATCATCATGACCCGCGTGACCGTGCCGGTTGGCGAGGACATCGGCTTCCTGCCGGGCACTGAGGAAGAGAAGATGGCGCCGTGGATGGGCGCGCTCGAAGACAATCTGGATGTGCTCAATGGCGGCGCGGAAGAGGGCGGCGGTTATGGCGGTGAATGGGGTCGGGCGGCAACGCGCGACCTGATCCGCACGCGCATCAAGGTCAAGTCGCTCAACTTCATGCGCGGTCGCACCTTCATCAACAAGTTCCTGATCATCGATGAAGCGCAGAACCTCACGCCCAAGCAGATGAAGACCCTGATCACCCGTGCCGGACCCGGCACCAAGGTGATCTGTCTGGGCAATATTGCGCAGATCGATACGCCTTACCTCACCGAAGGCAGTTCGGGTCTGACCTATGTCGTCGATCGTTTCAAGGGCTGGCCGCATAGCGGGCATATCACTTTGCAGCGCGGTGAGCGTTCGCGTCTGGCTGATCACGCCGCCGAGATCTTGTAAGCGGCCGCTCGGCAGAGGCTTGCCGGGCGGGCTTCACGCTCGTCCGGCAAATGCCTACTTTGGCCTTCTCGTTTGTCCGACCGGGTTTACCTCCAGGCCGTGTACGACTATAGTGCGGCCTATGCTACGCAAGATCTTCCTTGTTATCTGTCTGAGCAGTCTGTCTGCCGGCGCACTTTGCGCTGACGAGACCCCTGCCCAGCCGGCCCAGCCCAACATCGTTCAGCGCTATGTGCTCGGCGCGCGCGATGTCTATACGGCGACGCGTAGCGGCGTTGAAAACCTGTTCGACAAAGGTTTTTCCTTCCTTGGCATTCGTTACCGCATGGGTGGCGATGGTCCGGCCGATGGCGGTTTCGACTGCAGCGGTCTGGTGCGCCGCGTTTTTGGTGATGCCTTGGGGTTGAATCTGCCGCGCACGGCGGCCGAGATGGCCAAGCTGGGTGATCGCATCAATAAGGAAGAGCTCAAACCCGGTGATCTGGTGTTCTTCAACACCATGCGCCGCGCGTTTTCGCATGTCGGCATCTATCTGGGTGAAAACCGTTTCCTGCATGCTCCCGCCTCGGGTGGGGTGGTGCGTGTCGAAAACATGGATAGCGAGTACTGGGTCAAGCGCTTCAATGGCGCTCGCCGCCTGATGTCCGAAGCCCAAGCGGCTCAGCCTGCCGTGATGGCCACGCCGCGCGACTCGCGCCCCTGACCCCTTCCTGATCAGTTGCCGCCCGGCGCTGGTCCTTCTGTGTTATTCCCGAAACTTGCGCCATTGCGCTCCAGTGTCTCGATGCGGTTGTAGAGCGTCGAGCGATTGATGCCCAGCAGTTTGGCAGCGAGGCTCATATTGCCGCGGCTTTTCTGCAAGGCGGCTGCGATGTAGTCGCGTTCTATCTGGCGTAATATCGCCGGCAGGCTGAGACCTCCTTCGAGCGCCGATATCTCCGGCTGTCCCACCGGCAGCTCCTTGAGCGATGGAAGGGTGGCAGTGCTGGTCGTCGAGATCTGTTCCTCCGGTGCAGTGTCCTGATCGCTTTCGAGTTCCTCTTTCAGTGCGGCCTCGCCGACAATTTGGCCGGCGTAGCGGGTCAGCATGCGGATGACGATATTGCGCAGCTCGCGTACATTTCCGGGAAAGTCATAGGCCAGCCAGCTGCGCATGGCTTCGGGGCTGAGCCTGAAAGGCTGGGTGTTCATCTGTGCGCTGTAGTACTGGAGGTAGTGCTCCAGTAGTAGTGCGCGGTCGTTGCCGGTGTCGCGCAAAGGCGGTATGCGTACGCGCAGCACCGAGAGGCGGTGGAATAGATCGGCGCGGAAGCGGCCCGCTTGGACCTCGCGCTGCAGATTGCGATTGGTGGCCGCCAGGATGCGCGCCCGTACCCGGTGGCTGCGGGTTTCGCCCACGCGCTGGTATTCGCCGTTTTCGAGTGCGCGCAAAAGTTTGGGTTGCAGCTCCAGCGGCAATTCACCGATCTCGTCGAGAAACAGGGTGCCTTCGCCAGCTTCCTCAAAATAGCCCGCCTGGGCACTTTGTGCGCCAGTAAAGGCGCCGCGCACATGACCGAACAGGGTCGATTCAATCAGTCCAGGTGAAATCGCCGCGCAGTTGAGGGCAATGAAGCTCTGCGGGACTTTGCTCGCCGCGGTGGAGAGCTCATGCAGGGCTTGGGCTACCATTTCCTTGCCGACGCCCGACTCGCCCTCGATCAGGACCGGGAAGCGGGATTGCGCCAAGCCTTGCAGCAAGGTTTTGGTCTTGGCGATGGCGGGGCTCTCGCCGATGATGCGCGAGAGCGCCGTATCCTTGTGATGCGCACGGGCCTTGTCGCGTGATTGCAATGCGTGCCATAGAGCTTGGCGCAGCGTGCTGAGTTGTACGGGCTTGACCAGAAACTCGAGCGCGCCCAGGGTGCGTGCTTGCCGTGCGTAGCTCTCTTCGTCACGCCCTGAAAACACGATGATTTTGCAGTCAGGGTCGAGTGCCAGCAGTTCGCTGATCAGTGCGAAGCCTTCGTCCGGATAGTTGCGCTGCGGTGGCAGGCCAAGGTCGATCAGAGCCAGTTGTGCCAGTTGCTGGGACGTGCGCAGCAGCGCGATGGCGTCGGCGCGATTACCCGCTTTTACGATTTCAAAATCCTCGGCCAGAAGGCTGCTCAAAGTGTCGATGATGAGCGGGTCGTCGTCGACGAGAAGCAGGCGTGGCCTGGGTTTGGCAAGAGAGCTCATGAAGTTTGGCCGTGGATTGTGGTGTGGACGACAAGCTTCCTGGTTAGGCAGTTTAATCGCATTCACTCACGCATCTCAGGGCCCAAACGGGCAGCGTGTTATGATTGTCCCGGGCTTGTGTGCGCGGATGGGTTTTGCCACACAGGCGTTCAATCATCAGTAAGGACAAGAGATTCATTTTGAATAATCCGGCTCAGGATTCATCGGTTCCGATTGAGGTCCGTGATCTGCGTTTTGGCTACGGCGCGCGACAGATCCTGCACGGGGTCAATCTGTCGGTGCCGCGTGGCAAGGTGGTGGCCATCATGGGTGGCTCTGGATGCGGCAAAACGACCTTGCTGCGTCTGATCGGCGGACAGCTCAAACCCAAATCTGGCGGTGTGAATGTGTTTGGCGAGCGTATCGACCAGCTCGATCGCGATGGCCTGTATCGGCTGCGTCGGCGCATGGGCATGTTGTTCCAGTTCGGCGCTTTGTTCACCGACAGCACGGTGTTCGACAATGTTGCGTTTCCGCTGCGCGAGCACACGGATCTGCCTGAAGAAGTCATCCGCGATCTGGTGCTCATGAAGCTCCACGCTGTGGGTTTGCGGGGCGCTGCCCAGCTCAAGCCCAGCGAGCTCTCCGGCGGGATGGCGCGGCGCGTGGCGCTGGCGCGCACGGTGGCGCTGGACCCACAGGTGATCATGTACGACGAGCCCTTTGCTGGTCTCGATCCCATCTCGCTGGGGGTGATCGGGCAGCTGATCCGCCGTCTCAATGATGCGCTGGGAGCTAGCTCCATCGTCGTTACCCACGATGTGCAGGAGTCTTTGCAGATCGTCGATTACATCTACTTCCTGTCTGAAGGCAAGGTGGTTGCCGAGGGGACGCCGGATGAGATCCGCGCATCCACCGATCCCTGGGTGCATCAGTTCGTGTGGGCCGAGGTGGATGGGCCGGTGCCGTTCCAGTATCCCTCGCGCCGCCCGTATGCGGATGCCTTGCTCGGAGATAGCCATGTTTAGTGGTTTGCGTGGTTTTTTCACCGAATTCGGCTCGCGCGTGGTCAATGGCATATGGCGTCTTGGTTATGCCATGCGCTTCTTTGCCAGCATCTTGCTGCTCTCGGGTACGAGCTTTCGCCGTATTCATCTGACACTGCGCGAGATCTACTTCTCGGGCACCTTGTCGCTGATCATCATCCTCGTCTCCGGCCTGTTTGTCGGCATGGTGCTTGGCCTGCAAGGCTATGACACCTTGCAGCGCTACGGTTCGGAAGAAGCGCTGGGTGTGCTGGTCGCTTTGTCGCTGGTGCGTGAGCTGGGGCCGGTGGTCGCAGGCTTGCTGTTCGCCAGTCGCGCAGGCTCAGCCATCACGGCAGAAATCGGCCTGATGAAGGCGACCGAGCAACTCGATGCCATGGACATGATGGCGGTCAACCCTATTGCACGTGTTGTGGCACCACGTTTCTGGGGCGGCGTCATTTCGATGCCTTTGCTGGCGGCGATGTTCTCGGCGATGGGCGTGCTGGGCGGCTTTCTGGTCGGCGTTGTGCTGATTGGCGTAGACTCTGGTTCGTTCTGGGCGCAGATGCAGGCCTTTGTCGATTTCCGGCGCGACATCCTCAATGGTGTTTTGAAAAGCGTCGTCTTTGGTATCGCCGTATCCCTCATTGCAGTGTTCGAGGGTTACGATTCGGACGCGACGGCAGAAGGGGTCTCGCGCGCAACAACGCGCACGGTCGTGACTTCTTCGCTCGCAATTCTTGGTCTGGACTTCATCCTGACTTCTTTCATGTTCAGAGGCTGACTTGAAGCGCACAACAATTGATCTATGGGTAGGTATTTTCGTGACGCTGGGCGTGGCTGCCCTGGTGTTTCTCGCCTTGAAGGTTGGCAATCTGAGCGGCGCGCAGTTGCAGGATCCGTATCCGCTGGTGGCGAGGTTCGACAACATTGGCGGTCTCAAGGCACGTGCGCCGATCAAGAGCGCGGGTGTGGTGGTGGGGCGTATCGAATCGATCACCCTCAATCCACAGACGTTCCAGGCGGATGTGACGATGCGCATCGACAAGCGCTATAACTTCCCCAAGGACACGTTCGCCACCATCAACACCTCGGGTTTGCTCGGCGAGCAGTACATCGGCCTGGAGCCCGGCGGCGATGAGAACGTGCTCAAGAGCGGTGATGTGATCAAGAAAACACAGTCGGCTGTGGTGCTTGAGAAGCTGATCAGCCAGTTCATGTTCAACAAGGCATCTGAGGGCACGTCCTCCAAGTGAGCGCATACATGCTGTCCTGTCTTTCAAAAATGATTGCTGAAGGACGCCGCGCTGGCGTCTGGTTTGCCTGTGGCGTGTCGCTTTTGCTGGCCGCCTGTGCGACGGGCAGCAACCCGCGTGATCCCTGGGAGGACGCCAACCGTAAGGTGCTGGTGTTCAACCAGAAGGTCGATGCCTGGGTGCTCAAACCGGTCGCTCAGGGTTACGATGCCGTCGCACCGACGCCGGTGCGGATCGGTGTCTCCAATGTCTTCTCCAATGTTGAAGATGTCTGGATCGGCATCAACAACCTCTTGCAAGGCAAGCCGGCGGCTTCCGCCAATGACTTTGGCCGGTTTGCGATCAATCTGACGCTGGGGATTTTCGGCGTCTTCGACGTGGCCAGTGAAATGGGGCTGGACAAGCACGACGAAGACTTCGGCCAGACGCTGGGTGTGTGGGGCGTCAAGGACGGCCCCTTTGTCATGTTGCCTTTTTTCGGCCCTCGTACGTTAAGGGATTCGGGTGCTCTCGTGGTCGATACCCTGGCCAATCCGCTGAGCTACATTCCCGCCATTCCGGTGCGGAACGTTTCGCGTGGATTGAAACTCATAAGTGAGCGGGCAGATCTGTTGTCGGCCGAGAAGGCGCTCGATGATGCGGCGCTGGATTACTACAGCTATCTGCGTGACTTCTATTTGAATCGTCGCAAGAGCCAGATCCGTGATGGTCGGCGCGTGCGTGATGAAGACGAACAGAGCCGCGCCGAGCAACCAACGGTGATCGTCTTCAATGCACAAGACAAGGATGTGGAATTGGGACGCAGCAGATTGTTGTTCGTGGAGCTGGAGCGCAAGGTGTTAGCAGCAGGCGTGCTGCAACAGTCCGAGCTCGCCAGTGACGTGCCCGCGCCTACAACTGAAGCTATTTAAAGGATTTTTCATGCTGAAATTTTTATTGCGTACCGTGATGCTCGCTGCCTTGGCCATTCCGGCTGTTCATGCAGCGGACGAGGCGCCGGACGTCACGATCAAGAATCTGACCTCTGAAGTCATCGACATCGTCAAGACTGACAAGGCCATCCAGGCAGGCGATCAGAAGCGTATCCAGGAAGTCATCGAAACCAAGGTGCTCAAGCATTTTGATTTCAACAAGATGACCGGTTCTGCAGTCGGCCGTAACTGGAACAGCGCAACGCCGGACCAGAAGGCGCAGCTGGCGCGTGAATTCCAGACCTTGCTGGTGCGTAGCTATTCGAACGCGCTGACCCAGTACAAGAACCAGACCATCGACGTCAAACCGCTGAAATCAGCTGCAGGCGAGACCGATGTCACGGTGAAGACCGAAATCAAGCAGCCTGGAACCAAGCCGGTGCCGATCGATTACGACCTCATCAAGCAGGCCGATGGCTGGAAGATCTACGACGTCTACGTGGCGGGTGTGAGCCTGGTGGCTAACTACCGCGACAGCTTCGGTCAGGAAATCAAGGCCAATGGTATTGATGGCCTGATCAAGTCACTGCACGACAAAAACACGGCCAAGCTTGCAGAGAAGAAATGATTACGCAAGGTGAAGCAGGGCGCCTCTTCGTCGAGGGGCCGATCCAGATGGACAGCGTGGCGGCCTTGCTGGACGCCTTGCTGCCGCGCGTCGAGGCGGGCGATGTGCTGCTCGACTTTTCGCGTGTGCCGCATGTCGACTCCTCCAGCCTCGCGCTGTTGCTGAGCTTGCTGCGCAAGGCGCGCGGTGCCCAGCATTCGCTCAAGCTGTGCAGCGCGCCGCCGGCTTTCAATAGCCTCGCGGCCCTTTATGGGGTCGATGGCATCTTCGCAGAACAACTGGCTCATGACGCAGCGGCCTGATGGCGTAGCCATCCAGGTACGGGGAGCGGTCAAGCAGTACGGCAATCTCCATGCACTGGCGGGCGTTGATCTGGAGATCCGGCAAGGCGAGTTTTTCGGCTTGCTGGGCCCCAATGGTGCCGGCAAAACCACCCTGATCACGGCACTCGCCGGTCTTACCCGGCTCAGCGCCGGACACATTGCGGTGATGGGGCATGATGTTGTTGCCGATTACCGCGCGGCGCGGCGTGCACTGGGTGTGGTGCCGCAGGAGCTGGTGTTCGACCCCTTCTTCACGGTGCGCGAGGTTTTGCGCATCCAGTCGGGCTACTTTGGCATCCGCAACAATGATCCCTGGATCGATGAATTGCTGGAGAGTCTGGGCCTGAGCGACAAGGCTTCGGCCAATATGCGTACCTTGTCAGGTGGCATGAAGCGGCGCGTGCTGGTGGCCCAGGCCCTGGTGCACAAGCCGCCGGTGATCGTGCTCGACGAGCCCACGGCCGGCGTCGATGTCGAATTGCGCCAGACCTTGTGGCATTTCATCCGCAAGCTCAATGCTGACGGACACACTGTGGTGCTGACCACGCATTATCTGGAAGAGGCGCAGGAACTCTGTACGCGCATTGCCATGCTCAAGGCTGGGCGGGTGATTGCGCTCGACAGCACGCAGAATATCCTTTCGCGTGTCAGCAGCAAGGCGCTGCACGTGCGCTTGAGTGCCGCACAAGTACTTCCAGCCGCGCTTCAGGCGCGACTGGTTAAACAGGAAGGCCTTGCATATGCCTTCAGCTTTGATCAGGCGGACGAAGTCGAGCCTTTGCTGGCCTTGCTGCGTGGCGCCGGCGCCGACGTTGTGGAGCTCGAAATCAGCAAGCCTGATCTTGAGCAGGCCTTCATCGATCTGGTGAGTGAGCACTGAGGTGATTGCATTCCGTACCCTGCTGTACAAGGAAAGCCTGCGTTTCTGGAAGGTATCGTTCCAGACCGTCGGCGCGCCGGTGCTCACCGCCGTGCTCTACCTGATGATCTTCTCCCACGTGCTCGCCGACCACGTCAAAGTCTATGGCAGCGTGCCTTACACCGACTTCCTGATTCCCGGCCTGGTGATGATGTCGGTGCTGCAGAACGCCTTTGCCAACAGCTCTTCCTCGCTGATCCAGAGCAAGCTGACCGGCAATATCGTGTTCGTCTTGCTGCCGCCGATCTCCTACCGCGAGTTTTTCGCCGCCTATGTGATCGCATCCATGGTGCGCGGCGTGGTCGTCGGTTTCGGTGTCTGGCTGGCGGCGCTGCCCTTTGCGCAAGCCAGTCTTGTGCATCCATTCTGGGTGCTGGCATTCGTCCTGCTTGGCAGTGCCATGATGGGCTCGTTGGGCATTGTGGCGGGGATCTGGGCCGACAAATTCGACCAATTGGCGGGTTTCCAGAACTTCCTGATCATGCCCCTGACGATGCTCTCTGGCGTGTTCTACTCGATTCATTCCTTGCCGGCGTTCTGGCAAGGCGTGTCGCACCTGAACCCTTTTTTCTTCATCATTGACGGATTCCGCTACGGCTTTTTCGGCGTCTCCGACGTGTCGCCCTGGTTCAGCCTGGCTTTCGTGACGATTGCCGCGCTGTTGTTTGCCGGAGCCTGTCTGGAAATGCTGCGTCGCGGATACAAGCTGAGGCACTGACACCATGTTTCCTGCATCTGAAATCAAACGCATGATCGAAGCCGGTCTGCCCTGTGAATTTGTCGCCATTGAAGGCGACGACGGCGTGCACTTCACCGGCATTGTTGTAAGTGGCGAGTTTGAAGGCAAGATGCGCGTTCGCCAGCATCAGGCTGTCTACAGCACCCTGGGCAAGCTGATGGGCAATGAAATCCACGCCCTGCAGCTGACGACCTACACGCCGGCGCAGTGGGAAGAGTTCCAGAAGACGCTCTAATCGCCCCGGGCGGACCGCCGCCGCGCCGCTTTACGGTAATATCCCTGCATCGCGCAAATGCCTCCCGGTATTTGCGCGATGCCCTTTGAACGACGAAAGTACACCGTGACGGGAATTACACTGGCTCTCTCCAAGGGCCGTATCTTTGAGGAAACCTTGCCCCTGCTGGCTGCGGCGGGCATCGAACCGAGCGAGAACCCCGAGTCCTCGCGCAAGCTGATCATCGGCACCAATCGCCCGGATGTGCGTCTGGTCATCGTGCGTGCCACCGACACCCCCACCTATGTGCAGTATGGCGCCGCCGATCTGGGCATCGCCGGCAAGGACGTGCTGCTCGAACATGGCGGTGGTGGGCTGTACCAGCCGCTGGATCTGAACATCGCGCGCTGCCGCATGAGCGTCGCCGTGCCGGCGGGCTTCGATTACGCCGCAGCGGTGCAGCGCGGCGCACGCATCCGCGTGGCGACCAAGTACATCAAGACCGCGCGCGAGCATTTCGCGGCCAAGGGCATGCACGTCGACCTCATCAAGCTGTATGGCTCGATGGAGCTGGCGCCCCTGGTTGGGCTGGCCGATGCCATCGTCGACCTGGTGTCCACTGGCGGCACCTTGCGTGCGAATAATCTGCTGGAAGTCGAGGAGATCATGTCGATCAGCTCGCGTCTGGTAGTCAATCAGGCCGCGCTCAAGCTCAAGCGTGATTTGCTGCAACCCGTGATCGAAGCCTTTGCAGGAGCCATCAAGCCATGATCAATCGACTGGCGACGAGCGACGCGGATTTCCGTCAGCGCCTTGAAGTGCTGCTGGCATTTGAAGCCGCGCTGGATGCCGGCGTGCAGCAAGCGGTCAGCGACATCATCAGCGATGTGCGCGCCCGTGGCGACGCCGCCGTGCTCGACCTCACCAAGCGCTTTGACCGGCTTGACGTCGGCAGCATTGCCGAGCTCGAAGTGCCGCGCGCGGAAATGCAGCGCGCCCTCGACGGCTTGCCGGCCGAGCAGCGCAAGGCGTTGGAAGTCGCCTGCGAGCGCGTGCGCAGCTATCACACACATCAATTGCAGCAGGACTGGGAAATCAGCGAGGCTGACGGCACGCGCCTGGGCCAGCGTGTCACGCCGCTTGATCGCGTCGGCATCTATGTTCCCGGCGGCAAGGCCAGCTACCCGAGTTCGGTGCTGATGAATGCCATGCCGGCCAAGGTCGCGGGCGTTGCCGAGATCATCATGGTGGCGCCGACGCCGGGTGGCGAGCGCAATCAGCTGGTGCTGGCCGCCGCCGCGCTGGCCGGCGTGGATCGCGTGTTCACGATTGGCGGTGCGCAGGCCGTGGCCGCGCTGGCCTACGGAACCGAGAGCATTCCGGCCGTCGACAAGATCGTCGGCCCCGGCAATGCCTATGTCGCCGAAGCCAAGCGCCGCGTGTTTGGCCGCGTCGGCATCGACATGGTGGCGGGCCCGTCGGAAGTGCTGGTGATCTCCGACGCGTCGGGCGATCCGGACTGGGTGGCGATGGACCTCTTCGCGCAAGCTGAGCACGACGAGCGCGCGCAGTCCATCCTGCTGTGTCCGGACGCCGCCTATCTGGCGCGCGTGGAGGAGTCGATTGCCCGTCTGCTGCCGACCATGCCGCGTGCCGAGATCATCGCCGTGTCGCTGCGCGAGCGCGGTGCGCTGATCCAGGTGCGCGATCTGGACGAAGCCTGCGAGATCGCCAACTACATCGCGGCCGAACACCTTGAGTTGTCGGTTGAAGATCCGGAAGCGCTGCTGCCGAAGATTCGCCATGCCGGCGCGATCTTCATCGGCCATTGGTCGGTCGAGGCGCTGGGCGATTATTGTGCGGGTCCGAATCACGTCCTGCCGACCGGGCGCAGTGCGCGCTTCTCCTCGCCGCTGGGTGTGTATGACTTCCAGAAGCGCAGCAGCCTGATCCGCATCTCGCAGGCCGGTGCTGCCGCGCTGGCGCCGGTGGCGGCGACCCTGGCCTACGGCGAAGGCCTGCAGGCGCACGCGCGCTCGGCTGAATATCGCTCAGGGAAGTGACTCGCAGCATCCTGCTTGAATGAAAAACGCCGCGCATTGCGCGGCGTTTTCTTTTGCGGGATCGCCTGAGTGGGCGACTCAGCTGGCCTTGAGGATCTCTTGCAGCGCGCTGACCAGGGTCGCGCATTGTTCCTCGGTACCGATGCTGATGCGCAAATACTGCTCGATACGCGGCAGCTTGAAGTGGCGCACGATGATGCTGCGCTCGCGCAGGCGGGCGGCCAGTTGGCTGGCGTCGTGCTGCGGATGGCGGGTGAAGATGAAGTTGGCCGCCGAGGGCAGGGTGTCGAAGCCCAGCGCCTGCAATTGGCCAATCAGCTGCTCGCGGCTGTCGATCACGCGCTGACGGCAGGTTTCGAAATACGCCTGATCGGCAAAGGCCGCCACGGCGCCGGCGATTGCCAGCCGGTCCAGCGGGTAGGAGTTGAAGCTGTTCTTGACGCGTTCCAGCGCTTCGATCAGCACTGCATTGCCCAGCGCAAAGCCAACCCGCAAACCGGCCAGCGAACGGCTCTTGGAGAGCGTCTGCACGACCAGCAGATTGGGGAGCCGGTCGACCAGGCGCGCCGCCGATTCGCCGCCGAAATCGATGTAGGCCTCGTCGATGACCACCACCACATCGGGCTTGCCCCGCGCCAGGCGTTCAATCTCGGCCAGTGTCAGCAAGCGGCCGGTGGGCGCATTCGGGTTCGGGAAGATGATGGCGCCGCAGTCGCGCGCGAGGTAGTCGTCGACGCGGATCGCGAAATCTTCATCCAGCGCCACGGTCTCGTGCGCGATGTCGTAGAGGCCGCAATACACTGGGTAGAAGCTGTAGCTGATGTCCGGGAAGAGCAGGGGGCGCTGATGCTTGAGCAAGGCCATGAAGACGTGGGCCAGCACTTCGTCCGAGCCATTGCCGACAAAAACCTGATTCGCTTGCAGTGCAAAATGCCCGGCGATGCTGCGCTTGAGCACATCCGCATTGGGGTCGGGGTACAGGCGCAGGCCCTCGTTGGCCTGGGCGGTGATCGCCGCCAGCACCTGCGGCGAGGGGCCGTAGGGATGTTCGTTGGTATTGAGCTTGACCAGATCGGCGAGCTTGGGCTGTTCGCCCGGAACGTAAGGCGTCAGGCGATGAACGAGATCGCTCCAGTAGGCACTCATGCAATGCTTTCTTCAAACGGGGAGGGGTGACAGGCGCGCCCTGGCCGGCCGACACGCGTCGGCGGGCCCGAGTGGCTTGCGGATGTTATTATACGGGCACATCGCCGCGTGCCAGCTGCGCGCGGCCTGATCCATCAATACCGGAAGACCTCCCGCCATGCGGCAAGCTGAAGTTACGCGCAACACCCTGGAAACCCAGATTCATGTGGCGCTCAACCTGGATGGTAGCGGTGTGGCCAAGCTGGCCACGGGCGTGCCGTTTCTCGATCACATGCTGGAGCAGATCGCCCGCCATGGCCTGATCGACCTGCAAGTGGAAGCAAAAGGTGACCTGCACATCGATGCCCACCACACGGTGGAGGATGTCGGCATCACCCTCGGCCAGGCTTTTGCCCAGGCCGTCGGCGACAAGAAGGGCCTGGTGCGCTATGGCTACGCCTATGTGCCCCTTGATGAGGCGCTGTCGCGCGTGGTGGTGGATCTCTCCGGCCGCCCCGGCCTGGAATATCACCTTGAATTCACGCGTGCGATGATTGGCGGTTTTGATGTCGACCTGACACGCGAATTCTTCCAGGGCTTCGTCAATCACGCCCAGGTGACGCTGCACATCGACAATCTGCGTGGCATCAATGCGCACCACCAGTGCGAGACCGTGTTCAAGGCCTTTGGTCGCGCCCTGCGGGCAGCCACCACGCTGGATCCGCGCGCTGCCGGCGTAATTCCGTCGACCAAGGGCGCTCTGTAAAGCGCTTTGGCGGGCACGTTATGTGCTCGCCTGTCCGGGTGTTGAAATCGTGGGCGCTCCGCCCACTTCATGCGTGATGTGAAAATGAAAGTCCTCGTCGTCGATTATGGAATGGGCAACCTGCGCTCGGTTGCCAAGGCTGTCGAGCGCGTTGCGCCGCACGCCCAGGTGGTGGTCAGCGACCAGGCGCAAGCGCTGCGCGATGCGGATCGGGTGATCATCCCCGGCCAGGGCGCGATGCATGACTGCATGCGCGAATTCATGGCGCGTGGTCTGCATGATGCACTGCTCAAGGTCGCCGCTGAAAAGCCTTTTCTGGGCATCTGTGTCGGCATGCAGATGCTCTTCGACCACAGTGAAGAAGGCGACACGCCGGGCCTGGGCATCCTGCCGGGCAGGGTGCGCCGTTTCCCCGCCGACATGTTCGATGCTGCAGGTGTGCCGCTCAAGGTGCCGCACATGGGCTGGAACGAGGTGCTGCCGGTCAAGCCGCATCCGCTGTGGCAGGGCATCGCCGAGCAGGGCACGGCGGGCGAGCGCTTTTATTTCGTGCACAGCTACTACTGTGACCCGGCTGATCAGGCCGCCGTTGCCGCGCGCACCGTCTATGGCCTGCCCTTTACCTGTGCGGTGGCCCAAGCTAATATCGCAGCCATCCAGTTCCACCCGGAAAAGAGTGCGGCTGCAGGTTTGCGCCTGCTTGCCAATTTCATCGATTGGCAGCCCTGAACCGCGAGACTTAGAGCCTGCGACCCGCACGCGCCGACCCGGCGCCCTCCCTGTACTCAAGAATTTCCCAACTCCAGAACGCTCCTCATCATGCTGCTGATTCCTGCCATCGATCTTAAAGACGGACATTGTGTACGCCTGCGCCAGGGCGACATGGAAGATGCCACCGTGTTCTCGGAAGACCCGCGCGCGATGGCGCGTCACTGGGTCGATCAAGGCGGCCGCCGCCTGCATCTGGTCGACCTCAACGGTGCCGTTGCCGGCAAGCCGAAGAATGAATCCGTCATCAAGGCCATCATCGAGGAAGTCGGCGACGAGATTCCCGTGCAACTCGGCGGTGGCATTCGCGATCTCGATACCATCGAGCGCTATCTTGACGATGGCATCAGCTACGTGATCATCGGCACGGCCGCGGTGAAAAACCCCGGTTTCCTGCACGACGCCTGCAGCGCTTTTCCGGGACACATCATCGTCGGGCTCGATGCGCGCGAAGGCAAAGTCGCCGTTGATGGCTGGTCCAAGCTGACCCGTCACGATGTCATCGACCTGGCCAAGAAATTCGAGGACTATGGTGTTGAAGCCATCGTCTACACCGACATCGGCCGTGACGGCATGCTCGGCGGTGTGAATATCGAAGCGACCGTCAAGCTGGCGCAGTCGCTGCGTATTCCGGTCATTGCCAGCGGTGGTGTCACCAATCTGGCCGACATCGATGCGCTGTGCGCGGTTGAAGAGGAAGGCGTCATCGGCGCCATCACCGGCCGTGCGATCTACGAAGGTACGCTGGATTTCGCGGCTGCGCAGGCGCGCGCTGACGAACTCAACGGCGAGGCCTGAAACCCGTTTACGGCCGCTCCGGCCAGGCTTACTGCCATGCTTGCAAAACGCATCATCCCCTGTCTTGACGTCAATGCCGGTCGTGTCGTCAAAGGTATCAATTTCCTTGAATTGCGCGACGCCGGAGATCCGGTTGAAGTGGCGCGTCGGTATGACGAGCAAGGGGCTGACGAGATTACCTTTCTCGACATCACCGCCAGTTCGGACGAGCGCGACATCATCCTGCACATCGTCGAGCAGGTCGCCAATCAGGTCTTCATTCCGCTGACGGTGGGCGGCGGCGTGCGCACGGTGGCCGATGTGCGCCGCCTGCTCAATGCCGGCGCTGACAAGGTCAGCATGAACAGCGCGGCGCTGAGCAATCCGGACCTGGTGGCCGAGGCTTCCGGCAAGGTCGGCAACCAGTGCATCGTGGTCGCCATCGACGCCAAGCGCAGCGCTGACGACAGCCGCTGGGAAGTGTTTTCACACGGCGGCCGCAAGAACACGGGGCTGGATGCCGTCGAGTGGGCCAAGCGTGTGGCCAGCCTGGGGGCCGGTGAAATTCTGCTCACCAGCATGGATCGCGACGGTACCAAAAGCGGTTTTGATCTGGCACTGACCCGTGCCATTGCCGATGCTGTCAGTATTCCGGTGATCGCCAGCGGCGGAGTCGGCTCGCTGGCGCATCTGGCCGATGGCGTGCAGCAAGGCCGCGCAGACGCGGTGTTGGCCGCCAGCATTTTTCACTACGGAGAACACACGGTGCGCGAAGCCAAGGAGTTCATGCGTGCGCGCGGAATCGAGGTGCGTTTGTGAATGCAGATGTGCGTTGGTTGAATCAGGTCAGCTGGGATGATCAGGGCTTGGTACCTGTGATTGCCCAGGATCACGCAAGCGGCGATGTACTGATGTTCGCCTGGATGAATCGCGAGGCGCTGGAGACCACTGCGCGCACCGGCGAGGCCGTGTATTGGTCGCGCTCGCGGCGCAAGCTGTGGCACAAGGGTGAAGAGTCCGGCCATATCCAGAAGGTGCACGAGCTGCGCATGGATTGCGATAACGATGTCATCCTGCTGCGGATCGAGCAGGTTGGTGGTATTGCCTGCCACACCGGACGGCATAGCTGTTTCTTTCAGAAATATCTGGCTGAGACGGGGTGGGAGACGGTTGAGCCGGTGCTCAAGGACCCCAATCTCATCTACAGCAAGGACGGAGGTAAATCGCATGATTGACCCACACGTTTTGCAACGTTTGTCTGCCACGCTTGTCGAACGCAAGGGTGCCGCACCGGAATCGTCCTACGTCGCCAAGCTCTACGCCAAGGGGACCGACGCCATCTGCAAGAAAGTGGCAGAAGAGGCGGCGGAAACCATCATGGCCGCGAAGGATGGCGATCTGCGTCACCTTGTGTATGAAGTGACTGATGTCTGGTTCCATTCGCTGGTGTTGCTGGCGCACTTCGGTTTGTCCGCCGATGATGTGCTGGCCGAGCTGCATCGGCGCGAAGGCATTTCGGGTATCGACGAAAAGAATTCACGCAAGGAGTAGGGCCCGTGAGCGACTGTATCTTCTGCCGCATCGTTGAGGGCAGCATTCCTGCCAGCAAGGTCTATGAAGATGAAGAGCTGCTGGCTTTTCGTGACATTCATCCGCAAGCGCCGCTGCATTTGCTGATCATCCCGAAAAAGCATATTGCGACCTTGTTCGATGCTGAGCCCGAGGATGCAGCGCTGCTGGGCCGAATGTTGGCGCTGGCCCCCAGACTGGCCCGCGAGCACGGGAGTGCGGACGGTTTTCGTAGCATCATCAACACCGGCAGGGTCGGTGGGCAAGAGGTGTATCATTTGCACCTCCATGTGTTGGGCGGCGAGCAAGGCCTGCCTGCCATGCTGAAGTATTGAGGAGAAATCATGGGTTCATTTAGTTTTGTTCATTGGCTTATCGTGCTGGCCGTCGTCGCCATGATTTTCGGCACCAAGAAGCTGCGTAATATCGGCGAAGATCTTGGTGGTGCGATCAAGGGCTTCAAGCAAGGCATGAAGGATGGTTCGGACGCTGCAGCAGCAGCCCCGGCTGCGCAAGCGAGCGCGCAAACCATCGAAGGTCAGGCAACGGAAAAGAAGTCCTGAGTTACCGTTTGCCACAAGCGGGGCGCTGATCCTTCGGCGCCCTTCGTTTTTGCGGTCGCCTGTGCTGTACATGCGACTGTTCCTGCCAGGTTTTGTCCATGTTTGATTTCAGCATTGCCGAGCTGGGCGTCATTGGCGCAGTTGCATTGGTCGTCATCGGTCCCGAGCAGTTGCCGCGCGTTGCGCGAACGGTTGGCCATCTGACCGGCCGCCTGCGGCGCTACGTCTCGGATGTCAAAGCCGATATCAGTCGCGAGATGGAGATGGCCGACTTCAAGCGCATGCAAGAAGAGGTGGAGTCTTCGCTGCAGCATGTGCAGACGGCTGTGCAGGAAGAGGTTTCCACTCTGGAACAGGCTGCGCAGCACACGCTGGAGCCTGTTGTGGTGAGCGCCTTCGAGGCGGTGACAGAACACACATCGATTGCCGCCCCCGCGCAGGTCGACACGCCCGCTACGGCGTCGGCCGAGCCGGGGCCTGTTGCCGCGTCTGCCGCCGTGCCGCTGGAGCAGGACGTGGCGGCTGAGCCTGCTGTTGATGATAGCCAGCCGGATTTGTTTGCGGCGCCCGCTGCAGCTGAACACAAGCACTGAGTACCCCGTGGCCATTCTCGAAGAATCTTTCCTGTCTCATCTTGTTGAGTTGCGTTCGCGACTGATTCGCGCTGCACTGGCGATCCTGGTGGTCTTTATCTGTCTGATGCCCTGGGCCAGCCAGATCTACGATTTGCTCGCGCTACCCTTGATCAATGCGATGCCGGAAGGGACGCGAATGATCTCGACGGGGGTGGTGGCGCCATTTCTGGTGCCGATCAAGGTGACTGCAATGGCCGCCTTCGTGATTGCCTTGCCTGTTGTGCTCTACCAGACCTGGGCCTTTGTCGCTCCGGGCCTGTATGCGCATGAGCGGCGTTTTGCCCTGCCCGTGGTGGTTGGCAGCACGCTGCTGTTTTTGCTGGGCATGGCCTTCTGCTACTTCTTTGTGTTTGGCATGGTGTTCAAGTTCATCGCTGGTTTTGCGCCAGCGAGCATCACGGTGGCGCCCGATATCGAGCAATACCTGTCCTTCGTGATGAGCATGTTCCTCGCTTTCGGTATCACCTTCGAGGTGCCGATCGTGGTGCTCTTGCTGGTCCGTACGGGCCTGGTGAGCGTTGCCCAGCTGCGCGAAGCGCGGCGCTACGTGATCGTGGGGGCTTTTGTGGTCGCTGCGGTGGTCACGCCGCCCGACGTAACCTCGCAGCTAATGCTGGCAATCCCGATGTGTGTGCTATTCGAGATTGGCTTGCTGCTGGCCAGCCTGATGCAGCGCCGGCAGGACCTGACTTGAGTCAGGCTTGAGTGGCACGCTGAGCGGGTTGGCAGCTCAAGTGCTTGAGCTGCCGAAAACCCGTTGATCGCCCGTGGCAGGCGCTCAGTGTGCGGCCTTAAGGTGTGCCGCGAAGCTGTGTTCAGCGCCGCGTGCAAACTTGTTACTGGCAAACAGACGGCTCAAGGCCGATTCATCCAGCGAGTTTTCATCGCCTTCAAAGCTGATGCCCAGTGACTGGCCGTTGGAGGCGAGGGTCATGAAGGCCATGTGCCACATCCGCGCTTCGAGCATGCGCTCGCGCAATTCACTTTCGTTGTTGATCCGAACGCCGGCATTTTTCAGCGATTCGATGAAGGAATCGACCGATTCCCAGATTTTCTGTCCCATTTTCAATTCACTTTCCCATGCGCGCTTTTTGCAAGCGATGGGCGTACAACGTCGTAACAGCGCTTCAGGTTGACGGCAGATGACAGGAATTTTTCATTCCTGCTGTGTTTTGTCAGGAAGCGGACGTTTGCCGATCTGCAGGGTCAATTCAATCGGGGCGCCTTTACGTACGAACTGGAATTTGACGCTGCTGCCTGGGGTTTGCGCCGCGATCAGCTCCAGCATGCTCTGAGGGTCTGTGATGCTTTGACCGGCAACGCTGACCATCGCGTCCCCGGGTTTGACGCCGCCTTGTTCGGCAGGGCTGTTGCGGGCAACGCCTGCGATCAGCGCGCCTTGCAGCGGGAGCTTGAAGGAGCGCGCCAGTTCAGGCGTGATCTCCTGGATTTCAACGCCGATCCAGCCGCGCGTGACACTGCCGTTGCGGATGATCTCGTCCATGGTCTTGCGCACGCTGTCGGCAGGAATCGCAAAGCCGATCCCCAGTGAGCCGCCAGAGCGCGAGTAAATGGCCGTATTGATGCCGACCAGGTGGCCCTCGGTATCGACCAGGGCGCCGCCGGAGTTGCCGGGGTTGATGGCCGCATCGGTCTGGATGAAGTTCTCGAAGGTATTGATGCCCAGGTGCGAGCGCCCCAGTGCGCTGACAATGCCCATGGTCACGGTTTGGCCAACGCCGAAGGGGTTGCCGATGGCGAGGACCACATCGCCGACATTGAGCGATTTGCTGCTGGCGAAGGTGATGGCCGGCAAGGCTTGCGGGCTCTTGATGCGCAGCACGGCGACATCGCTCTCGGGGTCGCGCCCGACGATTCTGGCGGCAAACTTGCGGCCATCCTGTAGCGCGACTTCGATCTCGTCGGCAGTGTCGATGACGTGGTTATTGGTCAGAATATAGCCTTCAGGGCTGACCACGACCCCTGAGCCCAGTCCCGAAGCACGGCGCTGCGTGCTGCCCTCCGAGCGATCACCGAAGAAGTGCCGGAACAGCGGGTCGTCCATCAGCGGGTGGCGCGGTGTGCGTACATCCTTGCTGGTAAAAATGTGCACCACTGCGGGCAGGGCGGTGCGCGCAGCGGCTGCGTAGCCATTGCCGGAGGGCATTGCGGCCTGCTCCGCAGGCTTGGTCTGGATGTTCAGACTGGGCGGCGTGCGGGACAGTTGTGCCGGCAGCCACTGCGGGCGCAAGGTGCTGAGGGCAAACAGGATCGCCAGTGCGACGGTGACTGTTTGTGCGAAGATGAGCCACAGACGCTGCATGGTGCCAACCCGGTTTTATTTGAGTGAAGCAAGATGAAAAGACACGAACTGCAGGAGTATCTGGACGATTTGCTGCTATCCGCGCGGATCAAGGATTATTGCCCAAACGGTCTGCAGGTGGAAGGTCGTGAGGATATACGGCGCGTGGTTTGCGGGGTGACGGCCAGCCAAGCTTTGATTGATCAGGCCGTGGCGCTGCAGGCAGACGCTATCCTGGTGCATCACGGCTGGTTCTGGCGCGGCGAGGACGGCCGTGTCACTGGCTTTCGCCGCAAGCGTCTGGCGAGTCTGCTGGCGGCGGACATCAATCTGTTTGCCTACCATTTGCCGCTGGATCTGCATCCCCAGCTGGGCAATAACGCACAGCTGGCGGCGCTGCTCGGCTGGCAGATCAGTGGGCGCTGTGGCGATCAGGATCTGATTTTTCTTGGCGATTGCGGGGGCGCGACAACGGCCGGCGAGTTGGCGCAGTCGCTCGCTGCCGCTTTGGGGCGGACCCCCATGCTGATTGGCGATCCGCAGCGCAGCGTCAAGCGCGTGGCTTGGTGTACAGGCGCGGCGCAGTCTAGCTTCGAGCAGGCTATTTTGGCCGGCGCGGATCTCTATCTGTCAGGCGAGATTTCAGAGCCTACCGTGCATCTGGCGCGGGAGAGCGGCGTTGCTTATCTTGCCGCCGGCCATCACGCCACCGAGCGTTACGGTGTCAAGGCGCTCGGTACGCATCTGGCAGAACGCTTCGGGCTGCAGGTGGATTTCCTCGATGTGGACAATCCGGTCTGATCAGAGGTCCTTGTCGCGCGGCTCGAAGCGCGTCTTGGCGTGGGTCTGATCATCGTCATCGTCAGGCAGGTCGTCGAGATTGATGGTCAGCGTGGTGCTCAGGTCGCTTGAGTCCATGTCCAGCCCCAGATCCAGATCAGTCGAACCCATGTCGAAGTTCAGATCCAGCAGTTCTTCCGTGGGTTTGGCAGGCTCCAGACCGGACTCCAGCACCGCCGCAGTGGCCGACAGCGCAGCAGCTGTGCCCGCCGCCGCCGGCAGGGTCGGGGTCAGGAGTTGCTCGGTGGGCATTTTCAGCGTGGGGGCGACTGTATTGGCTGTATTGGCGCTGGCGTGCGAGCTGGCATTGGCCGGTGCAGCTGCTTTGCCAAGGTTGGCGCCATCGGTGTCAGGTTTGTAGGGGCCAAGCTGTGCTTCAAGAATGCCCATCAGCAGCAGGATTTCATCGACAATCGCCAGCGGGAAGCCTTGGCGCGAGCCCTGGCGGTTATCGCGCAGCAGTTCGTACAGCCAGGCCTGGCATTCGCGCGTGCCCCATTGGGCGCATAGCCGGCTGTTCAGATGAGCGATGTTTTCAATTGATTCGGGTGCCTGCATGGCCACCTCGAATTCTTCCCAGGCGACCGGCTTGACGTTGAAAGTCTTGTTCAGCTGAGCGGTCAGCGCTTCGAACTCGGTGCGCATTTCTGCTGCTTTATAGACTTCCAGCAGCTTGACCCAGGGGCGGACAGCCTGCTTCGGATTGTTGCGGATGAAGTCTGCCAGCGTCTGTGCGGCGCCTTGCACACGGCCGAAGGACATCATGATCTCGGCCAGCTCGACGGCTGAATTGTGCTCTTCCAGGTCTTCGCCGATGTGCAGCACCGAGGTCGGGCCGATTTCGCTGAGGCTGGGCAGGTCGTCAGAGGCGCCAGGGCGTTGTTCTGGGCTGCTACTGGGTTTGTGCTCGGGCCAGATGTCTTCTTCGGTCAGCGGCTCATACAGATTGTCGGCCGCAGAGGCGCTCTGCGTCGGTCCAGCTTCGTCGAGAATCAGCGTTTTTTCAGCAGACCGGGCGCGGCGCTGCCGCAGCAGGGCCAGCACCAGGATCAGCAGTACAAGCAGCAGTGCCGCTGGCCACAGCCACCAGGGCACGGCGCTAAAGCTCAGCGCAGACTCCACCTGAGCTTTGCTGGGCAGGCTCGCAGGCGTTGCACTGTTGCTGCTGTTGCCGGCAGGCACGCCGTTGGCCAGCACGGCCTGCTGGGTCTGGATGCGCTGTTCCAGCGCCTGTACGGCTGACTGCATCTGCGTTTGCAGGGCTTCGAGCTGGCGCAGCTTCTCACTCAGCTCGAGCTGGGTGGCGATCTTCTCGTCGAGCGTGGCGATCAACTGCAGATCGGTGCGCAGCTGGGCGCGCTCTTTCTCCGACAGATCCTTGCGGCCAGCCAGCGTGGTGTCCATTTGCAGGGTGGGCAGCGCTGCGCTGCCCACGATCAGGCGTTGCTGCGGTTCCCCGCTGCGCTTGCTGCGCGCGGGAGCCGGGGCGGCGGCCGGGCTCGCTGCGGCTTTACGAACTGGAGGTGCTGGATGTTCAGCGGCGCTGGGCAAGCGCTTGTTGTCCAGCGCCTGCATATCCGGCAGCTGTAGCTCCAGGCCGGCGGGCAGCTGGGCGCTGTCCTTCGTGTTGCCCAGCTTGTCGGCATTTTGTGCACGGATCAGGTTTGCGTAATCGCGCTGCAGGCTCTTGCTGTCCGGGAAAAAGCTTTGCGCGATGCTGCGCAAGCTCTCGCCCGCGCGGGTGCGCAGGGTTGATGCCGGCGCGCTGGTGTCGGGTGCGGCTTTGGGCGCCGGGCTTGGCGTGGCTTTGATGACGGCCGGGGTGATCTCGTTGCTGCCGGGCGGGTTGAGCAGCAGCGTGTATTCGCGACGCAGCGAAGTGCCGCAGTCCAGGCGGACGGCGAGCATGATGACGGGCGAGTTGATCGGCTGCGTTGAATTGATGATCAGGACTTGCTGGCCATCCTGGGCCATCAGCTGCAGGCGTCCGTTACGCAGCCAGGGCAGATCGTCTGCGCTGCTGGCGCGCGGACCTTCAAGGCGGATGCACTCCGTGCTCAGGCCGTCATCGGCCGTGCCTTGCAGGGGAATGCGTACTTGCAGGAGCTGGCCGATATGACTGCTGGTCTGTGCTTCGCCGAGGCCTACGGAGTAAGCCGGTGTCGTCAGGCTCAGGCAAGCCAGCGCCAGCAATGGCGACCACACCCGGGCGAGCAGGTAAATTGGCCGGGCCGGCCTGAGATGCAGCAGGCGGCCGGATTGGCGAAGCTTGCTGATGGAGGCTGTGGATGAAGTCATTTGCAGCGATTTTACCTGACGGACGTGATCTGTTTTCCGAAAATGCCTGTTCGTACAAAACAATTTAAGCGTGTCAGCGCAATCTCCATGCCAGAGGCGCAATGTGCAGCACCGATATGGTATGCCAAGATTTTCCTCAGTAGTTGCATCGATTGTGCGTAACAGCAATGCTTTGGGTACAATAATGTGCTCATCCAGTCCATGCGCCGGATCAATCTCTTTCGAGACGATCCGAATGTGACCCCCTTGTGTGTGCCACTGTCATATCGACGGCGACAGCGGTCCGGATGGACGACTACAACCCACAATGTTACGAACCCGTGCCGTGGCCAAGCTTTGGCCTGTTGCGCGCTTGAAGGGCAGACATGAAAATTCACGAGTATCAGGCAAAAGAAATCTTGCGCAAATACGGGGTGGTGACGCCTCGTGGTGTTCCTTGCTTCAGCGTGGACGAAGCCGTGGCTGCGGCTGACACCCTGGGCGGTTCGATCTGGGTCGTCAAGGCACAGATCCATGCCGGCGGTCGCGGCAAGGGTGGCGGCGTCAAGCTGGCCCGCTCCAAGGAAGAAGTGCGCACGCTTGCAGGGCAAATCCTGGGCATGCAGCTGGTGACGCACCAGACTGGCCCCGAAGGTCAGAAGGTTCGCCGCCTGATGATCGAAGAAGGTGCAGACATCAAGAAGGAATATTATGTCGCTGCGCTGACGGACCGTGCTACGCAGAAGGTCGCCATGATGGCTTCCAGCGAAGGTGGCATGGACATCGAAGAAGTTGCGCACAACACGCCCGAGAAGATCATCAAGGTCTTCATTGATCCGGCCACCGGCCTGACCGATGCGCAAGGTCTGGAGCTGGCCAATGGCATTGGCGTGCCGGAAGGCTCGATCGACAAGGCGATCGACACTTTCAAGAAGCTCTACACCTGCTACATGGAAACCGATGCCTCGCTGGCGGAAATCAACCCGCTGATCCTTGAAGGCAACGGCAACATTAAGGCGCTGGACGCCAAGTTCAACTTCGATCCGAACGCGTTGTTCCGTCATCCGGACATCGTCGCCTACCGCGACCTGGACGAAGAAGACGCCGCTGAAATCGAAGCTTCCAAGTTCGATCTGGCCTACATCTCGCTCGACGGCAACATCGGCTGTCTGGTCAATGGCGCCGGTCTGGCCATGGCCACCATGGACACCATCAAGCTGTTCGGCGCCGAGCCGGCCAACTTCCTCGACGTCGGTGGCGGCGCCACCACCGAGAAGGTGACCGAAGCTTTCAAGATCATGCTCAAGAACCCTGCAGTCAAGGGCATCCTGGTCAATATCTTCGGCGGCATCATGAAGTGCGACACCATCGCCAACGGCGTGGTGACGGCTGCGCGTGAAGTCAAGCTGGCTGTGCCGCTGGTGGTGCGCATGAAGGGTACCAACGAAGATCTGGGCAAGAAGATTCTTGCCGAGTCGGGTCTTCCCATCATCGCTGCCGACAGCATGGCAGAAGCCGCCCAGAAGATTGTCGCCGCCGTCGCAACGGCGTGAGCCATAGGTCAGGAGTTTAATAAATGTCGATTTTCATCAACAAAGATACCAAGGTCATCACCCAGGGCATCACGGGCAAGACCGGGCAGTTCCACACCGAGAAGTGCCAGGAATACGCAAACGGCAAGAACTGTTTCGTCGCAGGCGTCAATCCCAAGAAGGCGGGCGAGTCGATCTTCAATATCCCCATTTACGGTTCGGTGAAGGAAGCCGCTGCCGAGACGGGCGCTACGGTTTCCGTGATCTACGTGCCGCCGGCCGGCGCCGCCGCTGCGATCTGGGAAGCTGTCGAAGCCGATCTGGATCTGGCCATCTGCATCACCGAAGGCATTCCGGTGCGTGACATGCTGGAAGTGCGCAACAAGATGAAGGCCAAGGAAGCTGCGGGCGGCAAGAAGACCCTGCTGCTCGGCCCGAACTGCCCGGGTCTGATCACGCCGGACGAAATCAAGATCGGTATCATGCCCGGCCATATCCACCGCAAGGGGCGCATCGGTGTCGTCTCGCGTTCGGGTACCCTGACCTATGAAGCCGTGGCACAGCTGACCGAAATCGGCCTGGGCCAGTCTTCGGCTGTCGGTATCGGTGGCGATCCGATCAATGGCCTCAAGCACATCGACGTGATGCGTGCTTTCAACGACGATCCCGACACCGATGCGGTCATCATGATTGGCGAAATCGGTGGTCCGGACGAAGCCGAAGCGGCACAATGGTGCAAGGCCAACATGAAGAAGCCGGTGGTCGGCTTCATCGCGGGTGTTACGGCACCGGCCGGCAAGCGCATGGGCCACGCAGGTGCGCTGATCTCTGGTGGTGCTGATACGGCCGATGCCAAGCTCGCCATCATGGAAGAGTGCGGTTTTACCGTCACGCGCAACCCCTCGGAAATGGGCAAACTGCTCAAGAGCGTGCTCTGATTTGAATCTGTTGTGATGGGCATAAAGGGCCGCTTATGCGGCCCTTTTTTTGGAGGTACAGATGGAACAGTTTTTGACGCCGGACTTTTTTATTGCGGTCGGGCAGATCATCATGATCGATATTTTGCTGGGTGGCGATAATGCGGTGGTCATTGCATTGGCCTGTCGAAGGCTGCCGGACCATCTGCGCCTCAAAGGGGTTTTGTGGGGAACCGCCGGCGCCGTCTTGTTGAGAGTGGTGTTGATTTTCTTTGCGCTCAGTTTGCTGCAGCTGCCGTTTTTGAAGCTGTGCGGAGCCCTGCTGTTGATTTGGATTGGCTGCAAGTTGCTGGGGCAAGGGGATGATGAGCACGATAATATCGAGCCCAGTGATCGCTTGCTGGCTGCCGTGCGAACAGTCATCGTGGCTGATCTGGTGATGAGTGTCGATAATGTGATCGCGATTGCTGGCGCAGCCGAGACCGCTGGCGGGCATCGCATGCCGCTCGTTATCTTTGGATTGTTGGTGAGCATTCCCATCATTGTTTTCGGTAGCCAGCTGGTCATGCGCCTGATGGAGCGTTTCCCTTGGGTGATTACCTTTGGCGGCATGTTGCTTGGCTGGATCGCAGGTGAGATGCTGTTGGGCGAATCGGCGCTGTCCGCCTGGTTCAGCGGTGTTGAGTGGTTGCATTATGGTCTGCCGCTGGCGGGGGCATTGCTTGTTCTGGTGTTGGGGAATTGGCAATGGTTCTTGCGCCGGCGTGACGCATCGACTTGATGGTGCGACTGCCCGGCCCGGAGCTTGCAGGCCGGTCGGTGACGCTTTGTCATGGAGCGGCGCCCGCAGGGCGGTTATCATTGGCGCTTGGCCCGGCATCGCTGCAAAGCTGGGCGCTTGCCTCAAGCTATGGCGCGAGCGGCCGAAATGATGAGGATCGCTCCCGCCAGTCTGTCCATACAGTGCTTGATCGGGCTGGGTTTGCCGGTGGCGTGGCTGCAGGTGGCCTGATGACGTCGAGTTCGGGGAAAAGATGGCAAAGCTGATTCTGAGCATGGATGGTCTGGTCCTCAAGGAAATCACCTTGATCAAGGAGCGGACGAGCATTGGCCGCAAGCCGCACAACGACATCCAGATCGACAATCTGGCGATCAGTGGCGAGCATGCGATCATCGTCGTCATTCTCGATGATGCGTTTCTGGAAGACCTGAACAGCACCAATGGCACCTATGTCAATGGTCAGCCGGTCAAGAAGCATGTGCTCAAGGACGGTGACATGGTGGAACTGGGCAAGTACCGCCTCAAGTTCATCAAGGAAAGCGCCGAGTTCATGTCCTCGAGCACCTTCGACAAGGCCTTTGTCGGCGTGCCCGAGCCGGATCCGCTGGCCGCTGCGCCGCGTGGCCATACCGAGACCATGGTGGGTTTTGGCACCGAGACCGTGGCCGCAGATATCGGGACGGCTACGAGCTGGGCCGCACCGGGCGACATGCTCAAAACCAAGCCGGACCAGGCGGTGGGGATGGTGCAGATCCTCTCCGGGAAAAATGCCGGGCGCGAGCTCGAGCTCTCCAAGTCTCTGACGACGCTGGGAAAACCCGGGACTCAAGTGGCGGTCATCACGCGTCGCCCGCACGGCTACTTCATTACTCATGTCGAAGGGGGCAGCTTCCCTATCGTCAATGGTCGGCAGATCGATGCCCAGGCCCATCTTCTGGTTGATCAGGATGTGATTGAGCTGGCCGGCGTAAAAATGGGCTTTTATCTGCGGCCGCTTGGCTGAGGCAGCAGCGCGCGGCTGGCCATGGAAATTCGGGTCCTGGGCTGTAGTGGCGGCATCGGTGGTCTGGCGACCAGGACGACTTCCCTGTTGCTCGACGAAGATGTCCTGATCGACTGCGGTACCGGTTTGTCGGTACTCTCCTTTGAGTCGCTGCTGAAGATCAACCACGTCTTCATTACCCATTCCCATCTCGACCATATCGCGCTCTTGCCGCTGCTGGTCGACACGGTGGGGGAGTTCCGCAGCCAGCCGATTACGGTGCACGCCTGTGCTGAAACCGTTCACATTCTGCGTGCGCACATCTTCAACTGGCTGGTGTGGCCGGATTTCACTGCGATTCCGGATCGCGAACATCCCTATCTGCGGCTGCAGGTCATGGAGGTTGGCGAGACCATCCGCCTGGGGCAGCGTCTGATCACCGCACTGCCGGCCTTGCACTCGGTGCCGGCGGTTGGCTATTGCGTCAGCGGACGTGGCGGGAGTCTGGCCTTCAGCGGTGATACCGGGCTGTGCGAGCCCTTGATCGAGGCGCTCAATGGCATCAGCGATTTACGCTATCTGTTGGTCGAAACAGCTTTTGCCGATGCGCAGCACGATCTGGCGCTGGCGGCGCGGCACATGTGCCCGAGTACCTTGCGCCTGATGCTCTCGCGCCTCAAAGTGCAGCCCGAGGTATTCGTGACCCATCTCAAACCGGGCATGCAGGACGTGATCGCGCGCGAACTGGCGCTTGGATTTGGCACCCTCAAGCCTGCCTTGCTCAGCAATGAGCAACGATTTGTGCTGCAAGACTGAAGTACTATGCGCTCCTGCCGTTAAAGCTGTTTGACCCCTAGTCGTGTGGAGATGGTATGAGTCTGAGTCCCAAGCCCAATGCGATGGCAAGGCGTCTGGCCTTCTTCAAAGGGCTGCAGGCGTTGACCGCCCGGGTACAGGAAACCCATAACATCGATGGCGCCATCGCAGCGGTGGCGGTCGATGTCTGTGCGCTGTTCGGTGCCGAGCGCTTCGCGATTTATATCGTGGATGATTCCGGGACGACGGTTTCCGCGCGTCTGAAAACCGGACAGCATGTAGCACGCACGGTGCGTGTCCCCATCTCCGAAAAATCGATTGTCGGCTGCGTGGCGGCGCGACGCCAGCTGCTCAATATCTGCAACGTCTATGACGAAGCGGAGCTGCGTGCGATCTCGTCCGAGCTTGAATTCCGCCAGGACGTGGATGAGCGCAGCGGCGCACGCACCAAGCAGATGCTGGCGGCACCCCTGATCAATGTGCAGAGCCAGCAGCTGATCGGCGTTGTGCAGCTGATCAACACCATCGATGCGCAGCCCTTCTCGGCGATCGAAGAGGAGGGCTTGCTGGCGCTGACGCAAACGCTCTCGGCGGTCTTCGCGCAATTGCTCAAGGCCGAGGCGCCGCTGCATTCCAAGTTCGATCTGCTGGTGCGCAGTGGCAGCCTGAGCGGTCAGCAGCTGGAGGAGCTGGCTGAAAAAGCCCGCCAGCAGGGCGTGGATCTCGAAGATTATCTGCTCGACGCCTGTGGTTGTTCACTCGCCGAGCTCGGTGAGTCGATGTCCAAGTTCTATGGCGTGCCGTACGAAGCCTTCCACGCAGATCGCATCCGTCCGATGGATCTGCTGCGCAATCTCAAACGCGAATACGCCGAGCAGAATCAATGGTTGCCGCTGGAAGAGAATGCCGAAGGGATCGTGATCCTGGCCGTTGATCCCGGGCAGGTGATGGGCTCGCGGGTGGCGCAGAACGTGTTCCAGCACGCCAAGCTGCTTTACCGCGTGTGCAGCCGGCGCGAATTTACACGCACGGTGGCGCAATTCTTCGAGCAGGTGGCGGATGATTTCTCGGTCGGCGATCTGCTTTCCGATATGAGTGAGGACGGCGAAGCGCCGACCACTGAAGATTTCAACGCCGCTTCGGACAACGAGCTGGTCAAGCTGGTCAATCGCATCATTGTCGATGCGCATCGCCAGGGCGCTTCCGATATCCACATCGAGCCGCGGCCCGGCAAGGAAAAGACCCTTGTGCGCTTCCGCGTCGACGGCATGCTCACGCCCTACATCGAGGTGCCTGCGAGCTATCGCAATGCCCTGGTGGCGCGCATCAAGATCATGTCCGAACTCGACATTTCCGAGCGCCGCAAGCCGCAGGATGGCAAGATCCGCTTCCGCAAGTACGGCCCGCTCGATCTGGAGCTGCGTGTGGCAACCATTCCCACCGCTGGCGGGATGGAAGATGTCGTCATGCGTCTGTTGCAGCAGGGGGAGCCGATTCCGCTGAGCGCGTTGTCGTTGTCGGACCATAATCTGTTCCGCCTCAAGGAAACCATCTCCAAACCCTATGGCATCTTTTTCGTCTGCGGCCCGACTGGCTCGGGCAAGACGACGACGCTGCACTCCATCCTCAAGCACATCAACAAGCCGGATACCAAGATCTGGACCGCTGAAGATCCGGTCGAAATCACCCAGAAAGGCCTGCGTCAGGTGCAGGTCAATCGCAAGGCGGGGCTGGATTTTCCGGTAGTCATGCGTGCGTTTTTGCGTGCCGACCCGGATGTCATCATGGTCGGCGAAATGCGTGATGTGGAAACCGTGTCCATCGGTCTGGAAGCCTCGCTGACGGGCCACCTGGTGTTCTCCACCCTGCACACCAATAGCGCGCCGGAATCCATCGTGCGCCTGCTCGACATGGGTATGGATCCCTTCAACTTTGCCGATGCCTTGCTCGGCGTGTTGGCCCAGCGCCTGACGCGGCGCCTGTGCCGCAGCTGCGGTGAGTCCTACGTGGCCGACGAGGCGGAAATCAATACCCTGCTCGACGAGTACTGCGAAGACTTGCGCCACAGCCCGCGTTTCATGGCTGATCCGCAGGCGGCGCGTGAGGCCATTCTGGACGATTGGCGAAAACAATATGCCGACGAGAATGGCCAGTTCTCCCTGGTCAGGCCGGTCGGTTGTGTCGAGTGCAATAACACTGGATATCGCGGCCGGATCGGCCTGCATGAGCTGATGCTCGGCACCGATACGGCCAAGCGCCTGATCCAGACCCGCGCACTGGTTTCCGAGCTGCTGACGGCAGCGTTGAACGATGGCATGCGTACCTTGCGCCAGGATGGCATCGAGAAAGTGCTGGCAGGCATGACCGACATGGTCCAGGTGCGCAAGGTCAGCATCCGCTAGCGCTGTGGCGCTGTGGTGCTTTACGCAACAAAGTGCGCGCGCGTGCAGGTTTGTCGGTATATAACTTGTGCGCGGCGCAGTCGTTGACTATCCAGAGAGTGTGAGTGCTTGAGGAGAACACGATGGCCTGGTCTACGACGGAGTATCGCAGCATCCCGCAGTCGCCGTCTCTCGGCGTACAATCTGCCCTGCAAGCCACGGGCGGCATGCTTGTTCCGGGAAGCCTCGCGCCGATTTTCACCTTGCCAGATGCAGACATGTGCATGTTTGATCTGGCCGATGCGATCAGCCGTCACAATGTCGTACTTTACTTCTATCCGCGCAACGGGATGCCATCCTGCACGCGCCAGGCGATCCAGTACTCCGATAACGAGTCAGCGTTTGCAGACTGCGATGCGGTCATGGTGGGAGTCAGTCTAGACAGCTGTCAGCGGCATGCAGCTTACCGGGACGCACATGGCCTGGCCATGCAGCTGCTCTCCGATGAAGAGGCCGAAGTCTGCCGTCTCTACGGCGTTTTCGAGCAGCTCGACGTTGGCGGTGTGCCCAGGGCTTCAGTGCAGCGTGCAAGCTTCATCATTGGCCGCGATGGCGTGATCCATGATGTGTTTCACGACGCAGGCGCGCAAGATCATCTCGCAGCAGTGCTGCAATCATTGAAAGAACTGACCAGGAGTAAGCATGGAGATCGTCAAAAATACCGTCGTCACGCTGGATTACAAAGTCCATGACCCGGACGGCAACCTCGTTGACGATGGCGCACAGCCGCTCGTCTACCTGCACGGCGGCTACGACGGCATTTTCCCCTTGATCGAAGAAACCCTGCACGGCAAGAAGCTGGGTGACAAGCTGCAGATCAAGCTGCAGCCGGACGATGCTTTCGGCGATTACGACGAAGAGCTGGTGCAGGTCGAAGACGCCAAGCTGTTCCCGGCCGACATCGAAGTGGGCATGGCTTTCGAGCGCGTCGGTGAAGACGGTGAGGAAGACATGATCTTCCGCATCACCGACATCGCCGACGGCAAGGTCGTTGTCGATGGCAATCATCCGCTGGCTGGTTCGGCGCTGCTGTTCGACATCACCATCGCCGATGTGCGTGAAGCAACGCTTGAGGAAATCACGCACGGTCACGTGCACGGCCCGCACGGCCATCACCACTGATACGCTTCAGGGCAGGGCTGTTGGCGGCTTCGCCTGCATCCCTGTCAGGCTATTTGAACGGCGCGCATTAAAATTTGACAAGCCGTATCGATGTGCCTATAGTGCCGCCTCTTCGGGGTGTAGCGCAGCCCGGTAGCGCGCTTGCTTTGGGAGCAAGATGTCGAGAGTTCGAATCCCTCCACCCCGACCATACGAAGGGTCTGGCCCAAGACGGTAGGCACGAAGGTAAGCAAGCAAGACTGCCCGTAGCTCAACCGGATAGAGCAACGGCCTTCTAAGCCGTAGGTTAGGGGTTCGATTCCCTTCGGGCAGGCCAGGTTTTAAAAGTAGTGGTAAGATTGCAGTAGGTAATTTGTAGTACCCCAGTGGCGGCATTAGCTCAGTCGGTAGAGCACTGGATTGTGATTCCAGGTGTCACCGGTTCGAACCCGGTATGTCGCCCCAGAAATACGAACGGCCCCGTGAGTGATCACGGGGCCGTTTTCATTTTCGTGCGCGTGAGCCGCTCGCAGGCTGGCGCCGGGCGTCTCCTTCGATGCAACATGGCACGGACTGCTACGCAGCTGGCCTGTGCTACAGCCAGGTGGCCACGTTGGCTCCGGGCTGCACACAACTGGCAATTGGCCGGATCAAACTCATAGCGTTTCTTGAGGCAAATTCAGGCGTTAGTCTGCAACGAGTCTTCGAGGTTTGATTGCAGTCGCAGGCTGCCGTTATTGGGGGGCGAGAGGGCAGAACAGCCCCGCCATGGGCGCATTCGCCGGGCGCGCAGGGGAGGGTGGCTGTGCCGTCATGATCCTCGTCGCAGATCGTGTGGATATCGCGCTGACTGATTATCAGGGAGTAGGCAGCGCCCTCCGCTGATGCAATGCGCACGATGCAATTTCGTGGCGCCTCGGTTGGGGTTTCTGTGCAGGTCGCCAAGTCTCCATCGCCGCAAGGCGCCACAGCCCTTGGGGCGTGAAGACGTGGGCTGTCCGCGTTTAGTGGCCTGCGGGCGTGTCGCGGCGGCAGGCCACTGGTTTCTGTCGCCACTTGCTAGGGCACGTTAAGAGTTCTTAATAGTCGTCCTGTTGTCTTGTAAGTGAGAATGCTTCTTAATTGCGAACTGTCGGGTGGCCTCCTTTGTTGTGGTGAGCGCCCGCCATTCGTTAATAAGATTACAAGGCATCCCCAACATGACTTCCTTCATCAAGCATCTCCGGGCTTTTCTGCGTGACGAGAGCGGTGTCACCGCGATCGAGTACGGCATTCTTGCGGCCGCCATGGCTGCTGCGATCGGCGTGATCTTTGGCTCAGACGGCGCGTTTGTTTCGGCGCTGCGTGACAAGTTCAGCAGTATCGCCAAGGACATCACGGCTTCGGGACAGGACATCAAGCAAAGCGCAGCCACCAGCAAGTAATTGTTGGTGACTGAGGATTGCCCCTCGTGTTCGCGGCGTCTGCTACCTGGCTATTGATCGCTGCCCTGATCTGGGTGGTGATTTCAGATCTGCTTTATCGACGAATCAGCAACGGGCTGGTGCTCGGCTTGCTCGCAGTTTGGCTGGCGGGGCTGGTGTGGCGTGCTTGTAGTGGTGATACGACGATCTGGTCGACGAGTTTGCTGTGCGGCGTGCTGACGGCCTTGGCGGTGCTGCTGGTAGGGCTCGGCTTGTTTGTCGTGCGCTGGGTCGGGGCCGGGGATGTGAAGCTGATGGCTGTGCTGAGTTTGTGGTTCGGTGATCAGGGGCTGAACTTCCTGCTTGTGACCTCGATGGTCGGTGGTGTCCTCGCTTTGGCCTTGCCGCTGCTGCGCGTTTTTGAGCTATGGCTGGCGCGTGCTGTGCTGGGTTTTTCTCAGGCCTTGGCGCTCTACTGGCCGAGCTTATTGATGCCGGTGCCAGTGGTATTGGGGGGCTCGTCGCCCCAGGGTATTCCATATGGTTTGGCGATCGCAGCCGGCGCGGCTTGCATGCTGTATCTCGGGTGATGGGGTTTGCGGCATGGCCAGCCTGAGTGCTGGCGGTGCCGGTGTGTAGGAGAGAACAAGTGAAAAGCAAGTCGATTGTGTTGTTGACGGGCGCTCTGGCGATAGCCACGGCGACGGCGCTGGTGGCGCGGGCCTTGATGCGGCCGCCACCGCCGGTGACGATTGTCAAGGAAGTGCCGGCGGCGCGCCCCGTTGTTTTTCGCGTGCTGAGCGCGCAGCGCGATCTGCTGCCGGGCGAATTCATCAATGGCGGCGTGCTGGCGTGGAAAGATGTACCGGAGAGTGATCTGCGGGCGAGTCATTTGTCAGTGCGCAGCGATGGTGATGGGTTGGCTGTTGAGCGCGGTGTGTACGGTGCGACACCGCGTCGCGCGCTGCATGCGGGAGAGGTGCTGACGCGCGATGCACTGGTCCGTGCGGGTGAGCCGGGCTTTATTTCGGCGGTGCTCGCGCCGGGTATGCGTGCTGTATCGATTCCGACCAGTGCCGTGGCCAGCAATGCCGGCCTGGTGTCGGCGGGCGACTGGGTCGATGTCATTCTGAGCCTTGAGCGCGGTACCCAGCTGTCCACTGCGTCGAGCAGTCCGCTGGCCTCCTTGGCGGCGCAGACCATTCTGCGTCGAGTGAGGGTGTTGGCGCTCAACAACAGCGTAGAGAGTATCGCGCCGGTGGTGGTGCCGGAAGAGCCTGAGCGCGATGGCAAGGCCAAGGCCGTGCGTACGACGCCGGGCCGCCAGGTGTATGAAACCCTGACCCTGGAAGTGACGCCTGAAGCCGCGGAGCGGCTGGCGGTTGCGCGTGAAGTGGGTACCTTGCAGGTGGCCTTGCGTGGCACAAAGGAGGATTTGCCGGGGCAGGACGGGTCTGCTACGGCGCAAGCCGGCACGGCAAGCGGCGCGCGGCGTGTGACACGGCTCGCAGATGCGACCGAGATTTTCCAGGGCGCAGGGCGAAGCGGCAGCAGCGTCACGGTGAAGACTTATCAGGGGACCCAGCAAGGCGCCATCAGTTTCTGAGCGCAGTTCTCGCGCGGCGTCCGAAGTCGGACATTTCTATTTTTGATTGCGGATGTGTGTCCAGCTTGACTGAGCATGTCTTTTTTATATGACAAACAAATACAAGTTGCGTGGTCTCATGAACTCTCAGTCCATTCCTAGACGTATTTCCTGTCTGTCGCTGTGCGCTGTGGCCGTCTCGGGAGCAGCATTTTGCGGCGCTGCCGTCGCGGCAGAAATGGCTCCCTCTGCGGTTGTCGTCAATGGGGCGGCATCGCGCCTGCCCGCCAGTGTGCGCCAGGTTGCCGAGCAGGGACAGGTGCGCGTCCGTGTGCGCGAAGGCAGTCTGTTGCAACTGCCGCGTGCGGCAGCCAAGGTGCTGGTGGCGGATCCCAAGATAGCGAGTTTCCAGATGCCTTCGCCGAGCAGTCTGTTCGTGTTTGGCGAGAGTGTCGGCACTACCACGCTGTATGCGCTGGACGCCAAGGATGAGGTGGTTGCGGCCTTGCGTGTAGTGTCCGAGCACAATCTTGATGCCTTGCGCGAACAGATCTCGCGTGCCGTACCCGATGCACAGGTGGAATTGGAGCCCTCGGTCAATGACCGCATGATTGTGCGTGGCAAGGTGCGCACGCCGATTGAGGCGGCCCAGGTGGTCGAACAGGTTCAGGCTTATCTGGACGGCAATGGCAAGACCTCCGGCGCAGCCCGTAGCGCACAGGGCAGTAGCGTCATCAATCAGCTGAAAGTCGAGCTTTCCTCGCAGATCAACATCCAGGTGCGGGTGGTTGAGGTGTCGCGCTCTTTGTCCCATGAGCTGGGATTCAACTGGGCCACGGTGCTGGACGGCGCGACGATGGGTGTTGGTAATGCCTCCGGCGTGTTCACCGCTATGAATGGAGGGGGCTATACCGCGCTGATGCCCAGCTCGGTGACGGGCGGTGCGGCCATTGGCGGTACGGTCGTGCGACGCGGTTCGTTCTCTTTGGGGGGCTTGCTGTCCGCGCTGTCTGCGCAAGGTATGGCGACCGTGCTGGCAGAGCCGAATCTCACTGCGATGTCCGGTGAGAGTGCGGCTTTTGCTGCGGGGGGAGAGGTGCCGATCGTCGTCATCACCAACAACAATGTGCAGATCGACTACAAGTCCTACGGTGTGATCCTGCGTATGACACCGACCTTGCTGTCGGCCAATCGGATCAGCCTGCATATCGCCCCGGAGGTGAGTGAGCTCAGTTCCGAGGGCCAGGTTGTACTCGATGGTGGAACCACCATTCCAGCTTTCACGGTACGGCGTGCCGACACGACCGTCGAGCTGGCCAGCGGGCAGAGCTTTGCGCTGGCCGGCATGTTGCGCAGTACCAGCGCGCAGCAGATCAGCGGCGTGCCCGGGCTCTCGCGCATTCCCTGGCTGGGCCGCCTGTTCGAGCATGAAATGACTCAGGCCAAAGAGTCCGAGCTGGTGTTGCTGGTCACTGCCCAGGTGGTCGATCCGGTATCGCCACAAACGCTGCAGGCCACGAACAGAGGCATTCCTTCTATCGATACCACGGTGCCCGAGTCGGGTAGCGCTGGCTATCTCTACTGATTCCGCAGGAGCCCTGAAATCATGAAACGCGACTTCCCGACATCTGACTCAGGTCTGCCAAGTCCGCACTACGCGCGAAGCTGGCTGCTCGGTGCGCTGCTGGTGATCGGCCTGTCCGCATGCGAGACACCCTTGAATCGCATGCGCATGGAATCTATTGGCAATGCCCCACTGCCTTCACCGGTGGTCGCTCCCCGCGCCGTAGCCCTGGCGCTCCGAGTGGCTGAGGATGGACATGGACTGACCCCGCAATCCCTGGCAGAGGCAAACCGCATGCTGTTCAGCCAGGGACGGCTGCCCTTACAGACCCTGAGCATCACCCCTTTTAATGCGCGTGGCGAGGCACTGGCCCAGCGCCTGGCGCAGGCGCTGCTGCGCAGTGGTGCACGACAGCCCATCGTGAAGCCTCGTCCTGTGGAGGCTGCGCGCCTCAAAGAGGCGCAGGACAACACTTGGGACTTGGAGCTGCAATCGGAAGCCATGGTGGTCAGCCTGCCTGAATGCCGTGTGGCACAGCCAGATCAGCTCATGCTGCGCCCCTACGACGGTGTCGGCCGCCTGGGCTGCGCGACGCGCGCCAACCTGGCGGCGATGGTCAGCGACCCCCGCGACCTGATGCGCCCACGCACGCTGGACAGCGCCAATGGTGCAGCGGCTGTTGCCGCCGTGACGCGCTATCAGGAAGGCGATACCCGCGACCTGATTGACCTCGACTTCAAGGACTGAGCATGAACATGAGCTCGAATTCAGCGGCCAGTGAGCGTAGCGCGGCAGACAGCTTGGTGGCCTTTGTGGCGGCGCCCGAGTACGCGGCGCTGGGCGATCTGTTACAGCGCTTGCAGCGCGTACCTCAGGCCTTGCAGGTCGGTGGCGTGCCCGAGGCGCTTGCCTGGGCGGCCAGCAATGTCCTGCCCGGCATCTTGCTGGTGGATCTGGCGGCTGAGGCGCATCCCTTGCAGGCGATGGCTGAGCTGGCTGCGGCATATGGTCCGGCGACCCGGATCATTGCGGTAGGCGATGCACAGGATGTGGATTTCTACCGTCAGCTGCTGCAGGCCGGTGCGGTGGACTATCTGCTCAAGCCCTTGCGCCTGAGTCTGCTGGCAAACACCTTGGAGCGTGCCGCCAACGGGATTCCGCTTGGCATGGGTGAGCGCTTGCCAGGCGGACGCACCGTCGCCATCGTCGGCGCCAGCGGCGGTGCCGGTTGCAGCTGCATTGCAGCAGCCTTGGGGCAGCTGATCGCCGGGCAGCGCCAGATGCCCTGCGTGCTGGTGGATTTTGATCGTAGCAAGGGCGATCTGCCGCTCTTGCTGGGCACCGACGCCGACGCCGGGCTGGCCGCCTTGTTGGCGGCGCCGGAGATCGACCCGCGCATGTTGCAACGCAGCCTGCGCAGCTTGCCGCCCGCGCTCAGTGGTGGGGTGCCGCAGCGCTTGCACTTGCTGGCGCAGCGTCCGGCGCCGCACCTGAGGGTTGATCCCGAGCGTGTGCTGGAGCTGGGGGGCGCGCTGACCCAGCTGTTCTCGCTGGTGATCTGGGATATGCCCAGCTGTCATACCGAAGGCGTTGCCGAAGTCCTCGATCACGCCGATGTGCGCCTGCTGCTCTGCGAACTGAATGTGCAGTCGGCCCGTCATGTGCATCGCCTGGTACAGCGCTTTGGCGACGAACGCTCGGGCCAGCGCCTGCTCCTGGTCCTCAACCCGACGCGGCCGGCCGGCGCGGCGCCGCTGACGCAGGCGCAGTTTGAGGAATTCATCGGTCGCCGCATCGATTGCCAGCTGCCTTATGCGGGCTCCAGCCTCGCTGACAGCCTGCTCAAGGGGCCGCTGGACCCGGCCAGTCATTCCGGCTTTGCGCAAGCCGTGCTGGGACTGGCCGACAGCGTGCTCGGACGTGCGCCGCAGCGGGCGGCGCCTGTTCGCGCGGGCTGGTTGCAGAAGCTGCTGCCTAACGCGGCCAAGCGCCATTCGTATTCCTGAGCACGCCACAGAAAGAGAAGGCCCACGATGCTGCCGCGCAAATCTCCCCATTCTCGTCCGCAGGCCCATGCCGCTGAAGCCCAGGTGTCGCCGCATGCGATTGCGCCTGTCCCACCGGCCAGTACACGCCCATCTGCGCCGGCCAAGGGCACGCCGCAGCCCGCCGCAGCGCGCGCAGCGGCTGTGGAGCCCGCGCCCCCATCGTTGCGTACCGAGTCGATGGCGCGTGGCGCGGTCAACAGCGAGCAGCAAGCGCAGCGCCGGCTGATCCGCACGGCCTTGTTTGAACAGATCGATCCGATGAAGGCTGCGGCGACGCCACGCGATCGCCTGCAAGCGCAGATTGACGCGCTGATTCGCCGGATCTGCGATGAGCAGCGCCTGCAACTGGCCGCTCAGGAAGAAAGCCTGATTGCGCGCCAGATGCTCGACGAGATGGTTGGCATCGGACCGGTCGAGCCTTTGCTTGCCGATGACAGCGTGAATGACATTTTGATCAATGGCGCCAACCAGGTTTTCGTCGAGCGCTTCGGCAAGCTGGAGCTGACGCCGATCACCTTCATCGATGAAGAGCACGTCTTCAACACCGCACAGCGTATTGCCGCACGGGTGGGACGCCGCATCGACGAAGCCAATCCGATGGTCGATGCCCGATTGCCGGATGGCAGCCGGGTCAATGTGATTACCCATCCGCTGGCACTGGATGGCACCACCATCTCGATTCGCAAATTCATGCGCCGTGAGCTGTCGCTGGAATCGCTGGCCGAGCGCGGCGCGATGTCGGTGGAGATGGCGCTGTTGCTGCGTCGTGCGATGGAAGCGCGGCTCAATGTCATCGTCTCGGGCGGCACCGGCGCGGGCAAAACCACGCTGCTCAATGCCTTGTCGCAGAAGATCAGCGAGGCCGAGCGCATCGTGACCATTGAAGACGCCGCTGAACTGCAGCTCCAGCAAGTCCACACGGTACGCCTGGAAACTCGCCCCGAGAGCGCGGAGGGCGGCGGACGCATTGATCAGCGCGATCTGCTCAAAAATGCGCTGCGCATGCGGCCCGACCGCATCATTCTCGGCGAAGTGCGTGGTGGTGAATGCTTTGACATGCTGCAGGCGATGAATACCGGCCACGACGGCTCGCTATGCACGGTGCACGCCAACACGCCGCGTGACGCGCTGGCTCGGCTGGAAAACATGGTGATGATGGCCAATATGCAGCTGCCCTTGGCGGCGATCCGCCGCCAGATCGCCAGCGCGGTCGACCTGATCGTGCAGATCGAACGCATGCGTGACGGCGCTCGCCGTCTGGTGTCCATCGTCGAGGTCTGCGGCATGGAAGAGGAAGTCATCCAGACGCAGGAATTGTTCTATTTCAAGACGCGCAGCTTCAGCGCCGGCGGCAAACTCGTCGGCGAGCATCTGGGGAGTGGTCTGCGTCCCAATTTCTACACCGAGAAGGGCCATCTCTTCGAAATGGGAGGCGCTTGATGCTGGATCTGTTCACGCTTCTGGTGTTCGTGCTGGTCTTCATCGTTTTCTTTACCGTGCGCTCGCTCAGTGCGCGCGAGCGCCGCGAAGTCGCCATCGCCGAGCACTTGGCGACGCTGAAGGCGCAGCTGCTGCATGATGCGCCGACGGCGGTGCTGGAGGCGGATGATTCTATTGCCATGCCTGCGGAGCGGGCCTGGCTTCCCGCCGTTCTGCAACGCTGCTTGCCACGCTGGCCGCGCGGCGCGGCGCTGCTCGACGCGCTCTACATGAACTTGCAGCGCATCGGCTGGCTGCCCAGCTTGCGCCGGCGTCTGGTTTTGAGTGCTGCGGCAGCCGCTTTTGTGGGACTGCTGCTGGGCCGGATGACGCCGGTGCCGCTATTGGCTGGTTTTGGCTCCGGGCTGCTGTGCTGGCTGGCCATTGTGTTGCTCAGTTTCCAGGCGGCGATGGGCAAATACAGGCTTGAACTGGCGCGTCATCTGCCCGAGTGCATCGATGCCATTACGCGTATTTGCCGCGCCGGCGTGCCCCTGCACAGCGCTTTTGCGATCACCGCAGCGAATCAGCCAGGCCCTTTGGCAGATGAATTCAATCAGATCGACCAGTGGTTGCGCCTGGGCTTGCCGCTGCGCCAGGTCGTGCAGACTTCGGCACAGCGCGTGCCGCTTGCCGAATACCGTTTCTTCGCGGTCATTCTGATCATCAGCCAGGAGTCTGGCGGACGCCTTGGCGATACGCTGGAACGTCTGGCCGCCACCCTGCGGGCACGCGCCGAGCTGAAACTGAAGGTGATGGCCAAGACCTCCGAGGCCCGCGCCTCGACCAAGATCGTGGCCTTGCTGGTGCCCGGCGTGCTGGCTTACATGTACCTCAACGCACCGGCAGATTTCCGTTTCATGTTCAGTGATCCGACCGGCCTTAAGGTCAGTGCCTATGCGCTGGCCAGTGTCGCCCTGGGTTTGTTGATCACTCACGTGATGGTTCGGCGTGTCGGTTGAGGGGCTGCGTATGAGCGAAGACTTCTTGTTCAATGTGCTGCTGGGCATGTTCCTCAGCAGTCTGGCGGCAAGCGTGTTGCTGTGGCGCCGCGAACTGGCCCGCAATCCGCTGCGTGAGCGCTTGCAGCAAGATTCCGCCGCCGCCGGGCTGACCCCCTCGGGTGAGGGGATCGCGCTGGAGCAGGCCGTGTTGTCGCCCTGGCTCACTCGTCTTGCGACTTTCGGCGAGCGTATCGCCGGCAGCGAGCAGGATCGCGCCACGCTGCGCCGCTTGCTGGGGACGGCCGGTTGGCACCACAGCGATGCGCTGGGGCTGCTGATGCTGGCGAAATATGCGTCTGGCCTGCTGTGCCTGATCGCTGCGCTGTGGGGGCCGTTTGCGCCCGCCAGCCACTTCGGCATGAGCGCTCTGGCGGTCGGACTGCTGGCCTTGTTCGTCGGTAGCACGCTGCCTGAGTTACTGGTCAAGCGGCGTGCCGCCCGGCGTCACGAGAGCCTGACGCGCAGCATGCCCGATGCGCTCGACTTGATGGTGATTTGCGCGGAGGCGGGTTTGCCTTTCCCGCGCATTCTCAAGGTGGTCTCGCGCGAGCTGGCGCTGAGTGCCCCGGTGATGGCCGAGGAGCTTGCCTATACCAGTGCCGAGCTGCAAATGCTGCCCGACCGGACCCAGGCGCTGCACCATCTGGCCGAGCGGACGCGCGTGGCGGCGGTCGAGAGCACGGTGTCTTCGCTGATCCAGGCCGAGCGCTATGGCACGCCGCTGGCGCAAGCGCTGCGCACCATCGCCGATGAAAGCCGCAGCACGCTGATCCTCAGCCTGGAGGAGCGTGCCGGCAAGTTGCCTGCGCAGCTTTCGCTGCCGCTGATGACCCTGATCCTGCCACCCGTGGTGGCACTGGTCGCCACCCCTGCGCTGATGCGCGTCATGCGTTCCCTGATGTCATGAAAAAGCTATTTGTACGTCTTTCATTGCCGCTCCTGATCCTCGCGCTGGCAGGCTGCGGCGCAATTCCCGTCCGCAATGCAACGGTGCTGAGCAGTCGCACGCTGCCCGCTACAGCCAGTGTGGCCGGACTCCCTGGCGCCGCGCCCAGCCGTTCGCAACAGGACAACACGGCGGCTGCGGCGGCGGAAGGGGAGATGCGTCGGGCGGAAGGTTTGCGTCTGGCGCGTGTGCTGCGTGATCAGGGTAGTTTCCAGGCCGCCAGCGAGGTGTATTCACAACTGGATCACAAGCAGTTGCTCAAACCGCTGGAACTGCTCGAATACGCCAGTACGGCAGCCATCGTGCAGACCTCCCAGGATAGCCTGGCGCTGTTCGGGCGTGCCCGCCGCGAGTTGCAGCGCAGTGCCGAGCTGCTCTCGCCGGCCGCACAGATTGCCTTGTGCGGCGGACTGGGGCGCGCACGCCTGGCGCTGGGGCAAACGGAAGAGGCCTTGCGTGACTTCGATTGCGTGCTCCAGCAGGATGCAGACAACCTTCCCGCGCTCAACGCCAGAGGCGTGGCTCTTGACGCGCTGGGACGACACGAAGACGCACGCAGCATGTTTGCACGTGCCAGCGCGCTGGACCCCGCAGATTTTCGCGTCCTCAATAATCTGGCCCTGTCGCATCTGTCCAGCGGCAACTCGGCGGAGGGCATCCGGCTGCTCAAGCAGGCGGGAGCGACCGGCTTGCCCACCGCACGCTTGAATCTGGCGCTGGCGTATCTGCTCGACGGACAGGACCAGGAAGCCCGACAAGCGCTCGGCTTTCTCTCGCCACGCATGGCGGACAAAGCCTTGGTGACGCTGCAAAGCTATCGGACGCGGATTCGCGACGGTGCGCCCGTGGCAGCAGAGTTCCTGGCAGCAAGCCGCCAATTGCTGGCTTTGCGTGAGGAGTACAAGCCGTGAGAGGCGCAGGGCGGGGCGCACAGCGTGGCGTGCTGGCGGTCGAGGCGGCTTTCGTGCTGCCGGTGGTGATTGCCGGGGCGATGATGTTCATGGAGCTGGCCAGCATCGGTTTGACCATCGACATTGGTAACACGGCTCTGGAGCGTGCCTTGCAGGAATTCCGCCCGGCCGGCGCGGCCGGCGTCGATATGGACGATATGGAGGATCGCATCCGCCAGCAGATGGCGGCAGCCTCGCATGGCTATCTGACGGCCGGCAATATCGTCGAGGTCAGCGTCGAGCGCTTCAGCTCGCTCGACGCGATGGGCAAGGGCGGCGACAGCGCGGCCGACACGAGCTCCAGCACCCAGCAACAAGTGCCGGTGTGGCGCGTCACCGTTGATATCCGCAAGGATTTCATCACGCCGATTCCGCGCTTGATGGCTTTGGAAAATACCAACTTCCGCTATCGCTATCAGCAACTGCTGGGCTATCTGCCCAAGGAGACCAGCTGATGCGTACGATGCTTCGCCTGATGCGTCAGCGCGGCAGCTTCGCTGTCGAAGCGGCACTCATGTTGCCGATCCTGTTTGGTGTCGGCGTGGTCGGTAGCGACATGTATCGCATTGGCATTACGCGTACCGAGCTCGAACAGCGCAATGGCTCCTTGGCGCTGACGCTGGCGATGCAACACCAGCTCACCGAGAGCGGCTTGCAGGCCTTGGTGGACTTGAGTACGCAGGATGCGCCCACGCGCTACCAGCTGCTGATCCTCAATGTTCGCCAGTCCGGCAAGCTCAATTGGGGCTTCAAGCGTGGTCAAGGCGGTGAGCTATGTGAGGTGCCGGTCAGCGCCGGCCGCTATACCGGCGCGCTGCCCGAAGCTCTGCCTGAAGACAGTGAGAGCGGCACCGATAGCAGCACGTTTTCCTACATCGTGGTGCGCAGCTGCCGCAATACCGATGACATCAGCCTGGCTGGCGGGGTGAGCTGGCCGCAGGTGCTGCAGGTCAATAGCCTCCAGCGCAGCGTGGTCCTCGATCCGGAGCTGGATGACACCCTGACAAGCGAGAACAAAGCCACTGGCTTGGCGGATAGCGAATCATGATGAGCAAAGACTGTCGTGGGGCGGCACTGCCCCTGAGTTTGTTACTCCTTGCTGGCGTGTTGTCACTGTCGGTTTTTGCGCTGGATGCGGCACGCATGAAGAGTGATGCAGCTCAGCTCAAACGTGCGACCGACGCGGCCGCGCTGGCGGTGGCGCAGGCCGCCGCGCGCGCGCCGGATACGGATGTACAGACGCTGGCGGAGAGCTATGTGCGCAGCAATCTGGGTACCGATGCAGCGCAATTGTCAGAGGATCTGCGCATCCAGCTGAGCCCGGTTTCAAACGCTGAAGGCAAGGGCTACACCGTCAGTGCAAGCTTTGTCAGCGCGCCCTTGTTGAGCGGGGCCAGCACGCAGACGGTCAGCGTGTCATCGACGGCAATTGCTCGCTATCAGCCGCTGGAAGTGTCATTGGTGCTGCCCAATACCTCGAGTGAGAATGACAGCAATCTTGCCGTGCTGCGGCGCCTGGGGCGGCACTTTGCAGAAAATCTCGTAGACAGCCGGGAGAACGCCTGGCTGGCGCTGGTGCCCTATAGCCAGGCGGTGAACGTGTCGGTCGAACTCGGCTCGAACGGCCCGGGCGCCGAACATGCGCTGCGTCTTCGGCAATGGGCGATGGCCAGTGCGCTGCGCCCGGTCGAATTGACAGCCTTGTTCCGCAGCGGTTATGCCGGCTTGACGGACCGCCGTATTCCGGACCGTCGTGCCAATCTGCTGTGCATGTATCGCGGACTCAATCTGGGCGAAAACTACTTCTGGGATCAGCCCCCGAGTGGCCAGTTCAGGGTCTATTACCGCGCCGATCTGCCCGAGAACGGCAGCCCCGGCGCCCCGGCCATCAGCTGGATCGGCCCCAACCCAACTTTCGGTCAGGCCAACGGTGCCAACGACACCCGCTGGATGGTGGCGGACAAGGGCTGCCCGCATGCTCCGCTGCTGCCGCTGAGCAATGATCTGGACAAGATTGGCGAGCGGCTCGACCAGATGAGCACGCGCTTCAATGTCAATTACGCGATTGCCATGGGCTGGGCGGCGATGGCGCTGGCGCCGGCTTTTCAAGGCAGTTCAGGCTGGGGGCTGCAGAATGACTTGCCAGGTGAGTTCCAGGATGGCAATAGCGGTAGTTATAAGACCATCGTCATGCTCGTCAATACCACCGGTCAGCGCTGGTTCGACAGCGATTCCTACAACGCCTATGTTGGCCAGTCTATTGACGGCGGTACAGGGCAGGGCAGCGGGGCCAGTGATCCGGTCATTACCCGGCGCTTCGCCCGGCTGTGTGACAGTTTCCGCCAGCGCAAGCTGCGCTTCTTCCTGATCGCCGTGGGCCAGGACGAGATCCCGAACAACGATCTGGGCGCTAGCGGCACGATTGATGGGGCTTCTCAATTCAGGCGCATCGCGGGGCCGGGGCTGACCAACTGCGCCGAAGATAAGGGCGACATCACTTATCTGTCCGGCTTCGACTTCGTGGCGCGGGAAGGCACGATCCAGGACCGCCTGGACGAGATCCTCAAGGACATCCGACAGAAAAGCACCTATGTCCGACTGATCGATTGAAGCCTGCGCCCGCCTCCCATTTTCATTCCTCTTGTCCCGGAAGATCTTCATGACCACACGCCTACCTTCGCCGCGTCGTTTCCAAGCCCTGGTTCTGGAACCACGCATGATGTTCGATGCCGCCGCAGTGAGCACGGCCGACTCAGTGGCCAAGGCGGTCACGGCTAGCGCTGAGGCGCCGGGTGTGCAGGCCACCCCGGTGAATGCCACGATCACCCTCACCGATACGACGGACAGCTTTGCGGCGGTGGATCTGTTCAAGGCGGTCAGCGTGACCGCCGAAACTGCTGCCACCGGCACGGCCGATTCCCTGAGCACACTGGTCATCAGCATCGATCGCGCTGGCAGCAATCAAGCCCTGGTGATCGATGGCAAGGCCATCACGCTCGAAGCTGGCAGCGGTACGACACGCGCTGCCGACGATGGTTATGTCTATAGCGTGACGGTTTCCGGCAGCACCACGACCATCACGGTGCAGATCAATTCCTTTGCCTCTGACACCGTGGCCGGCGCCCAGGCCTTGATCGACGGTCTGGCCTACCAGGTGCTGGACAAGACGGTCAGCGCCGGCACTGCCACCGTGACCCTGCGCAGCCTCAGCGATGAAGGGGGGCAGAGCAGCGATCTGAGTGCGATCCAGGCGAGTATCACCATCGACAGTGCGATCAATGCGGCACCGGTGATCGAGGCCGTCAGCGCGCTCGAAATCCGCGAGCAGTTGACGCTGGCCGAGCTTGGCGCCAACGAGGTGGCCTACTCCACGGACGGCAAGTTTGCCTATGTGGCGGGTAGCAACGGCATCCAGGTCTTCGCGGTGGACAGCATCGGCACGCTGAGCTCCTTGCAAACCTTTACCAGCACAGATCTGGGCAGTGTCAGCCAGATGGTCGTCAGCAGTGATGGCAAGTCGATCTACAGCATTTCCGGTACGGCTACGGTGGTGCAATTGAGCTTGTCCAGTGATGGCCGCATCGTCAGCGCCAGCACCGTCGCCACCGGGAACGGCAATGCCACCGGTGGCCTGGCGATTTCCAGCGATGGCGCCTATGTCTATGTGGGCACCCAATACAACGACGTAGTCATATTCAGTCGCGATGCAACGACCGGAGCCTTGGCTATATTCGGCCGTGCCATCAGCAATGGAAATGGACGCGACGGGGTGATTGCCACGCAGGGTGATCATGTCTACGTGTTCTACGCCGGGGTCGGGGTCCTGAACCCAGCCAGCCTGACTGTCTACCAGCGCAATGCCGATGGCAGCCTGAGTCTATTGACCAGCATCACTTCCAGCACCATCGGCCGGGATACCTCGAATGACCACCTGGTCGTCTCGGCAGACGGTCAGAGCCTTTACGTCGCGGACCCGGACAATGGCGTCATCGCCATCTTCCAGTTCAAGAACGGAGCATTGAGCGAGTCAGGCAGCGTTGCCTTGAGTGGGGTTGGCAGCCTGGCGCTCAGCGCGGACGGCAGCCAGCTTTATGCCGCTCGCAGCAATGGCACGCTCCAGGTCTATACGCTCGAAAGCAATGGCGATCTGAGTCCTGTCGGCAGCGTGACCGGCGCGGGCAGTGGCCGTGACATTGCGGTCTCGGCACAGGGCTCGCTACTGGTCGCCGGCGGCACGCTGAGCCGTTACAGCACGATCCATAATCTGAATCTGGGCGAGGCCAACAGCTTTGCCAGCGGGCTGCGCTTGAGCGACAGCAACTTCGATGCATTGAACGATGGCGCAGGCAATTACAAGGGCGCCAGTATCAGTGTCAGTCCGAGCGTTGCGGGGGGCAGCTTCGGCTTCGCAGCAGGTAATGGCCTGGTTTTGTCCGGCAGCAGCATCACGCTGGATGGCAGCGTGATCGCCAGTTTCAGCGTCGATCAGCAAGGCCGGCTGAACCTCAGCTTCAGCGCCAACACCAGCACGGCGGTGGCCAATCAAGTGCTGCAGCAGCTCACTTACAGCAGTCCTGCGACGATCCTCACCGGCAGTCTGCTCACACTCGATGTTCAGCTCAGCGATGGCTTGCTGGTGAGCAGTGTTTTAAGCCTCAGCTTGCGCGCCAACAGCGTGCCGCAGGCCAGCGTCGGCGACTTCACGCCACCCACGGTCACCACTGAAACCGCCTATAGCACCACCTTGCCGGCTACGCTGTTTAGCGATCTCGACGGCGATACGCTGAGCTGGTCGGTCTCCGGCCTGCCCGCCGGGCTCAGCTTTGACCCGCTTACCCGCACCCTGTCCGGCAGCACCACCGCCGTGGGGCAATACACGCTCGTCGTCACGGCAAGCGATATCTATGGCGCCAGTGCTGCATTGACCCTGAATCTGGTGGTCGAGCAGATCGATAACCGAGCGCCGAGCGTGAGCGCGGATGCGCCGGCCACGCTGGCCAGCGTGACGGTCGGTAGCGCCTACAGTCAGACCCTGAGCGCCGCGCTGTTCAGCGATGCCGACAGCCTGTACGCCGATAGCACGCTGAGCTGGAGCGTCAGCAGCTTGCCCGAGGGGCTGGTGTTCGACGCTGCGACCCGCACGCTCAGCGGCACACCAAGCAGTGTGGGTGACTACCAGATCAGTGTGAAAGTCACCGATGAGCACGGTGCCAGCGCTGAACTGAGCCTGAGCCTGCGCGTGATCTCACAGGCCGAGGCCGACAACCATACGCCGGAACTGGTGCTCAGTGCCGACCAGCTGATCTACAGCAGTGATGGCAGCCTCAGTGGCTACAACTATTACGTCAACAGCATTCAGCTGTCCGCGGATGGCCACACCCTGGTGATCGCTGGCAGCACGGCCAACAACGCAGGCGGCACTCACTACCTGAGCGTCTATGCACGTGATACCGCCAGTGGGGCGCTGACGCTGCTGCAAACCTTCCGTCAAGGCACGGCCGATGATGGCAATGCCGACAACGGCATCGAGATTGACGGCCTGCAGGGTGTCACCGCGGTGGCTTTTTCGGCCGATGGCAGCGTGCTTTACCTCGCAGGCTATAGCTCTACCGGCAGCACCACTGCCTATACCCTCAGCGTGTTCCAGGTGGATGCCAGCAGCGGCACGCTGAGCCTGCTCGGCCAGCTGGCCGGGCCCAGCGAGAAGGTCGTCGACATTCGCGCAGCCAGCGAGGGCCGCAATCTCTACGTACTGTCGGCCACGACGCTCTACACCTATCAGCTCAGTGATGCGGGCAGCTTGAGTCTGCTTGACAAGGACACTTCCAAGGCAGGCCTGGGGACCGCCGTGACCATGGCCGTCGGCAACGACGGCACTGTTTACGTCCTTGCTTCCAACTCACGTTTGACGATCTTCACCCCCGCGTCCGATGGCAGCCTCAGCGAGGCGGGCCAGCTCACCCGCAGCGGAACCACGCTGAGCTATGCCGACGCCATCAGTGGAACCAGCAGCAGTTTCACCATCAGCAGCTCTAGCGCGTTCAACGGAGGCGCTTCACTTGCCGTCTCGGACGACGGGCATATCTACCTGGTGACCACCAACGGCTTCCTGACCACCCTGAGCTATGTCAGAGAGAGCAATACCCTGAGCCTGGTCAATGCCACCAACAGCATCTACTCCAGCCTCAGCCAATACCCGCATGTCGTTTTCCTGTCGGAGGACGGCACGACGCTCTACGCCGGTGGCGGTGCGAGCAGCAAGCTGGCGATCTACCACCTGGCGGCGGATGGCACGCCGGTGCTGGCCAGTACCCTGAGCATTGCCGGCGCGGTGTCGCGAATCGCCGTGAGTGCCGACGGCCAATCGATCTACGCTGGGCGCAACCTGTATTTCGGCACCCCGGTGCTGAGTCTGGTCAGCGCGCCAGCTTCCCTGAATCTGGCCTATGCCGAGGGCAGCAGCATCCATCCGGCCACGTCCCTGAACCTGGCGGATGCCGATTACGATGCGCTCAATGGCGGCGCCGGCAATTACAAGGGCGCAACCCTTAGCCTGGTGCGCTCAACAGGCGCCAATGCCGATGACAGCTACGGCTTTACTGCGGGCAACGGCCTCAGCCTGGTGGGCAGTGAGATCCTGCTCAATGGCGAAGTCATCGCTCATTTCAGCAACGAAGGCGGCACACTGAGCGTGGTCTTCACCGGCGATGTCAGCACGGCTGTCGCCAATGCGCTGCTGCACCAGATCCGTTACACCAATACGAGCAAGGATCCCGGCGCGCAGCTGAGCCTCACCCTGGCGGTGCAGGACCCGTTTGCGAGCGGCAAGTCCTCGATGAATATCAATCTGACGGTGAGCGAGCTGAACGATGCGCCGATCGTCAGCGCCACGGCGCTCAGCACGCAGCAGAGCGCGGGTGAGGCGGCAGTCGACCTGTTCGCCAATGTCTCCGTGTCCACCGTCGAAAGCGCGCAGGCGATCACCCGTCTGACGCTGACCGTGTCCGGTCTGCACAACGGCGCCAGCGAAACCCTGCGGATCGATGGCACGACCGTGGCCCTGGTGGCCGGCAGTGGCACGACGAGCAGCGGCTACAGCTGGCAGGTCAGTGTCGATGCCGACACCGGGGTGGCGACCGTGGTGCTGAGCAGCAGCGCAGGCTTGAGCAGCACGGCAGCCGCCAGCCTGATCGATGGCATCGCCTACGCCAACAGTGACAAGGCGACTGGCGTAGCCGGGGCGCGTGTGATCACGCTGAGCGCGATTCAGGACAATGGTGCTACGGCCAATGGTGGGGTCGATGCGAGCGCGCTGGCCATTGCGGCCACGGTGCAGGTCGAGGTGGGGCAGGATCCCGTGCTGGGCGCCGAAACCGGTGCCCTCGAACTGGCCGAACTGATCCGCTCCGACAACTACCCCAATCCCTACGCCGGCCTGCTGGATGTGGTCAGCGTGGGCGACCAGGTTTATGCGCTGCGCACGACTTCGGAGTGGGTTTATAACGAGGCAACAGGCACCGGTAGCGATGTCGAGATCACGACCCTCTACACCTTCCTGCGCAATGCGGATGGCTCGTTGAGCCTGCAGGCTACGCTGGATGCCAGTGCCGACAACGGCCTGCAAGGGGGCAGCGCCATCGGTGTGTCGAATGATGGCGCAACACTTTATGTGATCAATGCCAGCGGTATTGCGGTGTTCAGTCGTGACACCGCGAGTGGCGCGTTGAGCACTCTGGGCAGTCTGAGCATTGCCACCACCGGTGAGGTCAGCGTCCAGGGCAACAGCCTCTACCTGACTGCAGGCGACACGCTCAAAGTATTCCAGCGCGAGAACGGCAACTGGGTCGAGAAAGACTCGGAAACGCTGAGTAATCTGGAGGCGCAGTTCAGCGCGCTGCAGTTTTCCAGCGATGGTTTGTTCCTGTTCGCCGGCACGACCGGCGGTGACACCCTGGTCAGCGTATTCAGCGTCAGCAGTGATGGCAGCCTGGTGCACCTGCGCGATGTGCAGGGCGCCAATCCGGCGGCGAGCGCGCAGTACTACTACACCAGCTCGCTCACCCTGTCGCCCGATGGCAAGACCCTGTATGTCGTTGATGACAGCAGCGTGCACAGCTTCAGCGTCGGCAGCGATGGCAGCCTGAGCGTGACCGGCAGCGTCATCACGCTCGACGCACAGCCCAAGCAACTGATCGTGTCCCAGGACGGTGCCGCACTGATCGTCATTGCCGAGAGCAAGATCGGCATTTATCTGCGCAATGCTTCCGGTGCATTCGAATTGCATGAATGGATCAGCGGCGTCGGCGAGGCTTACAGCTGGGGCGGCTACGAGGTCGATTTCGGGACATTGCGCCAGGCCAGCCTCAGTGCCGATGGCAGCCAGCTTTATCTGACCGGTACCTTCTCCTGGAACGACGGTTTGCTGGTGCTGGATCTGAAGCCCGCCACGTCCACTTACGTCGAGGATGGCGAAGCCGTGGCCTTGCTGCCCGGCGCGACCTTGTCCGATCCGCAACTGGATGTGCTCAACGGCGGTGCAGGCGACTATCAGGGCGCCAGCATCGTCATTGAACGCAGCGCTGGCGCTCAGGCCGAGGATGTCTTCAGTTTCCTCGCAGGCAACGGCCTGAGCCTGGAAAACGGCAAGATCCTGCTCAATGGCCAGGCCATTGCCGACTTCGTCCAACAGGACGGCAAGCTCACCCTGAGCTTTACCGCCAGCATCAGCCAGGCCATGGCGCAGAACGTGCTGCGTCAGATCGCCTACAGCAACAGCAGCAATGACCCTGCCGCTACGGCAAGCTTTCAGCTGCAGCTCAATGATGGGAGTGGCCATACCGACACTCTGAGCGTTGATGTCGCGCTCGCAGGCGTCAATGATGCGCCGTCGATCGAGACCAGCGGGCTGAGCCCGAGCTTCCATGCCGAAGGCGAGGCGGTCAAGCTGTTCCAGAACACCCGCATCGACACCGTGGAGGCCGGGCAGACGGTCTGGCAGGTGGTCCTCACCCTGGATGCCGCCAATGCCAGCGACATTCTTGGTGTGGACGGCGGCAAGATCGTGCTGGATACCGCCACCAGCGGCACCCTCACCACCGCCACTGGCATCGTCTACGCGGTCAAGATCGCAGATGGCAAGACCATCGTGACCTTGTATCTGAACGACAGTGTGGAGCGTGCCCAGAGCGTCATCGACAGCCTGAGTTACAGCAACAGTGGTGACGCCCTCAGCGGCACGCGCAGCATCAGTCTGAGCATCAAAGACTCTGGCGACGGAAACAATGCGGCCACGGCAAGCAGCCAGGCCATCGTCAGCCTGGCCGCGGCCAGCGCCGTCAATAGCGCGCCCAGCCTGGGCGGCGGCTCGGCGGTCAGCTACAGCGAACAGGCCGCCGCGATCGCCATTGCACCGGGGGTGACGGTGAGCGATGCGCAGATGGACGCCTTCAATGGCGGTGCCGGCAATTACGACGCTGCGGTGCTCACCCTGAGCCTGGGCGAAGGTCACAGCGCAAGCGATAGCCTGGGCTTCCTGTCGGGCAACGGTCTGAGCCTGAGTGGCAGCAGCTTGCTCAAGGACGGCAAGGCCATTGCTAGCTTCAGCATCGCCGATGGTGTGGTGACGATCCGCTTCAGCGACGCGGCAGGCGTGATCCCGACCACGGCCGATGTGCAAAACGTGCTGCGGCAGATCAGCTATGCCAACAGCAGCGATGCGCCGGTGGGCAGTGTGGCGGTTCAGATCACCCTGGTCGACCAGCGCGGCTTGAGCTCCGCAGCGCTGGAGCTATCCATCGCCATCAGCGCCAGCAATGATTTGCCGAGTATCGGTAGCGACCCGGTGCTGTCGCTGGGGGCCTTGGAGTCCTTGCAGCAAGTGGCCGCGGTAGCCGGGCTGGATACGCTCAGCGCCGGTACGCTCTCCAGCGATGGGCGCCTGGTCTATGTCGCCGATGTCAATGGCGCCATCGCCTTGTTCAGCCGCGACACCAGCAGCGGGGTGCTGAGCTATGTGAAGACTTTCGCGGCAGCGTCGGGCTTGAGCGCCATCGAGCAACTGCAGCTCTCTGCCGATGGCAAGACCCTGTATGCCCTGAGTGAGACGGCACAGAGCCAGCAAGGTGTGATCGCCTGGTTCAGTGTCGACAGCGCGGGCCAGATCACCTATGCCGGCTCGATATCCGAGGACTATGCGCTGCATGGCGGCGCGCTCTCCGGCATCGAGGGGTTTGCACTCTCGGAAGATGGCCAGAACCTCTACCTCTTCAGCAGCGGCAACCAAAAACTGGTCTGGCTCAACCGTGATGCCAGCAGCGGTGCCTTGAGCTACGCCGGAAAAATCGATGGCGACATGTGGAGCGCGCCCAATCTCTGGGCAGCGACCGACATCGTCAGCCAGGGTGATCTGGTCTATGTGGTCACCAATGCCGCCGCGGGTTCTTCCCTGATCGTCTATCAGCGCGACGCCAGTGGCGCACTCAGCCTGCTTGGTTATACCCGCACCGGCAGCGCTACGTTGCAGGGCCTGCAATCGATCACGGTGAGTGATGACGGCCGCACCGTGGTCGTCGCCAGCGGCTCGCAGATTGATGCTTTCTCGCTGGATACCGGCAGCGGTGTGCTGACCCACCTGGGCTCGATCAGTGCTTCCGGGATCAGTGATGTGAGCCTCTCGACGGACGGCAAGGCGCTGTTCGTCAGCCTCGCTGACGGAACGCTGAACTATTACGCCACCGCGACCTGGCAACCGCTTTCTTCGCACAGCGGGCAGAGCGGTGCGCAGCAGCTTGCCGTGTCCGCCGATGGCGGCCTGCTGGTGCTGGGCAGCGGCCTGGATGTGTTGAGGCTGCCGGAACAGCCTGCTCCGGCGGTGCAGATTGGCGGTACGCCGGTGCTGCTGGCGCCGGCGCTGAGCCTGAGCGATGCAGAGCTGGATGCTGCGAATGATTATCAGGGCGCCAGCCTGAGCCTCATCGGTCAGAGCGGTGATCGCTTCGGCTTCCAGGATGGCGCAGGCTATAGCCTCAGCGGCACCAGCATCCTGTTCAATGGCAGCGCTGTCGCCACCCTGGTACAGAGCGGTGACAGCGCAACGCTGAGCTTCAGCGCCAGCTTGAGCCAGGCGCAGGCCAATGCCATCCTGCGCCAGATCACCTACAGCAATGCAAGCGGCAGCGTTGGTAGCCACAGCATCAGCCTGGTGTTCAACGATGGGCAGGCCAATAGTGTCGCGTACAGCCAGCAGGTCACCACCCTGGCATCGAGCAATCAGGCACCGCTTGCCAGCGAGGTCAGCTACAGCCTGAGCACGGCCACGGTCGGCCAGGTTTATCAGGTAACGTTGCCGGCCAGTCTGTTCAGTGATCCGGATGGCGACGCGCTGAGCTGGAGCGTGAGCGGCCTGCCCAGCGGTCTGAGTTTTGACGCTGCGACGCGCACGCTCTCCGGCACGCTCAGCAGCAGCGGTTCCTACACGCTGACCGTGACGGCGACCGATCCCTCGGGCGCCCAGGCGCAGCGCAGCTTCAGCTTGAGCGTTGAGGCGGCCAATGCCGCGCCGCTCGCCAGCGAGGCCAGCTACAGCCTGAGCGCGGCCACCGTCGGCCAGGCTTATCAGGTGACGCTGCCGAGCAGTCTGTTCAGCGACGCGGATGGCGACGCGCTGAGCTGGAGCGTGAGCGGCCTGCCCAGCGGCTTGAGTTTTGACGCCACCGGCCTGAGCCTCAGCGGCAGTCCGTTGCAGGCTGGGGCGTATCCCTTGCTGATCAGCGTCAGTGACGGACGTGGCGGCAGTGCGACGCGCAGCATTCTGCTGACGGTGCAGGCGGAAAGCTTGCCGCTGGCGCAAAGCCCGGCGGTGATGCCGGTCGTGCTGCTGAACACCGAGCGGGTCCGCGAGGCGCCCGAGCTGAGCGCCGCGCAAGGGATGCTGTTCCAGCGGCTGGCGACATCGCTCGGCGTGAGCACGCCAGCAGGTGTGGCCAACTCGCCCGAGCCGGTGCCTGAACCTACTTCGAGCGGGCGCGCGCTGCTCGATATGCTGGATGCCGCCGAGGCCCAGCGTCTGGCGGACGAGCAAGCTGATGCCGGAATCTTGCTGGCCGATGGTCAGCGTACGCCACTCGCGCTGGCAGCGGCCGACGGCGGGCTATCGGCGCGTGTGGAGCGTTTCAGTGCCAGCTGGCAGCGCGATGTCAGTGGCAACCGCCAGTTCATCGTCTTGCCGCGTGCTCTGTTCCGGAGCAGCGAGCCGCTGCTCAGTATCAGCCTGCGGCTGGCGGATGGGCGTGTTTTGCCGGCGGACAGCGGCATCCGCCTGGACCAGGAACAAGGCCTGATTGTGGCCGCCGGTCAGCGCAACAGTACGATCTGGCTGCTGCTCGAAGCCCGCACCCTCGACGGGCGCACGCTGAGCATCCCGCTGGAGCTGCACGCCGATGGCGCCGCAGCCGACAGCGCTGCGCCCGGCCTTGCCGGCAAATCCTCCTTGAGCCAGTTGCTACGCACGCATGCAGTGCCTGATCTGCGCGCTGATGCCGCCCGCTTGCTCGCCAGTCTGCAGTCGCCGAATGCTGCAAATCCTCACCAACAACGAATGTCCGTGGAAGGTTGAATACCGTGATGAATTCCAATAAGAGCTCCGGCCGCCAGCTGGCGGTCACTCCCCGCTTCGCGCTGCGCATGCTGGCCGTCGCCAGCCTGGCGGCACTGGCCGGTTGTGCGGTGACTCCGCCTGTAGCGCTGACGCAACACGACCTGCTGCGCCAGGACCAGGCAGATCGCCAACTGATGTTTGCCGCACAGGAGCCCGTGAAAGGGCCGCTGACGCTGGAAGAAGCCGTCGCCCGCACCCTCAAGTACAACCTGCAGCAGCGTCTGGCCTTGATGGAACGGGCACTGGAGGACGATCTTGTGGTCGTGCAGAACCAGGGCATGCTGCCGCGCCTGACGGCGCAGGCCGGGCTGCGCACGCGCAGCAATGACTACGGCTCTTCCAGTCAGTCCCTGCGCACCGGCAGCGAATCGCTCGAAGCGTCCACCAGTCAGGAGCGCAATGGCGATACCGCCAGTTTGCAGCTGTCATGGAATGTGCTGGATTTCGGCTTGAGCTATTTCGGCGCCAAGGCGCAAGGCAACAAGGCGCTGGCGGCCGAGGAGCGCCGCCGCCGGGTGGTCGCTGACATCGTGCGCCAGGCGCGTAGCGCCTACTGGACTGCGGTGACGGCGCAACGCTTGCGCGCCGAGGTGAGCAATGCCCTGGCGGAAACGCGGCAAGCGCTCGAGCTCTCGCGCCAGAGCCAGGACAAGCGTCTGGTCGCGCCCTTGGCCGCACTGCGTTACCAGCGTGACCTGATTGGCTTTGTGCGCCAGCTCGAAGCGCTGGATGCCGAACTCTCGGTGGCCAAGGCCCGCCTGGCCAGCCTGATGAACCTGGCTCCTGGCGCTGAGTTCAGCCTGGCTGCGGTCGATGACGCGAAAATGCAGGTCCCCGCCTTGCCGTATCAGCGCGAGCAATTCGAGTCGCTGGCGATCACGGGTCGGGCAGAACTGCGTGAAGAGGCTTACCAGTCGCGCAATGCACTGCTGGAGACGCGCATGGCCCTGCTGCGTCTATTACCCAATGCGTCCCTGTTTGCCGGGCTGAACCAGGACAGCAACCACTTCCTGGTTAACAACTCGTGGGCCGATGCCGGCGTGCAAGTGAGCTGGAATCTGCTCAATGTGTTGTCCTGGCCGGCCATCTCGCGCAGCGCGGAGCGGCGTGAGCACGTGGCAGAGTTGCGGCGTCAGGCCTTGCGCATGAGTGTGCTCACCCAGGTCAACATTGCCTGGCTGGAACGCAGCCGTGCCGAGCAGGTCTTCGTCAGGGCTGGTGAATTGAGCAGCCTGCAGCGCGATATCCATCGCCAGGTCGAGAACGCCAGTCGCAGCCGCGCCGAAACCCAGCTTGAGCTGACGCGCGCCCGCGTCGAGGCCTTGTTGGCGGCGCGTGCACGGGATCTGGCCTATGCCGATCTGCTCAATGCCCAGGGCATGTTGCTGCAGGCGGCCGGTATCGATCCTTTGCCTGCGCAGCTCGGCGATCACAGCGTAGAAGGCCTGGCATCGGCCATCCGTCGCACCGATGCGGTGATTGCCTCCGGCACGCTGGAGATCCCGCGTCTGCCCGCGGCGAGCGTCGCCAGTGTGGTTGCGGCGCCCGCGCCGGCAGCTGCTGTGCCGGCCCCGGTGGCGGCCGTGCTGCCATCTCCGACGCTACGCCAGGTCAGCGGCGAGCGCTGGCGCAGCCTGGGCTCGCTGGAAGCAGGCGGAGGCGTGGCTGATGCGCGTTAATGCTTTGCGCCATCTGGGTGTGCTATGGCTGGCCCTGTGTTCGGCCATGGCGCTGGCCGATGGCCCGACCGCTGCCGCGCGCGAGGGCACGACTGGCTTGCGGGCCCAGCTGATGGCGGTACGTTATGCCGTGCTGACCAGTGAGCTGGCCGGCCGGATCAGCAGCATGCCGCTGCGCGAGGGGCAGCGCTTCAAACAGGGCGAGGTCCTGGTCAGCTATGACTGCGCCCTCAATCGCGCCCGTTTGTCGCGTGCTGAACAGGCCGAGCTGGCGGCGCGAAAGAAGCTGGAGGTCGCCGAGCAGCTCGATGCGCTCAAATCGATCAGCCGGGCCGATGTCGAGCAAGCCCGCGCGGCGCTGGCCGTCGCGGGTGCAGAGAGCGGCGTGGAGCGCGTCATGGTGCGCCGCTGTAGCGTCAGCGCGCCTTTTGCCGGACGCGTCGGCGAGACCTTTGTGCGCGCGGCCGAGCATGTCGCCGAAGGCAAGGAACTGCTCAGCGTGTATGACGACAGCGCTTTCGAGGTGCAGACCATTGTGCCGTCGCGCTGGCTGGCCTGGCTCAAGCCGGGCATGCCGATGCAGCTGACGGTCGATGAAACAGGGCAGCGTCACGTCGCACGCGTGTTGCGCATTGCCGGCAGCATTGATCCGGTGAGTCAGTCGGTGAAAGTCATTGGCCGCCTGGATAATCCCGCCAGCGGTCGTGGCGAGGCGGTCCTGCTGCACGGCATGAGCGGCAGCGTGCGGATCGATCCGCCGGCCGGTACCGGCAAGCCATGAGCGCGCTTGAACCCGCCGCACACGCGGAGGCCGCGCTGGCCTTGCTGGTGCAGCTGGAGCAAGGCCTGCGTGCGTGTCGCAGCGAGGACGAGCTGTACTTCCTGCTGGTCAATGACACGCATGCCTTGCTGCCTTACCGCCAGGCTGTGCTGTGGCGTGGCACTGCGCAGGGCGGGCGGATTCTGGCGCTGTCCGGCCTGGCCGTGGTGGAGGACAACGCGCCGTTCAATGTCTGGCTGGCGGCCTTGCTCTCGCGCTGTACGCCGACCTTGAACGCGCCGGGTGTCGTGTTGCCGCCGGAGGATGAACGGGCAAGCTGGCTTGAGCATTTGCCGGCGCATGCCTGGTGGTTGCCGCTGCACTGGCCGGGCGAGCCTCCAGCGGGCTTGCTGTTGCTGCGCGAGCAGGCCTGGCAGGCACATGAAACATCGCTCCTGGCCTTGTTGGCCGATGCCGCGGCACACGCCTGGCATGCCTTGCGCGCCAGCCAGGCGTCGAGTCCGCGCAGCTGGCTGGCCGGGCTGCGTCTGCCGCAACAGCGGCGGACCTGGTGGCTGGCGGGAGCAGGTCTGCTGCTGTTGCTGGCGGCGCTGCCGGTGCGCCAATCGGTGCTGGCACCGGCGGAGCTTGTAGCGCGTGCGCCGGTGGCTGTCCGCGCGCCCTTGCAAGGCGTGGTCGATCGTGTCGCGGTGCAGCCCGATCAACAGGTGGTGGCCGGCCAGCTACTCGTGGCACTGGACGCACGCGAACTGGAAGGGCGCCTGGAAGCGGCGCGCCAGGCCTTGGCGGTGGCCGAGGCCGAACTGCGCCAGGGCCAACAGCAAGCCTTGTTCGACGAGCGCAGCAAGGCCGGTCTGGCGCTGCTGCAGGGCCGCCGTGATCAGGCTGCTGCGGATCTCGATTACTACAGCCGTTCGCTGGCGCGCACCCAACTCCGTGCCGAGCGGCCGGGCACGGTGATTCTCGATGATCCCGCTGACTGGATCGGCAAGCCGGTGCAGCCGGGTGAGCGCATCCTGCAGATTGCTGACCCGCAGGATGTCGAGCTGGAAATCTTGCTGCCAGTGGCCGATGCGATTGCCTTGCCGGCCGGGGCGCAAGTGCTGATGTTCCTCAATAGCTCGCCGGCCAGCCCACTGACGGCGCGTCTGTTGCGCGTCGGCTACCGCGCCATGCCAACGGCGGATGGCAGTCTGGCTTACCGCGTGCGGGCCCGTCTGGCGGCGGGCGAGGGCATCCCGCGCGTGGGTTTGAAGGGAACCGCCAAGCTCTACGGCGAACGCCGCACACTGATCTTTTACGTGTTGCGTCGTCCGCTGGCGGCCGCCCGCGTCTGGCTGGGGATCTGAGATGTCCGCTCAAGCTGTGCTCGACAGCGGAAGGACGGCGCAGGCGGCCGTGTCGGCGGGGCGCCCGGATTGGCCCCTGCTGCGCGAAGAATTGCTGCTGCATGTGGCGCCGCGCAATCACGACGGTTCGCCCGCCTGGTCGCTGGAAGATCCGGGCCGGGCGCAGTTCTTCCAGCTCGGCCGGGCGGAAGCTGAAATGCTCGCGCGCTGGTCTCTGGGCAGTGCGCAGGCGGTGGCCGACGCGGTCTCGCGCGAAACGGCCTTGAAGCTGCAGGCCGAGGATGTGCAGCATTTCGCGCGCTTCCTGCAGCTCAATGAGCTGGTGCGCGTGCAGGGACCGCAAGCCGTGCAAGCGATGCTGGCGCAAGTCCAGCGTCAGCGTGAGGTATCGTGGCTGAGTCAGTTGCTCAAACACTATCTGTTCTTCCGCATTCCGTTGCTGCGCCCGGACGGCATGTTGCTGCGCATGCTGCCCTCGGTGCGGCATGTCTTCCTCAATCGCCGCTTTGCCCTCGCCACGCTGCTGGCGGCTGTGCTGGGGCTGTTTCTGGTGGCGCGGCAATGGGATGCCTTTGTCCATACCTTCCTGTATTTCTTCAGTCTGGAGGGCGCTGCGCTGGCAGCCCTGGTGCTGGGCGCGACGAAAATTGCCCATGAACTGGGCCATGCCTTTGTCGCGCGCCACCACGGCTGCCGCGTGGCCAGCATGGGCGTGGCCTTCATGGTCATGTGGCCGGTGCTCTACACCGACACTTCGGGCGCCTGGCGCCTGGCTTCGCGGCGCCAGCGGATGAGTATCGGTGCCGCCGGCATGCTGGCCGAGACGGCGATTGCTGCCTGGGCGACGCTGGCCTGGAGCTTTTTGCCCGATGGCATGCTGCGCAGCGCTGCCTTCATGTTGGCGACCACCACCTGGTTGCTGACGCTGGCCGTGAACCTCAATCCCTTCATGCGCTTTGACGGCTACTTCCTGCTCGCAGACGCGCTCAATGTGCCGAATCTGCAGCAGCGCGCCTTTGCGCTGGCGCGTTGGCGGCTGCGTGAATGGCTGTTCGATCTGGGCGAGGCCGCTCCCGAGGTGTTCGCCCCTTGGCGCGCCCGAGTGCTGTGTGCGTATGCCTTTTGCGTCTGGATCTATCGTTTTTTTCTCTTTCTGGGCATCGCGCTGCTGGTCTATCACTTTGCTTTCAAGCTGCTCGGCATCGCGCTATTCGCGGTGGAAATCGGTGTCTTTCTGGTCAAACCCATCATGAGTGAATTGTTTCAATGGCGGGAGCGGCTGCAGCAGCGCGGCAAAGCGGCCTGGAACCGACGCAGCCGGCTCAGCCTGACGCTCTTGCTGATCCTGCTGCTCGTGCTGATCCTGCCCTGGCGCAGCAGTGTGCAGGCGCCGGCGCTATTGCATGCTGAACGTCAGGCGCAGCTGGTGGCGCCGGTCAGCGCCCAGGTCAGCCGTATCCTGGTCGCCGCGGGCACGCGGGTGAATGCCGGTACGCCACTTTTCGTCTTGCAGGCACCCGAGCTCGAGCATGAGCGGGCGCTGTTGCAGCGCCGTATCCAGACGCTGGTGTGGCAGACCAGTTTCCAGTCGATGCGCCAGGCTGGGTCAGCGGGCGTACCGGTCGCCCAGAGCGAGTTGCAGGCGGCGCGCGCGCGTGATGCGGTGCTCGCTCGCCAGCTCGATGCGCTGACCGTGCGTGCGGCTTTCGCAGGGCAGCTCGTCGATCTGGCCGTACCGCTGCGCGAAGGCGAATGGCTGTCGGCGGGCGAGTGGCTGGGCACGCTGGCAACGCCGGAGTCTGCGCGGGTCGAAGCCTATGTGGCGGAGGCCGATCTGCAGCGCATCGAGCGCGGGGCGACGGCGACTTTCGTGGCGGAGGATCCCGCTGTCGCCCCGCTGTCGCTCACGGTGCGCGAGATTGCGCGCACGGCGACGCGGCGTCTAGCCACGCATACCGAGCTGATTTCAGCGCATGGCGGTGGCATTGCTGCGACGCGCGTGCCGGGGGACGCCGAGGGGGGCAGCTGGATGCCTGAGCAGCCGGTTTATCGCGTACTGCTGGCGCCACAGGCAGGCAGCGCAGCGATGCCGCGCCCGCAGGTCTTGCGTGGCCGTTTGAGCATTGCCGCGCCGGCACAGAGCATCGCGCTGGCTGCCTGGCGTCGCATGCTGTCGGTGTTGCTGCGAGAAAGCGGCTTCTGATCGCGGCACTTTTCCGGCCGCAAAACCTGCCGCGCGCTGCGTTCAGCGAGGCGGCAAAACATGAAGATAACTTAACGTGTCAGACGCAGCCGTCTGTCGTAAAAAGACAATTCTTCGGCATGCCGCGTCGGTCTTCGATACAGATGTTCTGTGCGGGTTTGCCATTTTTTGACCTTGATTGATCAGCGACGAGAGAAACCCATTATGAATGACATCACAAGCCCCTCCGTCAGCCTTTCTTCCCGCCTCAAGGGCGAGACGGCTGCCCAGCACGAACGCATGCATCGCTTGATGGAGCGTGGCAATCCTTTCTCGAGTCGCGAAGCCTATGCGCGCTTTGTGGCCGCGCAGTACCTGTTTCAGCGCGATATCGAGCATCTGTTTGCTGACCCCGCGGTGCGCGCAGCGGTGCCGGATCTGGATAGCCGTGGCCGCCAGCAGGCTTCACGCGACGATCTTGCCGATCTGGGCGCAGCAGTGCCTGAGGCGCCGATTGCCAGTGTTGGTGTGAGCATGCCGGCTGCATTGGGTTGGCTGTATGTGTCGGAAGGTTCGACGCTTGGCGCCGCTTTCCTGTTCAAGGAAGCGCAGGCGCGCCTGGGCTTGTCGGCCGAATTTGGCGCACGCAATCTGGCCGCCTATCCGGAAGGGCGTGCCCAGGTCTGGCGTCGCTTCGTGGCCTCGCTGGACAGCGAGCAGATTCCTTTTGCCGACCATGACCAGGTCATCGCCGGGGCGAATCTCGCCTATGATCGCTTTGGCGAACTCCTGCAACATCATTTTCAGCTCAACTGAAGGACGCTGGCGCGGCAGGCGGCCATTGCGCCGGAAACTGCGCCAAAATACAAAGCATGATTCGACAACAAGTCATTGTCCGCGGTGAGCAAAGCCTCGCTACGCCGCTCAGTCCTCGCCGGCGTGTCCTCTGGCTGCTGGTGGCCGGGCTGAGTTTTGCGATTGGCATCGTGGCCTTGTTCATTCCGGGCATCCCGACCACCGAGTTCATCTTGCTGGCGGCCTTTGCCGCCAGCAAGAGCTCGCCACGCTTTCATGGCTGGCTGTGCCGTCATCCGGTGTTCGGACCGATGATCCGCAATTGGCAGAGCGGTGGCTGTGTATCGCGCCGCACCAAGCTCAGCGCATCGCTGGCGATGAGCGCGTGCCTGGTTGTGATGGCCTTCGTGGTGCCGTACCACTGGGTGGTGGTGCTGGTTGCGCTGGGCATGGCGGCTGGCGCCTTCTGGATGTGGCGGCGCCCCGAGCCGCAGGCGGCCGCAGACTGAGGCGGCGGCCTCAGCTGCGCAAAGCTTCGATCAGGCTGGCGCGCTCTTCGTCCCAGTGATTGCGCGCCAGACGCAGTACGGCGAGCAACCCGCAAGGCGGGTTTTCTTCAAGCAGCAAGGCGCCCGAGTGGAGTTTGGTGATTGCGTTGACCAGTGCCAGCCCCAGTCCGCTGCCGCTCTGTTCGCTGCCATGCAGGCGGCGGAAGCGCTTGACCGCCTCGCCGCGCTGATTGGCTGGAATGCCTGGCCCATCGTCGGCGACGCCGATTTCGACACAGCCGTCGCGCAGACGGGCCAGCAGGGTGATGCAAGCTTTGTCGCCGGCATATTTCAGGGCGTTTTCGAGCAGATTGGCCAGCGCCTGGAAGAGCAGGGCACGGTCGCCAAAGAGTTTGCCGCCGGCGCTAGCCTCCAGCTGCAAGCGGATGCCGTTGCTGTCAGCCAGGGGCTGGTAGTAATCAGTGACATCTTTGAGCAGCGCGTAGGCGTCGAACCATTCGAAATAATGCGCGCAGCGTCCGGCCTCAATCTCGCCGATGCGCAGCACGGCTTTGAACATCCGCTGGATGCGTTCGGCTTCTTCCACAGCAGCGAGAATCTCGCCGCGTAGCTCATCATCCACACGTTCGGCGGCGTTTTCCAGCCGGTTATGGAGACGTGTCAGCGGGGTGCGCAATTCATGCGCAAGGTGGCTGCTGACGCTCTTGACCTCGTCCATCAGCAAGCTGATCCGTGCCAGTACGTTGTTGATGTCCGTGCCGAGCAGATCGAATTCGTCACCGTTCAGGCTGGCCGGCACGGTGACTCCGCGTTCGCCGCCGACGTAGGCGCGCAGTGCCGAACGGATGCGGTCGACGCGGCGCATGCTGCGCAGGCTGGAGTAGAGACCGATGGCCAGGCTGCTGAGCAGCACGGCGAAGAGTCCGGCGCCGGTCACGATGGGAATCACGCGTACGCGTTCGAGCATTGGCAGGACATTGAATGCACTCAGGAAGAGGCCGCCATCAGGGAGCCGCAACTGCATGCCGACCAGGCGCATGGGCGGCGTATCGCTGGCGGGGATACTGAGGTTGTGCCAGCCGTTTGCCGTGCTCTGGCGTTCGAGGACCGCCTGGCGCAACTTGTGATTACCGTAGAGCACGCGACCGTCAGGGCTGAGTACCAGCGCGATCTTGTCGTCCTTTTCGTGGTGCGGTTCGCGAGACAGACGACTCGCCAGGCTATATGCGTTGCCCAGGCTTTGGCGCTGCTGTGCCTGGATATCGGAGAGAACAAGGCCTTGCACGTGGTCGAGCAACAGGCTTTCGATCTGTCGGCTGCTCAAGAGCATCGAGCCGAAGGCCATCAGGAGGAAGACGAATGCGCTGAGTGCGGCGTGTTTGAAGGTGCTTGTTTCGATCAAGCGGATGATGCGTTCAGCCCAGGACATATCCCACCGCACGGATGGTGCGCAGCAGCGAGCGCTGGAAGCCGCGGTCTACCTTGGCACGCAGTTTGGAGATATGCACGTCGATGAGATTGGTCTGCGGGTCGAATTGATAACCCCATACCTTCTCCAGCAGCATGGCGCGACTGACGCTGCGACCCGGATGTTCGGCCAGCACCAGCAGCAGGGCATATTCCTTCTCGGTTAAATCGATGGCCTGGCCGCCCCGGCTGACGCGACGGTTGCGGCGATCAATAATCAGGTCTTCGATTGACAGCTGCTGTTCCGATTCACGGTTCGACTGGCCGCGCTGCACCAGTCCTTCCAGGCGCAGCAGCAGCTCGGTGAAATCGAAGGGCTTGCCCAGATAGTCTGCAGCACCGGCGCGCAAGCCTTCGATGCGATCACTGGGCTGGTCGACGGCCGAGAGAACCATGGCGGGCGGATGCGGACGATGCTGCAAGGCCTTGAGGACGTCGATGCCGCTGATGCCGGGCAGCATGCGGTCGATCAGGATGGCGTCGAAAGCCTCCTTCTCCATGACGCACAGCGCCGTTTCGCCATCTTCGACCAGGCGGCAGTTGTGGCCGCAGTTCTGCAATTTGCAACTGAGCCAATAGCTCACCCGGGTATCGTCTTCAACTATCAGTACACGCATGTTTTGCTTTGCTTGTGAAAGATTCGTTGGCTGGCCCTAAGGCGTTTTCCGCAGCTTGCCGGTCTGCCGTGCCGTGTTCGAATCACGGCTCTGGAGGCTTGGTAGCTGCGGACAAGATGGCTACTGGAATAGGAGTAGCATTGTAATTGAGAATCATTCTCAACAAAAGAGCTCGTCACCATGTCTGCAGCAGGCGGCTCAGGTGGGGATGGCCTTGGCCGGGTGCGCTTCAGGGGCCTGCGAGCTGGCTGCGTAGCGCGTCGGTGGGGGACAGGACGGGTCGATGGCCGTGCGGGTTTGATCAAGCAGGCGGCCTTCTTCGAGTAGTCTGAACATCATCAAGGCAAGATCGCTGCGCCGGATGAAGCCGTGCGCGTCGGCTGCGCGCAGCAGTTGCGCAGTGCCACGGGGAGGGCCGTCAACGAGGCCACCGGGGCGGAGGATGCAGAACGGCAGGCCACTGTTGCGCAGCGCTTCTTCGGCCAGTGTTTTGGCGCTCAGCACATGACCGATGGCGGCCAGCAGCCTGTCGGAGGCATGGGCGCGGCTGTCGCCCGCGCCCAAGGATGAGACCAGCAACACGCCCTTGGCTTTGCTGCGCACGGCGGCCTGGATGACATGGATGTTGCCGGCCGCGTCCGCCATGCCTTGGGTGTCGCTCAAGGTGCTGACCACCCAGGCAAGGCGTGTGCGTCCCCTGAAACAGGCGTTGACGGCTTCGGCGGACAAGGCGTCTGCAAAGTGGATCGCGCAGCCCGTGGCGGCCAGGGCGGCGTGCTCCGCACCGGGGCGTACGACGGCGTGTACTTTCCAGTTCGCCGCGCAGGCCAGCTGCACCAGCGCCAGTCCGAGCCCCTGGCGGGCGCCGAAAACAATCAGAGTTTGCTCACTCATCCTGCGATCTCCCCGCAAAGCTGTTCGCGCAGCTGCGTGAAAAATTGGAGTTGATCAGCCCGCAGCGCGCGCTTCTCATCGCGACCGACAAAAACCTTGAACATGGCTTCGCCGGCGGCATTGAAGAAATTCACCGAACAGCTATCCGCGCCCATGAAGGGGCGGCGGACGAAGGCAATCGCCGCGCAGCGGTCCAGACGCAGATGTCCGCTGAGCGGACTGCCGCCGCCAATGTTGTAGTAACCGTGCGCGCAGCGGCCGGCAGGGAGTGGCCCCTTGCATTCGAGGATTAGGTCCGGGGTGTGCACCAGCACGGTGACGGAGCCCCATGCAGATATTTCCAGCAGTACGCGTTCCGCTTCACTGCCTGCGGCGAAGCTGCGGTGGGCGGCAGGCAGACATTCGACGACGGTTTGCGTGCTGACAGCGTGCTCGGCCGCAAGGGTTTCCAGGACGCCTGAAGGATTGCTCGCCAGCAGCGTGCGCAGTGTCTCCAGCGCGTTGCCGGAGGTTTCATGTGAGATGTTCATGAGGATGTCCCTTGGGTTTTGGAGCGGGAGATGCCAGGCCTGCAAGGCTGATCGGATGCCCGCCTGCGGGCCGTTCGCCAGCGCTGGCAAGCGGCCCGTCGAGGTAGTGGCCGATCAAGGTGAAGAGCTGGGCTGCGATGTTGTTGTGCCAGTAACGGCCCAGCGGCGTTAGCGTCAGCTGATCGTTGTGCTGCCTGCACAGGCCTTGTGCGCTCCAGTACTGGATCAGCGGGGCGAGGGCGCTGACGAAGCCGGGTTCGACGAGCTGATCCAGCTCGGCCAGGTCCAGGCTGCCATCTTCCAGCGCAGCCATCACCTTGCCGCAGGCATGGTGGTGCGGCGCTGGTGCGAGCATGCTGCGGATGGCTTTTTGCCCGCTGCTGATGCGGCTCAAGTAACTGTCCTTGTCGCCTTCTTGCATGAAGCGGTGAGCGGCCAGCATGCCGCCCGCGCCGGCACCAAAGGCCAGGCAGTCGGCGCCCGACTTGGTGGCGTTGTTGTAGCGGTTTCTCTCGCGTGCCGTACGCCGCCAGTGGGCCTGGCTGAGCCGCTGCCAGCCGGCGGCATCGAGTATTTCGCCGCCTTCTTGATAGCGGCGGGCGGCCGTTGTGTTGTCGGCGGGTGCCGGCAGTGCGCCTTTGTCGATGGACAGCGCGAGCGGGCTTTCTGCATGCACGGTGAGGCAGTAGAGGTCGACGCCGTCCAACCCGATTTCATGGCACAGCGCGACGTCCTGGCGCCAGATCGCATCGGTCTGCAGCGGCAGGCCGTAAATCAGGTCACAGACCACGGCGGCGCGCTCACGCTCGACCAGCGCACGCAGAAACCGCGTTGCCTCTTCGCGGGTGGCCTTGCGGCCCATGCGGCGGCGCAGGGCTGTATCGAAGCTCTGGATGCCGATGGAAAAGCGGTTGGCGCCGCCTTCCAGACACGCGTCGATCTTCTCGTCGTCAAAGCCGCTTACGCGTCCCTCGATGGTGATTTCGCAATCTGCGGCGAGCGGCAGATGTTCGCGCAGTGCGCCGAGAATGCGGTTCAGATCTTCGGCGGACAGGGCGCTGGGTGTGCCACCGCCAAAGAACACGGCGTCGATTGGCGCGTTGCGGCTACCCTCGCGCAGCCCTTCCAGTGCGATCTCTGCGATCAGGCCATCGACATAGCTGCGCATGGCGGACGCACTAGACTTGTTGCGATAAAAACCGCAGAAGAGGCAATGGTTGGCGCAGAAAGGAATGTGCAGATAGGCCAGGCGTGGCGCGTGGGTGTGGCTCAGTAAAGCGGGGTAGAGCGAATCGAACTCAGGGATCGGGCGCAGGCCACGACTCATCCAGGGGTGCAGGACGCGTCGCTCGAAGGGGACGAGCAGGCTGGCAACAGAGAGCGGATAGGCCATGGCGGGGAGCGCTGTTTGGGTATGGAATTGAGAGTAATTCCTATTTGGAGCTTGCAGCAACGGCGCGATGCTTAAGATTCCTTAAGCCTCGCCGTCTCGCTCGGAGGCTGTGTGCGGAGAGCGCATGCCTGGTTCTGCAAGGGCTCATCCGGGCAAGATCGCTTGGTGGGAACACAGGCTTGCTGCGATAATTTGGCCTGACTTTCTTCCGACACCATTTCCCGCGCATGCAACAAGAGCACGAGCCTGACCTGTTTGGCGACGACGACGCCGTCGTCGCTTCCCCGCCCGTCAAAGATTCATCTGCGCCGCCTACCGAGCCGCCTGAACCGCCCGCTTTAGAGGCTTTGCCCGACGACCATCTACCGATCGCGGTCTTTGCCGAGCGTGCCTATCTCGCCTACGCGATGAGTGTGGTGCGTGGCCGCGCCTTGCCGCAGGTCGAAGATGGCATGAAGCCGGTGCAGCGCCGCATCCTCTTCGCGATGAGCGAGATGCGCCTGGTACCGGGCGCCAAGCCGGTCAAGTCGGCCCGCGTGGTGGGGGACGTGATCGGTAAGCTGCATCCGCACGGCGACTCCTCGGTGTATGACGCTGCGGTACGCATGGCGCAGGATTTCTCGCTGCGCTATCCGCTGATCGATGGTCAGGGCAATTTCGGTTCGCGTGATGGCGATGGCGCGGCTGCGATGCGTTACACCGAAATGCGCCTGACGCCGATTGCCGAGCTGCTGCTGTCGGAAATCAATATGGGCACGGTGGATTTCGTGCCCAACTACGATGGCGCTTTCGAAGAGCCCAAACTCTTCCCGGCGCGCTTGCCGATGCTCTTGCTCAACGGCGCTTCGGGCATCGCCGTGGGCATGGCGACCGAGTGCCAGCCGCACAATCTGCGCGAAGTGGCGGCTGCGGTGACCTTGCTGATCAAGAAGCCCGAGTCCACGCTGGATGAAATCCGCGCCGTGCTGCCGGGGCCGGACTTCCCCGGTGGCGGCCAGATCATCTCGCCCGACAGCGCTTTGCGCGATGCCTACACCAATGGCCGTGGCTCGATCCGCATGCGCGCGCGCTGGCGTGTCGAGCAGCTGGCGCGCGGAGCCTGGCGCATCATCGTCGATGAGCTGCCGCATGGCGTGTCGAGCTCGCGTGTGCTCTCCGAGATCGAAGCGGTCACCAATCCGCAGCCCAAGGCGGGCAAGAAGGAAGTCAGCCAGGACGAAAAGAACAACAAGGCGCTCTTGCTCGGCGTGCTCGATGCGGCGCGTGACGAGAGCTCCGACAAGGCGGCCGTGCGCCTGATCTTCGAACCGAAGACGCGCACCCAGGAGCCGGAAGAGCTGATGCGCGTATTGCTCGCGCATACCAGTCTTGAGTCCTCGGTGCCGCTCAATTTCACCCTCATCGGTCTCGATGGCCGGCCGGCACAGAAGGGGCTGAAGGATGTACTGACCGAGTGGATTGCGTTCCGCTTCAGCACGGTCGAGCGTCGTACGCGCCATCGTCTGGCGCAAGTGGATCGTCGCATTCACATCCTCGAAGGCCGGCAGATTGCCTGGTTGCATATCGACGAAGTGATCAAGGTGATCCGCGAGGCCGACGAACCCAAGGCTGAACTGATCGCACGCTTTGGTCTCTCCGACACGCAAGCGGAAGACATTCTCGAAATCCGCCTGCGCCAGTTGGCGCGCCTGGAATACATCCAGATCGAGAAGGAGCTGGCCGCCTTGCGCGAGGAGCGCAGCGGCCTCGTTGAGCTGCTTGAGAATCGTGGTGCGATGACGCGCCTGATTCTCAAGGAAATCGCCGAAGACACCAAGAAGTACGGCGATGACCGCCGTACCCTGATCGAGGCCGCTGCGTCCGTCGCCAATGTCGACGCGCCGGTGCTCGATGAGCCTGTGACGGTGATCCTGTCGAAGAACGGCTGGGTGCGCACGCGCCAGGGCCACGGCATCGATGCGCAGACGCTGAGCTACAAGAGCGGCGACAGCGCCTTCCTGGTGGCCGAAGCGCGCACTACCTGGCCGCTGCTGCTGATCGACACCCAAGGGCGCGCGTATTCCGTGCGCATTGCCGATCTGCCCGGTGGGCGTGGCGATGGCGTGCCGATCACCACCCTGATCGAGCTGCAGCCGGGCGCGCGGATTGCGCAGGCCTTCACCGATGATCCGGCGGCCGAATACCTCTTCGCCAACTCGGGCAGCTATGGCTTCATCACCAAGCTTGAAGAGCTGGTGGGGCGTCAGCGCGCCGGCAAGGCCTTCATGACCCTGGAAGACAAGGAAAGCGTGCTGGCACCGACGCGCATCCGCGGCGAATGGATTGCTGCGGTCTCGGGCAATGGACGTCTGCTGTATTTCCCGCGTGCCGAGATGAAGGTCATGGCGCGTGGTCGCGGCATGATCGTCATGGGCCTGGACGAGAAGGAAGAGCTGGTGGCCGTCTGCTGCCCGCCCAGCGATGCCCTGGTGGTGATTGGCTCGGGGCGTGGCGGCAAGGATGTCGAGCTGCAGGTCAAGGGCGTTGCGCTGGAGGCCTGCCGCGGCAAGCGTGCGCGCAAGGGCGGCACGCTGGCGCCGAAGGTCAAGCCGCTGGCGATGCGCAGCCTGCTCTGAGTGTGCAATGCGCGCGGCATTCCGCCGCGCGGCAAGGCTCAGATCTTGTAGGTGGCAACCACCTGTTGCATGGCGCTGGCCAGTTGTTCCAGCTCGCGCGCGGTGTCGGCACTGCGGCGTGCGCTGATGCTGCTTTCATCAGCCGATTGGGCGATGCGTTCGACCTGGTTGGCGATGGCGGTGCTGGTCGTGCTCTGCTCCTTGAGCGCGCTGGAGATCTCTTCGGACATGGCCAGTGCGCTGTGGCTGCCTTCGCTGATCTTGCTGATTGCCGCGCTGGCAATGCCCGCGCGCTGCACACCGGCATCGACCAGGCTGACGGCATCCTTCATGCGCAGGGCAGCGTCCTGCGAGACGGCGCGGATCGACTCGACCATGGTGGCAATCTCGGCCGTGGAGCCGGCCGTGCGCTCGGCCAGTTTGCGTACTTCGTCGGCCACCACGGCAAAGCCGCGACCTTGTTCGCCGGCGCGCGCCGCCTCGATGGCGGCATTGAGCGCCAGCAGATTGGTCTGATCGGCCACTTCGCGGATCACCGACACAATCGACGAAATGCGATCGCCATGCGCTTCGAGCTTGTCGATATGTCCTGACACCTGGGTGACCGACTGGGCGATGGCATTGATGTCCTGCACCGTCTCGTTGATTACGCGGATGCCGTCCTGAGCCAGCTGGCCGGAGCTTCTGGAGAGATCACGCGCTTCACCCGAACGGTCGCTGACATGGGTGATGCTGACCGTCATCTCCTCGATGCCGGCGGCCATGCTGGAGGCTGCATCGCTTTGCTGGCTCGCCGCCTGTGCAGCTTGCTGGGCACTGCCACTCATCTGGCTGGAGGCATGGGTGATCTTGTTGGTCTGTTCGGCGATATTGCGGAAACTGCGCGCCAGCCGGTCGACGAGGCGGTTCAAGGCGCTGGAGACGCTGGCGATTTCATCGCGGCCAAAGACCTGGGCACGTGCGGTGAAGTCCAGCGAGCCTTCGATGCGGTCCATGGTGCTCTGGATTTCGTGCAGCGAGCGATTGATGCTGCGAATGACCGAATAGCTGATTGCGCCAACCAGTAGCAATGAAATGATGACCGTCGCGATGGCAATGCGTCCGCCATTCTGTGCCGCTTCCAAAGCCAGTTCGGATTCCTGATTGGCGACCTTGACGCCCAGCTCGATGTGTTCAGTGAGCAGCTTGCTCAACTCGGCACGCTTGGCGCCCATCGGGCCGGCAAAGTCCTTGGGTACTTCGCCCTTGCGGCTGAGCGCGAGGAATTGATCGAGCAGACTCAGATAGTCGTCGAGCACCAGCTTTTCCGCTGCATAGAGCTCGCGGCCACGTTCGCTGCGCAACATCTCCTTGTACGCGGCGAAGTTGTTTCTGATGTTCTGGCTGTATTTTGTCAGTTCGTTCTCGATGGCGGCGTTGGCCGTCGGATCCGGGGCAAGCACGATGCGGAACAGCCCCAGTGCAATCTGTTGCAGATCGGAGCGCAGGCTGTGCAGGATATTGAGACCGGGTACTGAACGGGTGTTGATGGTCTTGATGGCGCGCTCTTCAGCGGCCGAGGTGTACATGGAAACGACGCTGACGGTGATGAGGGAGAGTGCCGCGACCAGGGCAAGGATGATGAGCTTACGGGTGATAGACATGGGATTGGTCTCGTTCAAATTAGCGTGAGCGCTGATTGTTTTCACTGGGTTGTCATTCCGGCTATCGGCGTATTGACAGTTTTCTTGACGTGAAGATATTCATGTCTTGCGCTACGTCAAAATCATATGTCATTGATTTTTCGGCCTCAAACGGACCTCAGGAGGGGGCTTCCTGGCCTGCGTTTTAGTCTTTCGTCAGGGGCCAGCGTCGCAGTGGGCGCGCGGCATCCAGATGGGCGCGTTCTTCGATGCATTCGACGCCACCCATCTCGTAGTCGCGACAAACGCCAGGACGGCGCTCATAGATGTTGCACAGCATGCTGTCGCGATCGAGTGCGACGCACCAGCCATCGTCGAGCCGGCGCATCACTTCGCCGCCCCAGGCATCTTCGCGGGTGAGATGGCGGGGGACGGCGTCTTCGCCCATGAGGATCACCTCCAGCTTGCAGCAGCAAGCTTCACAGTTGCTGCAACTGATCTCTTCGCCCGTGCTGTGGGCGCTCATGTCGGAGGGAAGGGGGCTCATCGGCCGGATTCTCCCACGCACCGTCAATGTGCGCTTGGCCATCTTTGTTGGCACAAAAGGCCTTGATTCGAGGCAAACAAGCTGCTGTTGCTGCATTGCGACATGAGGGTTTGCCTTGATACGCGCGCGCTATTCGGTGAAAATAGCGCGCTTGCACCAGTTTCTGGCGCACATTCCTTTCTTTGGGAGATTTTCGAGATGGCAGCAAAAGACCGTATGGCAGTTCTGGCCGCGATGATGGAACAGGCCGTGATCCCGGTGTTCTACGATCCGGACTTCGAAGTGTGCAAGAACGTCATTCAGGCTTGTGCCAATGGTGGCGCCAAGTGTATCGAGTTCACCAACCGTGGCGATTTCGCCTCGCACGTGTTCTACGAAGTGACTAAGTATTTCGCCAAGGCTGACCCGTCGGTCATCATGGGCGTGGGCTCCATCGTCGATGCACCGACCGCCGGCATCTACATTGCCAACGGCGCCAAGTTCATCGTCGGCCCGCTGCTCAATGCAGACGTCGCCAAGGTCTGTAACCGTCGCGGCATCCCCTACAGCCCCGGCTGTGGTTCGGCCACCGAAATCGGTGACGCACAAGAGCTGGGCTGCGAAATCGTCAAGGTCTTCCCGGGTTCTTCCGTGGGCGGCCCCGAGTTCGTCAAGAGCGTCATGGGCCCGATGCCCTGGACGCGCATCATGCCCACCGGCGGTGTCGAGCCGACCGAAGAGTCGCTGCGCAAGTGGTATGGCGCTGGCATCGTCGCTTGCGGCATCGGCAGCAACCTGATCACCAAGGAACTGCTCAAGGCCAAGGACTACGCCGGTATCGAAGCCAATGTGCGCAAGGTTGTCGAACTGATCAAGACGATCAAGGCCGAACTGGCCGCCAAGTAATCTGTTTCTGAATCCCGTCGGGCCGTGCAGCGCAAGCTGTACGGCCCGCGGTGCAATTACTGCCTCACACATTCCATATAAACAAAGGAATCAGGAAAAATGTCTGAACTGATCATCAAATCCGCTGCCGAGACCAAGTGGGACTGCGTTTCTTTCGGTGAAGTCATGCTGCGTTTCGACCCGGGTTTTGGCCGCGTGCGCAACACCCGTACTTTCCAGGTCTGGGAAGGTGGCGGTGAGTACAACGTTGCACGTGCCATGCGCAAGTGCTGGGGCAAGCGCGCTGCTGTCGTCACCGCACTGCCGAAGAACGATCTGGGCTGGCTGGTTGAAGACTTCATCATGCAAGGCGGCGTCGACATGTCGCACGTCATCTGGCGCGATTTCGACGGTCTGGGTCGCAACACCCGCGTCGGCCTGAACTTCACGGAAAAGGGCTTCGGTCCCCGTCCGGCACTGGGTTGTTCCGACCGCGGCCACTCGGCTGCTTCGCAAATCCGCCCGGGTGAAGTGAACTGGGAAAAGCTGTTTGGCGAAGAAGGCGTGCGTTGGTTCCAGACCGGTGGCATCTTCGCCGCTCTGGCATCGAACACCGCCGAAGCTGTGCTGGAAGCCGTTGAAGTGGCTCAAAAGTACGGCACCGTCGTGGCCTACGACCTGAACTACCGCGCTTCGCTGTGGAAGAGCCAAGGTGGCAAGGAAGGCGCACAAAAGATCAATCGCGAAATCGCCAAGTACGTCGACGTGATGATCGGTAACGAAGAAGACTTCACCGCCTGCCTGGGCTTCGAAGTCGAAGGCGCTGACGAGCACCTGACCAACATCGAAACCGAAGGTTTCAAGAAGATGATCGAGACCGCCGTCAAGGCCTTCCCGAACTTCAAGGTTGCCGCCACCACCCTGCGTAACGCCAAGACCGCTTCGATCAACGACTGGTCGGCGATCGTCTGGTACGACGGCAAGATCTACGAATCGATGAAGCGCGACAACCTGGAAATCTACGACCGCGTTGGCGGTGGTGACGGTTTCGCTTCCGGTCTGGCCTACGGCTTCCTGGAAAACAAGGGCCCGCAAGCCGCTGTCGAATACGGCGCAGCGCACGGTGCACTGGCCATGTCGACCCCGGGCGACACCTCGATGGTGCGCGTGGAAGAAGTCGAAGCGGCGATGAAGGGCAAGGGCGCTCGCGTCATTCGCTAATCCGATTTACGCATAAAGCTACTGCGCGGCCCAATCTCGAAACTCCGGTGCTCAACGTACTCACGTACGTATCCGCTCCTCGTTTCGATCTTGGGCCGCTCGCTACGCTTTCTGCGCAAATCTCGGTGTGGTCGTAGTTACAACAAAAAGCCTGAAGGCGGAGAGTCTTCAGGCTTTTTGTTTGAGCAATGCCGTGTTCAATATCTTTCGTTTTGTTCAAAAAAAATCTTGATTTTGGAGATACGGGCGCTACTTTCCCCTAGCCCCTAGCCCCTAGCCCCTAGCCCCTAGCCCCTAGCCCCTAGCCCCTAGCCCCTAGCCCCTAGCCCCTAGCTAATAAAAAAGCCCGCAGGCAAAACCTGCGGGCTTTTCATTGATGGCAGGCTACTTAGTTACCGCTGCCGGCGCCGCTGTTGTTGTACTCGTAGAAGCGGTTGGCCGAGTAGCTGCAGCCTGATGAGCAGTATGGACGGCTGATCGTGGATGAACCCCAGGGCGCTTTGAGGATCACATGGCCGCTGATCGCGGTGTCGCGGATCACGGCCTGGCCGTTCGGCGAGCTGCCGTTCTTGTAGTTCGACAGCGAGCCTACGCTCTCATCCCAGGCGCGGCCCAGATAGACCGAATTGCTGGCCGAACCGCTCTGGGTCAGCTTGCTGTTGATGATCAGGAAGCCGTAATTGTTGCTCGCCGCCGTGCTCGGCGCGAGGATCGCACCGTTGCTCTTGCGGGCCGTCAGATAACGGATTTCGACATTGTTGAACACCGCCGTGCCACGACCGAAGATGAAGTCGGTATCGCCCTCGACATAGCTGTTGAGGAAGTAGTGGTGAGCCACGGTCGTGGCCGAGGCGGTGTAGCTGAGCAGGGTGTCCTGGTTGCCCAGCACGCGCACGTTCTCGTAGATCTGCTGATCGCCCTGTGCCATCAAGGCAACGGCTGCCTGATTGCTGCTTGAATAAGTGTCTTCTTTGTAGTCGTTCGAGATGCTGATGTTCTTGGCGCGGAAGCCTGCCGAGAAGGCCGAGAACGTGGCACTGCCGGCCGTACCGTAGGTGGTGGCGGAGGCGTTCGGCGTGCAGGCATTGGCCGAGGTCCCCGAAGACTTCGGCTTCGGGTTGGCATTGTTGTACACGATCACCGTCTTGCTGGCATCGCTATTGCTGCTGTAGAGGGTGATCGGCGGTGCGGCACTGGGGACACAAACCACTTCACGGTAGGTGCCAGCCTTGACGGCGATGTAGATGCGCGAGCTGCCGCCGGCATTGACTGCAGCGGTGATGGCCGCCTGCACGGTTTTGTGCGTGCCCGAACCGTCCGCCGCGACGGTGTATTTGGCGCTGAAGCCCGAGACGCTGCCGACACCGCCTGTAGGGTCCCAGCTACCCATGTATTTGGCAATGGTGTAGCTGGCTGCGCTGCTGCTTGAGAGCTGTGGTCGCGTCGAGGTGCTGCTGACGGCCAGTGCGTTGCCGATCAGGCAGGCGCCAAGGGTCGCCAGCACGGCATGACGCAGTGCGAAATTACGCATGATGCTTGTCTCCTTTTATTGGTATGAGGGCGGTGTGGCATGCCCGTATTCATCTTACGGATCGATCTTCCGGAGCTGCGGTGAAAATTTCACGGCTGGCGCAAGAAAGCCGTTCGAACATGCGAATTGGAAGCGCGCCCCCGTGGCTGCCTGAAGTGCCGGGCTGACGCTGATTTACGCCGTTTTGCCTGCGCCATAATCCCTGCGCTGGCCTGCTGCTAAGCTTGGTGGGGTGCGGGCTATGGTGCTAGCCGTCGGTTTTGCAGCTTGAGCACTGCCCAGAATTTCAGGGTTTGATCAATGAACATCGCTTGGCCTGTATGCCTGATTCATGTCCGGGTCTGGTTTGTCTGTGTCTTGCTTATCAGCTTGAGTGCCTGTGGCGGTAGCAGCACGGATAGCACGGTGACGAGCACCAACAGCGGGCTGAGTATCGACGCGCTGGTGTATTCGCCCAGCGCTCCGCGAAGCGGCTATCCGGTCTCCGTCAGTGCCTCCGTGACGGCCTCCAGCGAGCTTGCGGCGGCGGGCATACGCTATGTCTGGACGCAAACCTCAGGCCCAGCGCTGGCGCTGACCGGAACGACTGCGGAGAGTGTGTCGTTCACGGCGCCGACCGTCAGCAGCACCAGCAACGTCGTCTTGAGTCTCAGCGTGAGCGCGGGCAGTTTGAGTGCCACGCGCAGCATTCTGATCAGCATCGAGCCTTGATGGCATAAGCATGACGAGCCCCCCTCGAATACTGTCGGGAACTCAAGCATTCTTGCCTCAGCGGGGCACGCCGGCTCTGCTGCGTGAAGTGCCATCCTGAGCCCTGAGTCACTGCAGATTGAATCTGGTCTGTCCATTCATGGGCAGGCCTTGAGTGGATGAGGATTTTCTACTTGCGTGGAGGCCGAATCCGCTCAGCGTCCGGGAGCGACATCCGCTTGTGTTGCTGTTCTGCGAGGGCGCTATGAACACGCTCTCGTCGTAATGTATGCGTGTCGTTCAGGCTCAGCCAGCTGAGCGTGCAGGTGTCGCGCTGCTCATGATTTTCTCCAAAACAGACAGGTATACCTTTGCTTCTGCGATGTTGGCGTCGTCCGGGAAGTGAGTAATCACTGCGCGCAGCATTTTGATGGCTTGCTCATCCTTGCGGAGAAACTCACTGGAGATTTTCGCACCCAGTAAAAAAACAGCCGCCGTGTCTTTGTGCTTGGGGAAGCGCTTTTCGAAGCCGCGGATGAGCTCGATGGCACACTTGTAATCGCGTTTCTGATAAGCGGCTTGGGCTAGCGGAAAGATAATGTTGCTGTCCGTGATGGCAAAAGAGGGATCCAGTTCACGCAGTTTTTGCAGAGCGCCTAGTCCTTCCACGCCGCGTTGAGCACGGGTCAGTGCGCTCAGCCATTGCTGGCCATGCGAGAGCGTGAGCTTCAGGTCGCCCTTGATGACATAGAGCTCGTGCATGCGCGTGTTTTGCACTGGATCGAAGCGGTCATAGCGCATGGCGTCCTTGAGCTCGGCAATGGCTTCGTCAACGTCGCCCGCTTCAAGTGCTGCCTGAATTTTTCGCTCCAGAGGATCTGTTGCTTCGTTCTTGCGTAGCGCAGCGTGTGCTGAACCGGCTTTGGCAATGCCAGACACGCCGCCAGCGCGTTGGTGGCTGTCGAAATCAACTGAAACATCAAGGCCGAGCTCCTGATGGTACTGATAGAGCGCATAACCCATCATCGCAAACAGCACCAAGCCGAGGTAGTTGGCGATACCCATTTCGAGTGGGAAGCGAATGTAGATGGGCCAGTGCTGGCCCGCTGACATGGCGAGCTGACGACTGCCCACGATGAGGAGAAACAGTGCCCACAAGGCAAAATAAGCTTTGCCCATGGCGTTGCCCAGGAGAAGGATGTTGCCGGGATTGAGTGCTTTGAAAAAGCGGTCTTCGAGCGCAATGACGATGGCTGAGGCCGGCAGCATCAGGCTCAGTGCGGCCATGATCAGCCAGAACCAGGTCGGTTGAAGTTTGAACCAGAGTGCATCGCCCAGTTGCGGGCGATACATTTCAAGAATCTCTGCACGATGCCTTGCACCGTCAGTATTCGCTGCTGTGTCGGAGCCTCCTGGCAAGGCGGACGGCATTGTTGCACTGAGCTCGCTGGACGAGAGCGCTCGATCCGCAGCATCTTCGTCGTCTTCGCCTGAGGCATTACGCTCCGTGGCGGCAGGTGCTGGTGCGCTGGCGGGCTTGGCGGAGTCTAGACCGATGCGCTGATTGAAGGCTTCCCTCTGGCGAGCGGCGTCTTCCATGGCTTTGCTTTGCTCAGCCTTGTAGCGCTCGAGAATGAGCGTCTGTGCGCTGGCGTCGTTCTTGATGCGTGAATCGAGCAGCTTGTTTCCGAGCGTGGCACCCGCCAGTAAAAATAGCGCGATGACCAGCCCGAATTTAGCGGGCCGTTTTTCGGGCCCCCAGAGATTATTGTCGACCGACTCGCTCTCGAACCGTCCCTGGGAAAACAGATCCAGAACATTGAACGCGTAGCGTAAGCCTAAGTAGGCGAGTGAGCCTTTGAGGATCAAGCCCAAGGAGCCGAAAGCCAGTCCTGCCAGAGCGCTGCCGGCAATGATGCAAACCATGAACACCAGTGGGCCAAGGCGAAAGGGAAACAGCAGGAAAAACGGGAGTTTTAGCCAGAACGGCGGAATGGCATCCTGTTTTGTGTGGACTGAAATTTCAGGCATCGATCACCACCCCCGGTAGCTCATTTGAGTATTTTATTTTGGCTTTTGATGAGGATGGTAACGGGATTTGATTTCAATCACTAGTCTTTGTCATAACGTATTTCGGCTGTTTTTAGGTCTTGTGAATAAATTCGTGGCCGTTGCAGGAAATTTAGGAAGTGAATTAAAAATAGTTTTTTAAATATACGAATTGAAAGGGCAATCAGCGAGCGGCAATAAAAAAGGCCTCCGATTTTGACGGAGGCCTTTGATCAACGCATTTTTGTTTAGCTGTAGGCCACAGTTTCGCTGTGTTCGACGCTGACACCGTTCGGACGCGAAGTCAGGATGCTGAGAATGATTTCTGCATGTTCGGCCGCATCGCGACCGAGGGGAGTGAGGTAGCCGCCATCGACCTGGGTAATCAGGCCTTTGCGATGCAGGCGCTGGCAGGTGGCGATGATCGCGGGTTCTGCTGTCTTGTGGATCTTGATGCCTTGTTGATTCGTAGCGAGGTCAAAACGGGCGAGGGTGTTGAGTTCCTCGATCAGTTCGGGCGTAAAGCGCATACCTGTCTCCTTTTATTGGGCGCAGCCATAGCATTCTGTAGCACTGCCCGCCGCGTGCTGATCGGTATCAACCCCAGTAGTTTTATTGTGAAAAAAGGCAGAGCGCGGTGTGTGGGGCGCAAAAAAGCCCGGCCGTGGCCGGGCTGGGCGCGCTGGCGCGGGCTTTTAACGGACGCCCGCTTCAGGCATCACGATATTCACTTCAAGCACTTCGTAGTTGTCGCGTTTTTCCAGTTGCACGGTGATGTCGTCGGCATTGATCTTGACGTACTTGGAGATCACGGCGACGAGGTCTTTTTGCAGCGCGGGCAGGAAGTCCGGCGCGCTCTCTTCGGCGCGCTGGTGGGCGATCACGAGGGTCAGCCGTTCCTTGGCGCGCGCGGCGGACTTGGGTTGGGCGGTGCCGAAAATCTTGTCGAGCCAGGACATTTCAAGCACCTCCGAACAAACGCTTGAGGAGGCCGGGCTTCTCGTAACTCACAAAGCGCAGCTCGCGCTCTTCGCCGAGGAAACGCGCAACGATGTCTTGGTAGGCGGCTGCAGCATCTTCTTCCTTGGCGTGGATCACGGGCGTGCCCGAGTTGGAGGCTTGCAGTACGCATTCGGCCTCGGGGATCACGCCGATCAGCGGAATGCGCAGCAGCTCCTGCACGTCCTTGTAGGAAAGCATTTCGCCTTCTTCAACGCGCTTGGGGCTGTAGCGGGTGATCAGCAGATGCTCCTTGACCGGCTCCTGGCCATCGCGCGCACGGCGGCTCTTGCTTTGCAGGATGCCCAGGATGCGGTCCGAGTCACGGATCGAGGAGACTTCCGGATTGGTGACGACGATGGCTTCGTCAGCAAAGGTCAGCGCCATGATGGCGCCATGCTCGATACCGGCGGGCGAGTCGCAGACGATGTAGTCGAAGCCCATGTGTTCGAGGTCCTTGATGACCTTCTCGACACCTTCTTCGGTCAGCGCGTCCTTGTCCCGCGTCTGCGAGGCGGGCAGCACGAAGAGGTTTTCGCAGTGCTTGTCCTTGATCAGGGCTTGATGCAGATTGGCGTCGCCGCTGATGACGTTGACGAAGTCATACACGACGCGACGCTCGCAACCCATGATCAGATCAAGGTTGCGCAGGCCCACATCGAAGTCGATGACGGCGGTCTTGAAACCACGCAGGGCGAGGCCCGACGCGAAACTGGCGCTGGAGGTTGTCTTGCCGACGCCACCTTTGCCAGACGTTACGACGATCACACGTGTCACGTTAAATCCTCTCTCGGTTATTGCGACTGGACACTGCATGGCAGCAGACTGCAAGTGTCGGCTGATCGTGATGCAGTTGTCCTGATGTTCGGGCTTTTAGCAAGCTTAACGGGTTTCCTGTCTGCAGGGGTCAATCGAGCAGCAAGGCTTCAATGTTGAGGCTTTGCTGGCCGTTCTGGTCTGCGCGCAGCACCGCATGCGCAGCTTTGCCGGCCAGGCTGGCGGCCAGGCCGCGTTCGAAGGTGCGATAGACGCCGGCAATCGACACCAGCTCAGGTGCAAAGCAGGTGGTGATGATACGGGCCTTGGTATTGCCTTGGGCGCCTGCCAGCGCGCGGCCACGCAGCGGGCCATAGCAGTGGATGCTGCCGTCGGCGATGACTTCGGCGCCATTGCTGACCCCGCCGATGATCACCACGTCGCTGCCGCGCGCATAGACTTGCTGGCCGGAGCGCAGCGGGCGCTCGATGATCATGGTGGCGGCAGCCGGTGGCGGCGAGACGTCCAGATTCACCTGGGGTGCCGGGCTCACCGGCTCGCTGGCGGCAGGCGCTGCGGCGGGGCTGGCGGCATCGACGGCGCGCTCGCCATTCATCTTTCCGCTGCCGGCATCGAGGATCGCCAAGCCTGCTTTGCGGGCGCTGCTCTCAAGGTGTTCGGGAACCTGTTTAACCGCCACCGGTTGCAGGCCGTAACGGCGCAGCAGACTCAGCAAACCCGCCCAGTCGGCGCGTTCGGGCGCCTTGTCGAGCTGGCTCAGATCGATGATGGTGGCTTCGCCAGCGAAGAACTCGCCCAGCCCGCCCAGCATGGTGTGCATGGTGTCGGAGAGCTTGACGTTGTCGAGTTCGCGAACGATGGCCGACATGGCGGAGAGGCTTCCGGCCTTGAACTCGATGGGCTTGGACATAGTGGGCGGACGCTCGTGGCGTTCATGAACAGGTAACAAAGCGCCTGAGTCTACTTTTTGAGGGGGTTTCGGGCAAGTCGCATGCGCGGTTTGGTGGCGATTGGCGTGTGAATACGCCCTAGGGAACCCAGTTGCGCGCGATGACGGCGATGTTGGCGATGCCTTCGTCAAAGACCCCTTCGAGCACGTAGGCGAGGGTCGGCATGCTCAGCCAGATGACGGCGATGCCGATGGTCGAGGTGATCGGAAAGCCGACCGCGAATAGATTGAGTTGCGGGGCCGCACGCGTCAGCACGGCCAGCGCGATATTGGTCATGAGCAGGGCGGCGACCACCGGCAGGGAGAGCAGCAGGCCGGTGGAAAAGATGATGCTGCCGCTGCGTGCCAGCAGCAGCCAGCCATCGGCGCGCATTGGCTTGGCAGAGATCGGTAGCCATTCAAAGCTGTGTGCCAGTGCGTCGATGAGCATCAAGTGGCCGTTGAGTGAGAGAAATAGCAGTGATGCGATGATGCCGATGATCGAGGCGATGACGGCGGTTTGACCCTGCGTTTGCGGGTCAAAAAATGAGGCGAAGGAGAGCCCCATCTGCAGGCCGATCAGTGAGCCCGCCGCATCGACGGCAGCAAACACCACGCGCATGACAAAGCCCAGGCCGGCGCCGATCAGCATCTGTTCGGCGAGGATGGCGAGGCCGATGTAACTGCCCGGATCGCTCATGTTCTGTGGCGGCAGCGAGGCGGCCACGGCAAAGCCGATGGCCAGGCCAACAATCAGCTTGACCCGCTGTGGAATGCCGGAGTTGCTGAAGATCGGCGCGGCGGCCAGAAAGGCAAGCACGCGCACCATGGGAAAGACCCAGGCGACGATCATGGCATTGAGCTGGGCCGTGGTGATCTGCAGCATTGGTGGTGGTGCCTGTCGTGGGCTCAGTGCGCTGGTGCTAGCCGATGATGCCGGGTATCGATTCGAAGAGGCGGCGGATGTAGTCGGTGAGCAGGGTGATCATCCACGGCCCGACCAGGATCAGCGTGCCGAACATCACCACCAGCTTGGGCACAAAGGACAGGGTGGCTTCGTTGATCTGCGTGGCCGCCTGCAGGATGCTGATCAGCAGCCCAGTGGCCAGGGCGGCGATGAACATCGGCGCCGCCACCAGCAAGGCAATGATCATGGCTTCGCGTCCGAGCTCAACTACAGTGGTTGGGGTCATCTCCGGGCTCCTTGAATGATCTGTTGGGGGCTTAGCCGAAGCTGCCGACGAGGGAGGCGATCAGCAGGTTCCAGCCATCGACCAGCACGAACAGCATGATCTTGAAGGGGAGCGAGATGATCACCGGTGACATCATCATCATGCCCATCGACATCAGCACCGAGGCCACCACCATGTCGATGACCAGGAAGGGCAGGAAGACGATGAAGCCGATCTGGAAGGCAGTCTTCAGCTCGCTGGTGACGAAGGCTGGCACGATCACGCGCATCGGCAGATCAGAGGCCTTTTCGACCTTGGGCACCTTGGCCAGCTTGGTGAAGAGTGAGAGATCGCTGTCGCGCATCTGGCGCAGCATGAAAGCTTTGACCGGCACCGATGCACGTACGATGGCTTCATCAAACTGGATCTGGTTGCTCGATAGCGGCACCCAGGCGTCGGTATAGACCTTGTCGATGACCGGCGACATGACAAAGAAGGTGAGGAACAGCGACAGGCCGACGATCACTTGATTCGGCGGCGAGGTCTGGGTGCCCATGGCCTGACGCAGCATCGACATGACGATGATGATGCGCGTGAAACCACTCATCATCAGCACGATGGCCGGGATGAAGGTCAGCGAAGTCATCATGATCAGAGTCTGCAGCGACAGACTCCAGGTCGTGCCGCCACCGGGCGCGGGCGTGCTGGTCAGCGCCGGCATGGCTTGCGCGAGTGCCTCGGGTGAGCTCAAGAGCGCCGCGCCAAGCAGGGCGGCGCAAGGCAGGGCACGACACAGGCGCTTACGAAGCATGGCGCTTCTCCAGCAGCTGGCGCAGGCGCGCAGCGAAATCTGCGCTGACCGGTTGCGCCGCAGCTTCTTTCATCGGCAATTCGGCGGCATCCAGTACGTGCAAGGCATTGACGCGGCCGGGCGTGACACCGAGCACCAGCACCTTGCTGCCGACATTGAGCAGCACCACGCGCTCGCGTGGGCCGACGTGGGTGGCGCCGATCACCTTGAGCCCATCGATGATCTGGCTGCGTCCCGCTTGCAGGCGGCGCAGCAGGAACAAGGTACCGATCAGCGCGGCCAGCACGATGACCAGGCCGAACAGCATTTGCGCAATGCTGCCTGCGGTGGAAGGCAGTGCTTCGTTGGCGTGCGCGCTGCTGGCGCAGAGTGCCGGCAGCAGGGCAGCCGGAATTCGGGAGGAGATGGGCTTCACGGCGTGTTGACTGAATGTATCTGCATGCTGCGCAGATTACGCATTGAAGCCGGTGTTGACTGGGCGGAGAAGGGGCGAAAAACAGCGGCAAATCTTGCCGGTTGCGACGCACATGCGCGGCTTTGCCGCACGCGTGCGCCGGATGCTGATTAGTTGCGCAGTTTGCGCACGCGTTCGGAGGGGGTGATGATGTCGGTCAGGCGGATGCCGAACTTGTCATTGACGACGACCACCTCACCTTGAGCGATCAGGGTGCCATTGACCAGCACGTCCATCGGTTCGCCGGCCAGGGCGTCGAGCTCCACCACCGAACCGTGGGCCAGTTGCAGCAGGTTGCGGATCGAGATCTTGGTGCGGCCGAGCTCGACCGTCAGTTGCACGGGGATGTCGAGGATCAGGTCGAAGTCGTTCATCGAGGTGGTCTTCGGCGCGGTGCCGTCAAAGCTCTGGAAGCTGGCCGGCTGCGCGGCGGCGTGGCCATTGTCTTCCACCGCCTGCTCCTGCATGGCGGCGGCCCAATCGTCTTCGCTGACTTCTGTTTCGTTGTCGATATCAGCCATCTTGTTGTACTCCCAGTTTGCTGGCGATCAGGTTGATTTCCTTGTCCTCCGGGGCGATGAAGCGATCGACCTTGAGTGCATAGTGTCCGCCCTGCACGCCGTATTGGCATTCGAGCACGCCCACGCCATCGACGTGGGCCTGGACCGAGGTGCTGACATCGAGCGGAATCACGTCGCCAGCCTTGAAATTGACAATGTCACGCAGGGTGACGGTGGCGGTTGCCAGGCGCGCGATCAGTTCGATGTCGACGGCCTGCACCTGTTTGGTCATCAGGCTGACCCAGCGCTTGTCCTGCGTGATGTGGTCCGACTGCATCGAGCTGTAGAGCACATCGCGAATCGGTTCGACCATTGAATAGGGCAGGCAGATATGCATGTCGGCCTGCGCGCCGCCGAATTCCAGGGTGAAGGAGGTGGCGACGACGATTTCGCTGGGTGTGGCGATGTTGGCGAACTGCGAATTCATTTCCGAGCGGATGTACTCGAACTGCAGCGTGAACACCGGCGCCCAGGCGCGTTCGTATTCGGCGAACACCACCTTGAGCAAGCCCTGGATGATGCGCTGCTCGGTGGCCGTGAAGTCACGGCCTTCAACGCGGGTGTGGAAACGGCCGTCGCCGCCGAACATGTTGTCGACGACGAGGAACACCAGGTCCGGATCGAAGACCATCAAACCCGTGCCGCGCAGCGGCTTGGCGAGGACCAGGTTCAGATTGGTCGGCACCACCAGGTTGCGCACGAACTCGCTGTACTTCTGCACGCGGATCGGGCCGACCGAGACTTCCGCATTGCGGTGCATGTAGTTGAACAAGCCGATCCGCAGGTAGCGCGCAAAGCGCTCGTGGATGAGTTCGAGCGTGGGCATGCGCCCGCGCACGATGCGTTCCTGCGTGGCCAGGTCATAGGTGCGTATGCCGGCTTCGCCACCGCCGGCGTCATCGGGCTCGTCAAGCTCCCCCGTGACGCCCTTGAGGAGGGCATCAACTTCTTCCTGGGAGAGAAAATCCTGGGCCATGACGAATTCGTCCCGTCTATTGCACGATGAACTGGGTGAAGAACACGCCCTTGATCGGGCCCTCGGGCTCTTCTTCCACCTTGCTCTTGCGGCGGCTGCGCTTGGGCGGCTCGAAACCCATGGCTTCGTTCACGACATCCTGGATCTCGGTGGAGAGGCCTTCACGGCCATCCGGCGAGGTCACTTCGGCCGCCTTCTTGGCGGCCGCGAGACTGAGGATTTCATGGCGGATGCGCGGCATCATGGTCTTGAGCTCTTCGCCTTTCTTGTCATCTTCAACCTGCAGCGAAACCGACATCTGCAGGAACTGGTCGCCGCCGCTGCCATCGGGCTGCAGGTTCACCGTGAAAGGTTCCAGCGCCACGAAAACCGGCGGCTTTTCAGGCTCGCCCTTTTTTTCTTCCTGATGTGCTTCGCTATTGCCATGCTCGTCGACGGCTACAGCCGCCGTCTTGTGTCCGATCACGTAGCCCGCTGCGGCCCCCACAACGAGGGTGATGACGGCCACACCAATGATGGTGAACAGCAGTTTCTTGCTCTTTTTGGGCGCTACCGCTGCGCCTGCATCTGCCGCTTTACTGGCTTCCTTGCTCGACATGTCAGATCACCTAACCAATTCAATCCATGAGTTCCGGCGGCGTTTGCTGCGCGTGCGTGCAGCGCATGCTGTCGCCACCTGCGACTTGTGCATTGTCTTCTGGCAATGCAGGTCGCCAAGCTCTGAATAACGGACAAAGCCGGTCCCAAATGAAGGCTTGCCCGAAAATTCTTTGCTTTTCATGGTCTTCGATCAGGCGAAGGTATCGACCAGGCCATTGCCTTGTCGCGTCCAGCTGGTACTGCGCAGCTCACCGATGCCACCGCTTGCCGCGAGGCTGTTACTGCCGCGACGGTTGCTGCCATAGGGATTGCTCTGCGCACTCTGATGGCTCTGACCACTTTGCCCGCTCTGGCCGGCACTGACATCGGCCTGGCCGAGCTGGATGCCCGACTGCGCCAGCGCTTCACGCAGGCGCGGCATGGCGTCTTGCAGGGCTTCACGCGCCACCGGGTTCTGCGCGACGAAGCTGGCGCTGGCCTGGTCACCATTGAGATTGATCGAGATCTCGATGCGCCCCATCTGCGGCGGCGTGAGGACCAGGTCGGCACGGCCGTTATCGTTCTTGCTCGACCACACCACCTGCTGGCTGACTTCTTCGGCCCAGCCGTGGCGCCCGACCGGGGTGTTGATCGCGTGTTGCGGCGCGGCGGCGTGCGGCACGCCCTGCAGATTCGACGAGGCAGTCTGTTGCAGCATGGTGTTGCCGACCTGTTCGTTGCCGGCACTGGCTTGCTCCAGCGCGCTGGCAAAGTCGGACTTGCTGGCGGCCAGCCTGTCTTGTGCGATCTTGTCGCTGCCGCCCGCATTGGCCAGCTCCAGCAGCGGTTTACCTGAGCTGTGGCTGTCCGACTGGGCCGCGCCTTCGCGGCGTTCGCCCGGGCTCTGTTCCTGCTGAGCCCCGCCGTTGCCCGCGCGTGGCGAGTCGCCAAGCGGCAGGGCGCTTTTTTCCGTCGGGCTGGCAAGGTTTGCCGTGGTGGCGGCAGGCTTTTCCGTCGTCGTACTCAATGTTGCCGGGTTTGGCGGCAGCGCCGCTGCGCTGTCCGGCACGGTACTGGCAGCGGCGGCTGCGGCATCGCTCGCATCCTCCAGCTTGGCGCCGGCCGCCGAAAAACGTGTCGGCACATTGGCGCTGGCGATGATCGCGGCGGTATCGCTGGCCTCGGTCGTCGTGGCCGGCGTATTGCGCCCAAGTTGCTGCGAGGCCTGCGCCTGGATGCCGGCAGCGCTGAGCATCTGCGCCATTTCGGCGGGGCTCAGCGGCTTGTCGGCGGGGTTGAGCAGCGGGGCTGCCGGCACTTCCTCGGCGCTGCGCTGCGCTGCATCGGCGGGCTCGGCAGGGGTCTTGGGGCTCTCGGGCGCCGCTTCCGGGGTGGCTTCGGCCGTATCGGCAGGCTTTTCCGCAGTGGTTTTTTCGCTGTTCTGCGAGCCTTCCTGCGGCTTGCGGGCAGCGTTTGCGGCGGGCTTTTGCGCACCCTGCGTGGTCTTGGCGAGCGGGCTCTGTTGCGCCAGCTCGGCTTGGCTGGGCGCCGGCGTCATAGCGCTTTGCTTGTCTTGCAGCACGCGTGCGAAATCGGATGAAGCATTGTCGGCAGCATTCGCATTCATGCGTGCATTGCCGCCGGGCAGCGCGGCAACGGGGCTGAGCGGTATGACTGGACTGACTTGGGCTTCCGCCATGGCAGCTTCCTCTTGATGTGTCTGGACGGACTACAGCAAGGCGTGTGCCATGGCGCCGCAGCGCGGTTTATTCGTCGGTCTTGCGATAGAGCTTGATGGCGTGCTCGTCGCTTTGCCGCTGTTCCTGTTTGTTGTGGATGTGCTGGGCTTGCGCGATCTGGCGTTGCGAGAGGGCGTCGAAGGCCTTCATGCGGTTGCGTTCGTGCACCCACTGCTGCTGGCCGTTGGCGGTCATGTTGCGCGAATGCTCAACGACTTTCTGCTGCTGCCCGATGGCTTCGTCGAGCTTGTTGATGAAGCCGCTGTAGTTACGCCAGGCGTCGGGGCCGATGCCGGTCTGCGCGGCCTGCATGAAGCGTTCGCGGTATTCCTTGCGGTATTGCATCAGCATGTCGAGCTTGACCTCGCAGGCTTGTTCGCTGGCCAGCAGCTCGCCGAGGCGACGCGTGGCTTCGTCAACCTTGGTGTGGGCGTGTTCGAGCAGGGCCTTGATCGGACTGGATGCCATTTTCGTACTCAGTATTGGGCGCCAAACATGGCGTACAGGCTGCTCAGGCTCTGGTCAAAACCGGCCTGTTCTTCGATTTTCTGCTGCAGAAAGCTCTCCAGAATCGGGTACATGCGCACTGCTTCATCGAGCAGCGGGTCGGCGCCGGTCTGGTAGGCGCCGACGGCGATCAGGTCGCGCGAGCGCTGGTAGCGCGAGAACAGCTGCTTGAAGCGGCGGACCAGATCGAAGTGAGCGGGGCGGATCAGGCCATGCATGGCGCGCGAGATCGATTGTTCGATGTCGATTGCCGGGTAATGGCCCTGGTCGGCGAGCGCACGGGTCAGCACGAAGTGGCCGTCGAGAATGGCCCGCGCCGAGTCGGCAATCGGATCCTGCTGGTCATCGCCCTCGGCGAGCACGGTGTAGAAAGCCGTGATCGAGCCGCCGCCTTCCGGGCCGTTGCCGGCACGCTCGACCAGCGCCGGCAGGCGGGCGAACACTGAAGGCGGGTAGCCGCGCGTGACCGGCGGTTCGCCGATGGCCAGTGCGATCTCGCGCTGCGCCATGGCGTAGCGGGTGAGCGAATCCATGATCAGCAGCACCTGCTTGCCCTGATCGCGGAAATACTCGGCAATGGTGGTGGCGTAGGAGGCGCCCTGCAGGCGCATCAGCGGGCTGGTGTCAGCCGGCGCGGCGACAATCACCGAGCGGGCACGACCCGTTTCGCCCAGATTATGTTCGATGAATTCCTTGACTTCGCGGCCGCGTTCGCCGATCAGGCCGACGACGATCACATCGGCGGCGGTGTAGCGCGCCATCATGCCGATCAGCACCGATTTGCCGACGCCCGAGCCGGCGAACAGGCCCAGGCGCTGGCCACGGCCGACGGTGAGCAGGCTGTTGATGGCGCGGATGCCGACATCCAGGCTGCGCGAAATCGGCGCCCGTGCCAGCGGATTGATCGGCCGGCTTTGCAGCGAGCGCGAATGCGTGGTGTTGATTGGTCCCAGGCTGTCGAGCGGCCGGCCGGCGCCATCGATGACGCGGCCGAGCAGTTCGTCGCCGACCGGCAGGTGCTTGGCGCGGTCCGAGGCGCGGCGGCGCGGTTCGACGCGTTCGGCGGCGGTTGGCGTGGGCTGCGAGGGCTCGTTGGGAATCACGTGGGCGCCCGGCGCCAGACCGAAGACATCGTCGGTCGGCATCATGAACAGCTTTTCGCCTGAGAAGCCGACCACTTCAGCCTCGACTCCGCTGCTGCCCGGCACCAGCACCCGGCAGCCGGAGCCCAGCGGCAGCTTGAGCCCGGCCGCTTCCATGACCAGGCCGTTGATGCGCGTCAGCCGGCCCGACACCTGGAACGGCGTCGAGGCGCGTGAGAGCTTGCGGCAGTCATGCAGGAAGCCACGCCAGGTGGCGCCGAAGTGCTCCATCTGCGCTTACTCCTCGTCCAGCGGCGGTACGTTGCGGGTGATGTTTTCCACCACGCGGCGCCAGCGGGTGGCGATCTGTGCGTCGATCTGCCCGCCCTCCGAGTCGACCAGGCAGCCGCCGGGCGTGACCTTGTCGCTCTCGATCAGACGGTGTCCGGCACTTTCGAACTGCTCGCCCAGATACTGGCGCACCAGCGCCGCATCTTGCGTGTTGACGTGAATGGTGGCGCCACTTTGCGGCAGTTGCGAGAGGGCTTCGCGGATCACCGCCAGCACGCTCTCCGGTTGCAGCTTGAGGCTGTCGCGCACGACCTGGCGGGCGATTTCCAGCGCCAGGGCTTGCAGCTCTTCGGCGACTTCCTGATCGAAATTCGACAGCGCGGCATCGAAGGATTGCAGCAACTGGTGCAGTTCGGCCGCTTCCAGGCGACCGCGTGCGCTGCCTTCGTCGTAGCCGGCGGCATAGCCTTCTTTCCAGGCTTCCTGGTGCAGGCGTTCAAGATCGTCGGCGGTGGGCAGGGTGATGCCGGGCGCCACTTCCAGGCGTTCGGGGATGATTTCTTCTTGCTGGGCTTGTTGCGCCGCTGCATGCGTGGTCTGGGGGGCGTCGAAATTGACGAACTCCACCCGCCGATAGGCCCCCGAAGCTTGATTGTTCTGGATCACGGAAGACATGCTGGATCAGCCTCTCATAAGCCGCGCAGTGCGCGGCGGGGTCATTGTCTTGTGGGTCCGCATTGCCGGAACTTCTGTCTTACACAAAGGCGTCGTCGCCGCCGCCGCCCAGCGCAATCTGCCCTTCTTCGGAGAGGCGACGTGCAATCTTGAGCACTTCCTTCTGCGCGCCTTCGACTTCGGAGAGACGCACCGGGCCTTTGCTTTCGAGGTCTTCGCGCATCATCTCGGCCGCCCGCGATGACATATTCTTGAAGATCTTCTCGCGCATTTCCGGATTAGCGCCCTTGAGGGCGAGAATCAGCTGATCGGACTGCACTTCGCGCAGGATCACCTGGATGCCACGGTCATCGACATCCATGAGGTTCTCGAAGACGAACATTTCGTCGAGGATGCGTTGCGCCAGATCCGGGTCGTATTCGCGCACATTGTCGAGAATCGCGGTCTCGGCCGCGCTGCCGACGAAGTTGAGGATTTCAGCCGCATGCTTGGTGCCGCCCATCGACGTCTTCTTGAGCGAATTGCCGGAGCCGGAGAGCACGCGGGTGAGCGCTTCATTGAGTTCGCGCAGGGCGGTCGGCTGCACGCCATCGAGGGTGGCGATGCGCAGCAGAATGTCATTGCGCTGGCGTTCGGTGAAATGCTTGAGGATTTCGCCGGCGTGATCGAACTCCAGGTGCACCAGGATGGTGGCGATGATCTGCGGGTGTTCGTTCTTGATCAGGTCGGCCGCGGTGGCCGCATCCATCCACTTGAGCGATTCGATACCGGCCGTGTCCGAGCCTTGCAGCACGCGCGAGATCAGGTTGGCGGCGCGTTCGTCGCCGAGCGCCTTGGTCAGCATGATGCGAATGTCGTCTTCGTGCGCCTCGATCTGCGAGCCGCGCGCGGCATGCAGCTGCATCTGTTCGACCAGCTTTTCGACGCGTTCGCGTGGCTGCGGTGGCAGCTTGGCCATCGCGCTGCCGAGCTTTTGCACCTCGCGCGGCGACATGTGTTTGAGAACCTCGGCCGCACGATCGGGGCCGAGCGTCAGCAAGAGCAGTGCGCAATCGTCGAGCGCTTCGTTAGTGTCCGCCACCAGGGCCTCCTGCCAGCCATTCCTTCAAGAGTTGAGCAACCACGCGCGGTTCCTTCTCGGCGATTTCGCGTGCGCGGGCGAGTTTCTTCTCGAAACTCATCTTGGCCAGTTCGGCCTCCATGACTTCCTGCGAAACACCATCGTCGTTGAGCTCGCTGGCCGCCGCCGCTTCGGCCTCGGCTGCGGCGTCTTCGCTTTCGGCAGTTTCCTCTTCCGTCGGCTTGGGCGGTATCAGGGTGCCCAGCAAGGGTTTGATGACGCCGCGTGCCACGAACAGGATCACCCCGAGCAGCAGCAGCCAGCGCAGCGCTTCCTTGCCGTTGGCGATGACTTCCGGGTTCTTCCACAGCGGCAGCTCGGCGACTTCTTCGCGCACCGGTTCGGTAAAGGCGGTATTGACGAGGTTGAGGGTGTCGCCGCGATCCTTGTTCAGGCCGACGGCTTCACGCACCAGATCGTTGATCTTCTTGAGTTCCTCTTCGGTATGCGGCACCGATTTGCTGTCGCCCTTGGGGCCTTTTTCCAGCTTGTTGTTGACCACCATGGCGACCGACAGGCGACGTACCGAGCCGAGCGCGCGCTTGACGTGCTGCACGGTCTTGTCGACCTCGTAATTGACGGTCGAACTCTTGTTGATGGTGCTCGGTTGCGATTGGCCGCCGCTCGTGCCCGGCACGGCAGGGCTGGTCAGCGGCGCCGATGCGGGCACCGGTGGCTGGTTGCTCAGCGCGCCCGGCACGCCGATGGCTTGCGGCATATTGGTAGCATTCTCGGCCGTTTGCTGGCTGCGGATGGTGGTGTTCGGCGGCGGATTCGGCTTGTAGGTCTCCGAGGTCTGCTCGGTGGTGTCAAAGTCGATGTCGGCCGTCACCTGGGCCTTGAAATTGCCCGCGCCCAGCACCGGTTCGAGAATGCTGTCGATACGCTTGATGTAGCTGTTTTCGACTTCCTCGATGTAACCGAGCTGGGTCGAATCGAGGCCAGAAGAGCGGCCATCGCCGCTGCGCGTGAGCAGGTTGCCGTTCTGATCGATTACGCTGACCTGGCTGGTCGAGAGCTCCGGCACGCTGGCGGCAACCAGGTGCAGGATGCCGGCAATCTGCTGGGGCTCCAGGCGACGCCCCGGATTGAGGCTGACCACCACCGAAGCCGTCGGCTTTTGCGCGTCGCGCAGGAATGCGGTTTGTTTGGGGATCGCCAGATGCACGCGGGCGCCCGACACCGCCGCGAGGGACTGAATGGTGCGCGCCAGCTCGCCTTCGAGGCCGCGCTGGTAATTGATCTGCTCGTTGAATTGCGAGATGCCGATCTTCTGGTTTTCGAGCAGCTCGAAGCCGACCAGGCCCCCCTTGGGCAGGCCTTGCGAAGCCAGCAGCAGGCGCAGTTCATTGGCACGGGTGCTCGGCACGAGGATGGTGCCGCCTGCGTTTTCGACCCGGTAGGGCACGTTTTGCTGCTGCAGCGCGGTGATGATCGCGCCGCCGTCTTTTTCAGCGATATTGGAGAACAGGATGGCGTACTGCGGCTGGCTGCTCCACATCCAGACGCCGGCAATCAAGGCAATGGCCACGGCCAAGGCCACCGCGCCAGCAATTTTCTGCTTGGCGGTGAGGCGGGCCAGATTGTCCATGATCGCCTGCATGGGCGATGTGGCTGGTTGCGGCAGGGCGTTGTCGGCAGCCATCTCTTGAAATGCACTCATCCCATTTGTGATGAACGCATTCTGCGCTGCGGCCGAGGGCGGCAAGTTGTCGATAAGCGGCAAGTTTTGCCGGCTTCTCCCGTGGCTCGCGCACCGCTTGCGGGGCTAGAGTGCAAGGCGTGTCATCACCGATTTCGCCATGAGCACGCCTGATCTGCAAACCTTCGCGCAGCCACTCGATGCCGCCAGCCTGGCCGAGGCATTCCAGGTCTTCGCCCGCGCGTCCGACGAGCTGACCGTTGCCTATAGTGGTTTGCAGGGCCAGGTCGGGGTGCTCACCGAACGTCTCGATCTGCTGCTCGCCGCCTTGCCGGCCGGCGTGGTGGTGCTGGATCAGCAAGGCCGCGTCGAACAATGCAATGGGGCGGCGCAGGACATTTTTGGTGTCGAACTCAAGGCGCGTGACTGGCAGGAGTTCGCGGCGCAGGCCCTGCAGGCCAGCGATACGCCCGGCGAGTGGGCGCTGGCGCCGGTGCCGGAAGACCCGATGCAGGTGCGCCGGGTGTCGATCTCGGCGACCAGCCAGACGCAGTCGGGCGGCCGCATCGTGCTGGTTCATGATGTCACCGAAGCCTGGCGCATGCGCCTGACCTCCTCACGTAACGAACGCCTGGCCTCGATGGGCGAGATGGTCGCCTCGCTGGCGCACCAGCTGCGCACGCCGTTGTCGGCTGCGCTGCTCTACACCGGCCATCTGGCCACCGTGCATCTGGATGCTGCCGACCGCGTCAGCGTCGCCGAGCGCGCGGTGGAGCGTCTGCGCCACCTCAAGAAGCTGATCGACGACATGCTGATCTTTGCGCGCGGCGAAGCGCTAGGGCGCGAGCAGTTCGGCGCCTGTGATCTGATCGCTGAACTGGCGGCCACCATCGAGCCCGTGGCGCGCGCGCAGGACATCCGCTTCAGTTGCGAATGCCTGGCGCAGACCCAGCAGCTGTTCGGCAACCGCAAGGAAATCGCCAGCGCCTTGCTCAATCTGCTTGAAAACGCCATCCAAGCAGTCGGCCAGGATGGCGAAGTCCGCCTCTCGGCCGAGGAAGATGGCGAGCAAGTGGCTTTTTGCGTGCGTGACAACGGGCGCGGCATCCCGCTCGACATGCAGGCACGTCTGTTTGAACCCTTTTTCACCACGCGTGCCGACGGCACCGGCCTGGGCCTGGCCATCGCACGTGGCGTTGCCCGCGCCCATGGTGGTGACATCGCTCTGCGTTCCGCACCGGGCGAGGGCAGCGAATTCCGTTTCATCCTGTCAGCCGTGACATCCAGCCAGCACGATGTCCGAACCGAGCGAGAAACAGCATGATCGAAGCACTCAATATCCTCGTCGTCGACGACGATCCCGCCCTGCGCGACGCCATCGGCATGATCCTGCGCTCCGCTGGTCACCGCGTGGCACTCGCCGCCAGCGGGCCGGACGCGCTGCGCGAACTGGAGCAGGCCAATTTCAATCTGGTCATCACCGACCTGCGCATGGACCCGATGGACGGCCTGACCCTGCTCGCCAACATCCGCGCCAAACACGCGCAGATGCCGGTGCTGCTGATGACCGCCTTTGGCGACGTCGACAAAGCCGTGGCGGCCATGCGCGGCGGCGCTTGCGACTTCCTCATGAAGCCCTTCGAGCCCGATGTGCTGCTCGACAATGTGCGTCGCCACGCGACCGTCGCGCCACAGCAGGAAGATACCGTGGCACAAGACCCGCGCACCCGCAACGCGCTGGCGATGGCCGCCAAGGTCGCCGAGACCGACGCCACCATCATGCTCACCGGCGAGTCGGGTACCGGTAAAGAAGTCTTTGCACGCTACATCCACCAGCATTCGCGGCGCCGCAGCGGCCCCTTTGTTGCCATCAACTGCGCGGCGATTCCCGAGAATCTGCTCGAAGCTACGTTGTTTGGCTTCGAGAAGGGCAGTTTTACCGGCGCGCAAACGGCCCAGGCTGGCAAGTTCGAGCAGGCGCAGGGCGGCACCATCCTGCTTGATGAAGTCTCCGAAATGCCCCTGGGGCTGCAGGCGAAAATGCTGCGCGTGCTGCAGGAGCGCGAAGTCGAACGCGTCGGCGGCAAGAAGCCGATCGGCCTCGACATCCGCGTGCTGGCCACCAGCAACCGCGACATGATGCGTGAAGTGCAGGCCGGGCGCTTCCGCGAAGACCTTTACTACCGCCTCAATGTTTTCCCGCTGGCCATTCCCAGCCTGCGTGAGCGGCCCGCCGACATCGTGCCCCTGGCGCGGCATTTCATCGAGCGGCACGGCGAACGGATCGGCAAAACGGCAAAAATTGCCGACGAAGCAGCGGCAATTCTTGCCGCCTGGCAATGGCCCGGCAATGTGCGTGAGCTGGAGAATACCGTGCAGCGCGCGCTCATCGTCGCCTCGGGTGACACCATCACCGCCGATGACGTGCGTCTGTGCTTGCCGGCGACCGCCAGCTTCGTCAATCAATCTGCGCCACCGGCCGCGCCGCCGCAAACGGCCGTGCCGCTCAATTACGAAGGCGCCAGTGCTGGCGGTGCGGCGCTACAAAGGCAAGCAGATCAAACACTTGACAAGCCCGCCAGCATGCGCGATCTGGAGCGCCAGCACATTCTGGATACCCTCAAGGCGGTCGGCGGCTCGCGCAAGAAAGCCGTCGAAAAGCTGGGTATCTCGGAACGGACCTTGCGTTATAAACTGCAGCAGTACCGTGAAGAAGGCTTCACCGATATCTGAGGCCACCTTCATGGCATGTAACCTGCTTTTACAGTTCTAACACTGAGGCGGACGGCTATGGACACACGTGGTATTGAGCAGATGATTGGGCAATTGCGGGCGACAGCAGATGTAGCTGCCGGCAAGAGCACTGCGTCTGCCCAATCGGCGGGCGGCACCGATTTCGCCAGCGCCCTGCAAGGCGCCCTGCAGCAAGTGAGCCAGGCACAAGAGTCGGCCCAGCAAATGGCGCAAGACTTCTCCGCCGGCGACCCCAATGTCAACCTGCAAGACGTGATGGTCAACCTGCAAAAAGCCAACCTCTCCTTCCAGCAGATGGTCCAGGTCCGTAACAAGCTTGTCACGGCCTATCAGGACATCATGAACATGTCGGTCTGAGCCTGCGAATTCCCGCTAAAAAGGCGCCTGAGGGCGCCTTTTTCATTGCGCACAGCAAATGCCGAGATCTTGCGGTGGATTGGGGGCTGCAAGGTCAAGCGCTATTGGACGATATTTCCCCTCAGTACGTCGTCGGGGTTTGCAAAAGAAGGTATGAATTAAGACAAAATCATCGTCCCGAACTTTGGAGGGCTGGCAACCAAGATTCACCCGTGCGCTCTGCACTTCCCTTGCCCGCTTGCGGGCGAGGTGTTTGGAGAGAGGGCAGGCCTCGCTGGCGTTCGAAGGCGGTGACATGTCCGTGGAAGGCATCACTTGCAATGCTTGGGAACGTCCTTCTCTTGTTCGGGCGTCGGTGCTCGGTTGGCAAAGCCGTACTCGCAACTGTGGGGATCGTTCGGGATGTCTGGCCAGTAGTCGTGAATCAGCACATTCGTGATTCGCCAGCCTCTCATGGGGTCCCTCTTGAGATAGAAGAGATTGCGGCCGAGACTGGATGCGGGCGGCTTGTCGTGCTTCTCTCCGCCTGGGTACACAACGACCTTGGCGGTATCACCAGTGACGATTGGAGTTTCGATCCAGGCGCGTGGAATGTCTTTGCTTCGAGTTGCGGGGGACATTTCTTCTGAGCTCATGTTCAGTCAGCACCTGTTTGAATCGATTGAACAGGTGCAAGAACATGCAACGCAATGGCTATGGATCTACAATCACGAACGGCCCCACATGGCATTAGGAGGCTTCACATCAAAACAGAAACTGGCACAAGCCACTTAGTTTCTACTTCTGGAAGCTGCCACTAATGGGGAGATTACCATTTAGCAGGGGTTGGCCAAGAATCGGATTAGTTTCGATGCCGACCAGAAAAACATTACCTACCTGATGGGGCTCAACCAAGGCAAGGGTCTCAAGCATGAAAATTTCCTGTTGCTGCATAACGGTAGCATTGGCGATGCGAAAGACGATGTGGGATTCAATCTCACTGCCATCAAACAATTGAGAGTTGCTAACACCAACTCGTTACGCGAGCAGGTCACGCGACAGATTGCTTTGTTCTAAGGACTTGCCGACCCAGCCGCATGACACTCGACTTCGCCACTCTCGATGCTCTACGCACCCACCACCCCGCGTGGCGGTTGTTGCGTTCGGATCATGCGCCGCTGGTGACTAGTTTTCTGCATCGGGTGTTTGTGCTGCCGAATGTGCGGGTGATGGCGGCAGCGGATCTTGCTGAAGCCCTGGAGGATGAGCTGTATGCCCTGCGGCTGCAGCTTGGCGAGAAGGGTGAAACGGCTTTTCCGAAACCCGGACTGGAATACCTGAGCGATTGGGCTGCGCCCGATAAGGGCTGGTTGCGTAAGTTCTACAAGCCCGGTACGGATGAAGCCCAGTTCGATCTGACCCCCGCGACTGAAAAGGCAATTGCCTGGTTATCTCAGTTGTCTGAGCGCCAGTTTGTTGGCACTGAATCGCGTTTGCTGACCTTGTTTGATCTGCTTAAGCAGATGAGTGAGGGCAGTGAAGCGGATCCGGCCAAACGGATTGCGGATCTTCAGAAAAAACGAGACGAGATTGATGCCGAGATTTCGCGCGTCGTGGCGGGGGATGTACCGCTGCTGGATGACACTGCGCTGAAAGATCGTTTTCAGCAGTTCATGCAAGGAGCGCGTGAATTGTTGGCAGATTTTCGTGAGGTGGAGCACAACTTTCGCCAGCTGGACCGCCGCGTGCGCGAACGGATTGCCCTGTGGGATGGCAGCAAGGGCGCCTTGCTTGAAGAGATCATGGGTGAGCGGGATTCCATCGCTGACTCGGATCAGGGTAGGAGCTTCCGTGCCTTCTGGGACTTTCTTCTTTCGAGTCGTCGTCAGGAAGAGCTGAGCGAGTTGCTGGATCGTGTGCTGGCCTTACCTGCGGTGACGGATCTGAAGCCTGATGGCCGCACACGCCGCGTGCATTACGACTGGATGGAAGCAGGGGAGCATACCCAGCGAACGGTCGCTGCCTTGTCGCAGCAGTTGCGGCGTTTTCTGGATGATCAGGCCTGGCTGGAAAACCGCCGGATCATGGATATCCTGCATGCCATCGAGGGCAAGGCGATGGCCTTGCGAGAGGCTCCACCGGCCGGGGTGGTGATGGAGATCACCGAATCACAGGCGTACATCGTATTGGCGATGGAGCGCCCCTTGTTCAAGCCTGCCGTGAAGCCCATCATCGCCCAGCTGACACTGGAGGCCGGAGAGCAAGATATCGACCCTTCTGTGATGTTTGAGCAGGTGGTGGTGGATAAGGCCCGGCTGACCCGACACATCCGGCAGGTGCTGCAGGACCGGGCGCAAGTTACGCTACGTGAGTTGGTTGCAACTCAGCCGATGCGACAGGGGCTGGCGGAGCTGGTGGCCTATCTTCAGCTGGGCAGTGATGTTTTCAGTGTGGTGGTGGATGAGAACGTGCCCGAGCCGCTTGAGTGGCAAGCCATGTCCGCCAGTGGGCAGTCGGTTACAAGAACAGCAAATCTGGCGCGGGTGATTTTCATGCGCTGACCAGGCGAGCAACGAGAGCCAGGGGAATTACCAGGGATGGATCAAGATTTCACGGCGGCAGAGATCGCCCCAGCACCAGATCTTTCGGTATTGCTTATTGGTTTGCTGAAAGGTGTGCTGTATCGCGAACAGGATGAGCGCCAGTGGGCCAGCTTGCTGAACCTGCAGGCGCAGGTGCGGGACTATGTGGCCGTGCTCAATCTGGATCTCGTGCTGGATGAGGCCGAAGGCTATGCGTTTCTGAAGAGTCGCCCCGAGCCTGATGCGGATGACCCTGCGCCGCGTTTGCCTCGACTGATTGCACGGCGCCCGCTCTCGTTTCCCGTGAGCTTGATGCTTGCGCTCTTGCGCAAGAAACTGGCTGAGTTTGATGCCGGCGGAGGCGATACACGGTTGGTGCTGAGCCGTGATGATGTTGTGGAGCTGGTGCGCTTGTACCTGCCTGATGGTCCCAACGAAGCGAAGTTAATCGATCAGATCGAAACCACGATCAACAAGGTCGCCGAGCTGGGTTTTTTGCACAAGCTCAAGCCCGCAACGGGCAGTCAGGCGGGCGTAGCCAGCTATGAGGTGCGCCGCATTCTGAAGGCTTTTGTTGATGCACAGTGGCTGGCCGATTTCGATGCCAAGCTTGAGGTGTATCGGTCTGCCTTGTCAGGCGTCGCAGCCCCAAAGGAGGCGCGCGATGAATGACACGCAATCGCTGGAACTGAATTTCGTTGCAGACGATGCATTGTCAGGCTTCAGGTTGTCCAGACTGGAGGTGTTCAACTGGGGAACCTTTGACGGCCGAGTGTGGAGCATGCAGCTTGATGGAAAGAACGGGCTGCTGACGGGAGACATTGGCTCCGGTAAATCCACGTTAGTGGATGCGATCACCACACTGCTGGTGCCTGCGCATCGCATTGCCTACAACAAGGCGGCTGGCGCAGAAAACAAGGAACGCACTTTGCGTTCCTATGTGTTAGGGCATTACAAATCCGAGCGCAATGAAGCGACCGGCGCTGCAAAGCCAGTGTCGCTGCGTGATCACAACAACTATTCCGTGATCCTGGGTGTTTTCCATAACGCGGGCTATGACCAGACTGTGACCTTGGCGCAGGTTTTCTGGATGAAGGACGCACACGGCCAGCCTGATCGGATCTTTGTGGGGGCCGAGCGAGGCTTATCGATCGCAGCAGATTTTGCCAACTTCGGCAGTGAGATCACTGCGCTGCGCAAGAAGCTGCGAGCTTCAGGAGCGGAGCTGTTTGAGACTTTCCCTCCTTACGGTGCCTGGTTCCGGCGGAGATTTGGGATCGAGAGCGATCAGGCTCTGGAGCTGTTTCACCAGACGGTATCGATGAAGTCAGTCGGAAATCTGACTGATTTTGTGCGTAGCCACATGCTGGAGCCGTTTGAGGTTGAGTCGCGTATCAAAGCTTTGATCGGCCACTTCGATGATCTGAATCGTGCGCATCAGGCTGTGCTGAAAGCGCAGCAGCAAATGGCCTTGCTGACGCCGCTGGTGGCCGATTGCAAGCGTCATGATGAGTTGCTGGCAGAGGTGGCGCAGCTGCGGCAATGCCGTGACACCCTGCGTGCCTACTTTGCTCAGCTGAAACTGGAACTGCTGGATAAGCGCCTTGCTTCGTTGCAGGAGGAGTGGGCAAGAGCGGATGCACAAGTCAGTCGACTCGTCAGCGAGCTTGAAGAGCAGGGCACCCAGATCGAGAAGCTGAAGCGCGATATCAGTGACAACGGTGGAGACAGGCTGGAGAGTCTGGCGACAGAGATTCGCAAGAAAGAAAAAATCAGGGATGCGCGCAAGGCCAAGTCGGTGCGTTATGCCGAGCTGGTCAGCGTGCTGGATGAGGCGGTAGCGACAGATGAAGCGGCTTTCGTTGCGCAGCGTTCGCAATTGAAAATCTGGCGTGAGGATGTGCGCGCCCGGGATGCTGAACTGCAGAACGCCTTGACCGAGCACGGCGTAACCTTGCGCCAGGGCAGGCTCGATCACCAGCAGCTGATGACCGAGATCGATAGTCTGAAGCAGCGAGTCAGTAACATCGATCACCGGCAGATTCAGATACGTGATGCGTTGTGCCAAGCGCTGGGTCTGGATGTCGAGGAAATGCCGTTTGCGGGTGAGCTGATTCAGGTTCGTGAAGACGAACGCGAGTGGGAAGGTGCTGCGGAGCGCTTGCTGCGTGGCTTCGGCCTGGCGCTTCTGGTGCCTGATGAGTACTACAAGGCGGTGGCTGAGTGGGTAGATGGCAACCATCTGCGTGAGCGCTTTGTGTACTTCCATGTTCAGGCGCGCAGGGCATCGGATTTGCCTGTTCTGCACCCTGATTCACTGGTTCGCAAACTTTCGGTCAAGCCCGATTCTCCTTACTACGATTGGCTTGAGCGTGAACTGAGCATGCGCTTCGACGTTGCGTGCTGTGCCACGCAAGAGCAGTTCCGGCGGGAGAGGCGAGCCATTACGCGTGTCGGTCAGATTAAGGATCCGAGTGGCCGGCATGAGAAGGATGACCGTAGCAGGATTGATGACCGCAGCCGTTACGTTTTGGGCTGGAGTAACAGTGCCAAGGTAGCAGCCCTAGAGGCGAAGCGCCGCCAGATTGAAACTCATCTGGGCGAAATCGGTAGCCTCGTCGGAAAGTGCGATACAGAGCGAAGAGGACTTCAGGGCCGACTGGATGCGCTGGCGCGGCTGGAAGAATTCGGCAGCTTCGAGGAGCTCGACTGGGCAAGCGTCGTGACCGAGATTGCAGTGCTGGATGATGAACTGAAGATGCTCGAACAGGCTTCAGACATCCTCAAGGAGCTGAATGATCGCTTGAAGGCATTGCAGGTCGCTGCTCAAGCCTCCGACGATGCCTTGGTGGCTGCGCGCGAGCGGCGAGCCAAGGCGGATCAGCGCCGCACAGATGCAACGGAACTACGCGAACAGACCCTGCCGCTTGTTCAGGATGTCGTCATCGATGCAGCACTGGTGGCCAGCATTGATGCCTTGCGTGATGAAGCATTGGTGGATGCAGTTTTGACAGTTGAGTCTTGCGATAACCGTGAGCGAGAGCTTCGGACCTGGCTGCAGGACAAACGGATTGATGCCGTTGGCGGCAAGATCAAGGATCTGGCCGCCCGGATTATTCGGGCGATGGTCTCCTTCAAGGAAGCTTTCAAGCTGGAGACGGCTGAGTTTGATGCGAATCTTGAGGCGGCATTTGAGTATGAAAACCTGCTTGAAAAGCTGAAGCTGGATGATCTGCCACGATTTGCAGAGCGCTTCAAAGAGCTGCTGAACGTCAATACGATCAATGAGATTGCAAACTTCAACGCGCAACTGGCGCGGGAGCGCGAGACGATCAAGGAACGTATCGACTACATCAACAAATCGCTTGCCGAGATCGACTACAACCCCGGCCGTTACATCGTGCTGGAGCCTCAGACGAGTCCTGATGTGGAAATCAGGGATTTTCAGCAGGAGTTGCGTGCCTGCATCGAAGGGACGCTAACAGGGTCGGAGGATGCTCAGTACTCCGAGGCTAAATTCCTGCAGGTGAAAGCGATTATTGATCGGTTCCGGGGCCGGGACGGACTATCGGATGCGGATCGCCGCTGGACCATCAAAGTGACCGATGTGCGCAACTGGTTTCTGTTTGCGGCCAGTGAGCGTTGGAGAGAGGACAGAACCGAGTACGAGCATTACTCGGACTCAGGCGGGAAATCGGGTGGGCAGAAAGAAAAGCTCGCCTACACGATTCTGGCCGCCAGCCTTGCGTATCAATTTGGACTGGAATGGGGCGCGGTGCGTTCGCGTTCCTTTCGCTTTGTTGTCATTGACGAGGCCTTTGGGCGGGGTTCTGATGAGTCGGCGCAGTACGGCTTGCGCTTGTTCCAGCAACTGAATCTGCAATTGCTGATCGTGACGCCTCTGCAGAAGATCCACGTCATTGAACCCTTTGTTTCAAGCGTGGGCTTCGTGCATAACGAAGCGGGTCGAGACTCACGCATGAGGTGCCTCTCCATTGATGAATATCGCACACAGAAGGCCAGTGCGCTTGGGGCTGTGTCATGAACTGGACAACGCAGGCGGATGTTCGCGCCCAAGTGCAGCGCCTCTGGGATCGGGGCGAACTACTGCGAGCCTGTGTGTCGGATGAGTTTGTCTGGCCGCTGCGTTTGAGCTTTCGAGGGCCGGCATCAGGAGATCTGTCTGATCGTTTTGAGGCGGTTCGCGACTGGGCAAAACGCATTGTGGAGATTGCTCATGTCAGGCTTGAGTGGCGGGAGTGGTCTCACCGTGTGCAAGGGTGCCAGCGCTTGCCCTCTGCCATCTTTGTGGACTCCTTGGCCGATGCATTGGCCATGATTGGCAAGGCCAGTGCGACTGAACGTTTTCGTGCTTTGTGGCAGATGACCGAGGGTGCGCAGCCAGTGCTGCTGGCGTGGCTACAAAAACGGCCAATGCAAGCCTTGGAGTTGTCCGACTGTTGGCCGAGGCTGTTGGCAGTCGTCGCCTGGATGAAGGCTCATCCACGCCCTGGCATCTACATGCGCCAGGTTGATGTGTCGGGTGTTGATACCAAGTTCATTGAGTCGCATCGAGGCGTTCTGGCTGAGTTGTTTGATCTGGCCTTGCCCGTGGAAGCAATCGACGATGACGTATCGGGTGTATTCCAGTTTGTGCGTCGTTATGGCTTCCAGGAAAAGCCCGTGCGGATCAGGTTCCGGATGCTCGATCCTGAAATGGTCTGTGTGCCGGGGTGCAAGGGATTGGTGGATGTAACCCTTGATGCTGAGAGTTTCGCGGCACTATCCCTGCCGCTGGAACGGGTGTTTATTACGGAGAACGAGACCAACTTTCTGGCTTTCCCCTCAGTGCCGAGATCCATCGTGCTATTTGGCGCTGGCTACGGTTGGGACGCTTTGTCCCGAGCTGATTGGCTTCGCCAATGCCGAGTGCATTACTGGGGGGATCTGGATACGCATGGTTTCGCAATCCTTGATCAGTTCAGGTGCTACTTTCCGCATGCCGAGTCCTTCCTGATGAATCGGGAGGTGCTGCTGGCGCATCGGGTGTGCTGGGTGAAGGAGCCTGAGCCCTCCCATAACGTGCTTTCGCGGCTGACTGAGAGCGAAGCGGAACTCTACGACGATTTGCGTTTTGACCGAATTGAACCCAAGGTGCGCTTGGAGCAGGAGCGCATTGGGTTTGGGTTCATTGTTGATGGTCTATGCCGCTTGGAGACATAGGCTTTGATTGTTTCGTGGCGTAGTGTAGTCGCCTAATTTTCCTATGGAATCTGATTTTGTTTGGATTTTTCAGATAGAACTTTGAATTGTCATTGGGATAAAAATGAGCTTTGAGCTGCTTACTTTGCCAGACGGATATTGGACTGACCGAGCGCTCGTGATCGCGCCGTATGTTGATCCTCGGTTTATGAAGGAGTTGGTTAAGCGCTTGAAGCCTCGCCGGTTATGCTTAGTGGTCGATGATGGTGTGAGGCTTGAAGATATTGAGAAATTCAAGCGTTCATGCAAGCCACATGTTGAGCTTGAGGTTAGGCTGGCGCGTGCAACAGCACTTGTTCATATAAAAGCCTTTTACTTTGAATTCGTTCGAGAAAACCCACGTAGAAGGAAGCGACAGCTGCTATTCGGATCCGCTAATGCTACCGCTGCAGCCTTTAGCGGGAATAGAAACGCCGAGCTCATCGCGGATGCTGATCTATCAATACAAAATGATGAAGAGCTAGCCGGCTACTTTGAGCAGGTGTTTTCTGCGTTTTGAATCGCCCCGGGTTTTCTAGACACCCTGAAGCCTTAAACTTTCAGGCTGATGGAGGTGTTTATGAGCAACAAGCG